>CAZFKC010000045.1:0-42331 GCA_964519175.1 uncultured Nannocystaceae bacterium
GTGGTCGCGACGACGCGGCCCGAGACGATGCTCGGCGACACCGCGGTGGCGGTGCATCCCGACGATCCCCGCTATCGCCACCTCGTGGGCAAGCGCGTGAAGCTGCCGCTCACCGATCGCACGATCCCGATCATCGGCGACGCCATCCTCGTCGACATGGAGTTCGGCACCGGCGCGGTGAAGGTCACCCCCGGCCACGACTTCAACGACTTCGAGACCGGCAAGCGCCACGGGTTGCCGGTGATGTGCGTGCTCGATCTGCAGGGCCGCATGAACGCCGAGGTGCCGGCGCGCTTCCAGGGGCTGTCGGTCGCCGACGCCCGCGAGGCCGTGCTCGCGGCGCTGACCGAGACGGGAGCACTGCGCGGCGAGCAGCCCCACAAGCTCTCGATCGGGCACTCGCAACGCACCGGCGTCGTGGTCGAGCCGATCCCGTCGACGCAGTGGTTCGTGAACGTGGCACCGATGGCCGCAAAGGCGATCGAGGCCGTGAAGAACGGCGACACCACGATCCTGCCGCCGCATCGCAGCGCCGACTACTTCCGCTGGATGGAGAACATCCACGACTGGTGCGTGTCGCGGCAGCTCTGGTGGGGCCACCGGATCCCCGCGTGGTACTGCGACGACGGCCACGTCACGGTGGCGCGCGTCGATCCGACCGCGTGCGCCGCGTGTGGCAAGACCGCGCTGCGCCAGGACGAGGACGTGCTGGACACGTGGTTCAGCTCGGGGCTGTGGCCGCTCACCACGCTCGGCTGGCCCGACCGCGAGGAGGACCTCGCGCGCTACTACCCGACCAGCCTGATGGAGACCGGCTGGGACATCCTGTTCTTCTGGGTGGCCCGCATGATGATGTTCGGGCTGCACCTCACCGGCAAGGTGCCGTTCTCCACCGTCTTCCTGCACTCGATGGTGCTCGGCGAAGACGGCCAGAAGATGTCGAAGATGAAGGGCAACGTGGTCGACCCGGTGGAGCTGGTCGATCGCTACGGCGCCGATGCGCTGCGCTTCTATCTGTGCACGATGGCCGGCCAGGATCTCGGCATCGTGTTCGCGCGCGCGCGCGTCGAGGGCTACCGCCACTTCTGCAACAAGCTGTGGAACGCGGCGCGCTTCGTCGACATGAACGTGCAGGGCTACGACACGGCGGCATTTCGTGCACGCGTGCTCGAGGGCGGCGATACGCGCGGGCTGTCGATCGCCGATCGCTGGATCCTCGCGCGTACCCTGCAGGTGGCCGGCGAGGTCGATGCGCAGCTCGGCGCGTTCCGGCTCGATCTCGCCGCGCACGCGGCCTACCAGTTCGTCTGGTACGAGCTCTGCGACTGGTACCTCGAGCTCGCGAAGCCGGCGCTGCGCAGCGAGGACGCGGCGGTGGCCGATGCGGCCAAGGGCACGCTGGTCACGGTGTTCGACGTCGTGCTGCGCGTGCTGCATCCGCTGATCCCGTTCATCACCGAGGAGATCTGGACGCGGCTGCCGAAGGCGCAGCCGGGCGAGAGCCTGATGATCGCCCCGTACCCGCGGCGTGAAGGCGACGGCTGGCGCGGGCCGGTGCCGGCGGCGGAGGCGATCCTCGCGGATGCGGGCGTGCTCGAGGCGGCCGGCGACGTCGCGCGCGTCATCGACGTGGTGCAGGCGGTGCGCGGGCTGAAGGCGCAGTTCAAGCTGCCGCCCGCGAAGGCGGTGCCGATCGCGGTGCGGGCCGAGGGCATCGGCGGCGCCGAGCTGCTCGCACGGATCGAGCCGGCGGTCATGCATCTCACCGGTGCGGCGCGGGCCGGCAGCGCGGCCGAGTACTTCCAGGTGCTCGGCGCGGGTGCGGCCCCACCGGCCGGCTCGGCGCTCGAGCTCGTGCGCGGGCTCGAGGTGTTCCTGCCGCTCGCGGGCCTCGTCGATCTCGCCGCCGAGCGCGTGCGTCTCGGCAAGGAGCTCGACAAGCAGCGCAAGGAGATCGAAGCGCTGGCCAAGAAGCTCGACAACGCCGGCTTCGTCGCGAAGGCCCCGGCCGACGTCGTCGCCGGCGAGCGCGTGCGGCTGGTCGAGCTGCGCGCGAACGCGGAGAAGCTGGCGCGCACGATCGATCAGCTCGGAGGTTGAGGGCCGCGCGCCCTCAGTCCTCGGTCTCGCCGTGCGCCGCGTCGACTGGCTTCGACTCCGGTGAGCCCTGCTGGCGCAGGAAGATCGAGAAGCCGACGATCGCGAGGATGCTGACGAACTCGCTCTGCCAGTTCTGCAGCGACTCGAACCAGAAGCGCGAGGTGACGAGGTACTCCGCGCAGGAGATCGGCGGCTCGCCGCGCGTCGCTCGCTCGATCGTCTCGACCTCGGCGCCGCCCTCCGCGTGCAGCCACAGCGACGCGACGAACAGCACGAAGAACATCAGCGACAGCGAGCTGGCGTAGAGCCGCCGCACGAGCGGACCCTGCCGCACCGCCCACGGCGCGCCGGGCCGCGCGGGGTCGGGCTCGCGATCGACCTCCTCCTCTTCGTAGAGCTTCTTCGACTCCGACGAGCCGCGCTGGCGCAGGCCGATCGTCAGCAGCACGTACATGCCCATCTGCAGGAACTCGCTCTCCCAGTTCTCGAAGGTCGCCTCGAGGAAGTGGCCCGAGCGCAGGTACTCGCCGGTCGTCAGCGGGGCGAGCCCGTCGTGCGCAAGCTGTTCGTCGTAGACGAGCTTGCCGGTCACCGCCTGGCCGGCGAGCGACGCCAGCACGAGCACGCCCACCACGAGCAAGAGCGAGTTCTCGTAGAGGACACGCGAGAGCCGCGAACGGGGAGGTGCTCGAGGCGGCATCGCAGCGACAGGGTGGTGCACCGACGTGGCGGTGCCACGCGCGCGCTCGGCCCGAGGATCGTCCACGGAAGCGCCCGGACGGTGTTCAACGCACGCCCAGTGGTGCGAGCGCCGGCGCCGAGTTTGCTACGCTCGGTGCGTTCTCCGGGACGCATCGCGTGCGGCAGGGGCTCGTTTTGAGCTTCGACTCCTGCCGCACGCGGTCATTTGTCTGCACCCGGCACGGTGGAGCGTGCGTCGTTCTGTTGCTGCCGCGCGGCTCTGCGCGTTAAGCTGCGGGCGATGAAGTCGAACACCGCACTCGCGTTCTTTGCTGCCTTCACCCTCGCTGCGCTCCCGGCGTGCGACGACAAGAAGGATACGAAGACCGAAGAGAAGAAGACCGAGACCAAGGACGGCAAGACGACGACGGAGACCAAGACCGAGACGAAGACCGAAGAGAAGAAGTAGTGGTCTTCGCTCGTGTGGCCACCCGCGTTCACGCCGGTGGCCACACGCAGATGTTGTAGCTGCAGGCCATGCCGTCGGGGCAGAGCTCGCCGTCCCCGCAGTAGAGCACGCAGGTCTTGTGGTCGGCGACCACGTTCTCGAGGCACTCGACCGTCGCGGTGCCGGTGGCAGGTGGCGCGAAGCAGTCGCAGCGATCCTCGCAGTCCGGGATCGAGCACACGCTACCGCCCTCGACCAGCGCCGCGGTGATGCAGTTGGGTGGCAGCAAGGATGTGCCACCGCCCATCCAGTGGCAGAGCGTGGTGTCGCTCATGCCCTGCGCGTCGAGGCAGCGCGCGAACTCGCCCGGCACGACGTCGTCGCAGCCGGGGATCATCGGCCCGGCCGTCGTGTCGGTTCCGCTGTCCGAGCTCGACTCCGTGGCCGAGGTCGCGTCGGGTCCGGGTGCCGTCGTCGCGACCGACGTGCTCGACGGGCCGCCTTCGGGACCGGGCGCATCCGTGGTCGCGTCGCTGCTCGACGAGGACGAGCCGACCACGTCGGGCCCGTCGTCCGGCTCGCCACACGCAGAGAGCAGCACGCTCGACACCACCAGGAGGCCAGCGAATCGCTTCGTCATGCCCGCCCGTTGTCGGAGCGAGGCAACGCCATGACAGACGATCACGGCAGCCACGCGAGCGGACCGACGAGCCCGCCCAGCGCCAGCACCACGTCACCGGGCGCGTCGGCGCGCACGAGCGTCACCGCGTCGATGGAGGCGCCGCTGCTGGACTCCATGGCCAGCCACGCGCCGTCGGGCGAGTAGCCGATGTCGTCGATCACCGGGGCCTCGACGATCGCGGCGAGCACCGGCGGCCCCGCGACCGCCCCGCGGCAGTCGACGACCTTCGTCACGTAGCCCCCGCCGCCGCCGAGCAGGAACGCGACGCTGCGACCGTCGCTGGCGAACGCGGTGCGCACGGGATCGATGTCGCTCGCGAGCACCTCCGCACCGCCGTCCCCGAGCGACGCCCGGAACAGTCCCGACGCCTGCGTCGTGCCGGGGTGGGCGAGCTCGCCGAGCACCCACTCGCCGTCCTGGGCGATCGTCCGCACGTGGGCCTCGTCCGCGCCCGCGTCGAACAGCACGCGCGCGGCCGAGGGCACGTCGCCCTCGAGCGCGATCGCCTCGAGCGCGTGCGCGTCGGCGGTCGCGTAGAGCAGCTGGCCTCCGTCGTCGGTGAAGCGCAGCTGCCCGCTCGAGCCCTCGCGCAGCCGCTGCGGCACGGCGAGCTCGCCGGCTTCGACGCCGCCGAGCAGCAAGAGCCGCGGGCTCGCGGCGTCCGGTCCCGCGGCCTCGTAGGCGAAGCCGTCGGTGCCGGGTCTCACGACCAGCGAGACGAACCCGCCGTTCGGATCCGCGGGCGCCGAAGCGACGAGCGGCGTCGTCCACCGACCCTGCTGCTTCGGCGCGACGTGCAGCTCCGTCGGTCGGGCCTGGTGGGCATCGCCGACGAGGTACGCGACGTGGCCGCCCGCGAGCTGCTGCACGCCGTAGGCGAACTGGCCCGTGCCCGCGAACGCAGTCGGCTGGGCGGTCGGCGCGGTGGGATCGAGCAGCGACGCGAGGTAGAGCTCGTGGCCGAGCAGGGTGCCCCGGGCCGCAACCGTGGCGTCCACGGGCAGCAGCGGATTGCCGTCGTCGAACGCGACGCCTTTCGGCACGTCGGCGAGCACCGGCACGGGCTCGTGCGGCGCGAGGCTGGCGAGATCGAAGCGCGCGAACGCATCGTCGCCGCGCACGAGCGCGAGCGCGTGGTGCCCGTCCCAGTAGACGCCACTCGACGTCGTCGCGGTGCCGAGCGACTCGATCGTGGGCTCGCCGGTGCGCCAGTCGACCAGCAGCGTCTCGCGGCTCGTGGCGGAGTAGGTCACCTCGACCGCGAGCTGATCACGCGCGCCGAGCGGCGTGACCTCGAACGTCGCGCCGAGCGGGCTCGCGGGCAGCAGGCGCAGCGGCGGCTGCGGCTCGCCGTCGACGAGCTCGTGGAGCTCGAGCGTGTGTCCGCCCTCCACGCCGACGTCGACGACGAAGCGCGAGCGCCCGAGCGGCAGCATGTCGTCGGCGAGGTCGCGGTCGCCGGAGCTGCTCTCGTCGACACCGTCGCTGGTCGACTCGGTCGCGCCGGGCTCGGACGAGCTGCTGTCGCTGGCGAGCCCGGGCGGCCCCTCCGACGAGCTCTCGGAGCCCGGTGCGTGCGCGGCCGAGTCGTGGCAACCGAGCGCGAGCAGCAACAGCGAGGCGAGGGCGGAGCGCGTGGCGCGTCGGTTCATGCCCGACCCATGGGCGACGGGCGCGTCCGCGATGACACGCCCCGGTCAGACGCCACGCGGCCGGGGACGACGGGTCGATCAGAGCCCGCAGATCTTTGCGCACATGTCGAAGATCTTCTCGCAGGCCGCTTCGTCGCCGTCGTGGCCGACGAGGTGGCACATCTGGCCTTCCTTCGTCTCGTTGTCGTGGCAGCCCTCGCCGAGCATGTCGCACACGGTCTGGCCGGTCTCGCTGCCCGAGTCGTGCCCGCTCGTGCCGTGATCGCCGCTCGTGTCGTGGCCCGCGCTCGTGTCGTGGCCGTGGTCGCTGCTGCCCTCGGATTCGGAGCTGCTGCCCGGGCCCGAGCTCTCCGTCGCGTCGCTCGTGCCGAGCGTGGTGCTCGCGGTCGTCGTGTCGGTCGTGCTCGCGGTCGTCGTCGTCGTGTTCGACGTGCTTCCGGTCTCGGCGCCGGTGTCGTCGTCGTCGTCCGCAGGGCAGCCGGCGCACACGAGCACGGCGATCAGAGAGAGGGTCTTGCCGAAGTTCATGCTGGGAATGCTCACGATGGGCGGAGCATGCCCGCTCTCCCGCACGCCTGTCGCGCGCCGGCGCTGCGGTAGAATTTCGCAGTGGCGCGGCCGACGGCATGGGGCGGACCCCGTGCGCGCGGCCCTGGTTTCACGCGCGTGCGCGGTGTGCGTGCGCGATGTCATCTGCGCCTGCACGGCCGCCATGGCAGGCTCCGGCCCGTGAAGACTGCAAAGAGCGCAGCGCTCCTCTGCCTCGCGATCGTGGCCTGCAAAGACGGCGGCTCGAAGCGCCCCGAGGCCGGCCACGCGATCGCCAAGGACGTCGCTGCCGAGGTGCTCGCCAACCTGGATCCGAAGACCGCGCCCTGCGACGACTTCTACCGCTACGCGTGCGGTGGCTGGCTCGACGCGACGCAGCTCCCGCCCGAGGAGCCGCGCTACGGTCGCTTCCACGTGCTGCGCGATCGCAACAAGGAGGTGCTGCGCACGATCCTCGAGCGCAGCGCCGCCAAGGGCGACGGCGACAAGCTCGGCGTGTTCTGGAACGCGTGCATGGACGAGAGCGGCATCGAGAGCCGCGGCGTCGCACCGCTCTCGGGCGCGCTGCAGGAGATCGACGGAATCAAGGACGCCGCGGGCGTGCTCGCGGTCGCCGGCAAGCTGCAACGCCGTGGTGTGGGCGTGCTGTTCGACTTCGACGTGGACCCCGACTACAAGCACCCCGAGGCGAACATCGCCTACGTGCTGCAGGGCGGGCTGGGGCTGCCCGATCGCGAGTTCTACCTGTCCACCGACGCGCGCATGGTCAAGCTGCGCGAGGGCTACCTGGCCCACGTCGCGCGCATGCTCGAGCTGTCGGGCGTGCCGGCGGCGACGGCCAAGACCACCGCGGCCGACGTCGTCGCGCTCGAGGGGCGCATGGCCAACTTCTCGCTGCCGCGCGAGCAGCTGCGCGAGCCCGAGCAGCGCTACCACAAGGTCGATCGCGCCGCGCTCGCGACCGAGGCCCCGCTGCCGTGGGACGCGTGGTTCGCGGGGCTCGGGCGCGCCGACGTGCAGGAGGTCAGCCTCGCGCCCGCCACGTACTTCACGGCGCTGGCGACCGAGCTGAAGCAGACCCCGGTCGCGACGTGGAAGGGCTACCTGCGCTGGCAGCTGCTGCACGATGCGGCCGACCAGCTGCCGAGCGCGTTCGTCGAGGAGAACTTCCTGTTCTTCGGCAAGGCGATGCGCGGGCAGCAAGCGCTCGCACCTCGCTGGAAGCGCTGTGTCGAGGTCGCCGATGCGTCGCTCGGCGAGCTGCTCGGGCGCGGCTTCGTCGACGAGCGCTTCTCGCCGACGTCGAAGGGCGTCGCGATCGAGATGATCACGCAGATCGAGTCCGCGTTCGCGGCCGGACTGCCGCAGCTCGCGTGGATGGACGACAGCACGCGCACGGCCGCGGTCGGCAAGATGCGCGCGATCGTCAACAAGATCGGCTACCCGGACACCTGGCGCGACTACGGCCCGCTCACCATCGGCGCGGACCACCTCGCGAACGTCGGCGCGGCGGCGCAGTTCGAGCTCGATCGCAAGGTCGCGCAGATCGGCGGCAAGGTCGATCCGAAGGAGTGGGAGATGACGCCGCCCACGGTGAACGCGTACTACAACGCGTCCGGCAACGAGATGGTGTTCCCGGCCGGCATCCTGCAACCGCCGTTCTTCCGCGAGGACTGGCCCATGGCGATGAACATGGGCGGCATCGGCATGGTGATGGGCCACGAGCTCACCCACGGCTTCGATGATCAGGGCCGCAAGTTCGACGGCGAGGGCACGATGCGCGTCTGGTGGGCGCCCGAGGTGAACACGCGCTTCGAGGAGCGCGCGGCGTGTGTCGACGAGCTGTACTCGGGCTACGAGGTGCAGCCCGGCGTGCACCTGTCCGGCAAGCTGACGCTCGGGGAGAACATCGCGGATCTCGGCGGCATCAAGGAGGCCCATCGGGCGTTCCTCGCGGCCGCGCAGGAGAAGGGGCTCGATCCGAAGAGCGAGGCAGCGCCGGGGCTGACCCACGAGCAGCTGTTCTTCGTGTCGTTCGGGCAGATCTGGTGCACGAAGAGCACGCCCGAGAACGATCAGGTGATGGCGCTGACCGACTCGCACAGCCACCCGCGCTACCGCGTGAACGGGCCGCTCGCGAACCTGCCCGAGTTCGGCGACGCCTTCTCGTGCCAGCAGGGCGCGCCGATGCGGCCCGTCGATCGCTGCGAAGTGTGGTGACGCTCAGCCCGGGCAGAGCTCGCTCGGCTCGGCCCAGCCGAACGCCACTTCGAACACGTAGTGTCCGCCCTGGAACGCGGACGCGGGCAGCTGCTCCCAGTCGACGCCGTTCGTGCTGCGCCAGAACGACTGGCGCTCGTAGCCGTCCCACACGCGGCCGTTCGCGGCGAACGTGCCGGTGGCCTCGCTCATCGCCACCGCGCCGAGCCACACGCCTTCCGGAGTCGTCGGCGTGGCGGTCCACGTCGCTGCGTCGGGGCTCGTGTAGCGCACGCCCGGTGCCCAGGTGACGAACGCGTCGCCGGTCCACAAGACGCGCGCATAGATGCCTTCGCCGCCGACGCTGCCGAGCGTCCACGTGTCGCCGCCGTCGCTCGAGCGACACGTCACTCCGTCGTCGCCGATGCCCACGATGACCCCGTTGCCGGACGCGATGCCGCCGTAGCTGCCGACGCTCGCCAGGCAGGCGTCGTCGATGCTCGTCGGTGCGTGCCACGTGAGCCCTGCGTCCGCGCTGACGAGCACGGCCTGCGGCGGGTTCGCGGTCGCGACGAAGCGGCCACCGTCGTAGTCCACGAAGCCCAGCCGACGCACACTCCACACGATCTCGCCGCCGGGTCCGCGGAAGTCGGCCTCGGCACCAGCCACCCAGCGGGCTCCGTCGGCGGACGTGTACGGGTAGCGCGACGACAGCACGAACGCGCCTGCGCCGTGGACGAGCCCGCCGAACATCGCGTCCTCGCCCGAGAGCGTCGCCTCCCAGTCGATGCCGTTCCGGCTCCGGCGCGCGGAGCCGGGATGTCCCCAGCCCCACGTCGCGACGAACCAACCGTCGCCGTACGCGATGCCCTTCGCGAATCCGGGGCTGTGCCCGCAGTCGCAGGGATCCGAGCTCACGCACGCGCCGGTGATGTCGAGGTACTGACACGCGCTCTCGTCGCAGCGCACGGGCTCGGTGCTGCCGCACAGCAGCGGATCACCCTCGGTGTCCCACGCTCGATCGGCGATCCACGAGCGGCCGTCGTCGCACGAGATCGTCGTGCGCCCGACCATGCCCTGCGCGACGAACATCGGCACGAGCGCGGGCTCGCCGGTGCTGCTGCCGTCCGTGCCGGTGTCAGCGGGTGCGCCCGACTCGCTAGTCTCCGCCGTCGCCGTCGTGGTGGCGGCATCGGTCGTCGGTGGTGTCGTCGTCCCCGAGGGATCGCTGCTGGTCGCGGGGCTGCCGGTGCTCGACTCCGACCCGGCGCCGCCCGTCGGTCCGGGAGCACCCGCGCATGCACAGCCGAACAGAACGGGTCCGAGGGCGCGCTTCACGAACCCGGGAGTAACGCGAGCGCCGCTTCCGTCTCGCCGAGCCGCGATTTTTCTTCGAGCGCCGCGCTACTCGTCGCCGACCACGTGCAGCCGCTCCTGGGTGTCCTCGTCGATCGCGTCCTCCTTGTAGAGGATCGGTCGCCAGTTCTTCTCGCTGAAGCGCGCGGTCTGGTCGGTGTAGTGCGGCGAGCTCGGGTCGCTGGACTGCGAGTAGGTGAGGAATGCGGCCGCCTCGGGGCCGTCGTCGCCGTACTGCATCGTCATGATGAAGCTCGTGCCGTAGTTCACGACGTAGCCCTCGGTCGTCAGGCAGGTGAGCTCGTCGATCACCTCGCCGCGCGACATCGGCGGCTCGAGCGTGGTCATGAGGATGTCGTAGTCGATGAGGTTCGTGATGCCTTCGGGCCGACCGCCGCCGTGGATCGCGAACTTCTGGTCGCCCTTCTTCGTGAACTGCACGTCGCGCAGGCTCGCATCGATCGCGATGCCGGCCTTCTGCAGCCGCAGCGTCGCGCCCGCGAGGGCCCCGAGCGCGAAGTCGGTGCCGTCGTCCGCGGCGGGCGCCAGCGTGTTCGGCGTCGCGATCGGATCGTCGGCGTCGAACGGCACCGAGAACATCACGCCGGAATCGAACAGCTCGCCGTAGGGGTACTCGCCGATGAACTCGCGGAACGCGATCGCGCCCTTGCTGTCGAGGTCGAGGCGCAGGTCCCAGGCCGCGATCGCGGCGCACGCGGCCGAGATGTCGACTGTCTGCGTGCTGCCCGACACCTGATCGAAGTACTCGACCGTCGTCACGCCCGTGCAGCGCGCGACCAGCTCGCTCTGCACCAGCTCCGCGATCATGCCGCGGTTCGACAGGATCGCCGCCTGCAGCTCGGTCAGATCGAACTTGCCGTCGTCACCCGACGGCGAGCCGGCGCCGAGCTCGGTGAGCGTCTTCATGTTCATGCGCGTGCGCGGCGTACGGGGCGTGCGCTCGAAGCCGTGCATCGGCGAGTAGCCGACCAGCGGCGCCGCGGGGTTGGTGAGCCAGTGGCTGTCGTTGCTGTTGAAGATGAAGTCGTCGCGCTCGAGCTTCGGCACCTTCGCGAACGGCACGAGCCCGGGCTCGCGGCTGCCGCTCTCCTCGACCCACTCGTTCAGCGAGCTGCTGCCGTCGAGCAGCACGACATCGTTCTCCGACAGCGCCGAGACGAGGAAGTCGCTCTCGCGCGCGGCGAGCCAGCCGTCGATCGCCGCCTGGCTGAGGTTCGGCGTGGGCGTCGTGTCGGCGTACCAGGCCTTGCCCTCCTTCGAGGTCGCCATCGTGTTCACCCACGGGATGCCCTGGATGCGTGCGTGCACGTCCTGGAACTCCTCCAGGCTGTCGGCGGCGTCCATGCCCTGGAACTGGGCGATGAGCTCGGTGTTGCCGATGTTCGCGTCGCGATAGGTGATCGCGAGCTCGGTCGACCAGCCGAACGGCGTGTTGAGGATCGGGCCGTAGTGGCTGCGCCACATCGTGCGCGACGCGGTGCCGGTGCTGCCGTCCGGCTGCAGCACGTCGACGGTGAACGTCGTGCTCTCCATCGGGCGCGGCGCGCCGTCGTAGATGTAGACGGTGGGATCGTTCGGATCGAGCGTGAGCTTGTACATCGTGAAGCGCTGGCCGTCGCTCACGGTGTGCGTCCACGCGACGTGCTCGTTGAAGCCGATGAGCACGCCCACGACGCCCATCAACCCCACGCCGTAGATGTCGAGCTCCTCGCCGACGCGCAGGTGGCTCTCCCACAGCTTGAGCTCGCCCTGCCACGGGAAGTGCGGGTTCGCGACCAGCATGCCGCCGCCGGTGCTCGAGCGCTCGGCCCCGAGCGCCCAGCCGTTGCTGCCGGGCTTGCGCGATTGCAGCCGCGACAGCGGCATCGGGTCGTCGTCCCGCACGAGGTTCGCGCCGGGCGGCTGCGCGGTGGCGATGTAGTCGGCCAGCGCGCGACCCGATGCGAGCGTGCCGATCTCGAGGTAGTGCGCGAACAGATCGGTCGCGTCGATCGGGCGCACCCACGGCTCGCCCGCACACGGCAGGTCTTCGCCGTGCTGCTCGAGGTACGCGCTGTAGCCGGCGGCGTACGCGGTGACGACGTCCTGGATCTCCTGCGGCTGCTCGGGGAACGCCTGCTGTGCGCGCTCGTAGATGCCGAGGTGCAGGAGCACGAAGTCGCTGTCGAGGTTCGCGTCGTTCTCACCGGGGCCGAAGAAGGCCGAGCGCTCGCTGCGGACCTTGACGATCTGATCGGCGAGGATGCAGCCGCCGTCCTTCGCGAACGCGAAGCCCTGCGCGTAGGCGGCCGAGGGCACGTCCTTCGCGGTGATGTGGGGGATCCCGTAGGAGGTCCAGCGGATGTCCGCTTCCCACGTGTGCTGCTCGTCCTCGGCGCAGCCGGAGACGAGCGCGAGCGATGCGAGCGCGAAGAGGCAAGCCTTCGACATGCGCCGAGGCTACACCGGTCGAGGCGGCGGTGGGGGCGACCCGGGCGGCGGCGCTAGTCCTCGCGCAACGCCGCGTCGTCGAACGCGTGGGGCACGAGCTCGGCGACCGAGAGCCGCAGCGGCTCGCCTTCGCGCGCGACCATGACCACCTGCGCACGGGGGGCGAACTCGACGAGGATCTGTCGGCATGCGCCGCACGGCGAGGTCGGACGCGGGGTGTCGGTCGCGACCACGACATGGGTGAAATCGCGGGCGCCGTGGGTGAGCGCCCAGAAGATCGCGACTCGCTCGGCGCACAGCCCCAGCGTGTAGCTGGCGTTCTCCACGTTCGCGCCGGTCCACACGCGGCCGTCGGTGTCGCGCAGGGCCGCCCCGACCGCGAAGCCCGAGTACGTGCAGATCGCGGACGCGCGCGCGGCCCGGGCGGCGGCCACCAGCGCGGCCTCGTCGGGCGCTCGCACCTCGGGCACGTCGGGCTCTTGCGCATCGCTCATTGTGCGAACGGATCCTCGGCAGGCTCGGGCGTCGGGTCGGGCTCGAGCTCGGGGGCGCGCGCGTGGGTGAGCTCGGCGGTGGTGGTGCGCAGCCGCTCGGCCAGCACCCGCACGAAGCTCCACAGCAGCTTCACGGCGAGCGCGGGCTCCTTGCGCAGGATCTCGTAGAAGTCGTGCCGCGAGATCGCCAGCACCTTGCTGGGCTCGGCCGCGGTCGCGGTGACCGTGTGCCCGCTCGCGTCGATGAGCGCCATCTCGCCGAGGTGGGTGCCCGCAGGCAGCTCGGCGATGCGCACACCGCCGCGCGAGAGCTCGACCCGGCCGCGCAGGATCACGTGCAGATCGGTGCCCTCGTCGCCCTCGCGGAAGATGGCCTGGCCGACGTCGAGCTGGCGGTTGCGCGCGACGTTCATGATGCGCACGAGCTGCTGGTAGCTGAGCTGGCGGAACAGCGGCACGCCCTTCAGGCGATCGAGCGTGAAGTTCACCTCGCTCGCGCGATCGTGGTCGCCGGCCTCGCCGGCGATCTGCACGGTGACGGCGGTGATGTTGTCCTTGCCGCCGCGCGTGTTCGCGAGCTCGACCAGCCGACCCGGCACCTCGCGGATCTCCGGCAACGCGAGCGTGCGCGAGATGTCGCCGTCGTCCAGGTACTCGTAGAGCCCGTCGCTGCACAGGAGGAACGAGTCGCCGGGGATGACGTCGAAGTCGAGCGTGTCGACCTCGACCATCGGGTACACGCCGACCGCCCGCGTCATCGCGTTCTTGAGGTTCGCGTAGGGGCTGTCCTCGAACTCGTCGGCGCGGATCTTCCCCAGCCGGATGAGCTCGTTCTTGAGGCTGTGGTCCTCGGTGAGCTGGTAGACGATGCCGGCGCGCACGAGATAGATGCGGCTGTCGCCGACGTAGGCGATGAAGCCACGCGCGCCGATGAGCAGCAGCACCACGATGGTGGTGCCCATGCCGCGCTTCTCGGGCTCCTTCTGCGCGCGCTCGTGGATGCGCTCGCCGGCGCAGTGCACCGCGTACTCGAGCAGCGTGCACACCTCGACGTGGCTGCGCGGATCCTCGTCGTCGTACTCGGCGAGCAGCGTGCGCTCGCGGTGCACGACGTCGCGCACCGCATGCACCGCGATCGCGCTGGCGATCTCGCCCGACGCGTGCCCGCCCATGCCGTCGGCGACGACGAACAGACGCAGGTCGTGATCGACGAGGAAGTTGTCCTCGTTGGCAGCGCGCTTGCGGCCCACGTCCGTGGCCGCGAAGTAGCGAACCTCCATGCGGGGGCGCGATGATATCAGGGCCGGCTGGCGGCCGTGCTGGGGCCGATCCACGGGCCCAGCGGACGGAGCGCGGCGGCGGAGACCCGGATCAGCGCCGCGAGATCCTCGAGCTCCGTCGGCGAGCGCGGCAGACCGTCGAGCCACGTGCCGTCGGGGAGGTTCGCCCGCGCCGGATCCGGCTCGGCCTCGCAGACGCGCTCGGGCACCTCGTCGAGCGCACGCAGCAGCGCCGCGGTGTCGCTGTCGGGGCGTTGCCGGGCCTCGGGCGCCGCGGCCAGGAGCCGCACGTAGTCGAGCTCGCGCCCGAGCGTCCGCGCGGCGCAGAGTCGGTGGCGCAGGATCGTCGCGCCGAGCGCCTGGCCGCGCGCGACGACGTGGACCGCGAGCTCGCCGGGTCGGTCGCTGCGGTGCTGCAGCGCGCGCGGCAGGCTGAGAAAGAGGTTCGGATCGTCCTCGCTCTGCGCCATCACGAGCAGACGATGGGGCAGGCCGATGCCCCCGAGCACGATGCCGCCGGGCGGGGGCACGCGCAGTCGCTCCGCCCGCGGACGGGCGTCGGGCGGCAGCGGGGGCAGGGCACGGCGTCGCAGCGAACGGCGCATCGGCTCGCGTGCGAGCTCGGGACGCACGCGCTCCAGCCCGGGCGCATCGTCGAACACCAGCTCGCCGAGCGCGAACGCGGGCAGGCGCACGATGCCGAGCGTCGCGCCGCGGCCGAGCTCGCCGACCTTCGTCGACGCGAGATCGATGCGCTCGAGATCGCAGCGATCGGCGAGCATGCGATCCAGCGCGGCGGGCTCGAGGCCGAGCGCAGCCGCGAGCGCGGGCCGACGCGTGGGGCTGCCGAGCGCGGCCGCGGCGTGCTCGGTGCCGGTCTTCGCGATCTGCCGCAGCACCGCCTCGAGCTTGCCTGCACGCGCGGCCGCCCACGCGAGTCGGCGCACTCGCTCCGAGCGCGGCTCGATGGGGCCGAGCGGACGCACGAGCCACACCGCGATGCGCAGCTCGGGCTCGCGCTCGCCGACGATGCGCAGGAGCTCCATCCACGTGACGAGCGCCGAGGGCGAGCTGGGATCGACGAACGCATCGAGCTGCAGCGGCGCGTCCTTCGGGCCCAGCTCGAGCGTGGGCACGGGCGCGTCGGGGCACGCGGGGCCGGCCTTCGGCAGCGGCGTGGCCGCAGGCGCGAGCGCGAGGGCGGCGGTGAGCGCGAGCGCGAGCAAGGCTCGATGCTGCCACGGGCGACGCGGTCGCGGCAGTCGGCGGCGAGTGTTATGGTGCGCGCCGTGCAGAGCCGTGGGCGATCGATCGCGCTGGCCTCCGCGCTGGCGCTCGCCGGCGGGGACGTGGCCGCCGCCGAGCCCCGGACCTACGCAGGGCCCGCGGCGGCGCCCACGGCCGAGCCCGACGCGCGCGCGCTCGATGGCAGCGAGCGCACGCTCGCGCCGTCGCCCGAGCTCCCGCCGGTCGAGGATGCACCGCCGGTCGAGGACGCACCGCCGGTCGAGGACGCACCGCCGGTCGAGGACGCACCGCCGGAGGTGCCCGCCACCGAGGCGACGGCGGACGACGACGACGACGCCGAGGCGCTCGATCTCACCGTGTCGATCGAGACCTACGACGAGGTGCGCGACAGCCCCGAGGGCCAGGTCGCGACGCGACGGATCCGCGGCGGCATCATGCTGCTCTCCGCCGGCGGCCTGATGGTGCTCGGTGCCGCGATCCTCGGCGCGACGGATCCGTGCCGACGCCTCGCGGGCAACTCGTGCATGGCGGGCGCGCGCAACCGCGGCGCGATGGTGATGGGCATCCCGGGCGCGTTCGTGCTCGCCGGTGGCGCGACGCTGCTCGGCCTCGGGCTCGCGAAGCGCCGCAGGATCGCGGCGAGCGTCGCGGCCGATCGCACGAGCGCGCTGCTGTCGATCTCCGGTCGATTCTGACGACGGCTCAACCGCCGCGGCACGTGAACGCCGGCGCCTTCGCGGTGCGCTTGCCGATGATCACCAGCGCCGCGATCGTGCCCGCCAACGCGACCGCGCTCGCGCCCGCGGCCGCGCCCGCGAGCCCGCGACCGAGCGGCGCGTCCGTGACCACCGCGGCGCCGATCGAACCGCCGAGCGCGAGCCCGGACATCGCGCTCGCGGCGATGAGCCACCCGCGCGCGCGCGGCCGATGGGATTGCGCAGCCGGTCGCGCGTCGAGCCGCGTCGTCGTGCCCGCGGCGAGCTCGACCGTGCGATCGCTCTTCGGCGCCGCGAGCCGATGCGTGCCCGGCACGAGCACGGCCTCGGCCTCGCCCCTGGCATCGAGCTCGAGCTGCACGCCGTCGATGCACGCGATGCCCCCCGCGTCGCCGTGCACCTGCACGAACGCGAGCAATGGACGCAGCGCGTCGCGCTCGGCCTGCGCTTCGCTGCGATCCTCGGGCGTCGCCGCGCGGTGGCCGAGCTCGTCGAACGCCAGCCACGCGCCGCGCACGTCGCCGCTGCGCGAGCGCGACAGCGCGAGGTTGTAGAGCGTCCACGGGTGGGGGAGCAGCGCGTGCGCGCGACCGAAGCGCTCGGCGGCCAGCTCGTACTCGCCGCGATCGAAGGCCGCCTCGCCGTCCGCGAAGGCGGCCGCCGCCTCGCGCCGCGAGGCGTCCGCGGTCTCGTCGATGCTCGGACCGCCGCGACGCAGCCCGCCGTTCGGAGCACCGCGCTCGCTCGACGACGCGATCGCCCATGGCGAGGCGAGGGCGCCCGGTGCATGCGCGAGCACGGCGATCATCACCACACCCGCGAGCAGCCTGCGTTCGCGCGTCACGGACCGGCGTAGGGATTCGGCTTCAGCGCGCGGGCTCGCTTGCGCCGCGGTGCCGCGCTCGGCTTCGACGCGACGTCGGCCTCGGCGAGCACGGGCACGGCGGCGGGCGCCATGGGGATCGGCACGACGGTGATCGTGGGGGCCGCAGCCGGCGTCGCGACCGGAGGCGGCGGCGGAGCGGGCGGCACCGCGAGCTCGGTGGTGAACGGCGTGGGCACGCGGGCCGCATCGCTCGCGAGCGTCGCAGCGTCGGTGCCGGCGTGGGCGCGCAGCTCGGTGCGGCCCGCGACGGCGAACGCGATCGCGAGCGCGGCCGCGCTGGCACTGACGCCGATCGCCGCGAGCATCGGCCACGCCCGCTTGCGCTGCCCCGGCAGCTCGGCGGGCGGCGGCTTGGGCAGGTCGCTCGCGACCGCCGACACGATCTCGCCGAGCTCGCGCTGCAGCGCCGCGAGGTCGGCCCCCTGGTGCGCGAGCTCCTGCTCGAGCGCGTCGGCGAGCTCGGCCGCGGTCGCGAAGCGCTGCGCAGGATCGCGGCGCAGACAGGTCAGCACGATCTCGACGAGCCCCGAGGCGAGCCCGCGCTCGCGCAGCGGCTCGGCGAGATCCTGCGCATCGGCGGCGATCACCTTCTCGTGGGTGCTGCGGCTGTCGTCGTCGCCGAACGGCAGCGCACCGACCAGCAGCTCGTAGAGCACCGAGCCCAGCGAGAACACGTCGCTGCGTGCGTCGAGCGGCAGCAGCTGGGCCTGCTCGGGGCTCATGTACGGCAGCCGGCCGCAGAGCACCCCGACCTGCGTGACCTCGGAGCGCTCGGCGATCTTCGCGAGCCCGAAGTCGATGAGCACCGCACGGCCGTGGCGATCGATCATCACGTTGTGCGGGGACAGATCGCGGTGCACCGCGTGCATCGGTGCGCCGTGCTCGTCGGTCGCGGTGTGCAGCGCATGCACGCCGCGGGCGATCATCGTGATGATGTACGCGGCCTGCCGAGGCCGCAGTGGCACGCTGCGGTGCAGCATGAGCCGCCGCAGATCGACCCCGTCGACGAGCTCGAGCGCGAGGTAGTCGAGCCCGCTCTGGCGACCGACGTCGATCGTGGAAACGACGTTGGAGTGGTGCACCCGCGACGACAGGCGGGCCTCGTCGAGGAAGCGCGTGCGCAGCAACGGGTCGAGGTGCGGGTGCAGGACCTTGAGGGCGAACTCACGGGCGAACCCGCCGTTGCCGACCGCCCGCGCGAGGTACACCGTCGACGTGCCCCCGCGTGCGAGCCGGCCGACGAGCTCGTACCGACCCAGTCGGGACGACGCACGAGGGGCTCTCGCGGGGGTTTGCGATGGCGGCATGCGGACGTTGGCTGGCGCGAGGTCCCGTGAGTAGGATGGGCGCGCCGAAGGCGGATGGCAGCCTCGACCATAGCCGACCAGGCGGCGAAAGCCGATAGCCTTTTGCAGACGTGGTGTGCTAGGGCACTGGCCTTGTTGGGTGCAGATGTGCGGATACGTGAGCAGGCCGAGAACTCGGTGCGCGCTCTCGCCCCGTCGCGTCCGTTCGCGGCGCGCGCGGGCGTGGACGTGACGATGGAGGGCGATGCGGGGCTGCGACTCGCGGTGCACGACGGGCCACCCGTCGCGTGCATCGAGGTCGAGGGCGTGCCGAACCTCTTGCACGAGCTCGTGCACGTCGTGCTCGCCGGCACGTTGGACGACGATCACGGCTTCGACTACCAGGCGATCCCGTACGATCTCCAGCGATCGGAAGGCCGCGCCGTGCTGTGGAACGAGCTGTCGGCGTGCGTCGTGAGCTGCGCGTACCTCTCGGCGCGCGCGCCCGATCCGCGGGCCCCGGATGCGGAGAGCTGTGCGCGGGTCGATGCGCGGGTCGATGCGCGGGTCGATGCATGGTTCGACGAGCAGCTCGGCATCCAGCCGGTCTTCTACGGGCGTGACGACGACGGGCCGCGCTTCTTCGAAGAGGTCGTCGCGCTCGCGCGCGTGCACGCGGACGAGCTCGCCGCGATGATGCGCTGCGCCTACGACCGCACCGCCGCGCTGCTGCGCTGGGCGGGCGCGCCGCCCGAGCTCGCCACCGTCGCGCGCGAGCTCGACTTCGCGGAGCTGTGGACCCGCCGCGCGGACGCGCGAGGAGCCGTGGCATGACGGGGCGCAGCTTCCTGCAGCGACTCGGTGCGTGGCTGGTGCGCGAGCGCTGGACGATCGCGGTGCTGCTCGCCGCGCTGGTCGTGCGCGTGCACTGGAACCTGCGCATCCACCCGCCGGCCGACTACGTGTACTCGGACATGAACGGCTACGTCGGCCGCGCCGCGCAGCTGTGGACCGACACGTGGGGCAAGCGCGAGTACTCGGCCTTCTACCCGTGGGGCACGCACGTGCTGTTCTTCGGGATCGAGAAGCTCATCGGCAAGGACAACCTCACCGGGCTCGGCGTCGTGATGGCGGGCTTCGGCGCGCTCGTGTCGATGTTCGGCTACCTGGTCGCGCGGCGCGTCACGAAGTTCCCCTGGGTGGCGCCCGCGGTCGGGCTGCTGCTGATCTTCGACTACCCGCTCATCTCGCTGTCGGGCTACTTCCTCAGCGAGACCCCGTTCGCGGTCGGGCTCATGATCGGCACCTGGGCGCTCCTGCGCATCGTCGATGACGGCCGCGCCCGCGATGCGTGGATCGCCGGCGTCGCGATCGCGTTCGCCACGGCGATGCGCCCACAGATCCTGGTCAGCGTCGCGCTGCTCTTCCCGCTCTGGTTCTTCGGCCGCAAGCTGTGGCCGAAGCTCGGGGTGGGCATGCTGGTGCGCGCCGCGATCCCGATCGTGCTCGTGCTCGGCTTCTCCGCCGCGCGGCTGCACTACCACACCGATCGCTGGGGGCTCATCTCCGAGAACGGCACGTTCAACCAGGTCTTCGGGCGCTGCCACGTCGGCAAGATCATCGCGCTGCCCGATCGCCCCGGTCGCTCGCGCACCGTCTTCGGGCCGCCGCCGCTCCTGCAGCTCGGCAAGCGCTCGGTCACCGCGCCCGGCGAGTGGCCGCAGCTCGATCCGATCATCGACGCGCACTTCTACTACTACGGCTATATCGGCGACGCCGAGGTGCACCGCGACTACATGCGCCAGTGCATCGAAGCGGGCGGCTGGCTCAAGCAGGCCGAGTACGCGCTCGTGAACATGTTGATGCTCTGGCGGTACAACATCATCTGGCCCGACTCCGGCAAGGGCCAGTGGGCGCCGTTCGCGTCGAAGTGGGGCATGATCCACACCCACACGTTCGCGATCCCGGCGCTGTTGGCGATGCTGGTCGTGTTCGCGCCGCGGCGGCACCCCAAGCTCGCCCTGGTGGCCATCCATCTGCTGGCCGCGCTGGTGGTGGCGGCCATCTACTTCGGAGACGTGCGGCTCCGCACGCCCTACGACCCCATCATCATCCTGCTCGCGCTCGAGCTCTGCGCGATGATCGTGGCGTGGGTCCGCGCAAAGCTGAAGGAACGTGCGTCCGGAGCGCGGGCAGGGCGAAACCCGGGAAACAACCCCAGGGTCGAACCGGTTGGCCCCGCCCCCTGACCGCGATGTCGATGCGCGACCGAACCCTCCGCTCGTGGCTGCCCGTCGTCGGTGCCTCGCTCGCGACCTCGCTGGTCGCGTCCGTCGCCCAGGCGGCGCCGCAGCTCGAGAGCGAGGTCTACGAGCGCACGTGGGATCTCATCGAGCTGGGCATGAGCTGCGTCGATCAGCTCGAGGCCGCGACCTCGTGGATCGATCTGCAGGTGGGTGGCGACGGCGCGACGTCGAGCTCGATGCGCGGGTTCGGCATCGCCTTCCTCGCGCTCGCGGCGGTGGTCGTCATCGCGCTCGGCCGCATGCGGCTGTCGGCCGAGCACAAGCGGCTCGACCTCGCGCGGCGGCTCATCGAGCAGGGGCTCGAGCCCCCGGTGGGGCTCTTGTCCGCGCCCGCGCGCGCCGACCTGCGCCGTGGGCTCGTGCTCGGCTTCGCAGGGCTGGGGCTCGTGGTCGCGGGCTGGTTGCTCGGTGATCGCGGCCTCGCGGCCGGCGGGCTCGTGCCCGCGTTCATAGGCGCTGGTTACCTCGCGAGCTTCCGCCTCGCGCGACGCTCGGAGGAACGATGACCGCGGGGATCCGGACACTGCCGATCGGTGCGTTGATCGGCGAGGGCACGAGCGCCGAGCCCGTCGTCGAGGACGACGTGGTGCTCGTGCGTCGCGCGGCCGAGGGGGCCCGCGTCGCGTTCGCGGAGCTCGTGCGACGGCACCAGGGCAAGGTCCGCGGGCTGCTGCTGCGCCTGTGTGGCGATCGCACGCTGGCCGACGATCTGGCCCAAGAGGTGTTCCTGCGCGCGTACCGGGGGCTCTGTGGCTTCGAGGGCCGCTCCAGCTTCAGCACGTGGCTGTATCGCATCAGCTACAACGCGTATCTCAACCACAGCACGCGCACGCGTCGCTGGAGCGCGCTGCCTTCGGGCTACGACACCGCCACCGCGGCGCCCGACGACGCCTGCTCGCCGCCGCGCTCCGATCTGCGCCGCGATCTCGATCTCGCGGTCGCGACGTTGCCCGAGCGCTACCGCGGCGTCGTGGTGCTCTACTACATGCAGGATCTCTCGTATCCCGAGATCGCGGAGATCCTCGAGCTCCCGCTCGGCACCGTGAAGACGCACCTGCACCGCGCGAAGCGGCTCTTGCGGACGAAGCTG
This sequence comes from uncultured Nannocystaceae bacterium, assembly GCA_964519175.1. Taxonomy (GTDB): domain Bacteria; phylum Myxococcota_A; class Polyangia; order Nannocystales; family Nannocystaceae; genus Xiheibacterium. The sequence continues at coordinate 21,425 of CAZFKC010000045.1, forward strand.
CACGGCTGGGATGCGCAGCTCGTGCGCGCCGACGATCTCGACGACGCCGAGGTGCCGGCGTGAGCAGCTCGCACGACGACGTGCGCACGCGGCTCGCGGAGCTCGACGTGCCGGCGGCGGCGCTGCGTAGCGATCCGAGCGGGCGCTCGTGGCTCGGCGAGCCCGCGCTCGATCCCGCGGCGAAGCCGGAGATCGCCCGCTTCGTCGAGGGCGAGCGCGCGTTGTTCGACGACGCGGACGTCGGCGCCGATCCGCTGTTCACCGCGCGCGTGCTCGCTGCGCTGCCGCAGCGTCCGGTCGGGGCCGAGCTCTCCGCGCGCACGCGCTGGCTCGCGCTCGGCGGGGGCTACCTCGCGGCGGCGATCGTCGGCTGGCTCGTGCTCGACAGCGAGAGCGCGACGGTGAGCGGCGTGGCGACCGCGGCGAGCGGCCTCGTCGCTGCGCTCGAAGGCGCCTCGATGGCGGTGTTGGTCGGGGTCCTCGTCGCGGCGCTGCTGGCCGCGATTGCACTTTTTGCGCGCACGGCCCATACCGAGCCGGCATGAGTGAGCCCGCAGCGTCGCCGCGCCATCCGGCGTGGGCGGACGTTCCCGACGCACAGTGGAACGACTGGCGTTGGCAGCTGCGCGCGCGCGTCACGACGCTCGCCGAGCTCGAGCGGCTGGTCGAGCTCGAGGACGTGGAGCGACGCGGCATCGAGGGCCGGGCCGACGCGTTCGCGTTCGCGGTCACGCCGTACTACCTGTCGCTCGTCGGCGCGCCCGGCTGCCCCGTGCGCCGCCAGGCGATCCCCCACGAGGACGAGCTGCGCACGACGCCGTGGGACATGCGTGACCCCCTGGCCGAGGAAGAGCACAGCCCGGTGCCGATCCTCACCCATCGCTATCCCGATCGCGCGCTGCTCTACGTCACGCACAACTGTCCGGTCTACTGCCGACACTGCACGCGCTCGCGCAAGGTCGGCGACGAGACCAGCGCGCCGTCGCGCGAGCAGCTCGAGGCCGCCTACGCCTACCTGCGGCGCACGCCCGCGGTGCGCGACGTGCTGGTCTCGGGCGGCGATCCGCTGAGCCTGTCGGATCGGCGGCTGGTGGAGATCGTGGCCGCGCTGCGGGCGATCCCCAGCGTCGAGGTGATCCGGCTCTGCACGCGCAATCCGGTGACGCTGCCGCAGCGGATCACGCCCGAGCTCTGCGCGGCGCTGCGTCCCTACCATCCGCTGTTCGTGAACACGCACTTCAACCACCCGCGCGAGTGCACGCCCGAGGCCGCGCTCGCGCTCGGACGCCTCGCGGATGCCGGCTTCGTGCTCGGCAACCAGATGGTGCTGCTCGCGGGCGTCAACGACGACGCGGCCACCGTCGAGGCGCTCGGGCGGTGGCTGCTGCGCCAGCGCTGCAAGCCCTACTACATGTTCCAGTGCGATCCGGTCGGCGGCACCGCCCACCTTCGCACGCCGATCCGCACCGGGCTCGCGATCCTGGATCAGCTCCGCGGCCGGGTGAGCGGGCTCGCGATCCCGCAGTACGCGGTCGATCTGCCCGGCGGCGGCGGCAAGGTCACGCTCGTGCCCGACCGTCGCGTGACCGCAGGGGACGGCGCGCACGTGTTCCGCGACGCCTGGGGCAAGCCGTATACCTATGTGGACGAGTCGGGCTGAACGCCGGCGCAGGCCTCGGCGTGTGCGCGAGGCCTCGCGACGGCCGCCAGCCGATGCATACTCCGCGACAGGGCGCCGTCTGACCGCGCCAGTCTCCACCATGCGCCTGCCCACCATCGCCTGTTGTGCCCTCGCCGTGCTCGCCTCGACCGCCACCAGCCCGGTGGCAGAAGCCGACGGCGAGGTGAGCATCCTGGTGCTGCGGGAAAACGGTGCGGGCTCGGCCGCCACCGCCCAGTCGTACATCGACGAGCTGATGACCCACGTGGCGCGCGTGAATGGTTGGTCGGGCGCGAAGGGCTCGTACCAGACGAAGCGTGCCGCGGCGAAGAGCTACATCGACACGGCGAAGCCCCACTACGGGATCCTCAGCCTCGGGGCCTTCCTCGCGATGCGCGAGTCGATGGGCCTGAAGGTGGTCGGTCAGGTGCACGCCGAAGGTGGTGGCGGCGCGCAGTACTACGTGGTGAGCAAGAACCAAACGGAGCTCGCCGACTGCAAGGGCAAGTCGCTCGCCACGAACCACGGCGCCGACGTGCCGTTCATCGACAGGGTCGTCTCCGGTGGCACGTTCAAGCTCGCCGACTTCCAGGTCACCGCCACCACGCGACCGGTGCAGACGCTCAAGAAGGTGATCGCCGGCGAGGCCGAGTGCGCGCTGGTCGACGACGCGCAGATGGCCGAGCTGCAGCGGCTCGAGGGCGGCTCGGCGGTGCATACGGTGTGGCTGTCGGCCCCGCTGCCGCCCCTGGCGGTCGTGGCCTTCGGCAATGCGCCGGCCGACGAGGCCAAGACGTTCAAGGGCAAGCTCTCCGAGGTCTGCAAGGGCGACGGCGCGACCGCGTGTGCGCAGGCGGGCCTGAAGGCGCTGGTCGAGTCCGACGACGCGCCCTACGCCGCGGTGATCAAGGCCTACGGCAAGTAGGCCACGCCGCGCGGTGGGCCGCGGCCGTGGTATGCCTTCTCCCGCGTGAGACGGCTGTTGATCATCGCGCTCTGCGCCGCGTGCGGGCCTCGGGAAGACCAAGGGCAGACGCGGCCGCCCGACGCCGCGGCGGCCCGCGATCCGGTCGCGATCTACGAGGCGCTCGAGCAGGAGATCGCCGCGGGCACGGACACCGAGCAGGACCGTAGCCGCGCGCTCGAAGAGGTGACCGCGATCCCCGACGACCAGAGCGCGGCGTATGCCTTCGTGCGTGCGGCGCTCGCCGGTCGCGTCGCCGAGAACCGCGGGGCGAAGGCGGGCAAGCTCGTCACCGACGCCGAGAGCTGGGCGCTGAAGAGCATCGCGCGGGATCCGGAGCTCCGCGATCGCGCCGCGACGCAGCTGCTCGGCTCGCTGTACGTGATGGCACCGGGTCGGCTGGTCGAGCACGGCGACTCCGAGAAGGGGCTCGAGATGCTCGAGGGGCTCGTGGCCGCGCGCCCCGACGAGCCGCGCTACCGCCTGCGCCTCGCCCAGGCCTACGTGCACCTCGGCGACGACGAGCCTGCACACGCGCACGCCTGCGCCGCCCTGGCCGCACGCGATCGGCTGCGCGGCGACGAGCAGAAGCTGCTCGATGCGCTCGTCGGTGAGCTCGGCGGCGCGACTGCACTGGGCTGCGGCGGCGGCTGAGGAGGCGACGTGCGGCGCGCCCGGCTGCTCGCATCGTTCGCGCTCGTGCTCGGCTGCCACCTCGAGCTCGTGCGGTGGGAGGCCCAGGGCCGCCACGCGGACGTCGTGCGCGCGGCGGAGCAGGCGAACCGTCCGCCGCGACGCAAGGCGGCGCGCGCGTGGGCCGACGCGCTCGTGGCCCTCGGCGAGCCCGAGCGTGCGCGCGACGTGCTGCTGAAGGACTTCCGGCGCGGCGGCCAGCTGCAGTCGCTCGTGCAGCTCGCCGAGCTCGAGCGCTCGCTCGGCCTCGACGGCGTCGCGGCGGTGCACTGGACCCGCGTGATCGCGATCGATCGCACCGTGCTGCGCGGTGACGCCGAGGTCTGTGGCACGTTGCGCCGGCGCGCGCAGGGCTTCATCGGGCTCGGCGAAGGCGATGCCGCGCTCGACGATCTCGACCGCGCGCGAGCGCTGTGCGGCGACGACGATGCCGAGGCGCGTCGTCGTGCGAACGTGCTCGCGCGTCGGCGCATCCAGGCGCGCGCCGATCGCAGCGCGCGCTGTGGCGACTCCCCGTGCGCCACGCCCGAGCCGAGCGAGCGCGCGAAGCAGCTCGAGGCCGGCCTCGCCGAGGCCAGCGCGGCCGGCCCCGATGCGCTGCGTCGCTTCGCCCGCGCGCACGCGTTCACGCTCGGCCCCGACCAGGTGATCGGACTGCTGCTCGCCGATGCGCGGGCCGAGACCGGGCCCGTGCTGGTCGACGACGACGAGCTGCGCGGCTGGATCGGCGATGCGCCGCCCGAGTCGTTCGCGGCGCCACTGCGTGCGGTCGAGCAGGGCGAGTCCGCGTACATCCAGCTGCGGCTCGAGCGGGTGCTCGGACGCACGCCCACCGGCGGGGTCGCGAGCGCCAGCCAGCGCACGCTGTGGATCGATCGTGCACGCATCGCGAGTGGAGTCGTCGACTGGCGCGTCGCGGCCGAGGCCGGCGATCTCGACACCGCCGAGCAGGCCCTCGTCGCGCGCTGGCGGCCGCACGCGAAGCCGGAGGCCGGCGTGGCGCCGCGCGACCCGGACTCGATCGCGCCCTCCGGCACGCACTGGGCGCTGCGCGTGCCCTCCGAGGCGGGCGCGAGCGCCGAGCTCTTGGCGTACGCGCGCCTGCGCGACGCCGCCGGAGATCCGGAGCTCGTGCTCGCGCTCGCGCGCTCGATGGCCCGCGACGACGCGGCCGCGACCGCGCTCGTCGCCGACGCGGCCGCGCGCGCGCTCGGCTGGGGACGTCCCTGGCTCGCGCTCGCGCTCGCGGATGCCAGCGACAAGGTCGACCTCGAGCCGGTCCGCGCCGCGGCGGCGACTGCAGTCCTGCTGGGGCAGGCCGTGTGCGAGGGCGAGTGCGCCGACGATGCGGAGGAGCTGGCTGCGATCGAGCGGGTGCTCGGCGAGGGCTGGGTGCCGGCGATGCGCTCCCGTCTCCGCGAGCTCGCGCTCGATCGTCCGCGGCTGCAGCCACGTGCGGGTACGTGCCCGAGCGTCGCCGAGGCGCTCGGTCCCGAGGCCGCCACGCCGCTCGGCGAGGCGCTGGCGCTGGCCCGCCGCAAGCCCGATGCGCTCGGGCTCCCGGATGCCATCACGCGCGCGGTGGAGTCGGATCCTGCGCTCGCGTGCAGCGGCGAGCTCCTCTTGCCGCTGCTGATCCACCGCCGCGACCGGCTCACCGCGGCCCGCCTCGCGGAGATGCTCGCGCACGGCCCCGAGCTCCGCAGCGCCCGCGCGCTCGGTCTGCACGCCGGGCTCGCGCTCGTCGCCGAGGAGGGCACGCGTGCGGAGCTCCTCGCCATCGCGGCCGCCGGCGAGGCCGAAGATCCGGCCGAGCGCTGGCGCGCGCATGCCCGGACCGCGCGCGCGCTCGGGGATCGCAACGCCGAGCTCATCGCGCTCCGCGAGCTGCTGCTCGCGAGCACCGGGCTCGACCACCAGGAAGCGCGGCGCGAGCTGCTGCTGCGCGGCCTCGGCGATGCGTGGACGAGCTGGGGTGCGCGCGACACCGAGGCCGGCCGCGAGGCGATTCGCCGCAACGTCGTCGATTACCTCGGCGAGCTCGCGGCGGGCGAGCGCTGGCGCGAGCGCGAGCGCATCGTCGAGGAGATCGTGCAGCGGCCCTGGTACGCACCCGAGGCGGTGCCGTGGCTGCGCGGCGCGCTGCTGCCGGACGACGTCGAGCCCGCCCATGCCGTCGCTCGCCTGCGGCTCGGCGTCGGCACGCTCCCGACCGAGCCCGCCGCGTGGAGCGACGAGCTGCTCGCGCAGCAGATCGCGGCCCGCAAGGTCGCGTTGCTGCCGATCGCGACCACCGTGTTCGGCGAGCCGACCCGCTTCGTGCGCAGCCGGCTCGCACTCGCACGTCACGCGCGCGAGTGGTCGACGCGCCGTCGCGTCGCGGTCGGGCTCGCCGCCTACGGTCGCGCCTCCGAGCGCGCGCTCGCGCTGGCCGAGCTGTTCGCGATCGCGACGCCGAAGGGGCGCATCGAGCTCGAGCGGCTGCTCCTGGATGGTCCGTCGGCGATCGAGCCGATCGCCGACGGGCCCACGGTCGCGGCGGTCGGCATGGTCGACGATCCGCAGCTCGTCCTTCGCCTCGTCCTCGGCGTGCCGCTCGCACCCGCGTTGTTGCTCCCCGAGCTCGATCCCGGCGCCGACGCGGCACCGCGCGGACGCGAGCCGGGCGCGCCACGAACCGCGCGCGAGCGCGACGCGCAGGTCGAGCGATGATGCTCGCACGCGCGGCGTGGCTCGGCGGCGCGGTGCTGGCGGCGGGGCTGGCCGCGCGCGCCGACGACGGGACGCTCTTCGCGCGCGTGCTGCCTTCGCTCGCGCGTCACGAGCTGGAGGCGCTCGATCGCCTCGCGGGTCTGCGTGCGGCCGACGGCAAGCCGCGCGACGCCGACGGGTTGCCGATCGCGCTCGACGGCGACGACACCGCGACGAGCATCGTGCGCGAGGCCGTGGCGGACGACGGCGTCTGGCGGCTCGCCGAAGGCCCTCACCGCCTCGTCGTCGAGCCGGTCGCGCTCGCCCGCGCGTGCGCGTTGCGGCTGTCGCTCGAGCGACGCGGGTGGATCCTGCACACCGCACAGCCCACGCGGCGGCGGCTGCTGCCCGCGCTCGCGCTCGTGCCTGCGCTGCTCGGGCTCGCGGTCTGGGCCCGCTGGCGGCGTCGGCTGGCGGCGGTGCTCGTCGCCGCGGCGACGGCCCAGACCGCGCTCGCGCTGTGGCCGTGGCCGGCCGAGCTGCCCCCGGGCCGCTGGCTCGACGACCTCGCCGCGGGACCGCTCGTGGCCCCGGTCGTCGCGCTCGCGCGCGGGCTCGAGGAGCTCGGCACCGCGCTCGCCGTCGGTGTGATCACGCTGTGCCTGTTGCTGGCGTGGTTCGACCATCGCAGCTCGCGCGCGCGCGGTGCCGGGCTCGTGGGCGCCGGCATGCTCGCGGTGTTCGGCGGGCTCGCGCTGCTCGAGGCCGCCACGCGTGCGTCATGGTCGGCGTGGTGTCTCACGCTCGTCGGCGCGCTCGCGTCGGCGCTCGTGCTGGTGCTCGCGCTCACCTGCAGCCGTGTGTGGCACGACATCGCTCCGACGCGGGAGCCTCCGCGATGAAGCGGCTCGTGCTCGCGTCGTTGCTGACCTGCAGTTGCAACGGCGGGATCGTCGAGCGCGATCCGCTGGGGGCCACCCCCGACGCGCGCCCGCCGGTCGTCGAGGACGCGCCCGCGCCGGTGCCCCGGCTCGAGACCTCGGATCTCTGGCTCGATCTGATCGCACAGCGCCCGAGCGCGACCGTGCTCCGCGAAGGCCGGCTCGTGGTCGAGCTCGGCATGGAGTCCGCACGCAAGCACCTCGCGCTCGCGCGCATGGGTGCGTGGCAGCTCGGTGCCGACGTCGAAGATCGCCGCGTCGGCATCGTGCTCGGTCGCACTGCCGCGCTCGATCTGCCGGTGGACGGCGAGCTCGCGCCGGGCCTGCACCCGGAGACGGACGGCCACCCCGGGCTCGCGATCGCGATCACGCTGCGTGGGCTCGTGCCGAACCAGGCGATGACGGTGCTGTGGAACGAGCGGGTGCTCGCGCACCTGAGCCTGTCGGGCACCTGGGAGCGCCGCACGCTGTCGCTGCCGAGCGATGCGGTGGTCGCCGGGGACAACCGGCTGCGGCTGCACTTCCGCAAGACCACCGGCGCGGCGGCGGGCGATCAGGCGGCGGCGATCGAGCGGGTCGAGCTCGGCACGCACGCGCAGATCACCGCGCTCGCCGAGGCCGAGACTCGACCGCCATCGACGGTGGTGACCGGCACCGACGGGCGCAGCACGCTCGAGCTCGCGCCGGGCACCGGGCTCGCGTACTACTTCGAGCCGCCCCGCCGTGCGCGTCTCGAGCTCGACGTCGCGGGCACGGGGGGCTTCGACGTGCTGGTGAGCACGACCGACGATCACGCCGCCGGCCGTGCACCCACGGTGCTCTCGCAGGAGGCCTTGCGCGAGACCGGCCACCACCGCTCGCTCGATCTCGGTGCGTGGGGTGGGCTGCCGATCCGCGTCGAGCTGCGCACGCGCAGCGGTCGGGATCCGAAGGCAGTGGCGCGCATCGACGCGGCGAAGGTCGCGGTGCCGCGCACGGTGCCGCTCGATCGCCGCTCGCGTGGGCCTCGCGACGTGATCATCGTGACGATCGAGGGGGCGCGCGCCGACGAGGTCGAGCTCGGTGGACGTCCGCCGCTCGAGGCGCTCGAAGCACTGATGTCCGAGTCGCTGGTGTTCGAGCGCGCGTACGCGGTGTCGCCCGCAGCAGTGCCGAGCCACGCAGCGTGGCTGTCGTCGGTGCTGCCGCCGGCGCACCTCACCGTGCGCGGCACGTTCGTCGCGGACACGCAGACGCTCGTGCCCGAGCTGCTCGAGCGCAGCGATCACCTGCGGGTGTTGGTCGCGGCCAACGGCGATCTCGGCGACGAGCGCGGGCTCGTGCAAGGCATCGACGATCGCCGCATCGTCGGCGGCGAGGGCCAGGACGATCATGCACGCGCGGTGCTGGGCGCCGCGGCGAGCCGCCTGCGCGGGCGCGACGGGCGATGGTTCCTGTTCGCGGACGTGATCGATCCGCAGGCGCCGTACGAGCCACCCCGCGAGTTGCTCGGCGACGCCGTCGCACCGCCGCGCGCACCGCTCGCGCACCTGACCCATGTGTGGGCCGGCCGCGTGCGGCTCGGCAAGCACGTGCCCGACGCGCGCGAGCTCGCATGGGTCCGTCGGCTCTACCGCGGCGAGCTGCAGATGGTCTCCGAGGCGCTCGGCGAGCTCGTCGATTTCCTGCGCGCCGAGCAGCGCTTCGACGACGCGATCATGGTGGTGATGGGCGTGCACGGCGAAGAGTTCGCGGAGCACGGCGGGGCCGGACACGGCTTCACGCTCTACGAGGAGAGCCTGCGCGTGCCGCTGCTCATCCATGCGCCCGCAGTGCTCGCGTCCGGACGGGTGACGGCACCCGTAGACCTCGTCGATCTCGCGCCGACGCTCGCCGATCTGCTCGGCATCACGCCGCCGGCGGGATGGCAGGGCGAGAGCCTCATCGGCGTCATCGACGATCCCGAGCCGCCGCCGCGGCTCGTCGTCGCCTACCTCGGGGACGGCACGCGCGCGGCGATCGTCGGCGACGCGAAGCTCGTGCTCGGCCCGGGCATGGCCGAGCGCTACTTCGACCTGCAGGCCGATCCCGGCGAGACCAAGGACGTGCTCGCCGAAGGCGGCGTCGGGTTGCGGATCGTCCGCACGGCGCTCGCGTGGCAGCTCGCGCACGAGCAGAGCTGGCGCCGCGCGCGATGGGGCACGGGCGCGTGCCTACGGCCCGCGTTTGCGCTCGATCAGGGGATGTAGTAAGCCCGCGTGCGATGTCCGAGTCCGCTGCTGCGCTGCTGAAGGAGATTCCCCAGCTCGTGAAGGAGCGGGCCGTCGATCGGCTCGCAGGCCTGCGCGACCACGCCGACAAAGAGGTGCGCAAGGCGGTCCGCAAGGCCATCCACGCGCTGAAGAGCAAGGGCATCGAGGTGCCCGAGCACGCGGGCAAGAGCTGGTCGCTCGGCGACGGGCTGCAGGCGATGCGTGGCGATCTCGCGCCGGTCGCCACCGTCGACGCGCGCTCGATGCCGGGTGCGCTGCGCTTCGTGATCACCGAGCCGGACGAGGACGGCGCGCGACTGCTGGTCGGCACGCTCGGGCCCGACGATCGCGTGCTCGACTTCCAGGCGTACCGGCAGACCGATGGTCAGCGTGCGCGCACGCTGAAGGACTGGGGTCGTGCGCACGGCGATCGCGTGCTGCCGGTCGACTGGCTGAAGTCGCGGATCCGCTGGGCGCGCGACAACACCGTCGCGGCCGGGTTCAGCGTGCCGCGTGCGCTCGACGAGTCGCTCTCGGTGCTCGGCGCGGCGCCGAGCGAGCGGCCCAAGAGCTTCCTCGCGGGTGTCACCGCGGATGCGCCGGCCTTCGATCCGGCCGAGGCGGAGAACGTGATCGCGGCGGTGCGTGCGGATCAGTGGCCGCCGCTCGCGAACCTCGACGGCATGCTGCAGAAGGCGGCCGAGCTGCACGGCGATGCGCCGCAGCCCACCGACGACGATCAGCGCGTCGAGCTCATCGGTCGCGCGTGCGCGGGCGACGAGGCGATTCGCAAGGGACTCGCGGGACCGATCGCGAACGCGCTCGAGGACGCCGGCGCCCATGCGTGGCTCATGGGCAACGCGAACACGGGCCGCGCGCTCGGCGAGATGGCGGAGGCGCTGCGCAGCAGCGACGCGCCCGAGACGATTCCCTGGGCGCATCGTGTGCTCGGCTACCAGGTCGCGAGCCTGCTGCGCGTCGTGACGCGCGGGGGCAAGGTGCCGATCCCGGGGATGCCGGGGGCGCACGATCATGATCACGATCACGATCACGATCACGATCACGACCATGGCCATGATCATGACCATGGTGCCCACGGGCACGACCACGACCACGACCACGACCATGACCACGGTCATGGCCACGGGGCGTAGCGGTCCGGCTCAGAGCGAGCCCAGCTGGACGGCGGCCGCGATGAAGTCGTCGCCGATCAGGTGGGCGAGCAGCTCCTGAGCGCTGCGCGAGCGGTTCGTGCGCTGCTTCAGGCTCCCGCCCATCACCCCGTCGAGCGCACAGGCGGCCGACAGCGTGCTCGCGGGGTCGCCGGTCAAGAGCGTCGCCAGCCGCAGGTCGCTCGCTCGAATCGCGCGGGCCGTGCCGCCCGGATCGAACACGTGGCCCGCCAGCGCCTTGCAGCTGTCCTCGACGGCCTTCAGGTGACGGCGTGGCAGCAGGTTGCGCAGCTGCGCGACCAGCTCGCCGAGCACGCGTGGATCGGGATCGGCCGTCAGCGGGTTGAACACGCCGGCCACCTCGAACGACGCGGCGAGCAGCAGGTCGATCGCGACCGGCGGTAGCCCGCGGACGCGCGGCGCTCCGAACGACAGCCGCGCGAACGCGATCGCGATGAGGCCGCGCATCGCGAGCTCGTCGCCGAGGTTCCACAGGTTCACGCCGAGCCGCACGGTGGGCAGCGGGTCCTGCAGGAAGATGACGGTGTTGTGGGTGTTGCTGGCCTGCAGCCGCGGCGCACGTGCGCCGGAGAGCTCGGCGAGGCGACGCGCGGTCTCGCCGAGCACCGGCCCGCCTTCGCCCTTCGGCATCGGCGCGAGATCGGAGGGGCCGATCGAGGGGAACTCGTGGCCCAGTCGCGCGACCGCACCGTCGATCGCCGCGAGCAGCGAGTGCAACGGCGGCGGCTCGCCCTCGGCGAGCAAGGCGAGCCGGGCGTCGGCGCGATCGATGAACTGTCGCAGGTTCGCCGACGACGGCATCGCGAGCTCGACCGCCGCTTCGCCGGTGGGCTCGATCGCGGCCACCAGCGCATCGGCCATGCGCGCGAGCGGGGGATGCACGAGCCGCGCGACCTTGGCGAGCAACGCGAGGTCGCGCAGGCTCACCGCACCACGGCCGATGTTCGCCCCGACCGCGTTGCGGATCGGCCCGAGATAGGCCGCGATGCGATCGGTCTGACCCGCGCGCTCGAGCTGGTCGACGAACAGCGACACGGTCTCGCGGTTGCCGGGGTTCAGGTTCGCCGCGCGCTCGATGGCGTCGAGCGCAGCGGCCTGCTGCTTCGGATCGGTGGCCAGCAGCTTCGCGCGCCGCAGCAGGATGTCGTGCAGGCGATCGCGGTTGCGCTCGCGCGCCGCCAGTCGCTCGAGCAGCTCGGCCGCCGCCACGCCCTGGCCGGCGCGCTCGAGCAAGTCGGCCATGAGCTGCAGCGCGCGCGGATCGTCGGGCCGTGCGTCGAGCACGATGCGCGCGTGGTCGAGCGCGCGCGGCAAGGTCTCGGGCGAGCCGGACAGGAAGCTGGCGATGCCCATGCGCAGGTCGATCGCGGAGGGCTCGCTGGGATCGAACTGCTCCAGCAATCGCTCCGTCGCCGCGGCTGCGCGGCGGTCGTCGCCCATCTGGCGGTACGCGTGCACGAGCCCCCGGAGCGCGCGGCGTCCGGTGGGCTTCGCCTGCGCCGCGGCCTCGTAGTAGTGCACGGCGCGCTCGAGCGACAGGCTGTTCTCGCCGAGGAAGAGCGCGAGCTCGTAGCGCAGCGCCGGCTCGTCGATGCGTTGCCACGCGTGCTCGAGCACCGCGACGACCGGCGTCGCGTCGCCGAGCTGGCCCGCCAACGTGCGCGCGAGCGCGATCGCGTCGCGGTGCTTCGGATCGCGCGCGAGGATCTCGCCGATGAGCGCGAGCGATCGTCCGCGCGCCGCCACGTCGCCGCGGTTCGCTCGCACCGCGGCGTCGCGCGCTTCGGCGACGAGCACGTGGATCGACTGCCGGCCCTGCGTCGCCGCGACGGCGCGACGCGAGTCGTTGGCGAGCCGCGCGAGCCCGAGATCGGCGGGCGCGAGGTGGGGCAGGGCGCCCTTGGCCGCGAGGTAGGCCCGCCGCGCCTGGCCCCACGCACCGACGCGCTCGAGCAGCTCGGCGCTCTCCACATAGAAGATCGCCCGCTCGGCGTCGGACTGGGCCCGCACCGCGCGGGCGCTGACCGCATCCTTGATCACGAACGGCGAGTCGGGCTCGCTGAGCAGCCGCTCGAGGTGGCGCACCGCGTACGGGTTGCCCGGGTCGACGCGCAGCGCATCGAGGATCGCGTTGCCGGCGAGGTCGTGATCCTCCTGCTCGCCGGTCGAGAGCAGCACCTCGGCGGCCTCGACGAGCAGCGTCGCCTGCAGGTGCTTGTCGGCGGTATCGCGCGCCGATCGCAGGTAGAGCGCGGGCAACGACTTGCGATCGCCGAGCAGCCGCAACAGGCTCTCGAGCTCGCGCCGCACCAGCGGATCCTCGGGCGCGGCCTCGAACGCCGACTCGTACGCGCGGCGGGCGGTCTCGAGCCCGTTCGCGTCGCACAGATGCAGCCGGGCGAGCTGCACCCACGCGAGCGCGCGGGCCTGGCCCGTGGCCGCCTGCGCGGTGGACTCGATCATGCGCACGAGGTTCGGCAGATCGTCGTGCGCGACCAGCAGTCGACGCGAGCGCTCGAAGGCCAGCCCGTGATCGCTCTGCTGCGCGAGCGCGGCGCGGTAGTGCTGCAGCGCGGCATCCTCGCGACGCTGGGCCAGCTCCTCGCGGCGCTGGGCGTCGGCCTCGCTGGCGGCACCGCCCTTGCGCGCGGAGGCCTCGGCGAGCAGGCCGAGCCGGTAGTGGTAGTCGGCGGCCGCGGCCGCGGTGCGCGGGGGATCCTGGGCGCGCAGCAGATCGTAGGCCTCGTCGAGCCGACCCGCCGCAGTGAGCATCTGCAGCAGCAGCTCGCGCGCGGGCACGAGATCGGGGTTCGTGCGGTATGCGGTGCGCAGGCGATCGATCGCGCTGTCGAGATCACCGATCTCGTCGATGAACACGCGCGCGGCCTTGAGCGCGAGCACGGCGGGGTCGGTGACGGAGTCGACCTCGGGTGCGAGCAGGCGCACCAGCTCGAGCAGATCACCGTTGTCGCGGTAGAGCCGGCCGAGCGCGCGCAGGGCCGGCGCGTAGCCGGGCGACAGCGCGAGGGCGCGCTCGTAGCAGCTGCGCGCGGCGGCGCGCTGCTTGAGGTGCAGCTCCTGGACCTCGCCGAGCTCGACCAGCAACGCCGTGCGAGCCACGTCGTCGTCGATGTGCTCGGCGAGCTGCTCGAGCGCGTGCACGAGCACGGTCGGACGTCGCGCGCTGCGGCTCAGCGTCGCGAGCTGGTAGAGCGCGAGCAGGTCGCCGGGGGCCAGTCGCGTGATTTCCTGGAACGAGGTGATCGCGAGGTCGATGTCGGCGAGCTCGTGCTCGGCCATGACGGCGAGGCGACGCAGGCCGGTGAGCTTGTCCTGCTCGTCCGCCGTGCCGTCGATCTGCCGGCGCATGCTCTGCGCCGCCTGCGGCCAGCGCCGCATCTTCTCGTAGACCGAGCCGAGCGCGCGCAGGCAGTTCGGGTTGTCGGGATCTTCGGCGGCCGCGAGCTCGTAGATCTCGGCCGCGCGCGCGAGGTCGCGGCGCTGTTGCTCGTGCAGCTGCCCGAGCCGCAGCAGGATCGCGGCGCGATCGGGGCCGGCCGTCTGCGTGCGCGCCCACTCCTGCAGGTGCAGCACGAGCGCGGGCAGGTTGCCCTGCAGCCGCAGCACCTCGGCGAGCGCCTCGCGGACCCAGCGATGCTCCGGCAGGTGCACGAGGCAGAAGCGCAGGTCGGCCGCGATCTGCTCGGCCGTCGCGGTGCGCACGGCATCGCCGCGCAGCGCATCGACGTCGGCGTCGGGGCCGAGCGTGGCGCGGAGCTCTGCCAGCCGCAGCCGCGCGAGCTGCTCGCGCACGAGCGCCTGCTCGCGCGGATCGTCGAGACAGCGCCACAGTCGATCGAGCACCGCGGTGTTCTCGGGCAGCCCGCGCGCATCGTCGCCGGCCGCGATGCGCTGCTCGACGTAGAGCGCGACCTCGGAGAGCGGCGCGAGCACGTCGGTCGCATCGGCGCGCTCGGAGTCGCGGGCGGCGAGCTCGAGCACGAGGTCGCTGACCGGGCGCCCGGCCTCGGCGAGCGTGAGGAACGCGAGGTGCAACGCCGTGCTCGCGGAGATCGGATCGAGCGCGACGCGGGCGAGCTCGCGGTAGAGCTGGCCGAGGTGGTCGCGATCCTGCGTGCGCGACAGGGCCCGGATGTAGCGGCGGAGCACGCTCTCGTCGGCGGGATCGGAGGCGTGCGCCTCGGCGAGCACCGCGATGCGCTCGTCGACCGACTCGACCAGCTCGGCGAGATCGAGCAGCGTGGCCGCGCGCTGACGCGGCGACGCGACGTGACGCAAGAGCGCGCGCAGGTGCTCGGCCGCCGCGGCGTGCTCGTCGAGCTGGATCGCCGCCTCGGCCGCGAGCGCCAGCGCGACCGGGTGATCGTGGGTGAGCTCGAGCGCGCGCTCGTAGGCCTCGTAGGCGCGACGCCGACTCGGGGTGCGCTCCTCGCAGGACAGCCCGAACTCGATCCACGCGGCCGCGCGCGACTCGAAGCCCTGCGACTCGTCGCGGGCGGTCTGCTCGAGTGCGGCGAGCTCGGCCGCGAGCCCACGCGTGCCGCTCTTGCGCCCGACCTCGCGCAGCGTCTCGGCGAGCGCGCTCTGGCTGCGCCGCAGCAGCAGCTCGCCTTCCTCCTGACGGCCGAGACGCTCGATGAGGATGCGCCCCGCCTCGCACAGCATCGCGCCCTTGACCGCTTCGTCCTCGGAGAGGCGGCTCTCCTCGGCCAGCTCCTCGACGAGCGCCTGCCAGGCCTCGGCGGTGCCGGTCTCGGTGGAGACCGAGAGCAGGCTGGTGTGGATGCCGGACGTCGCGGGCCACAAGAGCGAGGGATCGTCGGTGAGCGCCGGCGGAGCCTCCTCGACGCCGCCGCGCTCGACCGCGAGCGCGAGGTCGCCGAGATCGATCGGCCCGCTCGGGTCGTCGACCAACAGCTCCGGCGCCGCGGCCGGCCGGAACAGCTCGCCGGAGATCTCGAGCTCTTCGCTCATGCTCGCCGACCTCGTCTGCGCGGGCTCATGCCGAGATCTCCTGCGAGCGTCGCCGCGGCACGTTCATCTCGATGATGTAGCCGAGCCCGCGACGTAGCCCGATGTGATCCTCGGAGAGCAGGTAGCCGATGAGCATCACGCTGCGCGGATCGGCGAGCTCGTCGGTGCGGCGCAGCAGCTCGAGCGCGGGCCGGGGATCGGCCGAAGCGACGGCGCCGGCGCGGTCCTCCGCCATCTGCAGCGTCGCGCGCAGCTGGGCGGGATCGAGGCCTTCGCTGGCCTCGCGGAACGCCTTCGCGGTGTCGACGAGGTGCTGCATCGCGCCCTCGCCCGGGAGCTGGGCCGCGAGCTCGTCGGCGAAGTGCGTGTCGTACTCGCGCGTGACCTCGAGCTCGACGCCACAGCCGCGGCAGAGCGCGACGCAGAGCGCGAGCAGACGCGTCGGCGCCATGTGGGTGTGCAGCGCGTCGCCGCCGGTCGCGAGCCGCAGGAGCGCGCGCCCGATACGATCGCGGGCGGCCGCCCCGAACGGCGTGGCCGCGAGCCGACGCCCGACGACGAGCGCAGGCGCACCGGCGAGCCGAGCCTCGGCGGTGTCTTCTTGCGCGGAGTCGACGAACACGAGCGGCTGCGGCACGCCCATCGCGTTCGCGATGGCGCGCACGACCAGCACCACGGGCGTGCTGGTCGGCAACGACCGGCTCGGCGAGAGATCGATGCCGGGCGGTGGCGCGTCGGGCAGCTCGCCCAGGTAGAACACGCCCTCGCGCAGCAGATCGAGCGCGGCGGAGTGGGGGAGGTCGCCGATGAAGCCGTCGAAGGGGCGGCCTTCCTGCGGCTTCGGCAGCGGCCAGGGATCGAGCACGAGCTCGTCGCACGCGCGGCCCGGCGGCACGAGCTGCGGCGCGATGATCTCGAGTGCGGCGGACGCGAGGTAGACGCCGTCGAGCTCGCCGAGCGCGTCGTAGAGGCGCAGCAGTCCGGCGATCGGCAGCGCGAGCGCGTCGGAGCTGCGATCGAGCGGCGTCGCGGCCGAGCGCAGCCACGCGCGGTGGTGGGCGATCGCGGCGAGCAGTGCGGCGGTGGCCTCGTCGGAGCGACCGAGCTTGTCGAGCAGGCGCCGGAGCTCGAGCGCGACGTCGACGTCGGTCGGACGCAGGAGCAGCAGCTCGCGCATCAGCTCGACCGCGAGCTCGGGCTGGCCGAGCTGCGCGCGATGGACCTCGGCGAGCGCGCGCAGGCTGTGCATGCGCTCGGGCCCGGTGCCGATCTCGACGAGCGCCTGCAGGGCGAGCACGCGCTGACCGACGTTGCCGACGCGGGCGGCCAGCCGTTCGGCCGCGAGCAATGCGTGCCGCGGGAAGTAGCCGCCCTGACCCGCGCGCAGGAAGTGGGCGATCGCACCGGCGAGATCGCCCGCACGCTCGCGGGCGTCGCCCGCGAAGTACTCGAGCGACGCGCGACGCTCGGGCGAGGTCTCGAGCCCGAGCGCAGCGTCGAGCTCGGCGACGACGTCGGACCAGCGCTGCGATCGTGCATAGGCCTGGGCGAGGTCGATGTGCAGGCCGGCGTCGTCGACGACGTGCGGCATGCCGGCGGTGAGCAGCTCGATCGCACACTCGGGGCCGGCGACGTCGCTGCCGAGCCGCGCCAGCTCGCGCAGCGCTCCCGCGCGCAGCTTGTTGGCCTCGATCGCCGCCTGCAGCCGCTGCCGCAGCGGAACCGCGAGCGCCTCGTCGGACACGCCGCCGTGGCGATGGCGGGTGCGCTGCAGCCCGGCGTGCGCGCGATCGCTGGACGGATCCAACGTGAGCGCCTCGGCGAACAGCGACCACGCCGTCGCGCCGACGTCGTCGGTGTCGTCGATGCGCAGCGCGAGCGCACCGGCGCGACACAGCGCGCGGGCCTTGTGCACCGGGTCGCGCTGCAGCGCCGCGAGCCTGCGCAGCGTGTCGATCGCCTCGGTGCGCGAGAGCGGATCGCCGATGCGCTCGAGGATGCGCGCGCGCGCGTGCCAGGCGGGCTGGTAGAGCTCGCAGGCCGCGATCGCTTCGTCGATCGCCTCGAGCGCGACCTGCAGATCGAGGCGGTGCTCGTGCTGCTCGGCGGCGATCGTGAGCAGCGCGGCGCGGTCGGCCCCGTTCTGCGCGCGCGCAGCCGCCTCGCGCATGTCGCCGGCACTGCGCGCCGCCGAGGCCTCGCGCCGACGCTCCTTGAGCCGCTGACGTCCGCGGCGCGCGAGCACGTGGCCCGGTGCGACGTCGAGGATCCGGGCGTAGCCCTGGTCGGCCGCGTCGAGGTTGCCGGCGGCCTCTTCGGCGCGCGCGGCTCGGTAGCGCAGCGTCACGACGCCGGGCTCCTCGGGGTTGGCCTGGCCCTCGAAGCACGACAGCGCAGCCCCGAGCGCGCCCGCTTGCCGCGATGCGCGACCGGCCTGTCCGCACGCGCGCGCGAGGCGGAGCTGCACGACGTAGTCCTCGGGCCGCGCCTCGGCCACCGCACCGAGGTACTGGATCGCGACCACCGGCCGCGGCGACAGCTCCGCGAGCTGCAGCGCCATCGCGCGGCGATCGTCGGCGCCGCGCTCGGCGGTGAGCCCGGCCTCGGCGAACGCCTGCAGCTCGCGGCTCTTGCCCTGCTGCTCGTACAGTCGCAGCAGCCGCGCCCGTGCGACGCCGAGCTGCGGCCACAGCTCGAGCGCGCGCACGAGGTCGCGGATCGCTCCGTCGGGATCGTCGTTACCGGCGCGCAGCGACGCGGCGCGGTGCAGCAACAACGCGCGCGTGCGCGGCCCACCGACGGCGGCGATGTGCTGCTCGAGCAGGCCGAGCAGCACCTGCGGTCGCCCGAGCCGCGCCGCGAGGCTCTCGGCGGCGTGCAGCGCAGGCAGGTGCTTCGGCCAGCGCGAGAGCAGCGCGGTGAGCTCCTCGAGCGCCTCGGCGGGACGATCGAGCCGGGCGACCAGCAAGGTCGCGATCTCGAGCTGCAGTGCGGCCTGACGCGCACGGTCGCCGGCGTAGAGCAGCTCCTTGCGCAGCAGCTCGACCAGCGCCTCGAAGTCGCCGTCCTCGCGCAGCAGTCGGCCGAGGCTCTCGAGCGTGGGCTGGTGATCGTCGACCGACTCGAGCGCGCGCTTGAAGTACTGCCGTGCGCGCCCGCGATCGCCGAGCCCGAGCGCGAGCTCGCCGGCGCGGTGCAACAGCTTGGCGGTGCGCGCCGGGCTGCGCGTCAGCGCGATCTCGCGGTCGGTCGTGGCGAGCAGCTCGACGTCGCGGCCGGCATGCGCGAGCAGCCGCGCCATCAGCTGGATCGACCACAACGCCTCGGGCTGCTGCTCGAGCAGCGCGCCGAGGTGCGCGATGGCGTCGGCGGTGTCGTCGTCGGTGGCGTGCAGCTGCGCGAGCACCGAGCGCAAGAAGGAGCGACGGGCCGGCGTCTTCGCGGCGTCGAGCTCGGCCGCGTAGAACGCCTGCAATGCACCGGCGTCGCCGGACTGGTGCAGCAACCGCTCGAGCCGATCGCGGGCAGGGCGATACGCCGGGGCGATCGCCATCGCCGACTCGTAGTGACGACGCGCGCCCTCGAGCTCGCCGAGCCGCTCCTCGAGCAGCTGACCGGCGCGCAGGTGCGCGAGCGCGACCTCCTCGCTCGACAGCCCGATGCTCTTCGCCGCGGCGATCTCGGTGCGCACGAGCTCGAGCTGCTGCGCCCACATGCCGCCGGCCCCGAGGTAGCGCCCGGTGTCCTCGAGCGCGGGCACGTGCGCCGGGTTGAGCCGCAGCGCGCGGCGCATCGCGGCCAGCCCCTCCGCGGGGCGATCGAGGCGGAAGAGCCCGAGCCGACCGATGCGATAGAACAGCTCGGCCCGCACCGAGGCGTCCTCGTCGTCGGAGCACGCGCGCAGCTGGCCGGCGAGGGCGTCGAGCGCCACGTCGTAGCGGCTCATGCCCATCGCGAGCTCCTCGAGGCTGCGCCACAGGCTGAAGCAGTGCGGCTGCTCGTGGGCCGCGGCCTGCAGCAGCTGCAGCGCGGCCTGGCGCTCGCGGGCGTCGCGGAGCACGAGGCTCGCGCGCGCCAGCGGCATCGCGCGCAGGCCCGCCGGTCGCCCGCCGGCCTCGAGCTCGAGCGCGTGCAGCATCGACTCGGCGTCGCCGCTGACCTCGGCGATGCGGAACAGATCGGCGGCGAGCATCGGATGCGCGGGCAGCAGCTCGAGCGCGCCGATGACGAGATCGCTGGCGAGCCCCAGGTCGCCGCGGTGCCGCGCCTCGAGCCGCGCGAGGTCGTGCAGCACGCCGGCCGACGCCGCGGGATCCTGCAGCACGTCGAGCTGCGACTCGAGGTTCGCGATGAGCCAGAAGACGTCGCCGCGCGCGAGCGAGACGCGCTCGACCGCACGCAACACCGCGAGGTCGCGCGGCGTGGCCTTGAGCGCGGCCTGGTAGCACTGCTGCGCCGCACTGAGATCGTGGAAGTAGGCCTCGACGAGCAGCCCGCGCTCGCGGTAGAGCGCCGCCGCTTCGCGCGGGTGCCTCGTCGCGCGGATCTCCTGATCGAGGTACATCACCGCCGAGCGCACGTCGCCGCGATCGAGGTAGATCCGGTAGAGCAGCCGCATCGCCGGGCGGAGATCGGGCACCATGTCGAGCGCATGCCCGAGGTGGCGCACGGCCTCGTTGGTCTCGTTCCGCACGATGTGCCAGCGCGCGCACGTCGTCGCCAGCGCCGCGCGCAGCTGCGGTTCGGTGACTGGTGTACGCGAGAGGGCCTGCAGGACGTCCTGCAGCGGCATCTCGTCCATGCCCGTCACGCCGGCGAGTCTACCGGATCGGGCACCGATCCGCCGAGTGCCTCGAGGTAGTCGCGCAGCTGGTACTCGCGCGGGCTCTCACCTGCGCCTGCATGCTTGGCGGCGAGCAGCTCGAGCACGAGTCGGAGCGTCTCGAAGCGGCAGGTGAGCGTGTAGTACTCGTCCTCGCCGACAGGTGGCACCTCGGCGAGACGGTCGGCGAGCCAGCTCGCATCGTCCTCGCCGGTGGCCCCTGCGGGCAGGCCCTGGCGCGCGTGGAACGGGGTGTCGAGCGGCGAGTCGGGCGGCAGCCGCTCGTCGTCGTCCTCGACCGGTCCCAGCAGGGCCTCGAACGCCTGATCGATCGGCGAGAAGAACAGGAACTGGTGGCGCAGCAGCAAGCGCAACCGTCGCGGATCGCTGCCGTCGCCGATCCAGGTCGCACCGATCTCGGCGCGCACGAGCTCGCCGTAGTACGCACCGGCCTCCGCGGCGACGAGCGCGACGATCGGCGCACGCGTCTCGGCGCGCGCCGTGCGAAGATGATGATCGACGAACGCGAGCGACGTGTCCGAGCCGTCGAGCTCGACCCCGAGCGCGCGGCGAACGTGATCGCGGAAGTTGGCCGCGAGATCGCGGGCGAGCGCTTCGGCGGCGCCGACGGCAGTCGGGGCACGACCGAGCGCCGTTGGCCGCGCGGAATCATCCGGCGCGGATGCGGGCGCGACCGTGGGGCCGGCTGCAGGGCCG
>CAZFKC010000045.1:42431-52508 GCA_964519175.1 uncultured Nannocystaceae bacterium
GGGCCGGCTGCAGGGCCGCGGCCATGCGCAGGACCGGACGAGGGTTTGCGGGTGTCGCTCATGGTGGTGTCGTTCGCGAGCGGTAGAAGCTAGCACGCCGTCGCGCGTCCCAATGCGGCGCACGAGGGGGAGCCCGCGGCGCCCTGCCACGCTTTACAGCGCGGCAGGGGGGCAGCTATCGTGGCGGCCGGCTTGCCCCCGAACGAAGCCACACCTTCGGCGACGTGGGCCACGCGAACCGACGGCTGCGTGTTCGCGTGTCCATGTGGGGCGATGTTCCCGGCGATGCGCACCCAGGCGGTGCGTCTGCCCGCGGAGGCCGAGCTCGCCGCACGACTGCGCGAGCGCGGACCGTTCGACGGTCACTGTCCGGCCTGCGGTCGCGAGGCGCAAGGCAGTGCCGCGTGGCTCGAGCTCGACACGCGAGCGCAGCGTGCCCAGCTCGTCGTGCCCGACGATCGTCGCGGTGACGTGCTCGACATCCTCGCTGCGCACCTCGCTTGGTTGCGGACCGATCCTTCGCGCGCCGAGGCGTGGTTGTTACAGCCCGAGCTCGTGTTCCTCGGTGGTGGCGACACCACGGCGAGGCGCACGGCGCCCGAGGAGACCACCGCGCATCGAGCTGTGCTGCGCGCCGCGCCGCGCCTCGACGCACCGCCGCCGAGCCCGGCGCCTGCGCCCGTGGCCGCGCACGACGAGGATCTCGCGCCCGAGCCCGCGGTCACGCGCGAGCCGCCGCGACCGCCACCTCGACACGACGCCAGCACGCCGCGCCCGCATCCGGCGCGTGCGGTCGCCCCCGGCGTCCCGCGCCTGCGGCCGGAGCCCGGCACGCCGATCCCGATCACCTCCGGGGTGCCGCAGGCGATCGGCAACGACGGAATCGGCGGTGGGCTGTCGCGCGGGGCCGGCATCGGCGCGTGGATCGGCGAGCTCGTGCCCGGCGCGACGCTCGTCGTGCGCGTGCAGCTCGACGACGAGGCGCTCGGCAAGTGGCAGGCGGCGAAGCTCGACGCGCGTCCGATCCACCTGCGCAACCGCGGCTACCCGCTGCTCGGCGTCCGCATCGTGGGCGCGTGGATGGGCCAGCTCGGCTGCATCGACGGCGTCGTCGACGTCGGGCGGCCCGAGGCGATCGAGGTCTTCCGTGCGCTCTCGCAGCGCTTCGCGCTGCGGCTCGAGCTCGTCGGCTCGGGCGGCGCGAGCGGTCAGCGCGACGTGCTCGCGCTCGGGCTCGAGGCGAACGCGGCGCTGTGCCTGGAGTCGGCGCGCGGCATGCTCGCGCACGGCGATCATCCGCCGTCGCAGTTCCGGGCCGCCTGCGATGCGCTCGCGATCGAAGGCGTCGAAGAACGGCTCGCGCAGACGAAGGTGACCATCGCGCCGGGCGCGTACCAGCACATCGTCGGCGCGAGCGAGGCCGTACGCGCGCTCGATCACCTCGATCGGGTCTCGCGCAAGGAGACGCTCGCGCGCCTGCTCGAGGTCGAGGGGCTGCCGATGGCGGAGTACGACGCGATCCGCCGCCGTGTGCTCGCCGGCTCGCTCGAGCACGGCATCGTCGCGCCGCGTCGGTTCTGGCGACGGGTGGTCGCATCGGGGCTCGCCGAGGATCTCGGCGACTACGTCGTCAAGCTCGCGCAGCACCGCGAGGTGCACGAGGGCGAGGAAGGCGATCTCGACGCGGCCGCGGCCCACGAAGCCTGGCAGTCGATCCTCGACGTCTGCATGCGCAAGGATCTGAAGCCGCCCGCGCCGCTGCGCCGCGCGCTCGATCTGCCGGAGACGTTGCCGAGCCCGGGCAGCAACGCGCCAGTCGCAGCCGCCGGCGTCATCGACGTCGTCGACGCGACCTCCGAGCCCACGCTCGTCGCACGCCTGGCCGATCACCGCACGCGGCTCGGCACCGCGAGCGCGCTGTTGCAGAGCGGACGCGCCACGCCCCGCGAGCTGCAGCACGTGTTCGAGGCGCTCGAGCACTTCGACAACGACGAGCTCCTGGCCATCCTCCCGGATCTCTCCGAGCTCGGGCCACGCGCCGTCACGGGGATGGTCGGCAAGCTCAACTCCGAGCGCCGCGAGCTGCGACAGGCCGCGGCGATCCTGCTGGGCATGTCGCTCGATCCCGACGCACTCGGCCCATTGTCGGACGCTCTGGTGGTCGAGCCGACCAACGTGTGGTTGGATGTCGCTCGTGCGCTCGGTGGCTTCGGGCCCATCGCGCTGCGCCGGCTCTGTCAGCTGCTGCGCCGCGACGCCGGCTCGGCGCGCGAGCAGACCGCGATCGAGCGGGTTGCCCGCGCGCTCGCCGAGATCGCGCTCTCGGACGGGCTGGCGGACGGTTCCCCGGAGAACGGCCAGGCCCGGCCCGGTCGCGACGCCGTGGCCGCACTCGCCGATGCACCGGACCCCCGGGTTTCCGCGGCGGCTCGCCGTGCGCTTGCTACACTCCGAGACGTGAGTGAATCCGGAGCCGCGATCCGCGGCGAGTTGCCCTTGGCGGAAGTCACCGAGGTGCGGGGCTTCTCGCGGCGCGCCTACGAAGCGATCATGGTTCCCGAGCTCGAGGTCGAAGCGGAGAGCTGATGCGCTACGGCATCTTCAGCGACAGCCACGCGAACCTCGACGCGCTCGAGGCGGTGTTGCGCGAGTTCGACAAGGCCAAGGTCGACGCGCTCGTGTGCATCGGCGACACCGTCGGCTACGGCGCCCAGCCCAACGAGTCGTGCAACCTCGTGCGCAAGCACGCGCGCCACACGATCCTCGGCAACCATGACGCCGCGGTCGGCGGGCGCATGGACTACAGCTACTACTACGACGCGGCGCGGCAGGCCCTCGACCACCACGCCGGGCAGCTCTCCGATTCCAACATGGAGTGGCTGCGCTCGCTGCCCTACGACGTGACGGAGGGCGACACGCACTTCTGCCACGGCTCGCCGGTCGACCTCGAGCAGTTCGAGTACATCTTCACGATCGATCAGGCGGCGACGTGCCTGCCGATCTGGTCGCGGCTCGGGCAGGTCACCTTCATCGGGCACTCGCACCTCTGCAAGGCCTACGCGCTCGGGCGCGAGCGCGTGTACGAGGCGATCACGAAGCGCTTCGAGATCCATCCCGAGTTCCGCTACATCATCTCGGTGGGCTCGGTCGGGCAGCCCCGCGATCACGATCCGCGGGCGAGCTACACGATCTACGACGACAGCGAGCGCGTCTTCGAGTTCCGCCGCGTCGAGTACGACATCGCTGCGGCGGCGCAGAAGATCTTCGACGACCGACGGCTGTCCGACAGCTTCGGGGCGCGGCTGTTCGCGGGGGTATAGCGGGGGGGGTGTTTTCGCAGGGGCTTTGGCCCTTTCGCAGGGGCTTCGCCCCTACGCTCCGGCGCGAGTCGAGCCCTCTGGGCTCGACTCGCTTGTCGCTACCCCCGGCTCTGTTTTCGCAGGGGCTGCGCCCCTACGCTCCGGCGCGAGTCGAGCCCTCTGGGCTCGACTCGCTTGTCGCTACCCCCGGCCGCAAGAGCGGCCGCCGCGACCGTGTCGCGGGCGCTCGCAAGAGGCGCTCGCCTCTGGCGAGCGACTCTTGCGGCGCTGGTTCGTGAGCGACCGGGCATCGCGGCGGCTCAGCCACGCGCATCGTGGTGGCTCGGCTACCGCGCATCGCGGCGGGTCGGCTTCCCGCATCGCGGGTCAGCGACGTGGGAGGAGATCGAGGTCGTCGTGGAGGGCGGACCAGAGCTCGCCGGCGGTGAGCATGTGGTTGCGGTGCATGCGGCGGGCGTGGTCGCGGAGATCGGCGAGCCAGGTGTCGTCGACCTCGCCGCTCGCGAAGCGCTCGGAGAACGTGCGTGGGGCAGGGGCCAGCGCCGCGAGGTGGATCGCCTGCAGCGGCGCGAGCTCGGTGGCGGGCTTGCCGAAGTAGTGCTGCGCCGCCGCGTCGACGCCGTAGACGCCCGGGGCGAGCTCGACCAGGTTCACGTACAGCTCGAGGATGCGGGTCTTGCTGACGCCCGCCTCGAGCAGCGCGGTGAGGTAGGCCTCCTGCAGCTTGCGCGCGAGCGAGCGATCGACACCGAGCCAGAGATTGCGTGCGGTCTGCTGGCTGATCGTGCTCGCGCCACGACGCACTCGGCCGTGCTCGAGGTTGTGCCAGAACGCGCGCTCGATCTGCTCGCGATCGAAGCCGTCGTGGTACCAGAAGCGCATGTCCTCGAGCGCGATGAAGGCCTCGGCGATCTTGGACACGCGACCGAGCGGCGCGAAGCCGGGCGCACCGGTGGCGAGCACGCGCTCCTGCACGCGCCCGTCGGTGCCGACGAAGCGATGACGCCACGGTCCGCGCAACCCCTGCAGATCGACGCTCGCCGGCGCCGCGACGGTGCGGCAGCGCTCGAGCACGTCGAAGTCGAGCGCGAGCACGCCGGGCGGCGGCTCGTCGGCCTCGCGCTCGCCGCGGGCGCGTGCACGCGCGAGCTCGGCGAGCGACACGGCCAGCTCCGCGCGGCCGTCGATCCGTCCGGACAGCCGCGCCCCCTGCAGCAGATCGGCCGTGCCGCTCGGCAGCGCGGCCAGCAGCTGCGCGCACTCCAGCTCCGCCAGCTCGAGCCCCACGCGCAGCGCGTCGCCGTCGCGGGCGGCGACGACCGCGACCTGGGCGCCGCGGTGATCGACCACGAGCTGGGCCTCGAAGCGGTCGAGCCCGTGGATCGTCGCATCGCCGTCGACGAGCAGCGCGTCGAGTCGCACCGGCACCGCCGCGAGTCGGCGATCGTCGAGCGCGACTCCGTCGAGCACGACGCCGTCGGCGTGCAGCACGAGTGCGTCCGCGCGCGTCACCTCGAGCGCGCCCCCGAGCCGTGCGCCGCGCAGCTCGAGCCCGCGCGCGGCGGCGCGATCGAGCAGCGCCCGGCCCAGGCCCGCGAGCCCGAAGCCCTCGGCGCGCACCGACAGTCGCGTGTCCTCGGCCGCGACCTCGAGCGTGCCGCCGCGATCGTCGGTGAGCCCGACGGTGGTCGAGCCGGTGTCGGCGCGCGCGAGCTCGAAGGCGATCGGCGGTGCGGCGTCGATCGCCGCCGTGCCGCGGCCGTACCAGCCGAGCGGCTCGCGGCGCAGCAGCAGATCGGGGACGTGCACCGAGACCGCCCCGACGCGTGGCACGTCGAGCCGGTCGACGCGGGCGTCGGCGACGATCGCGAGCCCACCCTCGCCATCGAGCTCCATCGCGGCGCCGGCGAGCACCAGCTCTGCGCCGGTCGGCAGCGCGAGCACGAGGTCGTCGCGCGCACGCACGCGCACCGCGAGCCCCCGCGTGTCGGGCACGCGCGGTCCACTGCGTGCGGGGGTGGCAGGCTCCGCGGCGGGCTCGGACGCGGGCGCGGGCGCCACCGCCTTCGCAGCGACCGGACGCTCTGCGAGCCCGACCAGCTCGACGTCGACGACGCCATCGGCGAGCCCGATCGTCACCGTGTCGATCGCGAGGCCGCGGCCGCGCACGTCGACCTCCACGTCGTCGAGCCGCAGGCCGGACACGTCGAGATCCCAGTCGACGAAGCGCAGCTCGTCGCGCTCGGCGAGCCGAGCGCGCGCATGCTCGAGCGCACCGGCCTCGCACCACGGTTGCACCGCCGCGCCGAGGAGCAGCGCGATGCGCCACGCCCGCGTGGCCGCGCGCGTCACTGCAGCTGCACCGGGCCCTGCGCCGCGTAGGTCTCCGGCACGCGCAGCACCAGACGATCGACGAGCTCGCCGACCAGCGCCTCGTACGAGATGCCGCCGGCCAGCGCGACGCGGGCGACGACGCCGTCCTTCGCGAGCGTCGGCAGCGGCTCGGCCTCGAGCACGACCTCGTTGTGGCGGTCGTGCACGAGCATGTCGACGCGCGTGAGCCCGTCGTAGAGCCCGAGCGCGGCGACCGTGCGGCGCGCGAGGTTGCGGATCCCGTCCATGCGTCCGCGCGAGAGCCGAGGTGGGCAGACGACGTCGCCCGGATCGAGGCCGTCGCGACCGACGACCTCCACGGCGCCGAGCACCCGCTCGCCGAGCATGACGACCTGCACCTCGGTGCCCTCGGCCGCGCGCTCGAGCACGATCTCGCGGTCGAGGTCGAGCGCGCGCTCGATCGCCACCTGTACCGTGTCGAGATCCGCGAGCGGCGTGACGCCGAGGCCGTGCGCGCCCCGGCGCGGCTTGACGAAGCAGGGCCAGCCGAGCAGCGCGAGCGCCCGCTCGCTCGCCTTCAGGTCCTTGCCCAGCGCGACCGCCGGCAGCACCGGGACGTTGTGGTAGGCCAGCATCTGCCGGGACCGGACCTTGTCGAAGGCCAGGGCGGCCGCCGCCGCGGAGGGCCCGGCGTAGGGGATCCCCCGCATCGACAGCAGGGCCTGGACGTCGCCGGCACCCCCTCGTCGTCCGTGCAGTGCCAGGAGGCAGGCGTCGACGTCGGCCCCGCGCAGCCCGAGGTCGAGGTCCTCGTCGGCCGCCAGGACCCGCGCCTGGTGCCCCAGACCCCGCAGGGCGGTCACCAGGTCCGTTGCGCTGCGCAGGTCGATCCGGGCCTCGAGCTCCCGGTCCGCGCGGTGGGTGGTCGCTGGGCCCGGGTCGGTCCCCGACTTTGCGGGGCCCACGGAGAGGAGGACGCCGAAGGTGAGCGGACGCATCGTCTTGCGCCGCTACCAGCCCTTGCCAAGGCCGCGCAAGTTTTCGGATAGTTGCGCGCGAGCGCCGACCCCTTCCACGGGTGTGCTCGGCGAGACAATCCGGATGACCTTCCTCGAGGCCGCGATCGAGATCCTTCGCACCGCCGACGGGCCGCTTCACTTCGCCGAAGTGGCGAAGCGGGCGGTCGGCAAGAACTTGCTGTCGCACGTCGGCCGCGATCCCGAGGCGGCGATGCGCAGCTGCCTCAACTCCGCATCGCGGGTGGGACGCGACGGGCAGCCACCGATCATCGTGCGCGACAAGCCAGGGTTCTATGGCTTGCGCGAGGGGGCCGAGCTGCCCGAGCCCGCGCACGTCGAGCCCGAGCCGCCGCGCGCCGAGCCGCGTCGCGCCGAGCCGCGTCGCGCCGAGCCACCGCGCGCGGAGGGCCGCGGTGGTGATCGCAGAAACGCCGAGAGTGCGCGCCCCCAGGGCCCGCGCGGAGCTGCTCGCAGCGCCGCAGAGGACGATGACGACGATGGCGAAGCCGCAAGGAATGTCGGTGACATGGAACCGAGATCGAAAGTGAAGTCTCGCTCTTCGCGGCGGGTCGTCGCGCCTGCAGACGAAGAAGAGGTCGCCGTCGCCGAGCCCGAGGCACCGCGTGCGTCGGGCCGGGGCGGATCGGTGGAGTTCGTCGCGCCCGAAGGCTCGGGTCTCGATGGGGTCACCGACGTCGCGCTCGTGATGGCGAACGCGATGTCGCGGCTCGTCGAAGAGCGTCCGGATCTCCGCCACGAATTCGATGCGGTGCAGCAGCACGCCGAGACGCCGGCGCGGCCGCCCGAGCGCGATCGGGATCGCGACCGTGGTCGCGATCGCGACCGCGATCGGGATCGGGATCGCGAGCGCGATCAGGACCGCGGCCACGCGGCGTCCGACGATCGCGGCGGCCGTCGCCGTCGCCGTCGCCGTCGTCGGGGCAAGCGGGTCGAGTGGCAGGCGGGCGGCGAGGCGCGCCCCACGGCCGCCGGGGATCGCCTCCTCGACGAGATCGCTGCCGTGCTCGAGGGGGCCGGAGCCCGCTCGCTGCACGTGCGCCAGATCGCGGAGCAGCTCGCGGGCAAGGGCCTGCTCGGCGGGGAAATCTCGGAGATCGAGCGCGCCGCCACGGCCGCGCTCCTCCTGGACATCCGCACCCGGGGCCGCGCCTCGCGGTTCGCGGCGCGGGGCGACGCCCGCTACCAGATCCAGGGCTCGCGCCTGCCCGAGCGGGCGGCCAAGGCCGAGGCCGGTCTGCGCGAGGCGCTGCGCGAGGTGGAGCACGAAACCACCGCGCAGTTGATCCAGTGGTTGCAGTCACTTGGGGCCCGAGCCCTCGAGTCCCTCGTGAGGATCTGGCTGCGCCAGGAAGGGCACGTCCTGCACGCCTCGCTGCCCCCCGGTCGCGGCGTCGGGCGGCTCGTCGTCGACGACCCCGAGGCGGACGACGACGACGCGCGTCTGCTCGTGGCCGTGGTGCCGCGGCGCACCGCCTTCGACCCCAAGGCCTGGGACGGCGAGCCCGAGCGGCACCACTGCACGGGCGTCGTCGTCTTCGCGATGGGCGACGGGGCCGACGAGCTCGCCGGGGACGCACGCGTGGTCGGCGCGAACGAGCTCGCCGGGTGGCTGCGCGAGCACGGCATCGGCGTGCAGCGCGTCTCGCTCGAGGTCACGCTGCTCGACCCCACGGTCATCGAGTCGGTGGCCGGCCTCGACAGCTGATCGGACGTGGGCGGGCAGGGCACGGGCGCGGAGCTGCGGGCGGTCTGGCTGGGCCGCATGCGCTTCGCCCCCGCGCTCGAGCTGCAGCTCGCGCTGCGCGACGCGGTCGTCGAGGGCACCGCCCCGCCGACCTTGCTGCTGGTCGAGCACCCCGCGGTGCTGACGATCGGCCGTCGCGGCCGCCGCGAGGACGTGCTCTGGTCGGATGAACAGCTCGCCGGGTTCGGGGTCGAGGTCTGCGAGACGCCGCGCGGCGGGCAGGTCACCTTGCACGCGCCCGGTCAGCTCGTCGCGTACCCGATCGTGCGGATCGGGCTCGAGGTGCGCCGCCACGTGACGCACATGGCGAAGGCGGCGATCGAGCTGCTCGCGGGGCTCGGGGTCGAGGGCTGCGAGCTGCGGACCGACAAGCTCGGGGTCTGGCAGGGCGAGCACAAGCTGGCCTCGATCGGCGTGCACATCAGCCGCGGCGTGACGGTGCAGGGGATCGCGATCAACCTCGACGTCGACGCGCGCCTCTTCGGTGCGCTGGTCTCGTGCGGCTTGCCGACCGCGACGATGGACAACGCCCGCCGCCTCGGCGCCCGCACCATCGCCATCGAGGACGCGGCGCAGGTCTACGCCGAGGCCTTCGCGCGGGTGCGCGGCGACACGCTGTGGCATGCGCCGCCGGAGGCGCTCGGATCGCCGCCGGAGGCCGGCCCCGGGGGCCGTGCGTGCTAGGATCGGCACGGCCGTGTCGCTCCGTGTGCTCAGCCTGCTCGCGCTCGCGTGCGCCTGTGCCCCGGGCGACGGGGATCCGACGCGCCGGTTCGAGCTGCGGGTCGACACCGTGGAGACGCTGCCGGTCGACGGCGAGCTCCCCGACGAGGACGAGGTCCGCCACACGGTGCAGCGGGCGGTGCTGGCCTCGCGCACGTTCGTCGATCCGCAACGCGCGACGGTGCCCGTGCTCGCGACGCGCATCGCGATCGGCGAGGTCGCGAGCGCCGAAGGGGCTCGCGTGCTGCGCGTCGAGCTGGATGCCGGCGTCCCCGGCGAGCTGCACGCCACGCTCGGCACGGCGGTCGACGCGACGATCGAGCTCGAGCGCAACGACGGGACGATCGTCGCCGCCGAGGACGTGCCCGAGGCCCTCGGCCGCGCGGTCGCGGTGCTCGACGCGAAGCTCGCCCTCGTGACCGGCGACGAGCGCGATGCCCGACGCCTGCTCGCCGATCCCGACCCCGAGATCGTGGTGCTCGCGCTCGAGCACACGCAACGCCAGCGCTGGCGGGCGCTGGCGGACGACGTCGCGGCCGTGCTCCCCGGCGAGGATCCGCGCGTGACCGTCGCCGCCGTCGAGTGCCTCGGCGAGATCGGCCGTCCCGAGCACGCGGCAGTGCTGCTCAAGCACGTGCGGCTCGCCGATACCGCCCAGGCGCAGCGGCTCTACGAGGCGCTCGCGGCGCTGGGCGGCGACGAGGCCGCGGCTTTCCTCGAGTTCGCCGCCCGCAACGAGGACGACCCGACGATGGCCGACGTCGCCGATCGAGCGTTGCGGCGCCTGCGGACCCCGCCGGAGCTCGAGCCCGGCGATCCGACCCTGCGAGGCCACCGCCCGTGATCGCGGCGCTGGTCCTGGCACTGGCTGCGGCGCCGGTGCCGCGAACGGTCGCGACGCCGGACACCGCGGCTC
>CAZFKC010000045.1:52608-76486 GCA_964519175.1 uncultured Nannocystaceae bacterium
GCACTGGCTGCGGCGCCGGTGCCGCGAACGGTCGCGACGCCGGACACCGCGGCTCTGGTCGAGGCGCCCCCGACCGGCGGCGCTGCCGGGCCGGCCGAGGCGACGCCGACCGTGCCGGCCGAGGCGACGCCGCCGACGGCGGTGGACGACCCGCCCGCCGCTCCGCCAACCGAGGTGCCGGCCGAGGCGCCAGCGCCGTTGCCGACATCGCCACCCCACGACGCGCCTGGTGCGGGGGCGATCGGCAGCGACGAGCCGCCGCTGCCACCCGCGCCGCCACCCGTGGCCCGCGTGCCGAAGGGGGGTCCCTGGTACGGGCGGGGCTGGCTCGAGCTCGGCGCCGATCTGATCTTCATCGGGCACCTGCCGCACCAGCTGCGGATCCTGTCCGCCGGCCTGTCGGGCGCGGGCGGCTGGCGGCCGCACCCGTGGTTCGGGCTCGGCACCCAGCTCTCGACCTTCATCAGCGGGCAGGAGAAGGGGCTGGTCTCCGAGCAGGGTGCGCCGCCTGCCGTCGTGAAGGCGGCCGTGCCGATCACGGCGTGGGACACCCTGGTGCTGCGCCTGTTCGTGCCGCTGCGCAGCCGCGTCGAGCCGATCTTCGACGTCTCGAGCGGGTTCGCGGTCGAGCGCAGCCCCGTGTCCGCGCGGCGGGTGTGGGGCTCGGTCCGCGTCGGGGCCGGGCTCGACGTCTACGTGGCACCGACGATGACCTTGGGCTTCGGCGTCGACTACCGGCTGTTGGCGCGTCGCGACGACCTGCGCCACGCCGTTGGCGGTCGACTGCGACTCGGTTTCCACTTCTGAGGCGGCGGCGCACCCTCTCGTTGGCGGCGGCCAACAAAAGTGCCAAGCTCTGGTGTCTGAGGGCGTCGGATGCCTGCGGTGCCCGAGACGACTGCCAACCCCATTGCCGAGCTCGCCCGTCGCTATGCGGACGTGCAGCGGCTCGGCGGCGGCGCTGAAGGCGGCACGTTCACGGCGCGGGAGCCCGGCGGCACGCGAGTGGTGCTCAAGCCCGTCGACCCCGGCCACGTCGGCGCCGTCCGGCACGCGTTCACCGTGCTCCGCCAGCTCGCGTCGCCGCACTTGCCTGCGCCGCGCGAGCTCTGGACCGCGGCCGACGGGACGAGCTGGCTCGTCACCGAGTGGATCGAGGGGGCCCCGCTCGGGCCCGGGCCGGTGTCGACGGTCGAGGCGCTCGGGGACGCGCTCGCGGTGGCCCACGCGCTCGGGGCCATCCATCGCGCCGGCACGCACCACGGCGACGTCAGCCTCGCGAACGCGATCCGCACCCCGACCTTCGGCTGCGTGCTCGTCGACCTCGCGCAGCTCGGACGCCTCGGCACGGGCACCCCCGGCTTCCTCGCACCCGAGGTGCTGGCCGGCGGCGGCGGACCTGCGGCCGATCGTTTCGCGCTCGGCTCGCTGCTCTGCGCGCGCCGGTTCGGCGCACCGCCGTGGCAGCGACCCGAGGCGTTGCTCGCGGTCCGCGATCGCGACGGTGTGCAGCGCCGACTCGCCGAGCTCGCGCACGGGCACGCCGTCGACGATGCACTGCTCGAGCTGCTCGCGACCTTGCTCGATCCGAATCCCGCGCGCCGCGGCGACGACGACGATGCGCTGGTGCGCCGACTGCTGCATCTACACGCGGTCGCGCGCGCCGAGTCCAACGGTCGCGTCGTGGGCTTCGCACCGCGGTGGTCGATCCCCACGCGCTGGCCCTACCGCGGCGTCGATCCCTCGGACGCGATCGCAGCGCTCGGCGGCGCGGAGCCGCCGCGATTGATCGTCGTCGCCGGCCCGCCGAAGAGCGGCCGGACCCGCTTCGTCGAGGAGCTCGTCCAGCGGCTGCAGTCCGACGCCGCCGCAGTGCCGGCGCGGCTCGGCGACGCCCATGCGCTTTCCGGCGGTACGAGCTGGCTCGAGGCGTGGCTGTCCGGTGCGCTGCCGCAGGTGCTCGGGCTGCGCGATGCGGCGCCGCTCGTCGGTGCCACGCTCGCGCAGCAGGCCGCGACGCTCGTCGCCGCCGCCGCGCTCGCCGAGACCACGGTCGTGTTGCCCGTCGCGTCCGAGCTCGCCGACGTGCTCGAGCCCTCGCCGCGCGTGCTCGTCGTGCGCACGCGTCCGTGGACGAGGGCCGAGCTGCAGGCCGCGCTCGCGGACGTGATCGACGTCGATCGCGAGCTCTGGGTCGACGCCGTGCTCGCGCAGACCGGGGGCTGGTCGGCGCGGGCGGTGCGGGCCGTGGTCGCGGCCGCGCGGGCAGGGCTCGAGCGGCCCGATCGCGGCGCGCTCGGGGAGGCCGGCGACGACGACGAGCTCGACGAGGCGCTCGCGCGCGACGTGCTGGTCGCGGCCTGGACCGCTGCCCCCGACGCGATGGCGCGGATCCCCACGCACCTGCGCGATGCGTCGGGGCCGTGGCCGGCCGTCGTCGCGTCGGCGCGCGCACGGCTCGGTGCCGGGCTCGTGCCGCTCGCACGCGCACGGCTCGAGGCAGAGCGCGTGGCCGGTCGCGCGCCGAGTCTCGCGCTCGCGATCGCGGCCGACGACGCGGCGCAGGTCGAGCGCGACATCGCGGTCGTCACCCCGGCGCTCGGCAGCGCCGATGCAGCGGCGTGGATCGAGTGGCTCGACGGCCTCGCGCCCGGGCGGGTCTCCTCCGCCCACCTGCAGGCGGCTGCGCGGCTCGTGTTGCGCGACGGTGGGCCCGAGCGCGCGCTCGAGCTCGCGCGCAAGGCCGGCGACGAACCAGGGGCACGGCTCGAGGCCGCGCGTGCGCTCCAACGCCTCGGTCGCGCAGATGCGGCGCTGGCCGAGCTCGATGCCGCCACGACCGGCCGTCCACTCGACGAGCCGACGCTGCGGGCGCTCGGGCTGCGCGTCCGCGTGCTCGTCGATCTCGGGCGCAACGACGAGGCGTGCGCGAGCATCGAGCGGCTACAGACCAACGCGCCGCGCCGCGGGCTCGGCTGGGCGACGTTGCTGCTGTGGACCGGGTTCGGCGAGCTCGCACGCGGCCGTCGTGCCGCGGCGGAGCGCGTGCTCGCCGAGGCCGTGTCCGCGCTCGAGCACACGAGCGGCGTGGAGGCCGAGGGCGCGCGCGCGCGTGCGGTGCAGCTGCTCGGCAACCTCGCGCACGAGCGCGGTGAGCTCGGGCTCGCCGCGTCGCGCTGGAGCGAGGCCGCCGACGCGTTCGCGCAGGCGGGCGAGCCGGTCGGGCTCGCGCTCCTGCGGGGCTCGCTCGCGGCGCTCGCGATCCCGACGTTCGCGACCGCGGCGGGCATCGAGCACGGTCGCGCCGCCGTTCGGGCACTGCTCGCGCGCGGGCAGCTCGACGCGCTCGCGACCGCAGCGCTGAACCTCGTGCAGCTGCTGGCGCGTCACGGCCTGCGCGACGAGGCGGCTGCGCTCGGCCTCACGGTGGAGCGCGCGCTCGGTCCGTGGGCACCCGCGAGCGCGAGGGCCCGGGCGCTGCGCGTCGCGGCCGAGAACCATGCGCTCGCGTGCACGGCCCCGTCGTCGCGTCGCGAGCTCGCCGAGCGCTGGTCGACCGCCCGCAGCGCGTTCGATCTCGCCGCGCACCGCTTGTCGGCGGCGGGGCTGCATGCGGAGGCCAGCGAGGCGCACGCGCGTGCGGCCGCGTGCGCGCGCCGTGCCGGTCGTCTCGACGTGGCCTCGACGGCGCTCGCCGCCGCGCAGCTCGAGGCCACGCGCGCCGGTGACGACGATGCGTGGCGCGTCGAGGCCGAGCGCAGCTCGTGGGCGGCCGCGCACCGCGATCGCGGCCGGGCCGCTGCGAACGAGCCGGCGCTGCCCGAGCGCATCGAGGCCTGGCTGCGCATGGGACAGATCGAGCGCGCGTGGCTGTCGGCCCGCGCGGCCTGGACGGTGGCGTGCCTGCGCCACGATCGCGGTCAGCCCCCGCGTCGTGCCGCGCTCGCGCCGTTGATGCGGACGATCGAGGTGATCATGGACAAGACTCCGAATGCAGATCGAGCTGCGGTGCGTACCTCGCTGTGGGCCGATGCCGAGCGCGATGCGCTGCGCGAGCTCGCCGACGAGCTCGCCGGCGAGCCCGTCGCGCGCCCGGTCGCGGCGCTCCCGACCCGCGCGCCCGCCGGGGACGAGGGCCGCACCGAGCGGTTGCTGCGGATCCATCGTCGGCTCGCCCGCGAGGATCGCCTCGAGCCGCTGCTCGAGCAGGTCATCGACGCGGTGATGGAGCTGACCGATGCCGAGCGCGGCGCGATCGTGGTGCGCGAAGCGAGCGGAGTCCGACGCGAGGTGACACGCGAGCTGGGCCAGCAAGGGCAGGGCGTGCAGTTCTCGCGCTCGGTGATCGATCGCGTGCTCGAGGGCGGCGAGCCCGTGCTCAGCGTCGACGCGGCAGCGGACGATCGCTTCGACGGCTCGCGCAGCATCAGCCATCTCAACCTGCGCTCGGTGCTCGCGGTGGCGCTGCGCTTCCGCGGCGAAGTGCTCGGTGCGATCTACGTCGACCACCGGCTGCGCCGCGGCAACTTCGACGAGGACGACCTCGCCCACGTCGAGGAGTTCGCGGAGCTCGCCGCGCTCGCGGTGGCACACGCCCGCGCACTGGCCGAGGTGCGCAGTCAGGCCGAGCTGCTCGCGGCGCAGCACGCCCAGCTCGGTGCGCGGCTCGAGGCGCAGGAGGTCGAGGTCGCGGGGCTGCGTGCGCGCGTGGCCGATGCGGCGCCGGGCGGCGACCGCCACGGGATCATCGGCAACACCCCGGGGATGGAGCGGATCTACAAGCTCGTCGATCGCCTCGCCGACACCGACGTGCCGGTCGTGATCTACGGCGAGAGCGGCACCGGCAAGGAGCTCGTCGCGCGCGCGATCCATCGCGGTGGCTCGCGCAAGGACGGGCCGTTCGTCGCCGAGAACTGCGGTGCGATCCCGGAGACGCTGCTCGAGAGCGTGCTCTTCGGACACGCCCGCGGTGCGTTCACCGGCGCCGACAAGGCGAAGCCGGGGCTGTTCGAGGCCGCGAGCGGCGGCACGATCTTCCTCGACGAGGTCGGCGAGACCAGCCCGGCGATGCAGACCAAGCTGCTGCGCGTGCTGCAAGAGGGCGAGGTGCGGCGGATCGGCGAGAACCAGGCGCGTCCGGTGGACGTGCGCGTGATCGCGGCGAGCAATCGCGATCTCGATGCGCTGGTCGAGCAGGGCAAGTTCCGGCGCGACCTCTACTACCGCATCCACGTCGTGCGGCTCGCGTTGCCGCCGCTCCGCGAGCGTCGCGAGGACATCGGCGTGCTGGTGCAGCACTTCCTCGGCCGCCACGGCGGCACGGGGATGCGCATCGCGCCGGCGACGATGCGCGCGCTCGCGTCGCATCCGTGGCCCGGCAACGTGCGCGAGCTCGAGAACGAGGTGCAGCGCTGGGTGGCGCTCGTCGACGGCGAGGTGAAGCCCGAGGATCTGTCGTTCTCGATCCGCGCCGCCGAAGCCAGCGTCGATCCCGACGACCTGCGCATCCGCCCTCGCGTCGACCGGCTCGAACGCGACCTCATCGCGCGCGCGCTGGAGCGCTCGCGCAACAACCAGACCAAGGCGGCGGAGCTGCTCGGGCTCAGCCGGTTCGGGCTGCAGAAGAAGCTGCGCAAGCTCGACGCGCCCGCCGACGCCGCCGACGACGAGGGCGAGTGACGCGGCCAATCCCGGTGCCGGTTGCGCCAACCCCGTTGGCGCGCGGCGACGCCCCGACCGGGTGCTCGGCCCTGCAAGTGGCTGCGGATGCGTCGATGGGCGCGCCGGAGCGCTTCGTGCACCACACGCGCGAGAGAGCTAGACTGCCCGTGTCCGTGCCACGCCTCGCCCAGCTCGCCGCGCTCGTCTGCGTCACCGCGCTCGCCGGTGGGTCGGCCGCGTGCGCGACCCACGACGCGAACCCTGCGTTCCGCCGCACGCTGCTGTTCGACGACCGCGGGATCTCGGTCCCGCTGCCGCCGCCGAGCCTCATCGAGCAGCCCGAGCAGGAGGTCGACGTGCACGGCGCGACCGAGGGCGCCGATGCGATCGTCGCGGGCACGAAGCTGCACATCGAGGACATCGACGGCGAAGCGGCGGGCGAGCTGACGCTCGACGCGGGCGCGACGAGCTTCGACGCGAAGTCGCTGTTCGTCGATCTCCGCGAGCACTGCTTCGAGGTCTGGCTCGAGACCCCGGACGGCCGCGAAACCCAGCACACCTTCGTCCGCGCCCACATCACGGGCCCGAAGTCCCTCGAAACCGTCTCCGGCTGCGACTGACCCCCGCGCCGCCGACGAGCGGAAGCGTGGACGCCGTGCGTGGTGGCTCCTGCATTCGCGAGCGGATCAACGCGCGAGCAAGACGAGAAGACGCCCCCGCTTGCGGGGGCAATCCGCGCTTCAGCGCGTACCGCGACGCCCGAGCCGGCCGCTGGGGGCAAAAAGAAAAGGACTCCCCGCAGGGAGCCCCCAAGCACCAAGTTCGATCGGCCGCAGGCCGATCGCTACTTGGTGCGCTTCGCCTTGGGCGGGAAGTAGAACGTCGCGCCGAGCTGGAAGGTCACGTTGTGGAAGGCGTCGCGGTCCTTCTTGTCCACGCGCGGCGGGATGTCCGTGACGGTGGTGTTGAGGCCCGCGATGTTGTTGCTCGTGACGATGTCCTGGAACTCGAAGCCGAGCGACACCCAGTCGGTGAGGAACAGGTTGAGGCCGGCACCGAAGCTGCCGCCGACCTTCACGCCGACGTCGGCCTTCACCGGGTGCAGCAAGCACTCGTCGTTCTGCGCGCCCGACGTGCCCTGGCAGTAGTTCGCTGCGCCGGGGTTCGTGGGCAGATCGAGCAGCTGCGCCGTGCTCTTGTTGCTGTACTGCTTGTTGAACCCGACGAGGCCGAGGCCGCCGAACAGGTAGATGTCGTACTCGGTGAAGATCGCCGAGAAGAGCCCGAGCTTGCCTTCGAACGGCGTGAACACGAGATCGACGCTCGACTGCCACTGCGCGCGGGTGAGGCCGGCACGGAAGTCGTGCTTGAGCGGCGCCGGGTTGTCGGAGTCGGCCGACGAGCGGCAGGGCGCGCCGCCAGCGGGGCACATCGCGCCGTTCATCACCGTGGTGTCCATCGCGCCCGGCGCGATGCCGGTCGGCAGACCACCGTTGTTGATCGCCTTCAGCAGCTTGCTGTCGAGGTGGATGACGCCGTAGCCGAAGCCCGCGCGCACGCCGATCCAGTCGGCGAAGTGCACACCGATGCGCGCGCCGACGTAGCCCATGTGCACGAACGGCTGCGACAGGCTCATGCCGATGAACGGCGTGAGCTGGAAGCGGAACTTCCGCAGCTTGAGCTTCTTGCGGACGATCGGCTCCCCCTCGAGCACGCCCTTCTTGCGGGCGTGTGCCGGCTCCGGAGACCACGCGCCGTAGGCGGTCAGCGCGGCCAGTGCGGTGAGGATGATTCGAGTCTTCATGATCGGTGCCTCAGCGCGGAGTCGAGTACTCGAACGTGGTGGGGAAGTAGAAGCTCACGCCGAGATAGAAGATCACGTTGAACGCGACCTTGTACTCGGAGCCTTTCTTCGCGCCCGCCGGGTCGTTGTAGTCCGGGTTGTCGAGCCCACCGGCGTCGTCGTCGGGACCGCGGTTCACCGGCTCCTGCTTGTCGGCGTAGATCCACGTGCGCATGCCGGCGTTCACCGACAGCCAGTCGATGCGTCGGCCGTAGAAGCGGCCGTTGACGCCGAACGTGCCGCCGCCGGTGACGGTGCGGAACGGCTTGTGCAGCGCCTCGTAGCGCGGCAGCACCTGCGTCTGCGTCGCGCCACCGCCGATGGTGACGCTGCCTTCCCAGTGCAGCAGCGCGCGGTTGAAGATCGCGATCTTTCCGTAGAACGGGTTGTAGGTGAAGTTGACGTGCGCCTGCCACAGCACCTTGTTGGCGGTGAGCAGCAAGCCTTCCTGGAAGCGGATGTTGTTGTACCGCGGCGTCTTCGCGCCGATGAGGCCGGTGCCGGTGAGGCCGACCGCCATGCGGTTGTGGAACCAGTAGTTGAGATCGAGGCCGAGCGTGTAGTGGCGAACGTACGGGTCGTTCACCGAGATGCCGAACTGCGGCATCAGCTCGAAGCGCTTCTTCTTCAGCATGCGCTGGCGCTGGACGACCTGGATCTGGCCGATCTCCGCCTTGATCTGCTTCTCTTCCGAGTTCTTCTCCTGCTTGCCCGCTTCGCCTGCGACGGCGGCATCGGGTGCAGTCGTGGTGTCGTCACCACCGAGCAGATCGCCGACGTCACCACCGTCGCCTGCAGGCGGAGTCGTGGTGCCGTCACCGGCCGGCTTGGCGTCGCCGGAAGGCTCGCCTTCCATGTCGTCGACGACGACGACGTCGTCCTCGCCTGCGGGCGGTGCCGCCCAGCTCTGGACGGAAGGGGCCCAGACGGCCGCGAGGGCCAGTGGGCACGTCAGGATGCGTCGCATGCTCACCTCAGACACGGGTCGAAAACTCGGAGGAGAACTCGGAGGAGAAGGATCGCGGGTCGCTCACGCGTTCGCGTGGAAGGAGCGAGTCAGCCCCGATGAAGAACGGGTGCGAACGAAGGGCACGGTAGGAAGCAAGTCCATCGGTATCGTGCTCGCAGTGGCCCATTCGCATCGGCTTGGCGGGACTTTGGCGACGGCACCGTATCACAGCGTTCCATAGGTCACAACGGGGAAGCGCGGAGATGAATCGCGGGTCGGCAGCAGGTTCGGCCACCGGCATCGTGCGGGCGCGACGGTCATCCTTGGATCGCTTCATGCTGCCGGTCTCGATCTCCTTCGCGACGAGCGGCCACGAAGAACGGATGTCGATGATCGGTGCACGCGTGGGTGATCTCCGCGCGAGCGCGCGACGTCGCGGATGAACGAGCAGCGGCGACGCGAGCACGAGAGGCATCCGCGGTGCCTCGCGCTCGATCGGTTGCAACGCGATCGGCTCGCGCTCTCGAGTGGGGTCGGCCCTTCGTGCTCGCCCCTCCGCTCGGCCGCAGAGTATCAAGCTTCTGCCGAAACAATAGGGGCGTGCGCGCGCGGGGGTGTGCACGGCCCGACGCACTGCGACCCGTCGCACGGGACGGTTCGAATGCACAGTGGGGTGCCCCCGCGTGGATCGCACGGCAGTGCCCCGTGCATGTGCGCCACGTCGCGTGGACGCCCGTTTCCCGCCCGTCGCGAGCGTCGTGCAGACCACCCGCCGTGCGGTCCCGGGGCTGCCCCGGGGCCGTCGCCTTCCGCATCGCGAACCCCCGGGTCGGTGCACGGCCCCGCGCGATGCCTGTTCCCAGCGGCACGCTCACGCCTCGTCGGCCGCCGCACGCTCGCGGTCGGCGAACAGGGCCGCGACGAAGTCCTCCGGGTCGAACGGGCGCAGGTCGTCGATGCCCTCGCCGATCCCCACGTAGCGGATCGGCACGCCCAGCTCGTCGCAGACCCCGAGCACCACGCCGCCCTTCGCCGTGCCGTCGAGCTTGGTGATCACGAGCCCGGTGAAGTCGGTGGTCTCCTTGAAGAGCTTCGCCTGCGCGAGCGCGTTCTGACCGATCGTCGCGTCGAGCACGAGCCAGGTGTCGTGCGGGCCGCTGATCGCCTCGCGCTCGGCGGGGCTGCGATCGTGGGCG
Organism: uncultured Nannocystaceae bacterium; assembly: GCA_964519175.1. GTDB lineage: Bacteria > Myxococcota_A > Polyangia > Nannocystales > Nannocystaceae > Xiheibacterium. The sequence continues at coordinate 62,258 of CAZFKC010000045.1, forward strand.
ATCGCCTTCGTCGCGGCGCGCCGCACCTTGGCGAGCTCGTCCATCAGCTCCTTCTTCGTGTGCAGCCGCCCCGCCGTGTCGCAGAGCACGACGTCGAAGCCCTCGCGACGGCCCCGCAGGATCCCGTCGTAGATCACAGAGGATGGATCGGCCTTCTCGTCGCCCATGTGGATCGCGCAGCCGACCCGCCGTGCCCACACGTCGAGCTGATCCACCGCGCCGGCGCGGAACGTGTCGCCCGCGACGAGCAGGACCCGCTTGCCCGCGCGCTCGTGGTGGGCCGCGAGCTTGCCGAGCGTCGTGGTCTTGCCGACCCCGTTGACGCCGATCATCAGCAGCACGTAGGGGCCGTCGACGGCGCTGGCCGGTGGCGGCGGAGGCGACTTGCGCAGCAGCTCGAGCGCGCTCTGCTCGATCACCGCCCACACCGCGTTCGCGTCGGTCACCTCGCGACGATCGAGCTCGTCGGAGACCTTGCGCATGAGCGCCTCGGCCGTGGTCGTGCCGATGTCCGCGGTGAACAGCACCTCTTCGATCGCATCCTTCAGCTCGGTGCCGACCTTGGGCTTGCCGCGGAAGATCTTCGCGAGCCGGGCGACGAAGCCCCCGCGCGTCTTGCCGAGCCCCTTGCGGATGCGCTCGCGATCCTGCTCGCGCGCCGCGTGACGATCGGCCTCGGAGACGCCGGTCGCCTTCGGACGCTCGACGGGCAACGGCGCCGCCTCGCGGGCGCCGGCCGGCGGCTGCGGCTCCACGCGTGGCGGCCGTGGGCTCGGCTCCCGGACCGGCGCGGGCTCGCGGGTCACTTCCGACGCGGGCGGCAGCGCCTGCTCGGCCGCCGGCGGGAGCGCGACGCGGCGCCGCCACAGCGCGACCGCGACGGCGACCACGACGACCACGATCACTGCGACGAGCACTTCGACGGGCGTCATGTCGGCGGACGCCGGGAGCTTCGCCAGCGGATCGCCGCACCGCAAGGGGGCCGATGCGCGCGGTCACGATCGCGTGTCCACGGGAGATCTCGCCGCCCGCGCCGCGCGGGTCGGGCCGCCCCACGCGTGCCGCCGGATCGGCCAGCTGCGCCGGATCGCCCACGCGCGCCCGTTGGTGCCGGTTCACCGCCGAGGCTGCGGGCGTTCGTTGGGCTTTGCGGGCGCTCTTCGGGGGTGATATCTGGAGCGCAGTCGCGATCTCCCTCGGATCTCGGGCTCGGATCTCGCATGCGGCTCAAGAAGATCGAAGTCCTCGGGTTCAAGTCGTTCGCCGACCGCCAGGTCGTGCACGTCGACGATCACGTCACCGGCGTCATCGGCCCCAACGGCTGCGGCAAGTCGAACATCGTCGACGCGATCCGCTGGGCGATGGGCGAGCAGAGCGCGAAGCACCTGCGCGGCAGCGGCATGGCCGACGTGATCTTCGCGGGCTGCAGCTCGCGCGGGCCCGCGGGCGTCGCCGAGGTCACGCTCACCTTCTTGAACCAGGGCACCGCGCCGCCGCCGTGGGGCGAGGTCGCCGAGATCGCGCTGACCCGCCGGCTGTTCGCCGACGGCACGAGCGAGTACCTCATCAACAAGGTGCCCGCGCGCCTGCGCGACATCACCGATCTGCTCGCCGGCACCGGCGTGGGCACGAAGGGCTACTCGATCATCGAGCAGGGCCAGGTCGGCAAGATCGTCAGCAGCAAGCCCGAGGACCGCCGCTCGATCATCGACGAGGCGGCCGGCATCACCCGCTTCAAGGCCCAGAAGGCCGCCGCGGCCCGCAAGATCGAGGCGACGCGGCAGAACCTCCTGCGCGTGCGCGACGTCGTCGCGGAGCTCGAGGATCGCCTCGGCACCCTGCGGCGCCAGGCGCAGAAGGCCGAGCGCTACAAGAAGTACCGCAGCGAGCTGCGCGACCTCGAGCTGTGGCAGGCGGCGCAGCGGCTGCTCGAGCTGCACGCGATGCGGGGCGTGCTCGAGGCGCGGCGCGGTCACCTGGGGCAGCAGATCGACGACGTGCGCGCGTCGCTGTCCGCCCGCGATGCGCAGATCGCCGGGCTGCGGCTGTCGCTGACGGAGATCGAGCAGGAGCTCTCCGAGCGGCAGGAGAAGGTCTACGACCTCGACAACCGCGTGCGGCTGGCCGAGGCCGAGGACGACTACCGCCGACGCGAGCGCGAGGCAGCGCTCACCAGCGCCACCGCGGCGCGGGCCGAGGCCGAGGTCGCCGGACGGGCCGCGGAGCACGTCCGGGCCGAGCTCGCCGAGATGGAAGACGAGCGCGCACGGCTGGGCGACGGCACCGGCGAGGGCGGCGAGCACGAGCTGCTCTCGCAGCTCTCCGCCCGCCACGCGCGGACCGAGGCCGAGCTGTGGACCGAGCGCTCGCGCAACGAGGCCGGCGCGCGCGAGCTCGGCGAGCGCCGCAGCGGGCTGGCCGCGACCCAGGCCCGTGCCGAGGCGGTGGCCGAGGCGATCGCCGATCTGCGCGCGCGCGAGACCGGCCTGCGCGACGGGCTCGCGCAGACCGAGGCGACGCGCGACGAGCTCGCGGCCGCATCGACGCGGCTCGTGGCCGAGCGCGCCGAGGTGGAGCTCGTGCTCGGCGAGCTCCGCGAGCGTCGCGGCGGGCTCGAGCGTCAGCGGCTCGAGCTGAAGGAGCGCATCGCATCCGCGGAGGTCGAGCTCGACACCGGTCGCGCCGAGCTGCACCGCGCGCGCTCGCGGCTGCAGTCGCTCGAGGAGATCCAGGCCCGCTACCGCGGCTGTGCGAGCGGCGTGCAGGTGGTGATGGAGCATCGCGACGAGCTCGAGGCCTCGCCCGACGGCCAGGTCGGCACGCACGCCTCGTCGCGCGCGGTGCTCGGCATCGTCGCCGACCACATCGACGTGCCCGAGCACCTCGAGTCCGCGCTCTCGGCGGTGCTCGGCGAGCGGCTCGAGGGCGTCGTCGTCGAAGCACCCGACGATGCGGCCCGCGGCGTCGCGCTGCTCAAGCGCGCGCAAGAAGGTCGGCTCTCGTTCCTGCCGCGCGCGTGTCGGGCCCCGGGCCCGCCCGAGATCCACGCCGAGGGCACTGCGCTCGGCTGGAGCGATCCGGCCAAGACCCCCACGCGGGGGATCGAGCTCGTCGACATCAGCGGCGAGGGCGAGGCCCCGCGCTGGGCGCTGCAGACGATCGAGGTGCCGTCGCCGGGTGCGATGCCCGAGGCGGTGATGCGCCCGGTGGATCCGCCGCCCGCCGAGCCCGGCGTGCTCGGCCGGCTCATCGATCTGATCGAGTGCGACAGCACGCTCGGCGAGCTGCCGCGCGTGCTCGTCGGCGACACGGTCGTCGTCGACGGCCTCTCGCGCGCGCTCGAGCTGTGGCAGAGCCGCCGCGTCGCCGCGCCGATGGTCACGCTCGACGGCGATCGCATCGATCCGTCCGGCGTCATCGTGGGCGGCTCGCCCACGGCGCTGAACGCCGCGCTGCTGCAGCAGAAGCGGGAGATCCGCGAGCTGCAGGCGATCGTCGCCTCGCTGCAGGAGGCCTTCGAGATCACGCGCGGGCGCCACCTCGCGCTGGCCGAGCGCGCGGCCGAGGTCGACGGTGCGCGCGAGCTCTGCGACGCCGAGCTGCTCGAGCACCAGAGCCGCGCCGCCGGTGGCGATGCCGAGCTCAACGCGGTGAAGGGCGAGCTCTCGCGCGTCGGCGAGCTGCACACGACCCGCACGCACGAGCTCGACGGCCTGGTGCGCGAGCTCGAGCTGCGCACCTCCGAGTCCGGCACGCTCGAGCGCACGCGCGTCGAGGTCGCGGCCCGCATCCTCGAGCTCGAGGGGGATCTCGCGCGCGGTGACGAGCGCATCGCGGCGCTGGCCCAGGAGCGCGAGGCGCTGGCCGCCGATCTCACCGAGGCCAAGGTCGCGCTCGCGCGCTGGCAGCAGAAGAGCGACGCGCTCGCGGGCACGGCCGCGCGGCTGGTCCGTCAGCTCGAGGGCGAGGAGACCCGGCTCGCGCGGCTCGACGAGACTGCGACGCTGGCGACGGCGAAGGCCGAGCAGCTCGCGCTGGCGATGGCCAAGTCCGCGGCGGTGCGCGAGGAGCTGGTCGAGTCCAGCCGCGTGGCCACGGCGGCGGTCCACGACGCCCGCGAGCGCCACGATGCGGTGCGCGTCGAGCTCGACGAGATCGAGGCCTCGCTCCGCACGCTGCGCGGCGAGCTCGACGAGCACCGCGCGCTGATGCAGGAGGTCGAGCTCGGGCTCCGCGAGAACGAGCTCGAGCGCGGTCACCTCGATCGCGACGTGCGCGAGCGGCTCGACGTGGATCTGCGCGAGGTGCTGGTCGACTTCCACGATCGTCCGCTGTTCCTCGACGTGGAGCAGGCGAGGGCGTCCGAGCTGAAGCGGGTCATCTCCCGCATGGGCGAGGTCAATCTGACCGCGATCGAGGAGTGCGAGGAGGTCTCGACCCGCTACGAGTACCTCGTGCGGCAGCGCGACGACCTCGAGACCTCGGTCACGCAGCTGCAAGAGGCGATCGACCGCATCGACAAGACGACGCGGCAGATGTTCAAGGAGACGTTCACGGCGGTGAACGAGCGCTTCCAGCAGATCTTCCCGCGGCTGTTCGCGGGCGGTCGCGCGGAGCTCATCCTCACCGACCCCGACGACATGCTCGGTACGGGCGTCGAGATCGCGGCGCAGCCCCCGGGCAAGCAGCTGCGCAGCCTCGATCTGCTCTCCGGCGGCGAGAAGGCGCTCACGGCAGTGAGCCTCATCTTCGCGATCTTCCTGATCAAGCCGAGCCCGTTCTGCTTGCTCGACGAGGTCGACGCGCCGCTCGACGACGTCAACGTCGGCCGCTTCTGCAACCTCGTGCGCGAGCTGGCCGCGACGACGCAGTTCATCATCATCACGCACAACAAGGTCTCGATGGAGACCGCCGATCGGCTGTACGGCGTGACGATGGAGCAGCGCGGCGTGTCGAAGCTGGTGAGCGTCAACGTGCGCCGCGCGGTCGAGCTCGCGTACAACTAGTCCTGGATCCGGGACCCGTCGATGGAGACGTCGCCCGCCTGGTCGCCTTCCCGTCGCGACCAGGTGTTCCTGGTGCTCGCCGGGCTGTTCATCACGCACGCGCTGCTCGGCGAGCTCGCCGGCGGCAAGCTCATCGAGGTGCGCGGCTGGATCATGAGCGTCGGCGTGCTGCCGTGGCCGTTCGTGTTCGTGGCGACCGATCTGGTCAACGAGTACTTCGGGCCCCGTGCGGTCCGGCGGCTGACAATGCTGACGATCGGACTCATCGTGTACTCGTTCGCGCTGATCTTCGCGTGCATCGCGATCCCGGCCGCCGACATCTCGCCGGTCGACGCGGACTCGTTCGCGCGCGTGTTCGGGCAGTCGCAGTGGATCATCGTGGGCTCGGTGATCGCGTTCGGAGTGAGCCAGGTGCTCGACGCGCTCGTGTTCACGCTGCTGCGCAACCGCACCGCGGGGCGCATGCTGTGGATCCGTGCGGTGGGCTCGACGGTGGTCTCGCAGCTCATCGACACGTTCGTGATCAACGCGATCGCCTTCGGCCTGCCCGGCAAGCTCGCACTGGGCCAGGTGGTCGAGCTCTCGGTGACGAACTACGCGTACAAGTTCCTCATCGCGATCGCGACGGTGCCGCTCGTGTACCTCGGGCACAACGTGGTGGATCGGTATCTCGCCCGCGAGTCGCGATAGCGACGAGCCCCGTGCCCGTGCCCGTGCCCGTGCCCGTGCCCGTCATCGCGCGCGATGCCATCGCCAGCTGCCGAAGGCGAGCAGCGCGAAGTTGACGATCATCGCCACCCGCGTCGCGAGCACGAACACCACGATCTCCGCGGCCGGAACCCCGAGGACCCCGAGCGCCCCGGCCCACCCGCCTTCCTGGATCCCGAGCGCACCCGGGGTGATGCCGACGAGCCCCGCGAGCTGGGCGAGCGGCGCACCGGCGACGAGCACGAGCGCGGGCAGGGCGACGCCGAGCCCCGCGCCCGCGCCCCAGTACTGCACGAGCACGAGCACGTGCCGCGCGATCGATAGCCCGCTGACCCGCACCGCGAGCCCGCGCTCGAGCTCGGGCACCGGCACGTCGGGCATCGGCGAACGTCGGCTGCGCAGCCACGCGTACACCCGCACGGCCGTGCGCGCGAGCGGACGCAACAGCGGCACGGCGAGCAGACCGAACACGAGCAGCAGCGCGACCACGCTCGTCCACGCGACCGCGTCGGACGGATGCAGCAGGTGCCACGCGAGCGCCCAGCCCAGCAGCACGATCGGCAGCAGCAGATCCAAGATGCGCTCGAGCACGAGCGGCACGAGCAGCCGGCCCATGCTCTCGCGGCCACCTGCCGCGCGCAGGCTCGCGCTGCGCCCGAACAGATCGACGAGCAGCGAGGGCAGGAACTGTCCGACCACGCGCGTCCACGCGAGGTGGTGGAAGTACGCGCCGTAGCCGAGCCGTGCGTCGGTCAGCGCCTCGGACAAGAGCTGCCAGCGCCGTGCGGTGACGGCATTCGCGAGCGCGCTGCCGACGAGGCCGATGCCCCACGCCCATGCCGAGAAGCGCACGTGCGGGCGTCCGCCCGCCTCGACGAGCACCGCGAGCACCGCGGCGAAGAGCGCGAGCCCGAGCCCCAGCCGCGCGAGCATCCGCCAGCGCGCCCGGGGCGGGGGCTGCAGGGGCTCTGCGCGCTCGGGGCTCACCCGGCCCGCGACCCGCTCACGCGTTCTTGCGGAAGCGCGAGTGATCGTTCGGCAGGTCCGCGATCGCCGGCCACGGCTTCTCCGGGTGCAGCCGCTGTGCACGCTGGTAGAGGTCGTCCTCGCTCTCGCGGCGGCCCGGATCGGGGATGCAGCACTCGACCGGGCACACCGCCTGGCACGCCTCGTAGTCGTGGAAGCCGACGCACTCCGTGCAGAGGTTCGGATCGATCACGTACTTGTCGTCGCCCTCGGAGATCGCCTCGTTGGGGCACTCGGGCTCGCAGGCGCCGCAGTTGATGCACTCGTCGGTGATGTGCGTGGCCATTCGTCGCTCGGGAGTTCGAGTCTATGCGAGCCCCACGGGGGGTCAAGCGCTCGCAGGTGTGGAAACGCTCGACGGCGCACGGGCTCACGGCAGCAGCGCCGCGAGCTCGTGCCGCGCCGACTCGAAGTTGCGCAGCGCGAGCCCGAGGTGTGCACGTGCCTGCAGCAGCAACAAGAGCACCAGCCCGTCGCTCTCGTCGACCACGCTGCCGAGCACGCTGCCGGCGGCGGTCTCGAACATCACGTCGCAGGGTCCGAGCTGCCGGCGCGACGCGCTCGCCGCGGTCGCGAGCATCGCCTGCCCACACTGCGCCCCGGCGATCTGGACCTCGATCTCCGCGATCGCGCTGGGGTCGTGGGCGAAGTCGATCGCATAGCCGTCGCGATCGGAGAGCACCGCGCCGTAGGCCCCCGGCACGCGCGCGACCAGCTGGGCCATGACGAGGCCGAACTCCGTGCCGAAGCGGCTCGTGACCGCGGGGCTCACCGCGGCGCATCCTCGGCGGCGACGATCGTCTGGGCGGCGTACTCGGTGCGCAGTGCGGCGAGCCAGCGCACGAGCTCCGCGGCCTGCCACTCGCGATGGATGCCGGCGCGCACGGTCGCTTCGAAGTCGTCGTCGCCGGGCAGGAACGACGGCAGGACCTCCTGCACGAGCGCGAGGTGCAGCCCGAACTGCGTCGTGAACGGGCCGCGCCACCCGGGCACCGGGCCCTCGCGCACGGCCGCGACCCACTCGGGCGCGAAGCGAGGCTTGCTGCAGCTCCCGTCCGCTTCGCGCGGGCTGGCGCACGCGTCGAGATCGAAGCGCGCGCGCTCGTACTTCAGCTCGATGCCATCGGCCTCGCGCACCTCGAGCGGGAGGTCGCGCGCGATCAGATCGCAGGCATGCGGATCGTCCGTCGCGATCACCTCGCGCAGGTGCCGGGCCGCGGGCGCCAGCCGGGCCTCGGCGCGCGCTCGCCAGGCCGGATCCGCGGTGTGCGTCGCGACGTCCTCGGGCGCGACGCCCTGCGGCATCGCGATCACCTGACAGACGTCGTGCAGGCGCGGGTGCACGAAGCGACCGGGGGCACGCGCACGCACGAGCAGTGGATCGTCGTCGGGGATGTCGACCGCGCGGTGCTCGGCCTCGAACTCCTCCTGCAGCACGAGCCGCGCGAGCGCGGTGCGACGCAGGTGCGACGCGCGGCTCGGGTCGGGCTCCGCGTCCTCGCGCTCGGCCCGCGCCGCCGCGACGAGGCGCAGCGTCTCGAGCACGCGTGCACGTGCCGTCGTCTCGTCGACGCCGTCGCGCAGGGCGACGTGCGCGACGACGCTGGGATGGACCGGCTCGACCCCGACGAGCGGCAGCGCTTCGCCCTCGTGTCGCCCGCCGCACCCGGCGAGCACGGCCAGCGCGAGCACGCCCGGCGCGAGGGCGCGAGCACGCGCTTCAGAACGCGAGCGACAGGCTGAGGTCGCCGATGCGCGCGTTGCCGAAGCGGTTGTGCTGGAAGTCATGGTTGTAGGTGGCCTGGAAGTAGCCGCCCTCGAGCCAGTGCAGCCCCCGGTAGCGTGCCAGACCATCGAGCTCCCAGGTCAATTGTCCGCCCACCGTGTGCGAGTCCCACGGTGCCGCCTTCACGTCGCCCGTCACGCAGTTGCCGGGCGTGTCGCGCGTGCACTGGCCCATCGGCGATCCGTACACCCCGTCGGCGTTGAAGAAGAACGTGCCGGTCTGCTTGTAGTAGCGATAGCGCGCGCGCAGCCGCAGGTGCCGGGCGGCGCGGACGTGCACGCGCAGCTCGGGGATGTGCCCGCGCTGCTGCCAGTCGTCGACGTAGAACGAGTAGAAGGGCTCGATCACGAGCCGTGCCTTCGGGATCGACCAGCGCACCGCCGGCGTGATCACGACGCGGTTTCTGATCCGCGGGTGCGTCTCCGGCAGGCCGTTCGCGATGATGTCCTTGCGGTAGGGGTTGTCCTGCGGGCCGCGCTGGTGGGCGTACTCGACGTTCAGGAGCCCGAGCACCGTCTTGTGCAGCGCGTGCGAGTAGCCGGCGCGGAAGTGGTGGATCTGCAGCAGGTTGCTGGCGACGCCGGTGCCCTTGCCGGAGCAGGCGTCGCTGCGATCGAACGTGCCTCCGCACCACGGGTTGCGGGCGCCGACGTTGTTCGTGATGCGGAAGACCCGATCGAGGCCGAGGTCGTAGGCGAGGGTCAGCGTGATCGTGCGCTGCAACAGATCGCGCGCCGCCGACACGCCCGTGCCACGGCTGATGTAGTCGGTCTCGGTCGAGTAGCGGAAGTAGGTGCCGAGCGTCCAGTCGCCGAGCTTCGAGCCCAGCGTGCCGACGAACTCGTGGCGCAGCTCGGTGAACACATTGTCGCCGCCGGTCGCGGCCATCGTGCCCGCGGCGATCGACGCGGAGCTGATCGCATCGAGCAGGTATGCGGCGCCCACCGTGAGACGCTCGTCGGGCACGTCGACGGTGACGTGCACCATCGGCTGCAGCACGCGCGTCGACTTCTCGCGGTAGTAGTTGCCGCGGATCGTGACGCGATTCTCCGCGCCGAGCGGACGCGGGGCGACGAGCAACACCAGGAGCGCGCAGGCGAGGGTGAGGAGCCTACGGACGAGGTCGGTGACGTCGCAAGCTGGCGCGCGCCGACTCACCCGCACCCGCAGCCGCCGCCAGCACCACCGTGACCGCTCATCGATCCATGCCGCGCCTGCTCGACGTGCGAGTACGATCGATCCTCTTCGGCGTCCGCGCCGGGCGTCATCTCGGGCTTGCTGAGCAGCTGGCGCTCCGAGGGCTTGACGGTCACGCACGCGCTCGCCATCAGGGCGATGCAGGCGAGCACGAAGCCCATGCCGAGAGTCGGGCGCACGGCGTCCCTACAGCAACACGATCGGTGCATGGCCGCACGCTAAGCTGGAAGCGGCGGGCCCGACAAGCGGCTTGTCGGCGGGCGGTAGCGCTGGCATCGTGCTCGCCGATGGTGGCGCGCGCAGCGGGGCAGCTCGTGGTGATCGACGGCCCGGCGGGTGCCGGCAAGACCACCGTCGCCCGCCGTCTGGCGCGCGCGCTCGGGGTGCCGTTGCTCGATACCGGCGCGATCTACCGCACGCTCGCGCTCGCGGCCCGGCGGCAGGGCATCGCGTGGGACGACGAAGCTGCGCTCGTCGAGCTCTGCCGTGGCATGCCCATCGAGTTCGGCGAGCTGCCGGCCGACGACGACGCGCGGCAGCCCGTGCGCTACGCGGGCGAGGACGTGACGCTCGCGATCCGCACGCCCGAGATGAGCCAGGGCGCCTCGAAGGTGTCGGCGCACCCGGGCGTGCGCGCGGAGTTGCTCGGCATCCAGCGCACGCTGGGCGCCCGCGGGGCGGTCGCGGAGGGCCGCGACATGGGCACCGTCGTCTTCCCCGACGCCCGCCACAAGTTCTTCCTCACCGCGGATCTGCCCACGCGCGCGGCGAGGCGCCGGGACGAGCTCGCCGCGGGCGGAGCGGCCGTGCCCCCGCTCGACGAGGTCGTCCGCGACATCGCCGAGCGCGATGCCCGGGACAGCCAGCGCGAGGCGGCACCGTTGCGCCAGGCCGAGGACGCCACCCTGGTCGATACGAGCGGCCTCGGCATCGACGCGGTCATCGCGACGCTGCTCGCGCGCATCGGCGTGGCCGCAGGGTCGTGAATCGGGGCCGGGCAAGGGTCCTGCTCCCCGGCCCGACGCGCGGTCCGGGCCGGGTTGACCACGCGGGCCAAACCCCCTAGGGTCCCGACCCTCGCGCCTTCGCCCGTTGCAGACGGGCGACCTGCAGCCGCCCCGTCGGAGCGTGCTCGTAGCGCCGGCACGAAATCCAATCCGACAAACGAACCACACATGAGTGAACAGTTTCAGTTTGACGAGAACTTCGCCGATCTGCTCGCGCAGCACGACGAGGCTGGTGGCGAGATCCGCGAAGGTACGATCGTCAAGGGCGTCGTCGTCGACATCATCGGCGACTTCGCCGTCGTCGACGTCGGGCTCAAGGCCGAAGGCCAGGTCCCGCTCCGCGAGTTCCGAGAAGAAGACGACGCCGAAGACGCCCCACCGCGGGTGAAGGTCGGCGACGAAGTCGAGGTCCTCCTCGAGACTGCCGAGGACCAGAACGGTCTCGTCATCCTCTCGAAGGAGAAGGCCCGCAAGCGCAAGGTCTGGGACGAGATCAGCAAGGCCGTCGACAGCGAAGGCCTCGTCGCCGGCATCATCCAGGCCCGCGTGAAGGGTGGCCTGTCGGTGATGCTGCAGGGCGGCGTGAAGGCGTTCCTGCCCGGCTCTCAGGTCGATCTGCGACCGGTGCGAAACCTCGATGCGTTCATCGGGCAGGAGTACCAGTTCAAGATCATCAAGTTCAACAAGAAGCGCGGCAACATCGTGCTCTCGCGGCGTCAGCTGCTCGAGGCCGAGCGTGCCGAGCTCAAGGAAGAGACGCTCAACAAGCTGCAAGAGGGTCAGATCGTCGAGGGCATGGTCAAGAACCTCACCGACTACGGTGCGTTCATCGACCTCGGCGGCATCGACGGCCTCCTGCACATCACCGACATGAGCTGGGGCCGGGTCAACCACCCCTCCGAGCTCTTCCAGGTCGGCGACAAGGTCCAGGTCAAGGTCCTCAAGTTCAACACGGACAGCGAGCGCGTCAGCTTGGGCCTCAAGCAGATCACGCCCGACCCGTGGATCAACGCCGAGGACAAGTACATCCCGGGCACGGTCGTGCAGGGCAAGGTCGTCAGCATCAAGGACTACGGCGCGTTCATCGAGCTCGAGGAGGGCATCGAGGGGCTCGTGCACGTGTCCGAGATGAGCTGGACCCGCCAGATCAAGAACCCCAAGCAGTTCTTGAAGATCGGCGACGAGGTCAAGGCCGTGGTGCTCGACATCGACGTGTCGCAGAACCGCATCAGCCTCGGCATGAAGCAGCTCGAGGAGAACCCGTACGAGAAGGTCGTCGAGACCTACCCGCCGGGCACCGTGGTCGAAGGCGTCATCCGCAACATCGCCGACTTCGGCGTGTTCGTGGAGCTCGAGCCGGGCATCGACGGCCTCGTGCACATCACCGATCTGTCGTGGACGCAGCGCGTGCGCCATCCCAGCGAGCTCTACAAGAAGGGCGACCAGGTGAAGGCGATGGTGCTGAACATCGACAACACCGGTGAGAAGCCGAAGATCAGCCTGGGCATGAAGCAGCTCCAGCAGGATCCGTGGGATCGGATCCCCTACGACTACCCGGTCGGCAAGATCGTCGAGGTCAAGATCCTCAAGCTCGCCGACTTCGGCGCGTTCGCGGAGCTCGAGCCCGGCATCGAGGGGCTCATCCACATCAGCGAGATCACCGACGAGCGCATCGAAGACCCGGGCCAGATCCTGCAGCCCAACCAGGCGGTGCGCGCCGAGGTGATCCAGATGGATGCATCGGAGCGCCGCATCGGGCTCTCGATCAAGAGCGCCCGTCGTCAGGACGAGCTCGCCGACGCGCAGGGCTTCGCAAACGCGAGCCAGGCCGGCGCGACGCTGGGCGACGTCATGAGCCGCAAGCTGCGCGGCGAAGACGAGCGCCCGACCTCGCGTCGTCGCTAGTAGCTGCACACGTCGTCGATCGCGACTACCAAGGCGGGGAGCACGGTGCAGGTCACCGTCTCCCCGCTTCCGTATGTGCGCGGCTCGGCGAAGCGCTCGCCTTCACGGACATGGACGCTGATCGTCCTGCGCTCGAGATCGACGATCCAGTACTCCTCGACGCCTGCGGCCTCGTAGATGCCGCGCTTCTCCCCGCGATCCCGCGCAGCGGTGGACGGCGACAAGACTTCGATCGCGAGCTCGGGCGTCATCGGCAGGAAGCTCCCGGGCGTCGGGCTCGCGGCTGCCCAGCGATCCGGCGAGACCCAGCTCGCGTCCGGCGCGACGGTGTCGCCGGTCGAGAGCTCGAAGCCTTGGCTGGGCCCGAACGCGCGGCCGCCCCGCTTGCGTGCCGCGGCCAGCACCAAGCTCCCGATCGTGAGCTCGACTTCGCCTTGCGGGAAGTGTGCGGGTGGCACTACGACCACCCGACCGTGCAAGAGCTCGTAGTCGTGCGGGTCCCAACCCTGACGACGGTCCACCCAGCGGGCGAAGCTCGCCTGGTCCATGCTGTTGACCGACTCGAAGATCGGCTCGCGGTCTGCGACGGACACGGCCTGCATAGCGTAGCAGCCTCCATGGATCGGACGACTGCGAGGCCTGTGCCGCGTGCAACTCGGCGACACGATTCACGCCGGCACGGCCATCCGCGGGCCGGGTGGCCCGCCCACGGGCCGGGTGGCCCGCCCACGGGCCGGGTGGCCCGGCCGGCTCGTACTTGGCTAGGATCCCGGGCGATGGCGAAGGTGGCTGCAGCGACGGGCGTCGCGATGGTCTCCGCTGCGATTGCGGCCGTGTGTGTCGTCGCTCGCTATCCACCGATCGCCGCGTCGTTGCCTGCGATCGCGACGCTCGCTGCGTTCGCCGGGGCCGGCTTCGCGATCGGGGCCGCGGCGGCGGCCGAGGCCCACGTGCCGCGCGGCACGGTCGGCCCGCTGTGGATGCGCGTGGCGGGACCGCATCGGCTCGCGCTGGCGCTCGGCCTGTCGTTCTGCACCACCGCCATCGCGCAGGTGCTCGGCATCTCGCTGGGGCCGGTCGATCCGACGTTTCCCGCGAGCGCGCCCGCGGGCACGAACATGCTGTGGTTCTTCGCGTTCACGATCGGCTTCGCGGGCATCGGCATGATGTCGGCCCCCGGGGTCTTCCTCCCGGTGCTGCATCCGATCGCACGCGTGCTGAAGAAGGCGCCGCTCGCCGTCGGCGTGCTCGTGCTGGGCGGCGTGCTCGCGGCGGCCGGGCTCGCCTTCGCGATCGCGCTGGGCCTGCCGGCGCTCGCCGAGCTCGTCGCGAAGGGCAAGGCCTGGGTCGACGCGAACCAGACGATCGTGACCGCGGCGATGCTCGTGCTCACCGTCGGACCGGCGCTCTTGCCCGGTGGCGCCGACTAGACCCGCGCGTCGGAGACCGACAGCCAATCGAGCCCGCCGTGGCTTCGCCACGGCGGACAGCGAGCACGACCGCGCGCATCAGGAAGAGCGCCGGACGGCGCGACCAGAGCTCAGAGACTGACAAGGAATGGCGGGGGCGCCCAGCGAGAGCGCTTGCGGTCAGC
>CAZFKC010000046.1:0-76312 GCA_964519175.1 uncultured Nannocystaceae bacterium
GACTTCCCAACCCGATCGGGCACGGGCACGGGCACGGGCACGGGCACGGGCACGGAGCAGGGTGTCCGGAAGAACGCTTCGCGTTCTTCCGCACCCTGCTAGCGGCCGGACGAGCTCCGCGACACCGTCGCGCGGGCGACGATCTCGCGCGCCGTGGTCACACCGGTGGAATCCGCGTGGATGCTCGCGTCCCCACCGTCGACCGCGCCGTGACCGACGAGCGTCGCGTCGATCGGGCCCGACTCGTCCGCATCGAGGTGCGCGGCCCAGACCATCGACGGCTGCCCGTTCGGGCTCGACGGATACGCGTTGTTCGTGTCGAACGAGACGTTGGCCTCGATGCGGATCTCCAGCTCGCCGGCGACGTCGTCGGACACGATGTCCAGGCGCTCGACCGGTGTCGCGCTGCTGATCGCGTCGAGCTCGAGGGCGTCGTCGGCCAGCTCGGCCTCGCGCACGGCGCTCCACACCGGGAGCGCCTGGGGACGGTGGCCACCGCCGTCCCACTGGTCGTGGGCGGCCTTGCACGTCGCGTAGAGCGAGTGCGCGCGGTCGTCGGAATCGATCCGCCAGACGGCGAAGCTCGCGGGGTAGCGCGAGCCGCCCCGACGGAGCTCGAGCTCCACCCGGAAGGTGGCGTCGGCGGAGCCGAGCTCGACCACGTCCGGGGCCGCGTCGCACGGCAGCTCGAACGGCTCGGCACACGAAGCGAGCAGGGCGATCGACGACAGGACGGAAGCTCTCATGGCACGAGCAGCACTCCGCGATCGGCGTCTCGCGCGAGCTCGACGCCCACACTCGACGAGTAGATCCGCTCGACGGTGGAGAGGCGACGCGAGCCGCAGATCACGAATGGCGCGTCGTGATCGCGCGCCAGCGCGAGCAGCCGCTCGACGGGGTCGCCTTCGACGAGCTGCGCGGTCGCGGGCCCCAGCTCGTGGGCCCGGATCCACGCCTCGACGTCCGCGACCGTGTTGCGCGGCCACGCCAGCGGCATGCCTGCGCCGGGCCGGAAGACGACGTCGCCGCGCGCCTCGAGCCCGACGTGCGCCACGACGAGCGGTCGGCCGAGCTCGCCGGCGAGGCGTCGTGCGAGCCGACCCGCGCCGAGCGAGTGCGGCTCGAGATCGGTCGCGACCACGATCGGCCCGCTGCCGATCGTGCTGCGCACGAGGTCCGGCGGCACGACCAGCACCGGCACGGGCAGACGTCGCAGCAGGCGCCGCGCCACCCGGCCGAGCCGCACCGGCGACCGGCCTTCGCGAGGCGCGACCCGCCCGATCACGAGCACGTCGTCCGATGCGGCGGCCTCCGCGAGCGCGTCCTCGGCCGCGTCCGCGACGACGATGCGGGTCGTGGCGAACGGAGAGCCGCCGGCGAGCGCCGCGGTGGTGCGCGCGAGCGCGGTCTCGGCGGCAGCGACGAGCTCGTCGAGGACGTCGTCGCGCACGCTGCTGCGCGCGTGCTGCTCGACCACGTGGAGTGCGACGAGCCGTGCCGACGCCGGCTCGCGGTCGCGCAGCCAGCCCGACATCTCGAGCGCGCCGTTGCTCCTCGCGCGGAGGTCGATGCCGGTGATCCACTGCATGCCGTCAGCCTAGCGATGGGGGAGGTCGCCGCGGTGCGCAACTCCTGCGTCGTGACCGGCGCGCAGCCACGGCGGCAGGGGGATCAACTCGCCCACTGCAGCTCGGTAGCTCGCGTATGCGTCGCCGAATCGTGCGGCGAGCATGCGATCCTCGTCGCCGATGAAGGTGCGGAAGATGACGTAGAGCGCGAGGTCCACCACGAGCAGCGGCCATGCATCGGCGAGCAGCGCGGCCGCGGGGATCGTGAGGACGATGAAGCTGGCGTAGATGGGATGGCGACACCAGGCGAACGGTCCGGAAGTGAGCAGGCGACCGGCGAAGAAGTGGTGCACGAAGTAGATGGCGGACCACGCCCAGAAGGCGATTCCCAGCACGAGCAGCGTCACGCCGAGCAGCACGCGCGCCGAGTCCGGCAGCAGCGGGAGCTCGGACGCCTCCGGCGCCCACACGCGCAGCCAGATCGCCGCCGCGAGCCACGGCAGGAGCACGAGCCCCATCTTCGGGCCGACCCCTTCCCAACGCATGGGCGCGGACACATCCGGAGCGTCTTCGTCGGTCATGCTTCACCTCCTGCCGCGCGCCTCACGAGGGCGCGATCGCTTCGCTGAGCCACCGGCGCGTCTCGTCGACGGACTCCTTCAGCTCGCCGTAGGACTGTTTGACGTCGCCCTTCACGGTCTCCCATTCCGAGTCGGTGGCGTTCTCCGCAGCGTCGAGCCGCTGCTTGGCTGCCGTCCACTTCTCGCGCACGCGCTCGAGCCTGACCTTCGCGTCGGCCTTCGCCTCGCCCTTGGAGGCCTCGACCTCCGCCTCGAGGCGGTCCAGCTCGACCTGGATCTCTGCGAGTTGTTTCTTCATGTCGGCGATGAACTCGGCCTTCTCCGCGTAGCCGTAGTCGCGCATCGCCGCCACGGCCTCCTTCGTCTCCTGCTTCGCCTTCTCGAGCTTGGAGGCTGCAGTGTCCGACGGCTTCGCGTCGGTCGGCGTCGCCGCGGTATCCGACAGGCAGCCCGGTACGAGTGCGAGTGCCAGCGTGATGATTCGGCTCGTGTGTCGCATGCTGGTCCCATTGTGGAGCGCCCTGCGCCCGGGGCGAGCGGCACGTGTTGCCGCGCGCAGCGGCAAAGGCCGCAGATGCTGCGTAGTAGGTCCCGCATGCGACGTTGCTAGCCTCTGCACGCGGATGTCCGCCAGTGCGCCCCTCCGGTTCTTCCCCGCGGCGACGCGTCGCACGCGAGCCGCGAGCACGCGGTCGAAGGCGGGCACTCGCGTTCGGCGGACGATCGCTGCGTCGTTCGGGGCGCTCGTCCTCTGCGCCGCGGGCGTCGCCGCCTTCATGCTGTGGCCGCGGCACGCCTCCGACGCCGAGTGCTTCCGCACGATGGTCATCGCGCGCGGCGACGTCGTGCATCACGTCGCCGCGATCGGACGCGTGGAGCCGCGATCGACGACGGCGGTCCGTGCTGCGGTGTCCGGCCGCGTGACCGAGGTGCTCGTCGACGTCGGCGACCGCGTGGTCGGCGGGCAGCTGCTCGCGCGTGTCGACGTACCGGGCACCGCTGCGCATCTCGATCGGCTGCAGGTGGCCGTCGACTCCGCCGCCGCAGCTGCGCGACGCAGGTCGGCCGAGCTCGAGCGGGCGCGGCTCACCGACGAGCGCGTGCGGGCACGATTCGCACGGGAGCGGGCCAGTGGCGCCCAGCTCGATGCGGCGCATGCCCGGCTCGCGGTGGCCGAGACGCGGCGCACGACGGCGCTGCGCCAGCTCGCGCTCCGCGAATCGGAGCTCGCCGACGCCCGCGCCGCGGTGGCCGACACGGGCATCCACGCGCCGACCGACGGTCTCGTGCTCGCATGTCGGGTCGAGCGCGGCGCGAGCGTGGCTGCGGCAGACGGACTCGTCCCGTTCCTGCTCGCGACCGACCTCGATCGAATGCGCGTGGTCGCACCCATCGATGCCGTGGAGGTGGGGAACGTCGCGGTCGGGCAGCGCGCCCGGTTCGTCGCCGACGGGCTCCCCAAGCAGACGTTCCACGCCGAGGTGGTCGAGCTGCGCGACACCGGCGAGGCCGTGCTGACCGTCGAGAACGGCGGGCGAGCGCTGCGGCCCGGGATGACCGGCACGGTCGGCATCGAGACCGTGGCCGTGCACGACGCATGGCGAGTGCTCGACGCGGCGCTCGCCTTTCGTCCGCCCGGCGAGAAGCGCCGCGACGGCGCTGCGGTGTGGGTGCTGACCGCGAAGGGTCCGCGACGGCGACCGGTCGTGGTCGGCATCGGCGACGGCACGATGAGCGCCGTCGAGGGCGACGTCCGCGACGGAGACATGGTGATCTTGGAGCTCACCGATGCGGGCCGTGAAGCCTACGGCACGCACCGCTGACCGCGACGTCAGCTCACCGACACGCCGAGCAACGCGCCGATCGCCGCGGTCAATCCCATTGCGACCGCGCCGCCGACGATGACGCGCAGCGATGCGCGCAGGAGCGGGGCGCCGCCGAGCTTTGCACCGAACGCACCGAGCGCGCCGAGGCTGACGAGCGAGACCACGGCGATCACGAGGATCCGAGCGGTGGCGGGTGCGACCAGCAACGCCGCGATCGGGACCATCGCGAAGACCGCGAAGCTCGCGGCCGAGATCCACGCCGCTTGCAGCGGCCGCGCGAGCGCGACCTGCTCGATGCCGAGCTCGTCGCGCAGGTGCGTCCCGAGCCGATCGTGGGCGCTGAGCTGCTCCGCGACCTTCGTCGCCAGCTCGAGGTCGAGGCCGCGGGCGACGTAGATGTTGACGAGCTCCTGCTGCTCGGCCTGGGGATTTCCGGCGAGCTCCCGCTGCTCGCGTGCGATGTCCGCTTGCTCGGCGTCGCGCTGCGAGCTGACCGATACGTACTCGCCGACCGCCATCGACATCGCGCCCGCGACGAGCCCGGCCACGCCCGCGACGAGGATCGCCCGCGGCGACGCCGACGACGCCGCGACGCCGACCATCAGGCTGGCGGTCGAGACGATCGCGTCGTTGGAGCCGAGCACGGCCGCTCGCAGCCATCCCGTGCGTCCACTGCGGTGCGTCTCTGCATGGGGCATGGCGGGAGACTACGCGCAATCGACTGCGTCGCGCACCGCAGTGCGCATGAATCCTCCGTCCATCACGTCGCAGCTCCGTCGTCGTCGCGGATGATCGCCAACGCTTCCATCGCCAGGCGGACCACGAGCGGTCCGATCACGGCGCCCCAGGTCCCGAGCATCATCACGCCGCCGAGCAACGACACCAGCAAGAGCAGCAGCGGCATGCGCAATGCGGCCATGCGCGCGAACACCGGGTGCAGCACGTTGTCGATGATGCTGATGACGCCGATGCCGACCCCGGTCAGCAGCGCGGCCTTCACCGGGTGACCGGTCAGCACGAAGCCCGCCGTGATCGGCAGCCAGATCAGCGCCGAGCCGACCACCGGGACGACGCTGGCGAGGCCGGTGATCGGGCCCAGGACCCAGGCCTGCGGCACGCCCAGCGCGACGTAGGCGATCGTGGCCGCGGCGCCCTGCGTCGCGGTCGTGAGGCCCACCCCCACCAACAAGCCGCGGCCGGTCTCCTGGAACGCCGACACCAGGCGCTCGAGATGCTCGGGTCGCAACGGCGCGTGGTCCTGCACCCAGCGCCACTCGGTGCGGCCCTCGAGGATGAACGTGAACGCCGCGGTGAAGTAGACCAGCACGACCAGCAGCCCCCGCGCGGCCGCGCCGGCGATGTCGGTCAGCACGTCGAGACCGGTCGCGCCGTAGTGGCGCACCAAGGCGGCGAGGTCGGCAGGATTCGGCGACGTCCCGACCGTCCCGTCGCCATTCGCACCGACCGCGATCCACTCGAGCGCACGGATCGCCGTCGGCGAGGCCGAGAGCGTCTCCAGCAGATCCTGCGCGCCCGCGACGACGCTCACCCCGATCGCCGCGAGCGGAATCACGATGCTCAGGAACAACAGGAACACGAGCACCCCGGCCGCACTGCGCCGCCCGTTCAGCGCGCGTTCCAGTCGCGCGACCAGCGGATGGGCGATAGCGGCGGTCCAGGCCGCGAGCACGAGCGCGGGCCAGAGCGGCCAGCTCACATACAGTGCCACCGCGCAGAGGATGAGCGTCGTCCAGCGCAGCGCAGACTTGGAGGTGAGACCGCTGGACATCGTCGACCGCGCTAAGAGCATCGGTCCGACTCGGGGCAGGCGGTCGCGCAGGTCTTGCGCGCAACGGTCAGCGCTCGAGCAGCACGACGATGCTCCGGCCCTCGACGGACCGCTCGAGCGACGTCACCACCTGCTCGACCCCCGCATCGACGATGTCGAGCGGGCTCGGGCGCGCCGTGTCGACGGCGCAGTACCAAGCGGATCCGGGCCGCGGTGTGGGCAGCCGGAATTGCACGGGCTCGACCTGCATGTTGATCGCGACGTGGATCGCGGCGTCGTCCTCGGCACTGATGAGGGTGAACGCGAGTGTGCGCGCGTCGTAGCTCCAGTCGGGCTGGTCCGGATCGAGGCCGTGCCAGCGCACCCGCGACTCGTCTCCGTCTGCGACGGGCACTTCGGCGCCGAGCAGATAGCGACGCCGCCGCACGCTGGGGTGAGCCGCGCGGAAACGGATCATCGCGCGGGTGAAGCGGTGGAGCTCGGAGTGGCTCTCGAGGCGCCGCCAGTCGATCCACGACGTCCGGTTGTCCTGACCGTACGCGTTGTTGTTGCCGCCCTGTGTGCGGCCGAGCTCGTCGCCACCGAGCAGCATCGGCGTGCCCTGGGCCAGCAGCAGCAACGCGATCGCGTTCTTCATCTGCCGGATCCGGATCGCGACGATCGCCGGGTCGTCGGTCGGGCCCTCGATGCCGTAGTTCGCGCTCCAGTTCGCGTCGGTGCCGTCGCGCCCGTCCTCGCCGTTCGCATGGTTGTGCTTGCGCTCGTAGCTGACCAGATCGAGGAGCGTGAAGCCGTCGTGACAGGTGACGAAGTTGACGCTCTGCGTCGGGTCGCGGCGGCGACGCTCGTAGAGGTCGGGGCTGCCGAGCAGGCGAGCGGCCACCGCACCGACCATGCCGGCATCGCCGCGGAGGAAACGTCGGATGTCGTCGCGGAACACTCCGTTCCACTCCAGCCACTGCTCGCCGGGAAACGTGCCCACCTGGTAGAGACCCGTGGCATCCCACGCCTCTGCGACGAGCCGCGTGCGCGACAGCGTGGGGTCCATCTCGATCTCCCACGGCAGCGGCGGGTTCGTCATCGGACGCCCGAGCTCGTCGCGCGAGAGCACGGCCGCGAGGTCGAACCGGAACCCGTCGACGTGCATGACCTCCGCCCAGTAACGCAGGCAATCGAGGATGAGCCGTCGCACCATCGGGTGGTTGCAGCTCACCGTGTTGCCCGTGCCCGAGTAGTCGGCGTAGCGCGAGCGATCCTCGGGCTCGAGCAGGTAGTACATCGAGTTCTCGATGCCGCGGAAGCAGATCGTCGGCCCGTTCGCGCCGCCCTCGCCGGTGTGGTTGAAGACGACGTCGAGCCAGACCTCGAGGCCCGCGCGGTGGCATGCCTTCACCAGGTCGCGGAAGCCGGTCAAGTAGCGCATGTGCTCCCAGCCCTCGACGTAGTACCCGCGGTGCGGCGCGAAGAAGCCGAGCGGCGCGTAGCCCCAGTAGTTGGTGAGGGGGCGCCCCGTGGTGGGGTCGACGAGCTCGTTGTCGGTCTCGTCGAACTGGAAGACCGGGAGCAGCTCGATCGTGGTGACGCCGAGGTCGACGAGGTACGGCAGCTTCTGGATGAGCGCGTCGAACGTCCCCGGGTGGGCCGTGCCCGCCGACGGATCGCGCGTGAAGCCGCGGACGTGCAGCTCGTAGATCACCCGCCGGCTCGGGTCGATCCGCGGCGGCTCGACCCCCTCCCAGTCGAACGTGCTGGTGTCGACGACGAGGCTCTTCATGCCGGTGCCCAGGTTCGCACCGGCGCCCTTGGCATCGCGGTGTGCGGCCGCGGGGTCGGTGTACACGATGCCCCGCGCGTAGGGATCGAGCAGCAGCTTCTCGGGCACGAAGCGGTGGCCGAGCTCGGGCATCCACGGGCCGTGCACGCGGTAGCCGTAGAGCTGCCCCGCTGCGATGCCGGGGACGAACACGTGCCAGTAGTCGAACGTCCGGTGCCTGCGTGCGTCGAGTCGGATCACCCGCGGGCTCGCATCGTCGGGCCGCGCGAAGAGCAGCAGCTCGACCGACGTCGCGTTGCTCGAGAAGATCGAGAAGTTCACGCCGCCCGGCGCGAGGCTGGCTCCGAGCGGATGCGGCTCACCGGGCGAGACTGACGGGTCCATCGATGCAAGGCGAGCGGGCAGGGGACGGATCGCGGCTGCTCGAGCCGAGGCGGAAGCGCTCGATCCCGTGTGCGCCGGCGAAGCCTCGCAGCGTCGCGAGCAGTCGGCTGCCGATTCCCCGACCTCGCAGGTCCGCGCGCACCACGATCGAGAGTACTCCGATTCGGGTGCCGGGGACTCGCACGCACCGCGCGAGGGCGACCGGTGCCGTCTTTCCGTCGGTCGTCACGCGCGACGCGACGAGCACGATGTGGTCACGGTCGTCGATGTCCAGCAGGTAGTGCCGACCGGGGCGCAGTCCGCCGGAAGGATCGGACGTCGGCGCGACCGCGTCGAGCAGCTGGCCCACGAGGGGATCGCACCACAGCGTGCCCCGGGCCTGGTGGACGACCACGCGATCACGCGCGGCGGAGGTCCACTCGGCCACGACGTCGTGCGGGTCGAGGGCGGCGGGCCGGGACGGGATGGGCTGGACGGGCCACATGCAGATGCGAGGATGGCGGCCCGGCCGCGTCCGTGCCCGCGCTACGATTGCGGCCTACTCCTGCGGGGCGAAGAGCGCGAGCGCTCGCAGTGCGTCGGTGGTGGTGAACACGCCGAGCACCTTGGTCGGGTGCTCGGGGTCGACGACCACGGCGGTACCGTACTTGTGGCTGGCCATCTCGCTGGCGACGGCGTGGAGGTGCGCATCGGGTCCGCAGGTGAACACGACCTCGGTCATCGCCTCGGCGACCGTCGGCGGCGCGGGGCGATGGGGCGTGTCGACGAGCAGCGACTCGCACAGCTCGACGTCACGATCGCTGAGCAACCCCACGAGCCGTCCATCGCGGACCACCGGCAGGTGGCGGGCATGCAGCTCGATCATCCGCGTGCGGGCCTCGGCGACGGTGGCGTCGGGCTCGATCGTGTGCGGACACGTGGTCATGAAGTCGCGAACGCGGGCGATCGGGAGTGGGGCCATGCCGCGAACATGATGCGCTCGGCTGCACGCGCCCGCGCAGGATGGACGGCGAGCGGCCGCCATCGCCGCAGCAACTGCGCGCGGGCCTCAGCCCCGCACGTCGAACAGGCGGCCGCCGCGGGTGTCGATCGGGCGGGGGTGGCGGATGCGGTAGCGGTGGGCCTTGGGCGGCTCGGGCGGCGCGATGTGGGTGGGCTTGATCGCAGCTTCGGCCGGCCGACCGGTGGCGAGCGCACGCAGTGCCCGCAGCGCATCCGTGGTGGTGAACACGCCGAGCACCTCGTCGCCGTCGACCACGAGCGCGCAGCCGTAGCGGTGCTGCTCCATCGCGAGCGCCGCATCGGCGATCGGCGTGGTCGCACCGCAGACGTAGGGCTGGCCGCTCATCGCATCGCCCACGGTGAGCTTCTTCGCATCGGCCCCCGGCACCCCCAGCGCGATGGCGACGTCGCGCGTCGAGAGCACGCCGACCAGGTGACCGTCCTCGAGCACGACGAGGTGGCGGATGTTGTCCATCTCCATGCGCTGCTGCGCATCGGAGAGCAGGAGACCACGATCGGCGGTCGCGGGCTCGGCGGTCATGTACTGGGCGATGGTGGGCTGTGTTGCGCTCATGTCCCGACTGTGGCGCCGCCGCCCGAGCTCACCCAATGCACAAGCGGCGGCAACGCCTGCCTCGGCGCGCAAGAATTACGTCCTCACCGTCCGTTCCGACGCTCGTCGTGATCGTGGAGCTGGCGACGGGCGGCCTCGAATGCGTCGCGGACCGCGACGTAGACGTCCTCGTGGGCGCGATCGACCCCGGGGTCCCGGCTCACCACGATGTCGTCACCCGGCAGCGCGAGCTCGATGCGCACCTGGTACAGGTGTCCGTGCCGCCCGCGACGGCGTGAGCGCGAGAGCGCCACCCGACACTTGGTGATGCGCTCGTCGTGCACGCCGAGGCGCGACGCACGATCGCGGATGATCGCCTCGAGCGCCGCGGAAGGACGAAGGTCCTGGAACGTGATGTGAACGGGTGTGCCCATCGGTGTCTCCTCTTCCGGGATAGCACCCGGGTCGGTGCGGCACGACCGCAACGGCTGCGCGTCGGGAGCCCGAAACCCCGCGCGGAAGCGCATCAATCCGCCGAGGTACGAGCGAGCTCGCCCGCGAGCACCTCTTCGATCACCGCGACCAGTGCGTCGACGTCGACCGGCTTGGTCAGGTAGCGGAACAGCCCCGCCTCCTCGGCACGCTTGCGATCGCGCGGCATCGCAGCTGCGGACAGCCCGATCACGGGGATGTTGCTGGTCTCGGGCCACTCGCGGAGCCGGCGGGTCGCGTCGAAGCCGCTCATGCCGGGGAGGTTGATGTCCATGATGACCATCGCCGGTCTTGCCCGCCGCACCAGCTCGAGTCCGACCTCCGCGTTGGCGGCCGTGAGCAGCTCGACGCGCTCGAACTCGCCGAGCAGCTGTTCCATGAACGCGACGTTGGCGGGATTGTCTTCGATGTACACGACGGTGATGCGGGGGCGCTCGGCGTCGCGCAGCGAAGTGCCGACCTCGTCGCCGCTGCCCGTCGGCACGGTCTGCGCCTGCGGCTTGCCGCCCCTCGCGCTCGGCAGCTCGACCCAGAACTCGGAGCCGCGCCCCGCCTCGCTCTGGAAGCCGACCTCACCGTCCATCAGCGCAGCGAGCCGCTTCGTGATCGCGAGCCCGATGCCGGTGCCCTCGATCGGCCCGGTCTCCTGTCCGGCGCGCTGGAACGGCTGGAACAGCCGACCATGCTTGTCGGCCGCGATGCCGATGCCGTCGTCGATCACCGAGAGCCGCACGTGCGTCGAGCCCGCTGGCGCCGCACGGAAGATCACGTGTCCGCCCGGCTTGCCGTACTTGATCGCGTTCGACCCGTAGTTCATGAGGATCTGGGTCACGCGCGTGCGATCGGCGGTGAGCTCGAGCGCGCCCGCCGGCACCGTCTCGACCGCGATCGTGATCTCGCTGCGTGCGGCCAGCGGCTCGAGCGCGGTCTCGACCTCGTACAGCACCTCGGGCACGCGCACCGGCTCGGGCGAGATCGTGACCCCGCCCGCCTCGATCCGCGAGAGGTCCAGCACGTCGTCGATGAGGCGCAGCAGGTGCTCACCGCCCTTGATGACGTGGTCGAGCATCGTGCGCTGCCGGTCGGCGAGCGGCTGCTTCTTGTCGCGACGCAGCAGCTGCGCGAAGCCCAGCACGGCGTTCAGCGGCGTGCGCAGCTCGTGGCTCATCGAGGACAGGAACTCGCTCTTCGCGGTGCTGGCCGCCTCGGCGAGCATGGTCATCTTGCGCAGCTCTTCCTCGCGGCGCACGTCGTCGGTCAGATCCCACACGAGCACCACCGTGCCGCCCTCGGGCGTGCGGCGCTCGGAGATCCGCAGGCTCCGCCCGCCCGTGGTGGTGACCTCGACCGGCACGTCGAGCCTGCGGTGGTAGTCGAGCAGACGCTGTCGCATCGACGCGACCGGTTCGCCGCGCAGATCGAGCACGTCGCCGTCGAGCATCGCGTCGAGCACCTCCTCGTAGGCGCGCCCGGCGACGGGCCCCTCGACCTTCGCCGCGAACGTGTCGCGGTAGGTGCTGTTGCAGAGCACGAGGCGGTCGTCGGCATCGAAGAGCGCGAAGGCGTCCTGGATGCTCTCCACCGCGCTGCGCAGGTGATCGGCAGTCCGGCGTGCACCGGCCTCGAGCTTCCGACGATCGCTGACGTCGCGGATGATGCTCGACACGAGCAGCCCGGCGTCGGTGTGCAGCGGGCTGAGGCTGATCTCCACCGGGAACTCGTGGCCGTCGCGGTGCAGCGCGAGCAGCTCGCGACCCGAGCCCATCGGGCGCGTGCTCGGAGCGGCGATGTAGCGGTCGCGTTCGCCGACGTGGTGCCGGCGCATGCGCGTGGGCACGAGCTGCTCGATCGGCTTTCCGGCCAGCTCCTCGGGTGTCCAGCCGAAGACGTCCGCGATCCTGCGGTTGGCGAACTCGATGAGGCCCTGGTCGTCGACCACCACGATCGCGTCGGGGGCGGCGTCGAGGAGCGCGGCGAAGTTCGCGTTGCTGAGCTTGGCGTGCGCCTTCAAGGGCTACCTCGCGGAGGGCAGGAAGATGCAGAACGCCGCACCCGGTGCGGCGTCCTCCACGTGGATGCGGCCACCGTGGGCCTGGATTGCGAGCTTGCAGAACGCCAGCCCGAGCCCGCGGCCCGTGCGGCTCGAGGACGAATCGCGGTCGAGCTGCACGAAGCGATCGAAGACCCGCTCCCGCGCCTCGGGCGGGATTCCGACGCCGGCATCCGCGACGCGCAACGCGACGCCATCTTGCACCGCATGGGCCGAGACCGTCACGACCGTGCCCTCCGGCGCGTGCCGGATCGCGTTCTCGACCAGGTTCTCGAGCACGCGCAGCAGCAGATCCGCGTCGGCCGCGACCCTCTTGGTCTCGAGCGTCGAGGCGAGCGTGACCCCGGCATCGGCGGCGCGCAGCTGCAGCGCCGCGAGCACCTCGGCGATCAGCGCCTCGAGATCGACGTCGGTGAGGTTCGGTACCAGCCGACCTTCCTCGCTCTTCGAGATGTCGAGCAGGTCGAGCACCAGGCGGAGCTGCATGCGTGCCTCGTCGCGGATGCGGGCGATCGGGCCGCGCGCGCGCGCCGGTAGATCGGGGAGCCGCGCCAGCAGCTGCGCCTGCAGATCGATCGAGTTCACCGGGTTCTTGAGGTCGTGGACGACGAAGGCCATGAGCTGCTCCTTCTGCAGCTCGTGGCGCACCAGATCGTCGCGCTGGCGGCGGATCAGCGCGTAGTGCTCGCGCACCTCGCTGCCCAGCCGACGCAGCTTGACCGCCGCCTGCACGCGCAACGCGAGCTCGGCGGGACGAACGGGCTTGGTGAGGAAGTCGTCGGCCCCGGTGCTCTGCGCATTGTCGAAGGTGTCGAGATCGCGCTGCGCGGTCAGGAACACGATGGGGATGTCGGCGCCGCCCTCCAGCGCACGCATGCGCCGGCAGGCCTCGAACCCATCGACCCCGGGCATGCGGACGTCGAGCAGCACGCAGTCGGGGCGCTCGCGGTCGAACAGCTGCACGCCCTGCTCGCCGCCGGTGGCGAGCAGCACCGTGTAGCCCTCGTCGACGAGGATCGCCTCGGCGAGTGCGCGGTTCTCCGCATTGTCGTCGACCACGAGCACCGTCGCTGGTCGATCCACGTTGCCCGCTTCCGTCGCCATGTCTACTCCGTCGTGCCCTCGGCACCGGCGGGTCGATCCCGTCGGACCTGGCTCAGGTCGGGACACGCTGGAGCGCGAGCGACCACTTGCGCGGATCGAGCTCTATCCACGGATCGATGTTCACGCTCTCGATCGCCGCGTGCTCGTGCAACAGCTCGGCGACGAGCTCGGCCGTGGTCTCGCGCAGGTTGTGACGACGGATCTGTCGCCCGAGCTCGACCAGCAGCTGGTGCAGCGCCGCGTGCTCCTCGACCAGGCGCTTGGCCAGCGCGCGACGGTCGGGGTCGTGGGCCCCGAAGACCGGCAGCAGCACCTCCTCCTCGAAGGCGACGCGGGCGTCGATCGCCGAGATGAAGGCCGCCCAGTCGCCTTCGAGCCCCGGCCATCGCTGCGCGCGCGCCCGGGCGAGCAGGTCGGCGAGTCGCAGCTCCAGCGCGGCGTACACCTCGCGCGCCCGCGGAAGCGGGCTGCCCGCGTCGGCGTCGCCCTTCGGCATCTCCATGCATCGAACGTAAGCCCATCGTCCCCCGTCGGCCCGCGCATAGTGTGCGCTGGCTCAGTGCCGCGGGTCCTCCGACTCGCCCTCACCGCTGGCGGCAGGCACCTCGCCGCGGTACTCCGAGAGCCGGTACTGGATCTTGCGCGGCGAGATCCCGAGCATCTCGGCCGCCTTGCTGGTGCTGCCGCGGACGTGCTCGAGCGTGCGGAGGATCGCGAACTTCTCGAGCTCGGCCATCGTCGTCCCCGGGATGTGCGGCTGCTCGTCCCCGCGCTCGTGTTGCATGATCTCGCGGGGCAGGTGGCGCGGCTCGATCTCTCGGCTCGTGCACATCACCACCGCGCGCTCGATGCAGTTCTCGAGCTGGCGCACGTTGCCGGGCCAGTCGGCGTTCAGGAGCACCCGCAGCGCGCGGTCGCTGAAGCCCTTGATGATCTTGCGCGAGCGCGCGGCGTAGCGGTCGAGGAAGTGCCGCGCGAGCGCAGGCACGTCCTCGCGGCGCTGCGAGAGCGGCGGCGCGTGGAGGCTGATGACGTTGAGTCGATAGAAGAGGTCCTCGCGGAATCGGCCCTCGCGGACCTCTTTGTACAGGTCTTTGTGGGTCGCCGCGACGACGCGTACATCGACGTGGATCGTCTCGTCGCCGCCGACGCGCTCGAACTCCCGCTCCTGCAGCACGCGCAGCAGCTTCACCTGGGTCGCAGGAGGGATGTCGCCCACCTCGTCGAGGAAGAGCGTCCCGCCGTCGGCCTTCTGGAACCGGCCGTCGCGCTGCGCGCTCGCGCCGGTGAAGGCGCCCTTCTCGTGGCCGAAGAGCTCGCTCTCCAGCACGCCTTCGGCGAGCGCACCGCAGTGCACGGCCACGAACGGTCCGGCCGCGCGACCGCTCCACGCATGCAGCGCGCGCGCGATCAGCTCCTTGCCGGTGCCGCTCTCGCCGAGCACCAGCACCGACGCGTCCGAGTCGGCGACCTGACGCACCAGCCCGAGCAGCTCCTTGGAGACCTTCGAGGCTCCGATCCAGTCGATGCCGGGGGCGATGGCTTCGCCGGCGAGCGCGGTCTTCAGCCGCGCGTTTTCCTGCCGCAGCTCGCAGCTGTCCAGCACGCGATGCACGACCAGCAAGAGCTCGTCGAAGTCGACCGGCTTGCGCACGTAGTGGTCGGCGCCCAGCTGCATCGCTTCGACCGCCTTCTCGACCGACGCGTTGGCGGTCATGACGATCACCCCGACGTCCTCGGCCTGCTCGCGGATCTTCTTCATCAGCTCGATGCCGTCCATGCCCGGCATCATCACGTCGGTGAGGAGCAGATGTGGGGTCCAGTCGTCGAGCTGACCGAGCGCCTTGAAGCCGTCCGGGGCGGACCGCACCGAGAACCCCTCGCTCCGGAGCATCTCGACCAGCGCGGAGCGGGCGGCGTGGTCGTCGTCGACCACCAGTAGGTTGGCGGCGGTGCGGATCTCGGGCTCGGCCATGCCCCTCATTCTTGCACTGTCGAGCGGGTCTGCCCGGCCTCGTGCGCGCAGTTCTTGCGCGGGCGGGGCTTCGCGCAGAAGTTGCGGGGTGAGGGTCCCGGCGCCCACGGGCGGCGGCGGGCGTGCGAACGTTCGGCAGATGGGACCCGGCGAGTTCGAAGCCCGTGCGTGCTCCCCCGTCGACGCGATCGCGCGGGTGCAGAGCGGAATGCGCGTGTTCATCCACGGAGCTGCGGCCACGCCGCTGCCGCTGCTCGATGCGCTGTGCGACCGCGCCGATCTCGAGGACGTCGCGCTCTACCACCTGCACACGGAAGGCGCCTCGCGGTTCGCCGATCCGGCGCAGGCCGGCCGACTGCGGTCGGTGTCCCTGTTCACGGGGCCCGGGCTGCGTCCGGCCGTGGCGGAGGGCCGCGCCGACTTCGTGCCGATCTTCCTCTCGCAGATCCCTGCGCTCTTCCGTACGCGGCGGATCCCGCTGGACGTGGCGATCGTCCAGCTCTCGCCGCCCGATCGCCACGGGCTCTGCACGCTGGGCACGTCGGTCGATGCCGCACGCGCGGCCGTCGACGCGGCGCCGATCGTCATCGCGGAGATCAACGAGCGGATGCCGCGTACCCACGGGAATTCGGTGGTCCCGCTCGAGCGGGTCGCCGCGTTCGTCCACACCGATCGATCGCTGCCCGCCCACGATGCCGACGCGCCCGGCGAGGTCGAGCACCGCATCGCCGAGCAGGTCGCCGCGATGATCGCCCACGGCTCGACGCTGCAGCTGGGGATTGGTGCGATCCCCGACGCCGTGCTGTCGAGGCTGGGCGACAAGCACGATCTCGGCGTGCACACGGAGATGTTCTCCGACGGACTGGTGCCGCTCATCGAGGCCGGCGTGGTGACCAACCGCTTCAAGTCGGTCCACCCGGGTCGCACGGTGACGAGCTTCGTGTCGGGCACGGCGAAGCTCTACGAGTTCGTCGACGACAACGCACTGGTGGAGCTGCACGGCTGCGATCGCACCAACGACATCGTGCTGATCCGCAAGAACCCGCGGGTGGTGGCGATCAACTCGGCGATCGAGATCGATCTGACGGGTCAGGTCTGCGCCGACAGCATCGGCCACCGCATCATCTCGGGCATCGGCGGACAGCTCGACTTCATGCACGCGGCCGCCGGCTCCGACGACGGCCTGCCGATCATCGCGCTGCCGTCGATGGCGCAGCGCGGCGCGAGCTCGCGCATCGTGCCGGCGCTGCGCGAAGGCGCGGGCGTGGTCACCACCCGCGGCCACGTGCACTGGGTGGTGACGGAGTGGGGGGCGGTCGATCTGCACGGCATGACGCTGCGCCAGCGGGCCGAGGCGTTGATCTCGATCGCCCACCCCGACGCGCGCGGCGAGCTACGCCGCGCGGCCGCGGCGATCCGCCACATCCCGCTCGGGTGATCCGAGGCGGTCGTTGGCGGCGCGCTCGCGGCGGTAGGCGTGGCCGGTCGCGAGGCCCGCGACGAACAGCACCAGCGTGACCGCACCGAACGCGAACACGGTGTCGCCGAACGCTCGCATCCAGCGCAGGTCCTGCATGATGGGGAGCTGCATGAGCTCGGAGCTGCGCGCGTACCAGTAGCCGACCTCGACCGAAGCGTGGGTCTGGATCAGGCCGATCGGCAGGACGCTGAGCATCACCATCGCCATGAGCCCGCCGTTGATCGACCAGAAAGCGAGCGCTACCCAGCGGTCGCGCCACTGGGCATCCGGCCGCAGCGCCCGCAGGCAGAACAGCAGGAGGCCGATGCCGAGCATGCCGTAGACGCCGAACAGCGCGGCGTGCCCGTGCACCGGCGTGGTGTTGAGCCCCTGCATGTAGTAGAGCGCGACCGGCGGGTTGATCATGAAGCCCAGCAGACCGGCGCCGAACATGTTCCAGAACGCGACGGCGACGAAGCAGTAGATCGGCCACTTGTACTGCTGCACCCACGGCTTGGCCTTGGACAGGCGCAGGTTCTCCCACGCCTCGTAGCCGACGAACATGAGCGGGACCACCTCGAGCGCGCTGAACACCGAGCCGAGCGCGAGCACGAATGTCGGCGTGCCGGAGAAGTAGAGGTGGTGCAGGGTGCCGATGATGCCGCCCGCGAGGAAGATCGACGTGGCGAACAGCACCGATCGCGTCGCGTTGGTCAGGCGGACGAGCCCGAGGCGAGCGAACAGGAACGCGATCACGACGGTCGCGAACACCTCGAAGAAGCCCTCGACCCACAGGTGCACCACCCACCAGCGCCAGTACTCGGCGATCGCGAGGTTGGTGTGCTTGCCGTAGGCCAACGCCGCGCCGTAGAAGCCCGCGATCGCGACGGCCGACAGCGTGAACAGCACGAGCAGCGGACGTTGTGCGTCCTTGCGGAGCAGCGCCGGCCAGATCGCGCGAGCGACCAGCGACACCCACAGGAACAGCCCCACGAAGAGCGCGATCTGGAACGCGCGGCCGAGCTCGATGTACTCGTAGCCGCTGTGGCCGAAGTAGAACCAGGCGTCGCCGGTGCCGAGCATCCGCATGATGCTCATCCACTGCCCCACCATCGAGCCGGCCACGACCAGCAGCAACGCGCCGAACAACACGTTCACCCCGAGCCGCTGGTACGCGGGCTCGCGGCCACCGATCACGGGCGCGATGTAGAGCCCCGCGGCGAGCCACGAGGTCGCGATCCACAGTACGCCGAGCTGGGTGTGCCAGGTGCGCGCGAGCACGTAGGGCAGCACCTGGGAGATCGGCATGCCGTAGAAGGCGTCACCTTCGACGCCGTAGTGCGCGGCGACGATGCCGAGCAGGATCTGCGCCACGATCATCGCGGACACGACCCAGAAGTACTTCACGGTCGCGCGCTGGGACGGGGTCGCGATCGCGCCGATCAGCGGATCGCGATCGGGCGCGATCGCCTCCTCGGGCTCGTGCTTGCGCGACGAGTACCACCAGGCCATCGCGCCGATGCCCGCGAGCAACAGGATCACGCTGACGCCGGTCCACACCACCGCGTCGCCGGTGACGGTGTTGCCGACCAGCGGCTCGTGGGGCCAGTTGTTGGTGTAGGTGACCGTGTCGCCCTTGCGCTCGGTCGAAGCGGACCACGCCGACCAGAACACGAACGCGGCGAGTTGCCGCTGCTCGGTGGCGTCGGTGAGCGCGCCCTGGGGAATCGCGTAGTCCTTGCGTCCGTTGCCGAACACGTCGGCGAGGTACGCGAGGTTCGCCTCGAACGCCCGCGCGCGGATCGGGTCGATCGTGAGCGTGCCGGTGGCCTCGTCGTACGTGTTGGTGCGCATCAGCGGCAGCAGTCGCGCCTGCAGGGCGGCCTGACGCTCGGCATCCAGCGCCTCGTACGCGATGCCGTGCTGCTGCTGCGCCCAGCCGTCGAGCACGAACGTGGCCTCGCGGTGCAGCCAGTCCGCCGTCCAATCGGGCGCGACGTAGCTGCCGTGCCCCCAGAGTGAGCCGACCTGCATGCCACCGATGGACTGCCAGACGTTCTGTCCCGACGAGATGTCGCCGGGGCCGATGACGACGTTGCCGTCGGTGGTGATCACGCGCTCGAAGAGCGGCGGCGCGGTCTGGTGTATGCGCACACCCACCCAGCCGAGCACGGCGAAGGAGGCGACGACGACGAGGGCGAGGGCCAGCCAGAGGCGTTTCATGCGGTTCAGCTCCGAGCCCTCCATTCGGCGCGAACCGGTGTCGGGCGAGCGCAGGATTTGCGCTGCCCGAGCCGCGGCTCACGCCGCGTGGACGAACTGGCCGCCGCCGCGCTCGAAGGCGTCCCGAAGGCGGTCCGCGTCGGTCGCCTTCTCGACCTCGCAGGTCACCACGACCCGGTGCTTGCGCTCGACCTCGGGTGCCAGCGCGCGGAGGTTGGTCTTGCACTCGGCGGCGCCGGCCACTGCACCGGCGACCACACCGAAGGCCGACCCGGCCAGCGTCATCGGCAACAACGCGACGGCGGGCAGAGGCACG
Organism: uncultured Nannocystaceae bacterium; assembly: GCA_964519175.1. Lineage (GTDB taxonomy): Bacteria > Myxococcota_A > Polyangia > Nannocystales > Nannocystaceae > Xiheibacterium. The sequence goes on from CAZFKC010000046.1 coordinate 19,097, forward strand.
CCGGCGGCGGGCCACAGGAACATCCACGCGAAGAGGGCACCCGCGAGCCCGACGAGCGTGCCCATCACGACCGAGCTCCACAGCGCCTGCGTTGCGCCGATCTGCACGTCCTCGTCGCGCCAGTGGCCTTCCTGGACGAGCGCCCCTGCGGGCTCGCTCGTGCCGCTGTCGGCGAGTGCGCGATCGGCCTGGGCCTCGTTGTCGAACACTGCGTAGACGATGTGTGGCATTGCGTCCTCTCTGCTCGGACTCTGCCCCGGCCCCGCGTGTGCTCCCAGCGCGATGCTTGCGGGGAAGCGGTCACGGACGCCGCAAGCCCTGCGATGCAAAAGCTGCGTACGCACGCACGTCCTGCTCGACTACCCTGCAGCCATGTACCGCACCATCCTCGTTGGGCTCGACGGCTCGCAGCGCGAGCCCGCAGTGTTCCGCGCCGCGACCGAGCTGGCGCAGCGCTTCGGCGCGCAGCTGCACGTCTGCCGCGCCGTGGCGATCCCGGTCGGCCTGCCCGACACCGTCTGGGCGATCGCGACTGGCGAGCTCGATGCGGCGCTGGTGGCCGACGCGCGCAAGGGCGTCGAGCGCTGCATCGCGGAATCGCCCGTGGCGATCGCGAAGCAACACGTGGCGCTCGGCCAGCCCGCCGATCTCGTGATCGATGTCGCGAAGGAGATCGAGGCCGACCTGGTGGTGATCGGCGCGCACGGCTACGGCGCGATCGAGCGGCTGATGGGGACCACCGCGAGCAAGATCGTGCACCGGGCGACCTGCTCGGTGCTGGTCGTGCGCGGCTAGCTCACGGCGCCCCGCCTCGGACCGCGGGCGCGCGCTCACAGTCCGCGCGGCGGCCGTGTGCCGTTCGTGCGGGAGCGGCGGATGATCGCGAACAACAGCCCGCCCAGCGCAGTCCACAGGAGCGCGAGCGAGAACACCGAGCCGAGCTCGACCAGCCGGAGCGCGAGAAGCATCGTCATGTGGAGGAGGCTAGTGCGCCTCGGTCCGGGTCGGTAGCGCATTCTCTGCGCTGGTCGGTCCCGCCGCGGTCGCGAACCATCGCTCGGTGGCTTCCGGACTGTCGTTCGCGTTCGCGCTCGCCGAAACCCGCGTCACCAACGAGGACGCGCTGCCGCTCGGGCCGGCGATCGGGTGGTGGCTCCTCTTCGGCGCGTGCCTCGTCGCCCTGATGTTCATCGTGCAGGCCGACCGCTGGCGCCGTTGGTGGCTGGCCGCGGACGACCCGCGCTCGATGGCGCTCTTTCGCATCGTCTTCGCGTTCTTCACGATCTGCAACCTCAACGGGCTCTGGGAGTACTTCGGGTTCCTCTTCACCGACGAGGGCATCTTCACCACCGACGTCGCGCGGCAGGTGTTCGCCTCGCACCAGTTCGCGGGGTACGGCGACGGGATGGTCGAGGGCGAGTCGTACGGGTTCTTCGACCTGCGTGCCGTCTTGCGCTTCCTGTCCGGGCCCAAGTACTCGCTGCTCTACTTCTGGGACAGTCCCACCGCGTTCTGGATCCACCTCTGGGCGTTCGAGATCGCCGCGTTCTGCCTGATGATCGGGTTTCGCACGCGCATCGCCGGCGTCGCGACGTTCCTGCTGATGAACTCGATCTTCCAGCGCAACCATCTGTTCTGGGAGGGCACCGAGCTGGTCTATCGCTGCTTCCTCGCGATCCTGATCCTCGCGCGCTCGGGCCACGCGTACAGCATCGACAACTGGCTGCGCTGTCGGAAGCTGCGCAAGCAAGGCCTGCTCTCCGAGCGCGGTGGACCCGGCGACGGTGCCGGCGTCGCGCCGAGCGAGCAGCATCCGCAGGGGCTGGCGGCGATCTACCGGCGCATTCCGGTGTGGCCACGGCGGCTCGTGATGCTGCAGCTCGCGACGATCTACTGCTACACGGGCGTCGTGAAGAACGGCGCGGTGTGGGCCCGTGGCGACGCGTTCTACTACGCGCTCAACATGGACCACTTCTATCGCTTCTATCCCCAGCCCATGTCGTCGCTCCTGGGCAACAACGTCTTCCGCGTGATGACGTGGGTGACGCACTGGTGGGAGGTGTTCTTCCCGCTCGTGCTCGTCGGACTCGTGACCCGGTGGGCGATCGCCGAGAAGCTCCCCGCGCTGGCCGGGTGGCGGCGCTGGGTCGTGAACGCGTGCTGGGTGGGGCTCGCGACCGTCGCGATGGCGGTGTGCGTCATCGCGTGGCCGGTGCACGGCACCCCGTTCGCGGTCGGGTGGTTCGTCGGGGGCTGGATCGCCTTGATGGCGCTCATCGGTGGTGCGTGGTGGTGGATGGGACACCGCGCGAAGCGCTTCGATCGTGCGTGGTTCTCGACGTGGTTCCTCGGGCGTCGACTGTGGCTCTTCCTCGCGGTCGTGTTCCAGAGCCACGTGTTCGTGATGATGAACATCGGACACTTCCAGACCGGCATGACCTCCGCGCTGATCCCCTTCCTCAGCGGGCTCGAGGTCGCGGCGATCCTCCGTGCGCTGGGGCGCCGCAAGGGGCCACCGATCCCGGCCGAGGATCCGCTGCTGCCGCACCTGCACCGCGACGATCGCCCGCTGCCGCTCCGCGTGCTGCTCGCTGCGCTCGGGCTCGGCATCGTCGGCGTGCTCGCGAAGGTCGGCGAGCTCTCGTTCTGGTGGTTGGCGTGGATCGCCGCGCTCGCACTCGTGACGGGTGCCGCGTTCGCGGCGTCGCGACGGGAGCGGCAGCAGCCCAGCCGTACGCCGGACACCCAGCCGGCCTGGGCCTACGGTCCGATCGGCCGCGCGCTCGTCGGTGCGCTGGTGGTCTGGCAGCTCACGGCGGTGGCGACGTGGCTGCTGCCCGACAAGGACTGCCTGAAGTCGTTCCGCGAGCCCGCGCGCAGCGTGTTCGCGAAGTGGCTCACGGTCACGCAGACCGACCAGAGCTGGGGGATGTTCGCGCCCAACCCACCGCGCAGCAACGTGTTCCTGAAGGTGTTGGTCACGGATGCAGACGGCGAGGTCTGGGATCTGCGGACGGACGTGTACGCCGCGGAGCGCAAGCCGATCCCGTGGGTGTGGAACGATCGTCAGCGCAAGATGAACCGCCGCATCATCGGCGGCGAGTCGGGTCCCACCGACTGGTACCGCAAGTGGTTCGCGCGCTACCACTGCCGTCAGTGGGCGCTCGAGCACGGCGGCACCGCACCGAAGAAGGTCGAGCTCGTGAAGGTGAGCTACCAGATCCCCTCGCCGGATCAGGTCTTCCGACAGGGCTGGTACTCGCCCGAGCAGCTGCTCGAGCGCTCGGGCACCGAGAAGGTCGAGTACACCGAGCGCTGCGCCGATGCGGTGATGGGCCAGCTCTCGAACGAGCTCCGCGAGCGCCACGGCCTGCCGCCGCTGCCCGAGGGCCAGCGCTATCGCCCGTGGGTGAAGAAGAAGCAAGACGCGTGGCAGCGCCCGCGTGAGTGACGGCGCCGCGCGAGCATCCTCGCCGCGGCGGGCGAATTCCCGGCGTGAGCGACCGCCGGAGCTGGCGTACCCCGTAGTGCGGGGGGATAGTGCGGTCGCGCGATGTCCCAGCCGCAGGAACCCAGCGTCGGAGGCGCCGGCTCTGCCCCCACGCCGCCCGCGAGCGCGCCCGAGCCCCGTGGCAACCGTGGCGCCTGGTCGTGGCTCTCGCCACGACGCCAGCTCCGCGAGCTCCTCGCGGTGCTCACCGCCGACAACGCTCCGCTCGATCTCCGCCTCGTGGGGCGTACTCTGCTGCACGCCGCGCTCGTGGGCTTGGCCGCTGGCCTGCTCGGCGTCGGGTTCTTCATCGGGCTCGAATATGCGCAGCACCTGATCCTCGAGTCGGGCGTCGGCTACCAACCGCTGCGCGCCTCCGGCGAGGCGATCCTGGTGAACAGCAGCGAGGCCGAGTTTCGGTGGTGGCTTCTACTCGTCGTGCCCGCGCTCGGTGCATTGGCTGCGGGCTGGCTGAGTCGATTCGCGCCCGAGATCGCCGGTGGCGGCGGCGACACGATGATCCACGCCTATCACGAGCGTGAAGGCGGCCTGCGTCGTCGTGTGATCACCTTGAAGCCGCTCGCGTCGATCTTGACGCTGGGCAGCGGCGGCTCGGGTGGCCGCGAAGGTCCGACGATGTTGATGGGTGCTGCGCTCGGATCGCTCACCGCGCGGATGCTCGAAGTGAGCAACCGCGAGGCGCGAGTGCTCATGCTCGCGGGCGTGGCGGCGGGGATCGCCGCGGTGTTCCGTACTCCGCTCGGTGCCGCGTTGCTCGCAGTCGAAGTGCTCTACCAGGACGAATTCGAATCGGAGGCGCTCATCCCCGCGGTGCTCGCCAGCGTGATCGCGTACTCGGTGTCGATCTCGCTGTCGGGCCAGGCCACGCTGTTCGGAGTGCTGCCGGACTTCGAATACCGCATCGGGCACCTGCCGTTGTATGGACTCCTCGCGCTGTTGCTGGTGCTACTCGCCCGCGTACTCATCGGGTCGCTGGCGTTCGTGCGGAAGTGGGTGAGTCGATTCCCCGGTCCCGCATGGGTGCGCCCGGCGTACGGAGGCGCCGTGCTCGGCGCGTTGGCAGTCGCGGCGATCGTGTTGCTGGCAGACCTGACCGGCGGCACCGGCCACGGACTCGGCATCCTGGGGGGTGGCTACGGCGCCGCCCAGATCGCGATCACCGGCGCGACCTGGCTGCCGACCGGCTGGGCCGCAGTCGAGTTGCTCGCGGCCCTCGTCGTTCTCAAGATCATGGCTTCCGCACTGACGATCGGCACGGGTGGCAGTGCCGGCGACTTCGCGCCATCGATGGCGATCGGTGGGCTCGCCGGCGGCGCCTTCGGGCTCGCGGCCCAGATCCTCTTGGACGACCCGACGCTGCAACCCGGGGCGTTCGCGTTGATCGGCATGGGGGCATTCTACGGATCGATTGCCCACGTCCCACTCGCTGCTCTGGTGCTGGTCAGCGAGATGGCGGGGAGCTACGCGCTCACCGTACCGATGATGCTCACCGTGGGGGTCGCGCTGCTGGCGTTGCGCCGTCACACGCTCTATCCGGCGCAGCCCCGCGCGAGGGAGAGCACTCTACATCGCCACGACGACACGCTCGCACGTCTCCGCGTGGCCGACGTCTTCGATCGTGCACACGTCGTGGCGCGCGTCGAGCCCACGACCTCCGCGGGCGAGCTCATGCGCCTCGCCCACCTCAACCCGGATCAAGACGTGTTCCCGGTCTTCGACGCCCAGGGCCTGCTGTGTGGCGTGGTGGTCGTCGACGATCTCCGGGCGGTGGGCGCCGACCACTCGCTCGAAGGCCTGCAGGTCGCCGCCGACGTCATGCGATCTCCGGTGACCATCGCAGAGCAGGCTCCGCTCCAGCGAGCGGTCGAGCTGTTCCTGCTCCACGGCGTCCGCGAGCTGGTCGTGCTCGACGACGACGGTCGGCTACTCGGCCTGCTGGACGAGCACGACGTCTCGCGTGTGGCGCTCCGCGCGGCCGGAGGCGCGCCATCGTGACGGCGCAGCGCCCATCATGGGCGGGGCGCGGACGCGGCTGTCTCGTCGCAACCCCCGCGAACGAAGCGAATGGACCAGCGCTCGCCGTCGGACCATCCCACCCGCGGGTGCGACCGGATCATCTCCCGTAGCATCGTCCCGGAGGGGTCGGGCACCTTCGTCCGAGCGCGTCCGCGTGGCGGTCGTTCGCGCGGCACCTGTACGCAGATCCACATCCCGGGGAGGAGTCGTGCACGATCCGAGAACCGCACGAGGTCTGCGGCGAGCTTCGCGGGCTCACCCTCCAGTGGATCGCTCGGGAGCTCGAGATCCTCCACGCGCACGTCGTGCCCGAGCTCCTCCGAGAAGTCCCGCTCGAGCAGCTCGAGTGTGGCGGCGTCGAGCGGTGGACCCTGGTGGAGCGTCGAGATGACGATTCCCTCGTCGACGCGTTCGAGGCGGATCGCGAGCAGAACGCCCAGTGACAGCTCCGGCCAGTGTCGTCGCACGCTGCCGTCGACGAGCTCGAGCGCATCGTCGAGACGTTCCCCTGCCGTCGGCGGTGGCGGTGGGGCGACCGGTTCCACCGCAGCGACCTGGGGCAGCGGCGGAGCGCGGCGCAGCTCGTCGGCGAGCCCCGCGACGGCCGCTGCGTCGGGCACGGCGACGACGGTGAGGCGCGGCGTTTCGTGGGCGACCTCCCGGATTGTCGCATCGAGCTGCTCGCGCGCAGCGGTCGCGCTCGCGGTCGTCCCGATCATCACCACGGCGACGCCGATCGTTCGCCGCTCGATGCGGATGCTGGAGTCGACGACGGAGTCTCCGAGCGCGGCGATCAGGGTCTCGATGCGCCCGCGGATGCGGACCTGCCACGCGACCTCGTCGAGGGCGGCGCGCAGCGGCACGTAGACCATGGCGAGCAGGGCCAGGGGCATCGCGAGCCTGAGCCACAGTCCGGCGCGTGGCTGGATACGCCTGGCGACCCATCGTGCGATGCGTCCGATCCGCGAAGAGGCGTCACCGACCGAGAGGGCTTCGAGCTCGAGGCCGCGTGCATCGATCCGGTGGAACCCGAGCAACGTGAAGGCCGATGCACCGACGACCACGATCGCGACGAGGTTGGTCACGAAGAGCATCGCGGCACCCGACGCGATGTGGACGTCGGAGGTACCGACCCCGTATCCGCAGACGCACAGCGGCGGCACGAGAGAGATGCCGATCGAAGTGCCGGCTGCAGTCGATGCGACGTCGGAGCTCGTGCGCACCGCGGCGTAGCTGCCCGCGAGGGCGCAGAAGGCCGCGGTGACGAGATCGAGCGCCGTGGGCTGCGTCCGCGCCACGATCTCGGCCGATACCGCCTGGAAGGGGAGCATGCGGACGACGAGCGCAGAGGCGCCCACCGCGAGTGCGACGCTGAGCAGGACCCTGGTGGACGAACGCACCACGAGCAGCGGCGAGCCGACGGCGAGCCCCATGCCCAAGCTCTCGATCGGCAACATCAGCGGCGCGACCAACATCGCTGCGATCACGACCGCACCGCTGTCGAGGACGAGGCCCATGGTTGCGATTCCGGTAGCCAGCGCGAGCTGCAGCCAGTACCCCGCCGTCTCGGAGGGGCCGCTCCGCATCATCCCCGCCACGAGCTCCGGCCGCCCCTCGGGCGGACAGCCGATCACGGTCGACCAGCGGTCCTGCACGCGCTCCCACCAGCCGGACACTGCAGCGCTCATGCTGGCGGTCATAGCATCGTGGTCGGCCTCGCGCGATGACGCAAGAGTCCAGGGGGTCGTCCACACCGACGTCAGCGTGGCTCCCGAGCCTGCGGTGACCATTCCAGCTCGCGGCCGATCGCGAGCTCGAGCTCACGCAACGCGACGAGGTAGTCCTCCCACGTGTCGAGCGCGGCCTTCTGTGCATCGAGGAACGCTTGTCGGCCCACCGAGACCTCGACGATGTCGCTCTCGCCGAGCTCGAAGGATCGCTGCAGCTGATCGAGGTTCCTCCCGAACACCGGGAGCACGTCGCGTTGGTAGCCCTGGACACGCTCGGCCGCCGTGTCCACCGCGTCGACCATGCGATGGATGCGTTGGGTGAGCTCGTAGCGCCGCAACGCGAGCTCGGTCTGCGCCACGCGCAGCGCCGCGTCGGCGCGGGCGCGCTCGCCTTGGTTGCGACGCCACAGCGGTAGTGGGACCGAGACCGTCACGAGCCCGACATAGTCCGCGAACGGCGTGCCGGGCGGATGCTCGCGCGCCACGTAGCCCCCGAGCGTCGGCTCCGGCCATGCGTCGCGTCGAGCTGCGCGGATCGAGGCCTCTCCGGCATCGACCGCGCTCTCGAGCGCGACGAGCTCCGGGTGGTCGCGCAGGGCGGTGGAAACGAGGGCATCCGCTGCGCCGGCGCTGATGGGATGGGCGAGCGATCCGACCGGCTCGATCGGCGCGGTCGCGGGCCAACCCGCCCGCGTCGCGAGGTCGCGGCAGGCCGCACGGTAGGCGCGCGCGGCCTCGAGGTGCGCCTGGATCGCCTGTGTGAGCGCGACCTCGGCCATGTGCAACCGCAGCGGCGAGAGCTCGCCGGCATCGACACGCGCACGCGCGTGCCGCACCGTGCTCGAAGTGAAGTCGCGGATGCGTGCGGCGGTGTCGAGCCGCTCGCGGGCGAGGACCGCGAGCGCAAAGAGCGAGCGCACGTGGATGCGGGTCTCGAAGCGCGACTGACCGAGCTTGCGATGCAGCGAGACCGAGTAGGCTCCGGCCGCGCGCCGTCTCGTCCTGCGCTCGCCCGCGATCTCGAGCTGTTGACTGACCGTGAGCTGAACTTCGAACGCGGTGCCCACTCGGTTCGTGCGCGCGCCGAGGGCCGCACCGAGTGTCGGATTCGCCACGACCCACGGCCGTGCCGCTGCGATCGCCGCGACCCCGAACGAGACCTGGCGCTGCGATCGCACGACCTGGGGTGCTCGGCCGTCGGCGAACGCGAGAAGCTCGTCGAGTCGAACCGCGACCGCGGCCCTCTCCACGGTACCGTCCATCACCTCGGGCGCGGGCGTCGCGTGGGGCGAACCGGCGAGCGCGAGCAAGAGGCTGGGTGCGACCAAGACAGTCATCGTCCGCGCCTCATGTGGGAGGTGGCCCGCCCGCTCCACGACGTGCCCACGCTCGGAGCAACGCCGGTAGCACGAACAGCGTGACCAACGTCGACAGCCCCACGCCGAACACGACGACGGTCGCGAGCGGCCGCTGCACCTCCGCGCCTGCGCCGGTGGCGATCGCCATGGGCACGAAGCCGAGCGCCGCGACCAGCCCGGTCGTGAGCACGGGGCGCATCGTGTGTGCGGCGGACTCGACGACGACCACGTCGATCGCTCCACCCCGATCGATGCCTGCACGAAACGCGCTCGTCGCGACCACCGCGTTGAGCACCGCGATGCCGGCGAGCGCCACGAAGCCGACCGCGGCCGGAATGCTGAACGGAAGATCGCGCAGCCAGAGCCCCAGGGCCCCGCCGCTCACCGCGACGGGAACGAGCAGGAACACGACGAGCGCATCGCGCAGGTTGCCGAACATCCACAGGAGCATCGCGAGCACGATGGCGAAGGCGATGGGCACGACGATCGCGAGCCTTCGGGCTGCGCGATCGAAGTTCTCGAACTGACCGCCCCAGCGAACCTCGAATCCGTGCGGTAGCACGACGGCGTCCTCGACCCGCGCCCTGGCCTCGGCGACCCACGAGACCAGGTCGCGGCCGCGGAGGTTCACGTCCACACGCACGGTGCGGTGTCGGTTCTCGCGGCGGATCTGTGGCGGCCCTTCGTCACGCACGACGTCGGCGACCTCCGCGAGCGGCACGTTGGTTGCAGCCGTGCTCTCGACGGGCAGGCGTCCGATCGCGGCCGCGTCGACGCTGGGTGGGGGCACGAGGAGCCGGGCCTCGAAGCGACGCTGCCCCTCGTACACGACTCCGAGTGGTACGCCGACGCGCGCGGCCTCGATGGCGGTCAGCGCGTCGCGCATGCGCACGCCGTGTCTCGCCATGCGCGCGCGGTCGGGACGGATCGCGAGCTCGGGCAGCCCGAACGTCCGCTCCACACGGACATCGCCCGTGCCCGTGACGTCGCGCACCACGTCGGCGATCTCCTGCGCAGATCGGCCGAGCTCATCGAGGTCGTCGCCGAAGATCATGATCTGGACGTCCGCTCGGGAGCCACTGATGAGCTCGTTCGTGCGGTCCTCGATCGGCTGCGATACGGAGGCGAAGCTGCCCGGTGCCGCGTCCTCGACCGCAGCCTTCAACCACTCGGAGAGGCCGTCGAGATCGTGAGCGACGGTCCACTCCTCGCGGGGACGCAAGTGCACGAGGATGTCGGTGTTGTCCATGCCCACCGGGTCGGTCGCCACCTCCGCGCGGCCGGTCATGGCCAGCGTGTCGGCGACCTCCGATAGCTCGCGCAGCCGCGCCTGCGCGAGCGCATCGAGGTGCATCGCGCGTGCGAGATCGATCGACGGCGCGCGGCGTATGGAGATGACTGCGTCGCCTTCGTCGATGCGTGGCACGAAGTCCGCGCCCTTGCCGGCGAGCAATAGGACTGCGGCGACCACCGCGAGCGCACAGACCGCCAGTAGCCTGTTGCCGAGTCGCGACACCGGTGCGAGCGCTCGTCGATACCCGCGCTCGATCCATCCGAGCCAGCGCGCGCCGTCGCGGCGCGGCGGCGGAACCGAGAGCACGAGCAGCGCAGGCAGGAAGACGAGTGAGTAGACGAGCGCACCGAAGAGTGCGCACGCCATCGTGATCGCCATCGGACGGAACATCTTGCCCTCGACGCCGGCGAGTCCGAGCAGCGGCAGGTACACGAGCAGGATGATCGCGACCGAGAAGATCACCGGACGCGCGACGCTCGCCAGCGTTTCGCCGTAGGCGTCCGCGCGGAGCGAGCCGGCGAGCTGCCGACCGGTGTGCGCGGCGAGTACGGCCTCGAGCATCACGATCGGGCCGTCGACGAGGAAGCCGAAGTCGATGGCACCGAGACTCATCAGATCGCCGCTGATCCCGAAGACGTGCATCCCGAAGATCGCGAAGGACATGGCCGAAGGGATGCCGAGCACGATGACGAGCGCTCCTCGCAACGACCCCAGCATCACGACGAGCACGAGCGTGACGACGGCGACGCCCTCGACCAGATTGGAGACCACGGTCGAGAGCGTGCGCTCGACGAACGCCGCGCGGTCGTAGATCGGTTCGATCTCGATGCCGCTCGGCAGCGTGCCGCGGATCTCTTCCACGCGATCTTTCACCGCATAGATCACGTCGCGCGTGTTGCTGCCGACCAGCATCATGACGATCCCCGTGACGGCGATCTCGTCGCCTCTGGTCACGGCACCGAGCGGCAAGGCGGCGCCCATTCGCACGTCCGCGAGATGCGAGACCAGGATCGGCGAGCCGTCGGCAGGGGAGCGGACGACCACGTTCGCGATGTCGGAGGTGCCCTGGAACTGCCCGAGCAAGCGGAGGGTATAGGCCTCGGCGTCGCGCGTGACGTAGCCGCCGCTCGCGGTTCCGGCGGCGTCGCGCAGCACGTCGACGAGCTCGCCGATCGGGATGCCCTGGGCGCGCAGCGCCGCGGGATCGGCGATCACCTGATACTGCTTGAGCTGGCCGCCCATCGTGTTGATCTCGATGACGCCAGGCACGCTGCGCAGCCGCGGCACGATCTCCCAGTCGAGCAACGTCCGCAGCTGACGTGCGCTCTGTTGGTCGCCGGAGACGACGAACTGGTAGATCTCGCCGAGCCCGTTCGACAGCGGCGCGAGCTCGGGTGGGCCTGTGCCTTCGGGCAACGCTGCGGCCGCCTGCCACAGGCGCTCGAGCACGAGCTGGCGCGCGAACCACGGGTCCACGCCGTCGTCGAACACCAGCGTGATCGCCGAGAGATCGCCGCGAGACACGGATCTGAGCTCGAGCAGCCCTGGCACGCCGTTGAGCTCGTTCTCGAGCGGAACCGTGACTACGCGTTCGACGTCGCGTGCGGCGTATCCGGGCGCGCGCGTGAGCACGGCGACCTGGACCGGCGAGATGTCGGGTATCGCGTCGATCGGCAGCCGCAGGGCCGCCCAGCCCCCGGCCACGAGGGTGGCCAAGCACGCGACGGCGCACAGCCAACGACGGCGGATCGCCCACTCGATCGTGCGCGCGAGCATCAGCGGAACAGCTCCGACTTCAGCGTGAACGCACCCGCCACGACGACGCGGTCGCCCGCGGCGACCCCCGACGACACGGCGATGGCCTCCTCGCCTTCCACGATGATCTCGATCGCGCGGGGCTCGACCAGGCGCTCGCCCACTTCGACGAACACCGTCGGCGACCCGTCGATCAACACCATGGCATCGCGGGGGACGGCGGCCGCTTCGACCGCATCTCGTCGCGCGTGGAGTCGCGCGCGAGCTGCCTGCCCGATCGCGAGCCGTCTCGCCGCGTTGTCGACCTCCACGCGCACGGCGGCGGTGCGGGTGCTCGGATCCAGCACGCGTCCGACGTGGCTGACGATCCCGTCGAGCGGCGGAGACGGGTCGCCATAGGGTTCGATCTCGACGGCGTCCCCCACGCCGACACGGCCGAGATCTCGCTCGAACAGCGCGAGATCCACCCAGACGGTCGCGAGATCGGCGACGTGGAAAGCAGTGTGACTCGAGTCGATGCTCTGCCCGCGCTGGACGTGGACACCCACGACTTCGCCCTCGATCGGCGAGCGCAGCTCGAAGAGGCCCAGCTTGCGCTTCGCGGGCTTGCCCCCGAGCGCGCGTACTCGCTGGCGCGCAGCGTCGAGCTGGGCCTGCAGCGATGCGTTCTCCGCCTCGATTTGCTGCGCACTGCGCTTCGAAGCGATGCCCTCGTCGACGAGCAGGCGCTTGCGCTCCAGATCACGCTCGGCCGCCTCGGCGCGTGCACGGAGGCTCATCACGTCGGCTTGCGCGTCGCCGAGCTCGGCGCTCTCCATCCGCGCCAGCACGGTGCCGGCTGCGACGTGATCGCCTTCGACCACCGCGACGTCGGTGATGCGGCCGTGGATCCGTGCGCCGATCGCCGCGGTGTGCCGCGGATCGAAGACGACGTTGCCGTTGACGTGGATTGCGGGCAGCACCTCGCGGCGCTCGATGGCGGCGAAGCGGATGCCCGCGCGGGCCGCGAAGGTCTCGCTGAAGCCGATCCGCCCGTTCTCGGTGTGGGGCACGTCGCGGGCGGGCGCTGCGTCGACTCTGCGCTCGCCGTTCGCCCGCCGATCGATCACGACGCAGATCGCGGTGACGGCCAGCGTCGACGCCGCTGCGAGCCACAGCCAGCGGCGGCGCGAGCGTGCGCTCGTGGGTGGTCGAGTCGGTGCGGGAGGGGAAGAGTCCATTCGCGGCGCTCTGCCGGCTCTCGTGAGCAAGCCCCGCGCCAGCACGCATTGCGGTCATCGGCGGTAGTGAAGAGCCGCGGCGTGCATCGATGCCTCACCCCCGCTCAAGACTGCCCCGCCTCGTCGTGCCGGGCTGGTGGTGGCCGCCGTCGAGCTCCCGCAGGAACGTCTCTGCCCAGCTCGACGCGGACGTGCGGTGCACGGCCTCGAGCAGGCGTCCGTGCCGGTGGAGGCGCTCCTGCCGGGGCATCGTCAGCGCGCGATTGAGATCGCGTGCCATGCCCTCGATGTGCCACGGATTGGTGAGCACCGCCGCATCGAGCTCGTGTGCAGCCCCCGCGAAGCGCGACAGCAAGAGCACGCCCGGGGATCCGGGATCCTGTGCGGCGACGTATTCCTTCGCGACCAGGTTCATCCCGTCACGAAGTGGCGTCACGTAGCCGACGTCGGCGAGCCGGTAGAGCTCGGCGAGCTGATGGGTGTCGTACGAGCGGTAGAGGTAGCGGATCGGCACCCAGTGTGCCTCACCGAATTCGCCGTTGATCCTGCCGACGATGCTCTCGATCCGCTCGCGCTGCTCGGCATAGTCGGGCACATCCGCGCGCGAAGGCACCGAGACCTGGACGAGGCTGACCTTGTCGCGCCACTCCGGGAACATCTCGAGGAAGCGACCGAAGGCGAGGAGGCGCTGGGGTATGCCTTTGGTGTAGTCGAGCCGATCGACGCCCAGTACGAGCCTGCGTCCGGCCAAGTTCCCCTCGAGCGGAGCGAGCTCTTCGTCCTGGCATCGATCGTCGGATTGCCAGTCCTGGCTCACGATCCCGATCGGGATGACGCGCACCGCGACGCTGCGATCGCGGTGGGTCACGCCATCCAACCGGGGACTCGCCCCGGCGAGCGTGGCTGCGGCTCTCACGAAGTTCTCGGCGAAGTCGGCGGTCTGGAACGCGAGCAGATCGAACTCGCACATCGCCTCGATCAGCTCGACGGACCAGGGCAGCAACGCGAACACGTCCGGCGGGGGAAAAGGGACGTGCAGGAAGAGGCCGAGCCGGCCACGGTGCCCCTTGCGCCGCAACGCGCGCGCCAACAGCAGCAGATGATAGTCGTGCGCCCAGATCGCGCCGTGCGGCGCCAGCTCGAGCGCAGCATCCGCGAAGAGCTCGTTCACCTCGGCGTAGGTAGCCCACTCGACGTCGCTGAACTGTGCGCGTTCCGGGAACGAGTGCAGCAGCGGCCAGAGCGAGCGGTTGCAGAGTCCCGCGTAGTACTCCCGGCAGAACCGCTCCGAGAGATCGACCCACGCCATCGGTGGCACGGCATCACGATCGAGCCCGACGCCGACGACCTCGTCGTCCGCGACGGTGCGGCCGCTCCAACCGAGCCACGTCCCGTGGCGTTCCTCGAGCGCGGGCCGGAGCGCCGCGACGAGCCCGCCTTTGTTGCGCTTGCGGGCGAGTTGCGCGTCGAGCTCGTCGGGGAGCTCGGCCGTGCGGAGCTCCGGGAGACGGTTGGAGACGACCAACAAGTCGCTCGTGGCCGTCGCGGTGAGCGGGCCGCCTCGGCGCATGGTCGGCAGCGTCACCGATGGCGTCCCTCGTCCGGTCCGCGTGTCCGCGAGCCAGGAGAGGAAGTCGCGGACGTGCTGCGGCCCGTGCAGCGACCAGCGCGCGCGCGAGGAGCGGGCCATCGGCCGGGGGCCGACCAGGATGGCCTCGTCGAGGGGGCCCAGCGCATCGAACATCTGCTCGTCGGTGACGTCGTCGCCCGCCGCGATCAGACGCGCGTCGCCGGGCGCTCGGCCGCGCATCCACGGGACGGCGAGAGATTTCCGCACGCCGGCGGGGCGCACCTCGATCACGCTCACACCGGCGATCTGCTCGAACGACGGGTGCCTCGCGAGGAAGTCGGTCACGACGGCTCGCGTCTCCACCGCGAGCGCGAGGCGGCTCGTCCGCGCCACCGCACGATAGTGGAACGCGACCGTCGAGGCCTTGCGCTCGACCAGAGCACCCGGGTGCCGCAGCGCGATCCCCTCGAGCTCGGGAATCAACTCGGACAACACCGAGGTGTCCAGCTCCAGCGTGCGCTGCCAACCACCGTCGCCGCGGCGCCACGCGCCGTGCTCGGCCATCATCCACAACGCCGGCAGCCCCCCGAACTCTGCCTCCAGCCAGACGCGCGGGCGACCACTCACGAGCGCCACGGTGAGCTCGGGGAGCTCGGCGAGTCGGGCGAGCAGCCGGCGCAGCTCCTCGTCGATCTCCGTCTCTTCGGGCGTGCGCGAGAAGGGGATCAAGGTCCCGTCGAGATCGAGCAGGAGGCCCAACGGTGCCCCTCGCACGAATGAGCTCCAATGCGCCCGATCGATGCCCCTTCCGTCCATCGTTCGGGCGTACGAAGCACCGGCCGTGCCACCACGATCCGACCGCGACTGCACGCAGCGTGTACGGTCCGCCGGTCGCCACCGCCGCCGAGCCTCGACGCTGCGTCTGGGGCAGGAATGCGCAGGGGTAGGGCGGGAATGTCCCCGACCGTCACGGCACGCGACTGCGCCGGTTCTTGTCGACGATCCCCACGATCATGGCCGAGAAAGCGGCGAGCCGGACCAGGTACATCCAGTGCCGTTCCTCCTCGGCAGGGTTGAGGAGTGCGAGGCCGACCCAGTGGGCAGCGAGCAGCCAGAACCCCGCGAGGAAGAAGGTGAAGAGCCGATCGCGGCTGGCGGTCCAGTAGCGCAGGAAGAACAGCCCGACGATGAAGCAAGTCGCCGCGCAGGCCCCGTGCAGGAACACGTTCATCGTTCCGCCCCCGTGTCCATCACGAGCCCGTACGTCAGCAGCATCAGCGAGGCGAGCGCGACCCCGCTGCGCAGCCCTCGGAGGTCGATGTCCGGCACGATCACGAGGTCGAGGAACAGCAGTGCGTTGTTGAACGCGAGACCGGCGAAGCACAGGCTGCTCCAGAACAACAAACGTGTGCGACCGCGCCGATACCCCCTCAGCAGCAGGAAGGCGCACGCTACGCTCGTGATCGAGCAGAGTAGGTAGACCGTTTCAGCCATCCTTCTTCCTCCCGATCACGAAGGCTTCCGAGAACGCACGCGCGGCGGAGTTGCGGATTCGGTCCATGGCCTGCGCGTTGAGCAGACGCATGAGCTCCAGTGGGCGGGCACGATGCCACTCCGCCAGGCGCTCCAGCTGCTCGTCGAGGGCGGCGGTGGCCGGACGGTAGAACCACCGCGGCTCGTCCCCCTCGCGCACGAATGCGACGAGCTCCGCGACGCTCAACGCGAGCAGCGCCGCCTCGGTGACGTCGGGCGGAAGGCCGACACGGTCGGCCATGTCTTCGACCCGCCAGTGGGTCGCCGACTCGGCGCGGAGGCGGAGGACCACTTCGAGCTGTTCGAGCGAGGTGACGCGGTCGCGTAGCAAGGCGACGACGTCTTCCGGAATGGGCTGCTCCATCGTCCTGCGATCGCACGGCCGGATACTGGCCGCACGCGAGTCTGCGGCATGGGCTCGCGGACGCAAGTCGTTCGAGGCTCGCCGCGTGTGAGGTAGTTGCAGGTCCAACGATTCGCGATGCGAGGAAAGGCCAGAGACGAGTTGCGGAGCCTCGTCCGCGCGGGTACTCTCCGTTGCGAAGACGACTGCGCGAGCGCGCCGGTTGCCCCACAGGCAGGCGACGCACTCACGCGGGTAGGCAGTGGCCGGATGCGCATCACGACCCGGATGACGCTCACCCTCACGCTGCTGGCGTTGATCATGCTCGGCGGGTATGGGGTCTACGTCGCGCGGAGATCGCAGGACGAGCTGGAGCGCACCGTCGAGCGCAAGACGAGGCTGATCGGGCGCGGTTTGACGGCCGGGATCGAACGTGATTTTCGCCATGCCGAGTGGGCGCACGTGCAAGACACGCTCGAGCGCGTCGGGTCCTCCGACATCGTCGTGCGTGTCGTCGACCAGACCGGACGGGTGCGGGCTTCCACGACGAACGCCGACGAGAGCGACGCGTGGGAACGCATCGTATTGGCGCAAGCGCTCGCCGGAGCCGAGACGTTCGAGGTCATCCACGACGCCGTTCCGATGCGCGCGGTCTATGCCACGCCGATTCTCGGTCGCACCGGCGGGGTCACGGGCGCGCTCTTCGTCGGCCAGTCGCTCGTGGGGCTGACCCGCACGATCGCAGAGACTCGCCGCGATGCCGCGATCGCCGTCGTCGCGTTCGTGCTCGCGGCCGCGGCCGCGGCGACCTGGATCGGTCGCGTCCACGTCGCGGCCCCCATCGCGCGGCTGGTGGCCGCCATGCGCCGCGTGACGACCGGGAACCTCTCGCGGTTCGACGCTCGCGAGCGCACTACCGAGATCGGTGAGCTCGGGCGTGAGTTCGACGCCATGGTGGCTCAGCTCGACGCGGCCAAGCACATGTTATCCACGGAAGAAGCGCACCGCGCGGAGCTCGAGCGGCGGCTGCGACACGCCGACAAGCTGATCGCGATCGGCCATCTCGCGGCCGGAGTCGCACACGAAGTAGGTTCGCCGCTGCAGGTGCTCGTCGGACGCGCGCGCTCGCTCGCCACCCGCGACTACGACATGACTGCGGTACACCGGCAGGCTGCGATCATCGCCGAGCAAGGGGAGCGCATCGCCGGTATCGTCGAGCGATTGCTCGGTTACACGCGGAGACATCCCGAGCGGCCGGTTCCGACGAACGTCGGCGAGGCCGCGGCGAGCGTCGTGGATCTGTTGTCTGCGGAGGCCGAGCGCCGCGGGCTCGTGCTGCGTTGTTCGGTGGCCGAGGGGGATCTCGAAGTGACGGCGGTGCCCGGGACGCTGCAACAAGTCGTGCTCAACCTCGCGATGAACGCCATGGATGCGACCCCGAAGGGCGGGACCGTCGAGGTCTCGGTGGCACCGGTCCAGGGCGACGTCGAGGTGATCGTTCGCGACGACGGGCGCGGAATCCCGGACGCAGAGCGCGAGCGCGTCTTCGACGCCTTCTACACGACGCGCGCGGCGCAAGGGGGCACCGGTCTGGGCTTGGCAGTCGTGCGCACGCTGGTCTCGGATCAGGGCGGTGGGATCCGGCTCGAGTCGGTGCTCGGGCGGGGAACGCGTGTGTACGTGCGCTTCCCTCGTGCCCGGCCCGCCGAGCGGGGCGTTCGTGCGCAGGCCTGAGGCAAGAATGCTCGCTCCACCATCGCGCCTTCCACGAGCGCCAGTGGTTTTGCTGGCGCGTCGCTTGCTCGGTACACGACGCCGGCCTGCTGACGTGGGGCGAGTGCTGTCGCGAACGTCGTGGTTCCGCGGCTGCAGGCCGGCGTTCCGTGGCGAAAAGGCGCTATGGTCGGCGACGGCACTCTGAGCAGCGGCGGCATGGGCCAACGTGCATCGATCCTCGTCGTCGACGACGACGCGAGCGTCGTCGACTACCTCGTCGAGACGCTCGGTGAGGATGGTCACCGCGCGGTCGGGACGACGTCACCGATCGCTGCACTCGAGCGGATCGCCCGGGAGGACTTCGATCTCGTGCTGGCCGACGTCGAGATGCCGGAGCTGCGCGGCCTCGAGCTGATGGCGCGCATCCATGCGCAGAAGCCGGGTCAGCTCGTGCTGCTCGTCACCGCGTTCGGAAGCATCGATCTCGCAGTGCGAGCGGTTCGAGCGGGTGCATGCGACTTCGTGACCAAGCCGTTCCGGTGGGAAGTCTTGCAGGTCGCCGTCGATCGTGCGCTCCGCGAGCGTCGGATGCGACGGGAGATCGTTCGCCTGCGCTCGGCCTTGCGTCACGGCGAGGGTGGGGACTTGGTGGCGCGCAGCGCAGCGATGCGTCGGGTCGAGGAGATCGCGCTGCGCGTGGCGGCGACCGACAGCACGGCGCTGCTCACCGGGCCGAGTGGCGTGGGCAAGGGGTTGGTCGCGCGGCTCGTCCACGATCGGGGCGCGCGTGCCCAGTCGCGTTTCGTGCAGGTGAACTGCGCGGCTCTGCCGGCGAGCCTGGCGGAGGCCGAGCTCTTCGGCGTGCGTCGCGGAGCATACACGGACGCGCGCGAGGATCGCCCGGGCCTGTTCGCGCTCGCCAACCACGGCACGCTCTTTCTCGACGAGATCGGGGAGATGACCTTGGACGTGCAGGCCAAGCTGCTCCAGGCGATCGAGAGCCGGGCAGTGCGTCCGGTCGGAGGCAGTGACGAAACGCCGGTCGACGTTCGCATTCTCGCGGCGACCAACCGTTCGCTGCTCGATGCGGTCGCTGCTCGCCGATTCCGCGAGGACCTCTACTATCGGCTCGACGTGGTCCGCATCGAGATTCCGGCGCTTCGTGAACGTAGCGAGGACATCTTGCCGCTCGTCGACGTCCTGCTCGAGCGTGCCTGCGCGCGCGTGGGTCGCTCGGTGCTCGGCATCGCGGAGGATGCGATGCGGTGGCTGCTCTCCTACAGCTGGCCGGGCAACGTCCGCGAGCTCGCCAACCTGCTCGAGCGCGCGGTGGTCCTCGCGGAGCACGACACGATCGTCCTCGCGGACCTCGTGATCCCCGAGCGTGCCGAGCCCGATGGCGGCTTTCTCGATCGCGCGGCGAGGCGCGGCTTGAAGCTCGAGGAGGTCGAGCGCGCATACATCCACGCCGTGCTCCGCGTGACCCAGGGCAACAAGAGCGAGGCTGCGCGAACGTTGGGCATCGACCGAAGGACACTGCATCGTCGTCTCGACGAAGACGACGCCGAGCAGGAATGATCGACCTTCGCGTCGCGCCGGAAGATCGCAGCCGACCATGGTAGACCCGAAAGAACCCGCGCCGTCCGTTCCCCCGGAGCTCGTGCGGATGACGAGCGTCGAGGGGATCGGAACGCTCCTCGTGATCGGGGGGCTGCTCTTGGGGCTGGCGACCATCGCGAGCCCGGGCGCTTGGACGATGTTCTTGCCGCTGGGCGCGATCGGAGTGCTCGCCGGGGTCATCATCGTCCGGCTGGCGCGGCGCAGCGCACCGAAGTAGCCGCGCCGGGTGGTGGTGAACGTCGTGCCCAGCAATGATCCTCGAGTGTTCTTCGCAGCGGAGCGAACGCTGCTCGCGTGGATCCGCACCGCGGTCGCGCTCATCGGTCTCGGCTTCGTCGTCGCGCGGTTCGGCCTGTTCCTCCAGCTCCTCGAACGGCAAGGGAGTGCGCCGACGAGCCACCACGTGTCACCCTGGATCGGCGTTGCGCTCGCGTTGCTCGGTGCTGCGACGGCTGCGACGTCGTCCTGGCAGCACGCCCGCTTCCGCCGCTCGCTCGGACCCGACGATCTGCCGCCCGGATACCGCACGGGCGCAGCGCTCGCGATCGGCATGGGTGTGTCGATGGCTGGCCTCGTGCTCGCGGCGGTCCTCGTGTCGTAGGTTCGTCGAGCGAGCACCCGCGCGGCCCTTCCCGGCAGGCAGCGCGTGATCGTCCAGCGCCGCTTGCTCCCGAGCGCGGGCACCGGCTAAGCTCTCGAGCAGGGTGCAGCGGATTCGCCGCTGCAGGATCCGGGTTGGTCGGGCCGCCAGCCCCGCGGGTGCATTCGCCCGCGGAGGCCCCGCGTCGCTCGACGACAATCTGTCTTCGTATTTCCGCGACGCCGGAGCGCGCGCACCTGCAAGCGGTGTCGCGCTTCATCGGCCGTGGGCGACCGAGGGCTGGATGAAGCAGACCAGGAGGAACATGAAGATGAAAACGACGACGACCACCATCGTGTGCGGATTGATCACGGCGCTCGCGGTACTCGGCTGTGATCGGCGCGAGGAGATCGCACCCGCGAAGACGAAGAACCTCGGCGATCTCAAGCAGGCCGGAGGGGCAAAATCCGACGAGGAGCTGGCAAAGGCGCGCAAGGACGCCGGCTGGAAATCGAACGACGAAGTGATGGCGGAGGCGAAGGAGAAATACGAGCGCGACGCGAAGGGCTACATCAAGACGCGCATCGCCGGGTACCGCACGCTCATCGACGACATCCGCAAACAGGTCGATTCGCTCGAGCGCGAGGCGGCCACGTGGGAGACGGCGAAGGACCCGCAGAAGGCGCTCGCGGCGTTCTCGACCAGCGCGAAGAAGGAGAGGCGTGCCATCCTCGATCGCTACGACGAGCTCACCGGAAAAGGCGCCGAGGGTGGCAACACCCAGGTCGCGCTCGCGGACGCGGTGAGTGCGTGGGGGGAGCTCCTCGGTGAGTCGACCCCCGAGATCGCCAAGAGCGAGACCTTCAAGGCCGGCCTGAAGGAGCTGCGCGAGAAGCTCGACGGCGTCAGCAAGGCGCTCGACGAGATCGAGAAGGACGCCACGCTCGTCGCCGCGCCGGAAGAACCTGCGGCTGCCGACAAAGACGCGAAGAAGGCCGGATGATGCGGCGGCGACCCGCGAGTGCGCACAACGAGGGGGCGATCGTGGCGACGACCCTGCTGGCGGAACGATGCTCGAGCCTGCGCTGAACTACCACCACCTCCACTACTTCTGGGTAGTGGCGCACGAGGGCAGCATCTCGCGCGCGAGCGCGAGGTTGTCGATGTCCAAGGCGACGATCAGCGCGCAGCTGCGCCAGCTCGAGCGCCAGCTCGGCGCGCCGCTCTTCGTCCGGGAAGCGCGTCGGCTCGCGCTCACCGACACCGGCCGGAGCGTGCTGGGCTACGCGGACGAGATCTTCGCGACGGGCCGCGACCTCGTCGAGTCCGTGCGCGGCAAGGGGACCGCCCAGCCGTTGCGGCTCCGCGTGGGCGTCGGCGACGTGCTGCCCAAGCCGATCGTGCGCCACCTGCTCGAGCCGGTCTTCCACCTCCCGGAGCGGGTCTACGTCGTCTGCCGCGAGGATCGCCCGATCGAGGGGTTCATCGCGGAGCTCGTCGCGAACGCACTCGATGTCGTGCTGTCGGATGCGCCGGTCGGCTCCGGCGTGAAGAGCAGCGTGCACGGACACCTGCTGGGCGAGTGCGCGACCGCGATGTTCGCGTCGCCGAAGCTCGCCGATTCGCTGCGCTCGGAGAAATTCCCCCGCAACCTCGACCGCGCGCCTTGGTTGCTGCCCGGGGCCGGCACGGATGCGCGCCGGAACCTCGAGCGATGGATGGCCGGTCACTCGATCCACCCCCAGGTGGTCGGTGAATTCGACGACAACGCGCTGATGAATCTGCTCGGACAAGACGGGCTCGGCATCTTCCCCGGGCCGGAGGCGATCGCCGCGGACATCCGGCGTCGCTATGGGGTCGTGCAGCTCGGTACGGCCCGCGCGGTGCGGCAGCGCTACTACGCGATCACGGAGGGGCGTCGCCTCCGACACCCGGCCGTGCAGGCGATCTGCAACGCCGCCCGCACCGCGCTGTTCGCCTGAGCCCGTGCTCCGTTCCGGTGCGTTCGCGCCGTGCGATTCACAGCCCGATCGATTGCGCACCGGTCCAGAGAACACCGAGCGCCACGAGCATTCCTGCGATCCATCGTGCGAGCATCGATCGGGTCATCGGATCGCCGCTCCCGGTGGTTCCGCCATAGCGCTCGACGTCGAACCATCGGCTCGCGAGGATCGTGGCGACGCACAGCCAGTACGCGACGTCGCGCCATCCGAGCGACCAGCGTCCATGCGTGGCGATCGACAGCGCGATCACGAGTGCCGCGGCGTTGCCGAGCAGCATCCAGTACGCGCGCAGCAGCGCGGGGAAGAACGAGTCGGCGGTCGGCGCACTGGAGCTCATGCCCGTGAGTATGGCGGCGCGAGCTCTCGACCCGACGCGTGCGCCGACGACGGACGATCGAATCCGACCTGCTCGTGCACGCACCGCTGCGTGCACGACGAGGCCCCGATTCGTTCGGAACGAACGATGGCGTTCGAGACGGCGGAGACGAGGCTCCACCGAATCGTTCGCCAGCGACGAACGATCGCGTACGTCTTCGGTTGGTGTTGCGATCGAGAGCTTGCGTCGGAGGCACCGTGGGCTACCTTCGCGGTCAGGGTGCAGCGGATCCGCCGCTGCAGGATCCAGGTTGGTCGGGCCGCCAGCCTCCGCGCACAAGCGCGTGAGGTCTCGTGCTCGATCGTGGTCCCGTATCCATCGAATCTTCTCCCGGCAGCAGCCTGTTCCTCCGACTGACGTGGATGTGGATGCTGCCGTCCACGGTGCTCTGCGTCCTGCTGGTGGCCGTTCAGCCCGCGTGGACCTTCGGCGCCCGCGATCTCGCGCTCGTGCTGGTCGTCGCGGCCGGCATCGCAGCGCGACTCGGCGACGTGCTCTGGTTCTCCGGCACCACCGCAGAGGGTGATCCCGCGACGCTCGCCCATGTCCGGCGCTACGCGACTTCGCTGCTGCTCATCGCGGTGGTGGGGTGGCTCGTCGCCCAGGTGGTGCCGCGGTGAAGCCGACGCGCACGTCCGCGCGCGCCTGGCTCGCGGCCTACCTGCGCACCGAGTCCGCGAGCGGTCTGCTGCTCGCGCTGGTGAGCGTGCTCGCGCTGGTGCTCGCCAATTCGGCGGCCGCCCCGACCTACGAGGCGCTGCGGCTCTCGTCGATGTCGTTCGAGCTCGGTGGCACGCCGGTCACGATCAGCGCTGCACAGGTCGTCGACGACGGCCTCATGACGCTGTTCTTCCTGGTGGTCGGACTGGAGGTCCGACGCGAGCTGCACGAAGGGGAGCTCGGCGATGCGAGGCGCGCGATGCTCCCGCTCATCGCGGCGATCGGCGGCATGGTCGCCCCCGCAGCGTTCTACGCAGCGCTCAACCCGGGGGGCGCCGCGGAGCGCGGCTGGGGAATCCCCATGGCGACCGACATCGCGTTCGCGCTCGCAGCACTCTCGCTCCTCGGCTCGCGCGCGACGCCTGCCGTGCGCGTGCTCCTCCTGGGCCTGGCGATCATCGACGACATCGGCGGCGTGCTCGTCATCGCGATCTTCTATTCGGGCGGAGTCGAGCAGCGCTGGCTGCCGCTCGTCGCGATCGGCGTCGTGCTCACGCTCGCGATGCGTGGCAACGGCGTGCGCTCGCCGCTCGCGTACCTCGTCCCGGGCCTCGCGCTGTGGGTCGGGCTGCACCACTGCGGCGTGCACCCCACGATGGCGGGCGTCGTGATGGGCCTGCTCACGCCGGTGCAGCGCGACTTCGGGGTCCGACCGAGCGACCGACCGGACCTGGACCAGCGCTCTCCCTCGGCGCGCCTGCAGGCCCAGCTCCATCCGTGGGTCGCCTTCGGCGTCATGCCGCTCTTCGCATTCCTGAACGCCGGAGTGGCGCTGGACTGGCCCGTCGCAGAACCGGCCATCGCCACGGGTGTCCTGCTCGGCCTCGTCGTGGGCAAGCCGCTGGGCATCGTCGGCGCGTGCTGGATCGCGGTGCGCCTGCGCCTCGCACGTCTGCCGGCGGGGATGCAGTGGCGTCACGTCGTCGTCGTCGGGCTCGTCGCAGGCGTCGGGTTCACCGTCGCGCTCTTCATCGCCGGACTCGCGCTGCCGGATCCGCGAGCGCTGGCGTCGGCGAAGGTCGGCATCGTGGTCGCTTCGGCGATCGCCGTGGTGCTCGCGGCGCTCGGCGGGCGACTGCTGCTGCGCCCGCGGGAGCCATGACGGCGGGAGGGCCTAACCCAGCAGCCCGTCGGCGCGGAGGCGGTCCAGCGCGTGCTGGACCGCGACCTCGTGGGGGAGATCGGTGTCGATCTCGGTGACCCACTCGCGCGTGCGCGGGCCGAAGGGGTCCCACGTGCGCACGGCGTGCTGATAGATCGTCCAGTCCGCGTCGGAGGGATCGTTCGTGCGTTCCGCCAGGCGCGAGCGCACCGCCTCCGCCGGTGCGACGCAGCAGAAGAACCGCACGCGCGCGCCCATCCTCCGCGCGAGGTCGAGGAACACCTCGCGGCGGTGCTCGTCCTTGAAGCTCGCATCGACGACGACGCGTCCGCCGGCGCCGAGCGCCTGCTCGGCGCGTGCGAGGCACTCGCCATAGGTGCGATCGTTCCACGCGTGCGTGTAGAGGCCCGCCTCGATCTCCGCGCGACCGGAGTCGCCGTGCGCGAGCCCGGCGAGCTCCTTGCGGACCGCGTCCGCGCGGATCCAGCTCAGGCCCGCGCGCGCCTCGAGATCCTCGGCGAGCCGCGACTTCCCCGTGCCCGGCAGCCCACCCACCAGCACGAGCGCCGGCCGAGCCGATGGCGCCGCGAGCTCGCCGTACGCGAGCACGAGGTGACCACGGGAGAGCGAGCGCGCGTGGTCGCGGGCCTCCGCGCTCGCGGTCGTATTGTCCCCCTGCAGCGCCCGCACCTTGGCGCGCACCATCGAGCGGTACGACGAATAGAGCGGCAACAGCTCGGCCGCGTCGGGATCCGGGCGCGCGGTCGACCAGGCCGCGAGCAGCTCGTCGGCCTGCGCCCAGGCACCGTGCATGCGGAGATCCATCGCCAGGAACGCGATGTCGGCCGCCGGATCGCCGTGCCGCAGCGCATCGGAGAATTCGACGCAGTCGAGGACGCGCAGATCCTCCGCGCGTGCACGTCCGCCGAGATCGTAGACGTGCTCGGCCCGGAGATCGCCGTGGATCTCGCAGGCGAGGCCCGATGCGGCGCGGGCATCGATGCG
Organism: uncultured Nannocystaceae bacterium; assembly: GCA_964519175.1. GTDB lineage: Bacteria > Myxococcota_A > Polyangia > Nannocystales > Nannocystaceae > Xiheibacterium. The sequence continues at coordinate 44,549 of CAZFKC010000046.1, forward strand.
CGCATGTCGGGACGAGAGCTCGCCCTCGGTCAGCGCCTCGATCCGTGTCACGAGCGCGTCGCCGCCTGCGAACGCGCGGAAGTTGTCGCGGCAGGCCTGCGCCACCGGCTCGAATGTGCTCCAGCGCGCGGCGACCGGCCCCCGCGGCGCGTCGGCGTGGAAGCGCGCGACGCGTTCGCCGACCACGCGCGCGTGCTCGCGCGACAGCGTGCCTGCGGCGAGCATCGCCGACCAGCTCGCCGCATCCGGCATCCGGAGCATCTCGACGGCCCACTCGACGACGGGGCCGACGCCGCCGAGCACGAAGCGATCGCCCTCGCGGGTGATCGCGACGGCGCGCAGGTACACGTCGGACGCGAGCCGGCGGTTCAGCTCGACCTCGGCGCGGCACATCGCTTCGCGCCGCGCGAGCGTCGAGTAGTCGAGGAAGCCCAGGTCGACGGGCTTCTTCAGCTTCAGCACGCGCGTGCCGGCCAGGAAGACGACCGACGCGTGGGTCTCGATCTGCTCCACGGCGTCGGCGCGCGCCTCGGCGCCGTAGAAGCTCGGAGCGCGCAACGCGGCCAGGAGCTCGTCGTCCACGGCGACAGCGTGCCGCATGGGCCGACCACCCGCGACCCGCAACGCCGACGCGGCGCCACCCGGCGACTGCGCAGCATTTGCGGCGGCAACTACGTCCCTGCGGCCTAGGCTGCCACGGGATGGAGTGCATCGAATGAAACGCCTCGACGGGAAGATCGCGATCGTCACGGGAGCTGCAGGGGGCATCGGTCGGGCGACCGCCGAGCTCTTCGTGCAAGAGGGCGCGCGCGTCGTGATGACCGACCTGGACGCCGACGCGCTCGGTGACGCGGCGAGATCGCTGGGTCGCGCGGCGATGTGCATCGCGGGTGACGTCGCCGATCCGGCGACTGCAGAGCGCGCCGTCGCGGCCGCCACGCAGCACTTCGGCGGACTGCACGTGGTCTTCGCGAACGCGGGCATCGAGGGCCGCGTGGCGCCGCTCGTCGACCAGACCCCCGAGGACGTCGAGCGCGTGCTGAGGGTCAACGTGCTCGGCGTGTTCTCGTTCATCAAGCACGGCGCGCCGAAGATCGCGAAGAGTGGCGGCGGGAGCATCGTGATCACGTCGTCGGTCGCCGGGTTGATCGGCTCGCCCGGCCTCGGTCCGTACATCGCGAGCAAGCACGCGGTCATCGGGCTGATGAAGACCGCCGCGGTCGAGCTGGCGGCCGCGGGGATCCGGGTGAACACGGTCAACCCCGGGCCGATCGACAATCGCATGATGCGATCGATCGAGAACCAGGCGGCGCCCGACCACGGCGACGTCGTCAAGGCCGCGTTCACGAAGCAAGTGCCGCTCGGTCGCTATGGCACGAACGAGGAGATCGCGAAGGTCGCACTCTTCCTGGCCTCGGACGAGTCGAGCTACTGCACCGGATCGATCTTCATGGCCGACGGCGGCTTCGTCGCGGTGTGAACGCCGTGATCGCGATTCGATCGAGCACGAGCACCCGCAACGCGCTGCTGTGCACGCTCGTTGCGGTGCTCGCCGGCGTGACCGCGGCGGTGGGCGTGTTCGGGCGCGGCGACGGCAGCTCGCAGCTCGTGACCAGCCCGCTCGGTGAGACCTACGAGATGGTCACGACGGGTCTCTATGCCGGCAACGCCGAGCGCATCGTCGCGGAGGGCGTCGGCTGGGACCTCTTCACCTTGCTGGTGGCGGTGCCGCTCCTGCTCGCGATCTCCCCGAGCGTCGCGGCGGGCTCGCTGCGGGCGCGGCTGTTCGCGATCGGGCTGCTCGCCTACTTCTTCTACCAGTACCTGATGTACGCGGTGACCTGGGCGTTCGGCCCGCTGCTGCTGCCGTTCGTCGCGATCTATGCGACGAGTCTGCTCGCGATCGTTTCGATCGCTGCAGGCCTCGAGCTCGGCGCAGGACGGCTGCGCTTCGCGGAGAGTTTTCCGCGTCGGCGCATCGCGGCGCTGTCGATCGCGCTCGCGACGATGCTGGTCGCGATGTGGCTGCAGCGCATCGTGGCGGGCCTGCAGCACGGACCGGCGGCGGGGATGCTGCTCGGCCAGACGACCATGGTCGTGCAGGCGCTCGATCTCGGGCTCGTCGTGCCGTTCGCGATGCTCACGGGCGTGCTCACCTGGCGCCGCCGCCCGATCGGTTACGTGCTCTCGCTCGTGCTCGTCGTGAAGATCGTCGCGATGGCCGCAGCGATCTGCGCGATGTTGCTCGTGGCCTGGTCGGTCGAAGGCACGCTGGAGCTGTTGCCGTTCGCGATCTTCGCGGCCGCCGCGATCGCGGCGCTGCGGCTGGGCGCAACCATGTACCGCGCTGCGCTGGTGCGGCCGTAGGGCGCCATGGACCACGCCGAGACGACCGCCGAACGCATCGCGGCCTGGCTCGAGCACCGCGGCGTGCAGCACGTGTTCGGCGTCGGCGGTGCGAACATCGAGGACGTCTTCGTGGCGGTCCAGGCCCGGCGTCCACGGATCCAGGCCGTGCTCGCGAAGCACGAGCACTCCGCAGGCACGGCCGCGGATGCCCATGCGCGCGTCACCGGCGGCCTCGGGGTCGTGCTCACCACGTCGGGCGGCGCTGCGATGAACCTGGTGTCCGCGCTCGCCGAGTCGTACGCATCGAACGTGCCGGTCCTCGCGATCGTCGGCGAGCCGCCGACGCCGCTGCAGGGCGTAGGCGCGTTCCAGGACACCAGCGGGCGCGCGGGCACCGTCGATGCCGCGGCCGTCTTCGCCGCGGTGTCGCGCTGGTGCGAGCGCGCCACCGAGCCGGACGGCATCGTCGCGCAGCTCGATCGCGCGCGGACGGCTGCGCTGGAGCGCAGCGGGCCCGCCGTGCTGCTCGTCGCCAAGGACGTACAACAGGCCCGGTCGACGGCCGTGCTCGGCCCCGCACCCGCGATCGCGGTGGCTTCGACGGCGATCATGGAGATCGACCGCGCGGCGGTGATGATCTCGGCCGGCCACTGTGTCGTGATCGCGGGTGACGGCGTCGCGCGTGCCGGTGCCTGTGCCGAGCTGGCGCGGCTGGTCGAGCGTGTCGACGCACGTGTCGCCGTGACCCCCGACGGCCGTGATGCGTTCGACAACCACAGCCCGCGGTTCCTCGGAGTCGCCGGCGCGATGGGCCACGCCGAGGTCGCGCGGGCGCTCGTCGAGGCCCGTGCCTGTCTGCTGGTGGGCACGCGCATGCCGATCCTCGCGCGACAGGGGCTCGAAGCGCAGCTCGGCGAGCTGCCGATCGCGTGGATCGGGCGCGAGCCGCCCCACGTCACCGGGCGCTCGCTCCTGCAGGTCGGCTCCGATCCGGTCGCGTGTCTGCGTGCGCTCGCCGAGGTGATCGATCGCCCGCATGCCGCGGTGGCCACGGTGCGGCCGCCGATCACGTCGAGCACGCAGCTCGACGCCGCAGCCGTGTTGGCCGCGGTCGAGCGCACGCTCGACCCCCGAGGCGTCGTGCTGGTCGACGCGGGCAGCACGGGCGCGAGCGCGGCGCACTGGCTGTCGATCCCGCACGGCGCACGGTGGTTGCTGGCCATGGGCATGGCCGGGATGGGCTACACGTTCGGGGCTGCGATCGGAGCCGCGTTCGCGAGCGGTCACCGCTGCACGGTGATCGCGGGCGACGGCGCGTTGTTGATGCACGGCCTCGAGATCCACACCGCGGTCGAGCACAGCCTGCCGATCACGTACGTGATCCTCGACAACCGCGCGCACGGCATGTGCCTGGTGCGCGAGCGTCTGTTGCTGGGCCGCGACGCCGGCTACAACTCGTTCCGCCGCTCGCGGATCGGCACCGGGCTCGGCGGCATGTTTCCCCGGCTGTCTGCGTGCGACTGCGACGATCTCGCGACGTTGGAGGGCGCACTGCGGATCGCGGCGAGCGGCCCGGGTCCGATGGTCGTGTGCGCACGGCTGCGCGATGTCGAGGTGCCGCCGTTCGCACAGTTCCGGCAGGCGAGCCCGGAGAGCACCACCGTCGCGCGGGGAGCGGAACGTGAAGACGATCGCTGACGATGCACTGCTCGGGATCCCGGGGCTCGTGCGCTGCGAGGAGTACGATCGCGAAGCGCTCGGCGAGCACATCACCGAGCTCACGCACACGGTCTATCCGCACGGCCAGGTGTACGGGCAGTACTGCACGATCCACGCGCACATCGAGTGTCCGCCGGACGACGTGTTCGCCTACATGGCCGATCCCTACAGCCTGGTCGAGTGGACCTACAGCGTGCGGAAGCTGCAGCCCACCGAGCGCGCGGGGCTGTTGCGCGGGGTCGATGCCAGCGACACGCCGATCTACTGCCGCACCGTCGCGAACGCGGCCGCGCGAACCGTCGACTACCACTGCGCCTGGGACCAGGGCGACGAGCTGTGGATGGTCTACCTGAACCGCATCGTGCCGGCCGAGACCGTGCTGAAGCGCAGCGGCAGCGTCGTGATCTGGACGAACTGCCACCACCCCTACTACGACGCGAACCCGTTCCCGGCGCTGTGCACCGATCCGCAGCGCGCGTGGGTCGGCGACTGGTGGCCGCTCTTCTATGCCGGCCACACCATCGAGCTCGCCAATCTGAAGGCGATCCTCGAGCACCGCCATCGTCACGGCCTGCCGATCGGGCCTCGACTGGTCGAGAGGTGATCACCGCCATGGAGACGTTCAGCCTGCTCGGGGTCGCGAGCTACCTGCCGGAGCGCGTGGTCGGCAACGACTTCTTCGCGCCGGGTGCCTCGACGCGGCGCGGGATGTTCACCGCGCCGACGACCCGTCGCCACGTCGTGGGCGAGTCCGCGGTGGACATGATCGAGCGCGCTGCCCATCGACTCGTCGACGAGCAGGGCCTCGTGCCCGCGCGCGACATCGACGTGATCCTCACGAACGTCGCGATCCCCGACCAGGCCTTCACCGGGTGCGGTGCCGAGCTCGCCCACCGCATCGGTGCGAAGCCGTCCTACGTGATCGATCTGCACAACACCGGCTGTGTGGCGTTCATCGTGATGATGGATCTCGCACGACGGCTCTTGTCCGGCCGCGGCGGCGCGCTGCTGTGCAACGTGCAGAACGCTGCGGGGCGGCTGTTCGCCCAGCCCGGCGTGCGGGTGAAGTCGCAGGCGCCGGTGCCGGGCGACGGCTGCGGCGTCGGCTGGGTCGCCGCGAGCGCGGCCTCGCCGATCCTGTCGCTCGTGCACCGCTGCCACGGCGAGAATGCGGCGGACATGACTGCGGTCGGCGACGACGGGCGCCGCTACTGGGAGCCGGGCACGAGCCCGATCGGCATCGCGTTCACCGAGCCGCGCGTGGCCTCGATCATCGATCGCGGCAATCGCATGGTGCCGGAGATCGTGCGCGAGGCCTGCACCGCAGCGGGCATCGCGGTGCACGATCTCGACCTGCTGATCACCAACCAGCCCAATCCGATCTTCCTGCGGAACTGGCGAGAGGCGCTCGAGCTGCCCGCCGAGAAGCACCACGACACCTTCGCCGTCTACGGCAACCTCTTCGGGGCCGCGCTGCCGATCGACATCGACGACGCGTGCGCGCGGGGCAAGCTGCGGCCGGGCCACCTGCTCGCGCTCGGGGGCTTCGCCCACGCCGGCGACTACACCGCAGCGGCCGTGATCCGCTGGCAGGCGGGCGCATAGCGGCTCGGTCGGCGCCAACTCGGTTGGCGCCTCGCATCGTCGACATCGGAGCTGTAACCGCGGCGGTCGTCGTGCGACCCACGGCCGTGCGCATCGAGCTCACCACTCCCACGATCGTCCTGCTCTCCGCATCGATCTGCGCCGCGTGCAGCGCGGGCCACGGCAGTGCCGACGGAGACGAAACCGGGGAAACGACCGCGGCGTCGGACGCGACCTCGGGGCCGGCGTCGACGACGGGCGCGGGCACGACGACCGAGGGCGGCGCCTCCACGGAGAGCGGCCACGTCGACGAGTCGTCGTCGGGCGGGTCGTCGGACAGCGGCGGCGCCGACGAGCCCTCCAGCGATCCACTCCACGAGCTGCCGACTGGTGAAGAGCAGTGGGAGCTGCTCTGCGCGCGTGGGCACGACGATCCGGTCGCGCGGGCGTTCTGTGCCGGCGACGCGCCGCCGGAGATCGACAGCATCACGGAGCTGCTCGAGCTCGTCGGCCTGGGCTTCGTGCCCGACAACCCGGGCAACGCAGTGAACGGCAACCCCGGCTTCACGATCGCCACCCACTCGACCGCGATCAGCACCCGGTATGTGAACGCGATCAACCCGCGCACGTTCGTGTTCACCCCGCCGGTCGGCGGTGTGACGTTCCCGCCGAGCGGCATCCCGAACCCGGATCTGGTGATGATGGCGTTCGCCCGCGGCGAGCCCTTCGTCGAGCTCGTCGCCAACGATCGCACCGCGGACGAGCTGCGCTTCTACCTGTTCCGCTTCACGCCCGAGTGCGAGACCACGGACGAAGGCTGCACCAACGCGGACTTGTTCACGCCCGCCATCGAGTCCGACTTCGCCGGGTATTCGCTGTACGACGACTTCGACACGCGCAACACCGTGCTCGACTGCCTGCAGTGCCACCAGCCCGACGGGCCCGGCACCACGAAGGACCTGCGCATGCAGGAGCTCGTCGAGGGGTGGACGCACTGGTCGTACGCGAACCGTGTGCAGAACCGCCGAGCGATGGAGATGTTCGTCGCTGCGCACGACGGCGAGTCGTACGGCGGCATCCCGGGCTCGCTGCTCACCGATCAGATGCTGCTGCAGAACGGTGCGGGCTCGGCTCCGCCGACCGGGATGGAGCAGGTGATCCGCAACCAGGGCTTCGGCATGCAGCCCAACGAGTTCCAGTCGCAGCAGATCCTGAACGAGCGACAGAACGCCGGCTGCACCTGCTTCAACTGCCCGGTCGAGCCTCCGATCGATCCGACCCAGAGCTGCAGCCCCACGTGGGACGCGCTCTACGCCAACGCCGTCGCGGGGCTCGCGATCGCGGTGCCGTACTTCGACGGCCTCATCACCGACGACGCGAAGGTGACGACCGCGACGCAGGCGTACGTCGACTTCATGGCGGGGAACCTCGCGGAGGACCAGGCGCCCGACATGCGCGACGTGCTGCTCACCGAGGCGTTCCCCTACCTGTCCTTCGCGCCGGCGCCCGGGCTGGACGCACGCGGGATCCTGACCCACATGTGCCAGCACTGCCACAACTCGTCGCTGGACCAGACGATCCCGCGGGCGAACTTCAACGTCGAGACGCTGGACACGCTGCCGCAGTGGGTGAAGGACGAGGCGATCCGTCGCCTCGAGCTGCCCGACGACGACATCGATCACATGCCGCCCCTGCGCTTCCATACGCTCTCGGCTGCGGAGATCGAGCTCGTGAAGGCCGAGCTGGCGCCGTAGGCTTGCTCACGCGCCGTCGCGCTCGAGCGCTGCGCAGTCGATCGGGGAGGGCGGCGCGCTCGGTCGTGCGGCCGACGTCGTGGCGAGCCGATCGAGCCCACACCAGGCCCTCGCGAACGTCTCCTGGTCGACCCCGTGGGTTCGCTCCGCGATCGCCAGCACCTCGCGGTACGACGCTGCGGCCGCCTCGACGCGGCCCTGCGTGCGCTCGAGATCGCCGAGCAGCGCGAGCACCGGTGGGAAGTAGCTGCTCTGCCCGTGGTCGATCGCGCGGAACATCTCGACCGAGCGGCCCGCGAGCTCCGCGGCCTGCAGCAGCTCGCCGCGCTCCTGGGCGAGCTCGGCCATGTTGCCCAGCGCGTTCGCGATGAGCGGGTGCCGCGGGCCGTAGGCGGCCACGTAGATCGCGTAGGCCTGGTCCATGTAGGCCGCCGACGCCGCGAGGTCGTGACGGTGGTGCTCGCACATCGCGAGGTTGTTCAGCGCATTCGCGACCGCGGGATGCGTGGGCCCGAGCACGGCGGCCAGCACCACGCGCGCGCGCTCGAACTGCGCGTGCGCCTCTTCCCACTCCCCACGATCGGCGTGCACCGTCGCGAGTGTCATCAGCGCGTCCGCGACCGGTGTGCTCTCGGGACCGAACGCCTGCATCCGGGTGGCCAGTGCTCGCTCGATCGACGCCTGGGCCTCCGCGAGGCGACCTTGCTTGCGCTGCACGTTGCCGATCTGCACCGCGACGTCGGCGACCGCGGGATGACTCGCGCCGAGGATCTCGACGCGCACGTCGTGCACGCGCACGAGTGCGGTGAGCGCAGAGTCGAGCTCGCCCCGGGCGAGGTACACGCTCGCGATCGAGTGCCACTGCACGGCGATCCGGGCCGGCTGCGGCGCGTCGGCACCTTCCTCGAGCGCGAGCGCCTCCCGGTGACTGTGCAGCGCGCCTTCGTAGTCGCCCTGGATGTGCTGCAGGGTGCCGTGCGCATCGAAGAGCGCGATCGCCAACGGCCGCGGCGCACCCACGCGCGCGACCGCGCTCTCGGCGAAGCGCAGCGCGGTGGTGGCCTCGGCGAGCTGGGCCGAGCGCGCGGAGGTGGTGACGATGCCGATCGCGGCGCCGGCCACCGCGTCGTCGTACTTCACCGCGTTCGCGGTCGCGAGCGCCTCGCGGTAGGCGTCCTCGGCGACGCCGAACTCGCCCGCGTTCTCCGCCCAGCGTCCGCGCGCGAGCCAGGTGTCGGCCGACAGCGGTCCGTAGCCGATCAGCTCGGCCTCGGCCGCGATCGCGTCGAGCTCGGTGCGGGCCGCTTGCACGCGACCGGTCATCAGCAGCGCGCGTACATGCGCGAGGCGATCCTCCGCCGCCGCGACCGCCGGTGCGTCGGCCGGGCTCGGCGCGGCCAGCTCGGCACCGAGCGCGAGGGTGTCGGCGCAGCCGTCGAGCGCCGGTAGCCCATAGGCCGCATCGAGTGCGCGCATCGTGACGCCGCGGTCGGCCTCGCGATAGACCCCCACCAGCGCATCGAGGTCGCGCAGGCGATCACCGAGGCATTCCATGCGACGATCGAGCAACGCCTCGGACTGCTCGCCGCGAATTCGCGTGGCCTCGCAGGCGCTGCGATGCATCGCGCGCCAGTCCTCGGTGTAGCCGTCGAGCGCGAGCTCGACGCGCGCGGCCACGTCGATCGACACCGCATCGTCGGCGTGGGCCAGGCCGGCGCGGACGTCTCGCTTCGCGTCGTCGTCCCAGATCCCCACCAGCTTCTGCTCCTCGCCCATGCAGACGCCCAGCGCCTGGCGATACGCGCGGTAGGTCAGCCCGCCGCCGGCCGCGAGCACGACCGCCGCGCCGGCGACCAGGAACCACTTGCGCCGGGCGGCGGCCGGATCGCGCTCGAGCACCCGCACCAGCTCCGCCATCGACGCATGCCGCATCGATCGATCGGCGGAGAGGCCTCGCTCGAGCGCGCGTCGCACCCAGGCCGGGACGTCGCTGTGCCGCGGCGCCGCTGCGATCTTGCCGGCGCGCTTGCGCTCGCGGACCTGTCGAGCCGTGCCGCCGTCGTACGGCCCCTGGCCGTAGAGCATCTCGAAGAGCGCGACGCAGAAGCTGAACTGATCGGAGCGCGCGTCGACCTCCGCGCTCTCGTACTGCTCGGGTGACATGTATGCCGGAGACCCGGCGATGCAGTCGTGCAAGGTCCGGCGGGCGTTGCTCGCGGCGACGACGAGGCGCGGCGCGACGAGACTCGGGGCCGTCGTGGTGGCGGGCGGCTCGGCGCGTGCGAGCCCGAAGTCGCCGACGCGCAGCGTGGTCGGCACGCCGTTGCGATCGCAGCCGTCCACCCCCGCGCCCCCGCCGTCGCCGATGAAGACGTTGTCGGGCTTGAAGTCGCGATGCACCATCCCGAGCGCGTGGGCGGCCGCGAGCCCGCGACCGGCGGCGATGAAGCACTGCAGCACGACGCGCCAGCCCGGACGCGTGCGCTCGATGAAGCTGCGCAGCGTGCCGCCGCCCAGGAACTCCATCGCCATGAACACGCGGTCCTCGAACATGCCCACGTCGTGGACCGCGATGACGTTGGGGTGGGAGATCTTCGCGACCGCCTGTGCCTCCTGCCGCAGCTCCTCGCGGGCCTCGTCGGTGGTGACGCCGGCGGTGTGCAGCAGCTTGATCGCGACCTTGCGATCGAGCTCCGGATCGAACGCCGCGTACACGGTGCCCATCGCCCCGCGTCCGAGCTCCTCGATCACGACGTAGCGCCCGATCGTGCGCCCGGTCGCGATCGTGGGCTCGTCGAGCATCGCCGACGGATGCGGTCCGTCGAGACGCATCGTCGTGCCCGAGTCGAGCGAGTCCATCACCCGTGCATCGGCCAGCGCGGCCCGCGTGTTGAGGCGGGCAGCGCGAGCCCGAATCGGGCCGGCCCGAGTCCGGGGGCGTGCTCCGGCGGATCCGCGAGCGCTCCCCCGGAGCACCGGACGCAGCCGCGGCTCAGCGCACGACCGCGTCGTTGCCCTGCTTCTCGACGGGGGCCCGCTCGCCGGCGAGATCGGTCGCTGCGGCCGGCGTCTCGTGGTCGCCGCCTTTCGTGGGCGTGATGTATCCGGTGTCGCACTTCGGCCCGAGCACGGTGGCGACGGCGAGCGAGGCGAGCAGGTTCTTGCGCTGCATGGGTGGCTCCTGCGGCCGGACAGGAAGGGCCGCAGGCGTGGAGAGGGGCGGGGGCGCCGTTTCGATCACTGCGGACCCTCGCGACGACGCGATGACGGGGAATCTCGCGGACGCCACCGCTTCGAGCTCACTCGGGCGGGACCACGAGGACCGGGCGGTCGGCGACGCGCGCGAGATCCGTGCCGACGCTGGCGCCGAAGATCCGTTCGGCCAGCGTCAGGCGACGTGAGCCGGCGACGATCATCGCCGCGTGCTCCTCGGTCGCGACCGCGAGCACCTTGTCGACGACGTCGCCGTGCTGCACACGGATGCGCGCGGGCTCGAGCTCCTGCCCGCGCGCCCACGCGGCGAGGTCGGTGAGGCCGGGGTGCGGCAGGGGATCCGCGCCCGGGCGCGGATGGTCGATCATGGTGTCGACGTACACGATCGCGAGGTCGCGCCCGATCGAGGCGGCGAGGCGGCGCGCGAGCTTCCCCGCAGTGCTCGAGTCGTCGCCGAGATCCGTCGCGAGCAGCACGGGACCGTTGCCGATCGATGCGCGTCGCAGATCGGGCGGGACGATCGCGACCGCCCGCGGCAGCGTCCGCAGCAGCCGTCGCGCGACGCGGCCCAGCCGCGTGACGCCCTGCACCTCGCGGGCACCGATCCGCCCCAGCAACAGCACGTCCGCCGCGAGCACGTCGGCATAGCGCTCGAGTACGTCCTCCACCGGTGCGTCGAGCTCCACGTGGAGCTCGGCCAGCGGCGAGGGTGTCCCGAGCGTCGCGAGGCCGCGCTCGGTCGCTGCGGCCGCGCTCGCGACGAGCTGCGCGCGGACGTCCGCCGAGACCGGCGTGCGGAAGTGGTCGTCGACCACGTGCACGCCGAAGAGCTCCTGCTGGTGCGGGGCGCGGGCGTGCTCGCGGAGCCAGACGGCCAGCTCGAGGGCGCCGCGGCTCGTGTCTCGCTCATCGATGCCGACGATCCAACGCATGGTGCTCGAAATGTGGCGCGACGCGGTGTCGAGCGGTCGCGCAACGATTGCGTCTCCGCGCAATCAGAGCGCGGATGGGAAGGGGACGAACGGCCGCTTCACCCGGTCGCAGAGGATCTGTACGAGCTGCCGTCCGGACATGAGCGCGGTGGGCACGCCGCCGCCGGGCTCGACCCACTGGCCCGCCATGTAGAGCCCGTCGAGCCCGGGGAGCGTCTTCGGGACGTGTCCGAAGAACGTGTCGGGGGTCGGCTTCCAGCCCTCGAAGGCACCGCGCCACGTTCGGGTCGCCTGCCAGTACGTGAGTGGCGTGGCGACGTCGGTCATGCGCGTCGCCTCGCGGATGCCCGGGATGTGCGGTTCGAGCAGCTCGAGGCCGCGCACGCCGATCTCGTCCTTGCTCGCGCCGTAGTCGTTGCCCCGCTGTGCCCACCAGTCGTAGTCGGTCGCGAGCATCAGCTGCACGACGGTGTGTCCCTGCGGCGCGAAGGCGGGGTCCTCGTTGTAGATCCGCGTGTAGAAGTGGTCGTTCTGGCGGCCACCGACCGAGACCGGCGGGAGGCCGTCGAGCACGAGCGTCGAGGGCAGGTCGCGCAGATCGAGCTCGACACCGTAGCTCGCGAGCACGATCGGATCGAACAGCTTCCAGCGCTCGAGGCGACGACGCGTCTCGCTGGCGCCATAGCGGCCGCCGAGCAGGCGCAGCACCGTCTCGGGCATGCTCGCGGTCGACACGACGAGGTCGGCCTCGAGCTGGGTCCCGTCCGTCAGCCGCACGCCGCGGGCGCGGTCCGCCGTGACGAGGATCTCCTCGACGGTGCAGCCGGTACGCGCACGGCCGCCGAGCGCGGTGAAGCGATCGACGAGCGCGTCGCGGAAGCGAGCCGTGCCTCCCAGCGGGCGCGAGAGCCAGCCGCGCTGCAGATAGCCGAGGATCATGAGCGCGAAGAGCATCGGCGCGTCGCCGGGCACCAGGTGCATGAAGAACCGCCGCAGCCGCTCGCTCTCGAAATTCCCACCGACCCAGTCCTCGACCGATCCGCGAAAGTGCACGAGCGTGCCCAGCTCGTGGCGCATGGCCCACATCGCACGCAGCTGCTCGCGCATGGTGGTGATCTCCGGCGGGCGATCCACGCCGGGCGAGAGGTCGGCGATCTCGGAGGCCGACGAGATCAAGCGGTCGATCGCGTCGCCGTCCTCGCTGGACAACGCACGCAGCTGCTGGCGGAGCGCCTCGAGATCGCGGCCGACGGACACGCTCCAGCCCCCGGAGTGTCGGTAGGCGATGAACTCGTCGATGACCCTCGTCTCGACCGGCGGGATGATCCGCAGCTCCTCGTAGATCCGCATGAACGGGCCGCCGGTGAGCCAGTGGATGCAGCCGTCGATCAGGTACGGACCGCGGTTCCACGCGGTGCACACACCACCGAGCGCGAGGTTGTGCTCGAGGATCGTGACGTCCCAGCCGTTGGCGAGTGCGTAGCAGCCCGTCGACAGTCCTGCGAGCCCGCCGCCGACGACGATGATGTGTTGACTCGACATGGAGCGGAGCATGCACCGGGCGCTGCGGCCGCACGCGCGCGGGTTCTTCGGCGCGCGCGCGCTCAGGCGCGCAGAAGCTGCCGGCTCGCGCGAAGCCAGGGGCGGGCGACGAGGCGCAGGAGCGGCACCTTGCAGAGCTCCACCGTCACGACGTACGCGGCCGTGATGCCCAGCACCGTCGCCCAGGTGCTGGGCGCGAGCTCGACGAAGCCGAGCAAGTGGCGGAAGGGCGAGAGCGGCAGCGCGACCGCGATCGCGGCGACGGCGAGCGTCGAGCCCAGCAGCGCCGGATGGGGGCGACTCCGCCACGCGCGTCGGCGGGTACGCAGCACGAGCAGCACGAAGAGCTCGGTCGAGAGCGACGCGCTGAACCATGCGGTGCGGAACTCCTCGGCCGAGGCGTCGAGCACGAGGACGAGCATGAGGAAGGTGAGCCCGTCGAACGCCGCGCTGAGCAGGCCGAAGCCGAGCATGAAGCGAGTCATGAAGCCGATGTCCCAGCGCTCGGGTCGCTCGACCAGCTCGTCGTCGACGCTGTCGGTCGAGAGCGTCGCGGAGGGGACGTCGGAGAGCAGGTTGTTGAGCAGCACCTGCTTGGCGAGCATCGGCAGAAACGGCAGGAAGAGCGACGCCAAGGCCATGCTGATCATGTTGCCGAGGTTGGCGCTCTCGGTCGTCAGCAGGTACTTCTGCGTGTTCGCCCAGGTGCGACGGCCCTCGCGGATCCCTTCGGCGACGGTGTCGAGATCGCGCTGCAGCAGCACGAAGTCGGCGGCCTCGCGCGCGACGTCGGTGGCGCCCTCCACCGAGATGCCGACGTCGGCGTCGTGCATCGCCGGGGCATCGTTGATGCCGTCGCCCATGAAGCCGACCACGTGCCCGGTCTGCTTGAGTGCCAGGAGGATGCGCTCCTTCTGGCCGGGATCGACCTCGGCGAACAGATCGCAGCGCTCGACCACGTGCCACAGCGCGTCGTTGCCCAGCGCGGCCAGCTGCGCGCCGGTCACGAGCTCGTCGGTACGCAGGCCGACCTCCTCGGCGAGGTGGCGCACGACCGCATGGTGATCGCCGCTGACGACGACCATCCGCACCGAGAGCGCGCGCAGACTCGCGAGCGCTCGCTCGACGCCCTGCTTGGCCGGATCGCGGAAGGTCAGGAAGCCCTCGAACACCAGCTCTCGCTCCGCGTCGTGATCGAGTCTTCCATCGCGATCCCAGGCCCGCGTCGCGAGCGCGAGCACGCGCACGCCCCCGCGACTCCAGTCCTCGGCGCGCGCGCGCAGCTCTGCGGCGGTGGTGTCGTCGAGGGCCGCGACGGCGTCGCCCTTGCGCACGCGGCTGCAGATCGCGAGCACGGCTTCGAACGCGCCCTTCGTGACGAGCAGCGGAGGCGCGCCGTCTCCGGGCACGAGCGCCACGCTGAGGCGTCGCCGCGAGAAGTCGAAGGGCAGCTCGTCGAGCTTGCGGGGCAGCGGCGAGGCGCGCCCACCGACCTCGACGATCGCGCGATCGAGCGGATTGGGCAGCCCGGACTGGAGCGCCGCGTTCCAGTAGGCCAGCTCGCCCACCCTCGTCGACAAAGCGCCGTCGACGTCGAGGGCGCCCTCGAGCTGCACCTCGCCTTCGGTGAGCGTGCCGGTCTTGTCGGTGCACAGCACGTCCATGTTGCCGAGGCTCTCGATCGCCTCGAGGCGGCGCACCAGCACGCCGCGCGCAGCGAGTCGTCGAGCGCCACGCGAGAGCATCGTCGCGAGCACGGCCGGGAGCATCTCGGGGGCGAGTCCCACGGCCAGTGCGATCGCGAACAACAGCGCGTCGATCGGCGCATGGCTCTGCAGCGCGCTCGCGCCGAAGACCACCAGCGCGAGCACGAGCATCGCGGTCAGCAACGCGTAGCCGAACTGACGCAGGCCGCGCTGGAACTCCGTCTCCGGGGGCCGCAGCACCAGGCGGCCGGCGAGCGCACCGAATGCGGTGCGCATGCCGGTCTCCACGACCACCGCGCGCGCGGTGCCGCTGCGGATGCTCGTACCCATGTGGACACTGTTGGTGCGCGCCGCCAAGGTGGTGGCCGCCGGCAGCGCACCCACGCGCTTCTCCACCGGGAAGGCCTCGCCGGTCAGCGCCGCCTCGCCGGCGAAGAGATCGCGGGCCTCGATCAGCACTGCATCCGCAGGCACGAGCGAGCCCGCGGCGAGCACGATGACGTCGCCGGGCACCAGCTCCACCGCCGGGAGCTCGAGCTCGCTGCCGCTGCGCACGACCCGTGAGCGCAGCGCGACGCGCTCGGAGAGTCGCGCCAGCGACTTGCCCGCGCGCGCATCCTGCAGCACCGAGACCAATGATCCGAGCAGGAGGATCGTCGCGACCACCAATGCGTCCGTCGTCTCGCCGAACGCCGCGCTCGTCGCGGTGGCGAAACAGAGCAGCCAGAGCAGCGGGTTGCGCAGCTGGCCGAGGACCGCCTTCGCCAGCGGGCCGTGCTGCGCAGCACGCAGGCGATTCTCGCCGTGGCGGAGGCGCCGCTTCGCCGCCTCTTCGGTGCTCAACCCGTTGGTGCTGGTGTCGAGCTCGCGCAGCAACGTCGCGACGTCGCGGGTCCAGTACGCGGGTCGATCAGCGGTCCTCGCCATCGGTCGGTTCCGCCGCCCTCGCCGGAGTCAGTGCGATCCGTGCGCCCGGGTGGGGGAGCGTGACCGACCAGCCGAAGCGCTCGGCCAGTCGTCGCCGCATCGCATCGGCGGCCGCCGGCTCACCGTGGTTCACGAGCACCTGCCGGGGCCGCACGCCGCTCTCCGCCAGCCACGCCACGATCTCCGCCCAGTCCGCGTGCGCACTGAGGCCGTCGATCCGGGCGATGCGGGCACCGACCTTCACGTAGTCGCCGTGGATCTTCACCTCGTCGACGCCGTCGAGCAGCGCGCGTCCACGCGTGCCGGCGGACTGGAAGCCCACCAGCAACACGGTGTTGCGCGGATCGGGCAGGAACCGCTTCAGGTGGTGGAGCACGCGCCCGCCGGTCGCCATGCCGCTCGCGGAGACGACCAGCATCGGACCGCGGCTCGCGTCGATCGCCATCGATTGCTCGGGGGAGTTCGTGTACGTCGCCGATGCGCACATCTCGGCGCACGCCGCCGCACCGAGCCGGTGATCGTCCGCGTTCTCCACGAAGATCCGCGTGGCCTCGATCGCCATCGGGCTGTCGAGATAGACCGGGACGTCGCCCATCCGTCCGGCGCGGCGCAGCTGCGCCACCGCGTGCAGCAGGTGTTGCGCGCGCCCGACCGCGAAGGCCGGGACGATCACGGCGCCGCCCTTCGCCCACGTCTCGTCGAGCACGCGGGCCAGCTCGTCGAGAACGTCGGTCGAGGGATGGCGCCGGTCGCCGTAGGTCGACTCGACCACGAGCGTATCGGTCGCGCCGAGGAGCTCGGGCGGGCGCATGAGCGGATCGTGCGGCCGCCCCACGTCGCCGCTGAACGTGATCGTGTGCCCGCCGAGCCGCAGACGCACGCTCGCGGCTCCGATGATGTGGCCGACGCGAGCGAGCTGCGCCTCGACGCCGCGTGCGACCGCGAAGCTGGTTCCGAACGCGATGGGCTGGAGCTGGGCCAGCGAGCGATCGGCCTCGGCGCGGGTGTAGAGCGGCAGCGCCGGGTGATGGCGCGACCAGCCGCGGAGGTTCGCGTGGCGGGCCTGCTCCTCTTGCAGATACCCGGAGTCGGGCAGCAGTACCTGCAGCAGATCGCGCGTGCCGGGGCTGCAGAACACGGGCCCGCGAAAACCGTCACGGCAGAGCGCAGGCAGGTATCCGCTGTGATCGATGTGCGCGTGGGTCAACACCACCGCGTCGATCGAGCTGGCCGCGACCGGTAGCGGCGCCCAGTTGCGCAGGCGCAGCTCCTTGAGCCCCTGGAACAGCCCGCAGTCGACGAGGACACGCGTACCGTCCAGCTCGAGCAGCGCCTTCGATCCGGTCACCGTGTCGGTGCCGCCGAAGAAGGTCACCGAGGCGGTCATTCCACCTCGCTGGCTTCGGCGTTCGCCACCACGCGCAGCGCACGGAGCACGGCATCGGGCACGAGCGAGATGCTGTCGATCTCGTGGCCCACCAGGAAGCGCGCGAACTCGGGGTCGTCGCTCGGGGCCTGGCCGCACAGGCCGATCGGGCGCCCGGCCAGGTGCGCACCGCGGATTGCGGCCTCGATCGTGCGCAGCACCGCCTCGTCGTTCTCGTGGAAGGTGTCGGCCAGCAGCTCGGAGTCGCGGTCGACCCCGAGCACGAGCTGCGTGAGGTCGTTCGAGCCGATGCTGAAGCCGTCGAACACCGTGGCGAAGCGATCGACCACGGCCACGTTCGCCGGGATCTCGCACATCACCCAGATCTTCAGGTCGTCACCGCGCACGAGGCCCTGCTCCGCCAGCGCGGCCACGACCTTGCGGCCCTCCGCGACGGTCCGGCAAAAGGGGACCATCAGCTGGACGTTGCGCAGCCCCATCGTCTCGCGCACGCGCCACAACGCGCGGCACTCCAGCTCGAAGGCCTCGCGGAAGTCCGGGTGCACGTAGCGGCTCGCGCCGCGGAGGCCGATCATCGGGTTCTCCTCCTCGGGCTCGAACCCGGCGCCCCCGAGCAGTCGGCGATACTCGTTCGACTTGAAGTCGCCGAGCCGGACGATCACGTCGCGCGGATGGAAGGCCGCAGCGATCGTGGCGATGCCTTCGGCGAGCTTGTTCACGAACCACGTCGCGGGGTCGCGTTGGTCCCGCGTGATCTCCAGGACCCGCGCGCGCGTCTCAGCGTCGAGCCGCTCGGGGTGGAGCGCGGCGAGCGGATGGATGCCGATGTGGTTGGCGACGATGAACTCCTGCCGCACGAGCCCGACGCCGGCGACGGGCAGCCGCGCGTGCCGGAAGGCCTGGTGCGGATCGGCGAGGATCAGCATCAGCTTCGTCCGCGTCGCGGGCAGATCGTCGATCGCGACCGACTCGCGCGTGAACTCGACGCGGCCGGGCAGCACCTCGCCGACCGTTCCGGTGGCGCAGCTCACCGTCACCACGTCGCCGTCGCGCAACAGCTCGGTCGCGTGGCCGCTGCCGACGATGCAGGGCACGCCGAGCTCGCGGCTCACGATGGCGGCATGGCACGTGCGCCCGCCGCGGTTGGTGACGATCGCCGCGGCCTTGCGCAGCGCCGGCACCCAGTCGGGGTCGGTCATGTCGGCGACCAGCACGTCGCCCTCGCGCACCTGGGCGAGGTCCGCACCGCTGCGGATGTTGCAGACCGGCCCACTCGCGATGCCGGTGCCGACCGCGACTCCGCGCAACACGGGCGACGGATGCTCGCCCAGCACGTCCTGGACGAGTCGCTGCGCGTCGCGGCGGCTGTGCACGGTCTCGGGTCGCGCCTGCACGATGAAGAGCTCGCCGGTCATCCCGTCCTTCGCCCACTCGATGTCCATCGCGGGCGCGCCGGCCACCTTCGTGCCGTAGTGGCGCTCGATCGCGATCGCCCAGCGCGCGAGCTGGATCGCGTCGTCGTCGGTGAACGAGAAGCGCTCGCGATCCACCTGCGCCACGGGCACCGTGCGCGTGGCCGCAGCTCCGCGCTGGGCATACTCCACGCGCAGCTCCTTGCTGCCGAGCTTGCGGCTCAGGATCGGATCGACCGCGTGGTCGACCGAGGGCTTGAAGACGATCATCTCGTCCGGATCGACCTGGCCCGCGACCACGCTCTCACCGAGCCCCCACGCGCCGGTCACGAGCACGACGTTGCGGAAGCCGGTCTCGGGATCGAGGGTGAACATCACGCCGGCGGCACCGCGATCGGATCGCACCATGCGCTGCACCGCCACGGCGCCCCGCACGGTGAAGTGATCGATGCCCTGCGCGGCACGGTAGGCGATCGCGCGATCGGTGAAGAGCGATGCGAAGCAGGACAGACACGCAGCGCTCACCGCGGCCGGCCCGCGCAGGCCGAGCATCGTGGCCTGCTGGCCGGCGAAGGACGCCTCGGGGAGGTCCTCGGCGGTCGCGCTGCTGCGCACCGCCACGTCGATGTCCGCACCCTCGCTCCGCTCGAGCGCGCGATAGGCCGCTTCGATCGCGGTCTCGATCTCGCGCGGCAGACCGGCCGCGAGGATCGCCTGCCGGGCCATCGTGCCGCGCCGCGCGAGCTCGGCGAGGTCCTGCGGATCGAGGCCGGCGAGGATCGACGTCAGCTTCGCACGCGTCTCGTTGCGATCGAGCACGGCGTCGTAGGCGACCGCCGTGACGGCGAAGCCCGCGGGCACCCGGACACCGGCCGGCACGAGCGCGCGCGTGAGCTCGCCGAGTGACGCGGTCTTGCCGCCCACCAGGCCGACGTCGCCGAGCGACAGTTGCGTGAACGGGATGCAGATCGGGCGGTCCATGCTGATCCCAGCGGTAGCACCCGGGACCCGCGACCCACCGCGCAGATCCTGCGCCGCTCGGTCAGGCCACAGCCAGTCGATCCACGATCGCCGAGAGCTTGCCGAGCCCGTCCGTGATCTTCGCGAGGAACGATGGGTTGTGACCCACGAACGTGAACCGCGGATGCACCGACCAGATCTCGCGCAGCCGTCGATCGACTGCGACCGCCTCGGCCGCGGTCTCGGTGCGGACGCGGTTGCCGTTTTCGATCGACAGGCCGCCGACGGCCGCCGTCTCGAAGAAGATGACCTCGTCGTAGCGCGCGAGCTCCTGCTCGAGCGTCGTGCCGAGCGCCGCGAAGAACTCCTCGGGCGGCCCCGGCCAGTAGGCCGCGCCATCGACCGTGCCGCGATCACACAAGAGCACGCGCTCGGGATGGCGCGCCGCCTGGACCTCCTCGAGGTTGCGCTGCACGTGGAAGATGGCGACCTGCGCGGCGCGCCGCCCCGAGGGCTCGGGGACGCGCGGGAACCCGCCGCCGAGCAGCATCGTCGCGGCTTCGGGCACCATCACGACGCGCGGGCCGAGCTCGCGGCGGAAGAGATCGATCGCGGTCGTCTTGCCCGCACCGGGACCTCCGGTGACGACGATGCGGCGCCGCGACGGGGCGGTCATGTGCCCTGCGAGAGCCGCTCGAGCTCCTCGTTGCCGGGCAGCAGATCGAGATCGGGCACCACCACGATCTCGATGCGCCGATTCCCGGCGCGGCTGGCATCGTCACGATTCGGCGTGCGCGGCTTGTACTCGCCGAAGCTGGCGGCGCTGAGCTGGGTGGGCGCCATCCCGGTGTCGAGCAGCGTGTGCACGACCACGAGCGCGCGCCCGGCCGCGAGCTCCCAGTTCGACGCGAAGTGCTCGTTGTGGATCGGGACGTCGTCGGTGTGACCCTCGACCTGGAAGCGCTTGTCGGGGATCGTCGCGAGCGCGGTGCCGACCTGCAGGATCGTGTCCTTGCCGGCGCGAGAGAGCGTCGCGGAGCCGGTCGGGAACAGCACGTCCATCGGCATCGTGAGCACCATGCGGCCCTCGGAGATCCGCACGTCGAGGGTGCCGGCGTCGATCAGCTTCTCGAAGCGCGCGAGCATCTGGCGGTAGTCGGCGACGCGGGCCTGCGCAGCGACGTGCCGCGCCGCCAGCACGCCGAGCGCCTCGCTCATGCGGTCCACGGACTCCTTGAGCTTCGCGCGGGTCTTCATCGACTCCGCGAGGTCGCGTTCCGCACCCGTGGCACGCGCCTCGAGCGTCGCGAGCTGCTGCTTGGTCGTCGCGAGCTCCTGGGCGAGCTTCGCCCGCTCGACCGAGAGCGACATGACGAGGTCTTCCTGCTCCGTGAGTGCGGTCTGCAGATCGGTGAGCCGGCCCTCGTCCTCGCGGAGCTGCGTCTCGAGGTCGGCGTTGTCCATCGACTTTCGCATCGCCGTGCGCCGCGCCTCGGCGAGGTCACGCAGCGTGGCGTCGTGCACCGACTTCGTCACGCAGCCACCGGCGGCGAGGGAGAGCACGAGCGCGAGCAGGGCTGGGTTTCGCATGGTGTGGACCTTGTCGCGCTCCGCCGCAGTTGCCACGTCGATGTGCGCGCAGCTTCTCGCGAGCGGTGGCCGGTCACCCTGCAACCCTTGCGCGGGGATCGGCGCGCTGCTCCGCCCAGCCGTAGAGGCGCGCGGACTCGATCTCCGCGTGGCGACGCAGCTGCGCGACCAGCCGATCGATGGACGACGCCGGGATCTCGTGGAGCTGGATGTGCACGCCGAGCTGCTGCAACGTGGCTCGGATCTCGGCGTGCTCTGCGAGCAGCCGCTCGACGAGCGCGGCATCGTCGGGACCGCACTTCGCCAGCACGGGGAACAGCATTTCTTCCTCGAAGGCGAAGTGATCGTCCACGTCGTCGCAGAGCGCGTCCCATACCTCGTCGAGGTACTGCCAGTACCCGGTCCGGGCGCGCTCGCAGAGATCGGCGAGCCGCTGCTCGAACGCTTCGTGATCCTCGCGGAGGTAGCGGACCGCGGCGGCCAGATCAGGGGTGGAGCGCAGCATCGCCATGCCGCCACCTTTGGCCGGCCGGCTCCGACGCGCCACCGCAAGAATTGCGGCCGGCGGCACGGGCCCCGCGAAGCGCTCCGCGGAGGACGACGAGCTCACCGATGCCGGCGAACGTGAGCAGCCCGACGAGCGCGCCGCCGTCGCGTACGACGAGCGCCGTCGTCTCGGCTCGCTGCATGCGCTCGAACGCGCGCTCGAGCGACTCGTCGGGGGTGCCGAACGTGGGCGACGCGTCCATCACGCTCGACACGGGCGCATCCGGCCCCGGACCCGCGAGCCCGCGGATCAGTGCGTCGTGGCTCAGCAGCCCGACCACGCGTGGGCCCTCCACGACCGGGAAGCAGGTCTGGAAGCCGGCGACGACGCGACCGGCGGCAGCGCCGAGCGTGTCCCACGGTGCGAGCACCTCGAGCTCGCGCGCCATCGCGTCGCCGACGCGCACTCCGTCCATCGCGACGTGGAGCTCCTCGCTGCCGAGCTCCGCCGCGGCGCCGAGCCACACGAACATCGCGATGAACACGAGCACCGGGTTGCCGAACAGCCCGAAGAAGCCGAGCACGAGCGCGAGCGCCTGGCCGAGTCGCGCCGCGATCCGCGTCGCGCGATGGTGATCCATGCGCATCGCGAGCAGTGCTCGCAGCACGCGCCCACCATCGGTCGGGAAGGCCGGCACCATGTTGAAGGCCGCCAGTGCGGCGTTGATCCAGAACAGTCGCGTGACCAGAGGCACCTGTCCGTCGACGGAGGTGCCGAGCTCTCCGAGCGCCGTGCCGCCGAGCCCGGCGATCACGGCACAGACTCCCATGAGCACGACGTTCACCGCCGGTCCGGCGAGCGCGACGATGAGCTCCTCGCGCGGCTTGCTGGGGATCTGCTCGAGTCGCGCGACGCCGCCGATCGGCAAGAGCGTGATGTCACGTGTGCGGATTCCGAAGCGTCGCGCCGCGGTGGCGTGGCCGAGCTCGTGGAGCACCACGATCGTGAAGAGCAGCGCGGCGAAGCCGACTCCGGCGGCGACCCCGGCCACGGTGCCCTCGGAGAGCCAGGCCGACGCGCCGATCCACAGCAGCAGCAGCAGGAACGTCGCGTGGATCCGCACCTCGATGCCTGCGACGCGAGCGATGGTCCATGACCACTTCATTCTTCGGGTGCCTCTGCGGCGAGCCTAGCCGCGCTTCGCGGACCGCTGCGCGCAAGTCGTGCGCTCCGCTTCTTGCGGGCAGGGGCGGATGGACTCGCAATCGTTGCGCTCGTCATCGCGGCGGAGCGGCCTGCAGACTCGGCGCATGGGCACGGTCGACCTCGATGGCAAGATCCCCAACAACGTCGGACTCGCCGACGATCCCAAGCTGCGCCGCGCACTCGAGCACTGGCAGCCCGCGTACACGAAGTGGTGGCACGAGATGGGTCCCACCGACTTCGAGGCGAACGAGGTCTGGCTGCGCACCGCGGTCGGCGTCGACGGCAACGGATGGGCGCACTGGGACTACGTGCGGATGCCGGAGTATCGCTGGGGCATCTTCCTCACGCCCCACGAGGGCGAGCGCCTCATCCACGTCGGCGACGAGACCGGCACGCCGGTGTGGCAGGAGCTGCCCGGCCAGCACAAGAGCGCCCTGCGTCGCATCATCGTGACGCAGGCGGACACCGAGCCGGCCAGCGTCGAGCAGCAGCGCCTGCTGGGCCGCAGCGCGCCGAGCCTCTACGACATGCGCAACCTCTTCCAGGTGAACGTCGAGGAAGGCCGTCACCTGTGGGCGATGGTCTACCTGCTGCACAAGCACTTCGGCCGAGACGGTCGCGACGAGGCCGACGAGCTGCTCGCCCGGCGCAGCGGCGATCCCGACAAGCCGCGCATCCTCGGTGCGTTCAACCAGCCGTGCGACAACTGGCTGTCGTTCTTCGCGTTCACGATGTTCACGGATCGCGACGGCAAGTACCAGCTCGCCGCGCTGCGCGAGAGTGGCTTCGACCCGCTGGCGCGCAGCTGCGAGTTCATGCTCACCGAGGAGGCCTTCCACCTCTTCGTCGGCGAGACCGGCATGGAGCGCATCCTGCTGCGCTCGGCGGAGCTGGCGATGATCGACCCGAACGGCGATGCGCGCGGGCAGGGCGGCATCGGGCTCGACGTGATCCAGCGCGCGATCAACTACTGGTTCAGCTACTGCCTCGACCTCTTCGGCGGCGAGATCTCGAGCAACGCCGCGGAGTACTTCGCCGCCGGCCTCAAGGGCCGCTTCCGCGAGCAGCGCTACCAGGACCACTTCGCGCGCAACGAGTCGTACACGATGCTGGTGGCCGAGCGCGGACGATTGGTCGAGCGCACGGTGCCGCTGCGAAACGCGATGAACGAGGTCCTGCGCGACGAGTACATCCGTGATTGCGAGCGCGCGGTGCGGGGCTGGAACGCCGCGCTCGCGGAGCTCGGCTCCGACTTCCGTGTGCGGCTGCCCGATCGCCGCTTCCATCGCCACCAGGGCCTCCACGCCGACCAGTGCTTCGATCTCGACGGCAACCCGATCGAGGCCGCCGAGTTCGAGCGTCATCGCGACGAGTGGTTGCTCGGCGAGCGCGACAACGCCGAGCTGCGGGCGTTGATGAAGCCGGTGCGCGAGCCCGGCCAGTTCGCGCAGTGGATCCGGCCGCCGACGCACGGCCTCCGGGGCACGCCGCTCGACTTCCGCTACGTGCGCTGCGACTGATCACGCCGCATTGCGCGTGGAGGGGACCACGAGCACCGGTCGATCGGCGTGCCGCGCGAGCTCGCTGCCGGTGCTCGAGGCGAAGATCCGCTCGGCGGTGCTCAGGCACCGCGAGCCGCACACCACGATCGCGGCCTCGCGCGCGCTCGCGAGCCGGAGCAGCGTCGAGACGCGTTCGCCCTGGCCGACCTCGCAGGTCGGTGTGCCCAGCTCGTTGGCTGCGGCCCAGGCCTCGACCTCGGCGATCGTTCGCCGCGGCAGCGAAGCGACCGATGCGACGGTCTCGGGGGCGATGATCGCCGCGTCGTACAGCGTGCTGTCGACGTTGAGCACCAACAGCTCGCGGTCGAGCACACGCGCCAGCGCGAGTGCCAGTCGCGCCGCGGGCGCGGAGGCATCACCCAGGTCGGTCGCGAGCGCGATCGGACCGCCGGCGATCTGCCCGAGCTGCAGGTCCGGCGGCACGACCATCACGGGCGCAGGGAGGCGACGCAGCAACCGGCGCGTCACCCTGCCCAGTCGGTCGAAGCTGCCGGACCGACGCCGTGAGGCCCGGCCCACGATGATCCCGGTGATGCCCGCGTCCGCGGACGCCAGCATGAGCCCCTCGTCGGACGAGCCGGCCCACTGCGCACGCAGCTCGAGCTGCGGCGCCCCGTCGCTCAGCTCGGCGGCGACGCGGTCCATCTGCACGAGCGCGGCGGCGCCGAGCTCGGCGCCGGCATCGCGCACGAGCACGCGCCGGAGCTGCTCGGGCATCGCATGCACGCCGATCATCTCCTGCGGGCCGCCGACCTGCGCGTTGCGCTGCAACCACGCGGCGAAGCGAAGCGCACCGTTGCAGCGACCCTTGAAGTCGATTCCGACGATCCAGCGCATGCCGAGAGGCTGATGCGATCAGCCCGACCCGCCGCGCGCAGCTTCTGCGTCCGCTCGCCGCGTGCGTCGCCGGTCGCTCTCGCACGGAGCCGCAGAGATTGCGTCGGCATCCGGCGACGTGCCGCGCACGCTCGAGTGGTGAGCCGCGTGCAGACCTTCCCTGTTCGGAGACGACGCTTCCTCGGGCAGCTGGTCGGGGCCTCGTTGCTCCTCGCCACAGCGGCATGCGCCAAGAGCGTCGTGCACGAGGCGGACGACGAAGAGGGCGAGGCCAAGCGGCTCGCGTTCGATCCCGCGACGGTCGAGACGCTGCACGGCCGCATCCTCGAGGTGCAGGCGAACCAGCGCATCGCCGACAGCACGCGAGGCGTACGGGTGCTGTTCACGACGGGCGACGAGGAGCTCTACGCCTACCTCGCGCCGCAGGAGTACTTCGAGCAGGCCAAGCTCGAGCTCGTGCCGGGAGAGCTGGTCACGCTGCGCGGCTCCGTGCTCGACGGCGACGGCCGACGTGTCGTGATCGTGGAGTCGATGACGATCGGCACCGCCAGATACGGCCTGCGCGACGCGGAGGGCCGCCCGAAGTGGCACGAGTGGCGGTTCTCGTCGCGCGACTGGAAGTGAGCCGAGCGGCGCGCTCGCAAGCCTTGCGCAGGCGGGCCGAAGCTTCTGCGCGCCCGCCCTCGACCGCGCGCGGCCATGCTGGCGACACATGCGTACCGCAGCGCCCGCGAGCCAGCCCCGCGTTCGACCCAGCGACCTCGCCATCGAGCTCGACGAGCTCGAGCTGCTCGCGGCGCCGAGCCCCGACACGCTACCAGCCGCTCGGATGCGGCTCGTGCTCGTGCGTGCGCTCGGCTCACTCGCGTCCGCACTGGCCTCGCACTTCGCGTTCGAGGAGCAGGGTGGCTACATGCGGGAGGCGCTCACCGCGAACCCCGGCCTCGCGCGCAAGGTGCAGGCGCTGCGAGGGCAGCACGCTGCGCTGACGGAGCGGGTGCGCCAGCTACTGGGCCGGTGCAAGCGTGCCGGTCTGGAGGCGCTGCAGCGCGAGCTCGCCGAGCTCGTCACGGACGTGCGCGCGCACGAGCAAGCCGAGCGCGAGCTCTTCGAGAGCGCGCTCGACGACGACATCGGCGTGGCGGACTGAGCATCACGGCCGCGACGTCGTCGGTGCCGGGAGCGCGATCGGCTCGACGACGCGCAGCTGCAATGCGACGGTGCCGATGTCGTGGCTCGACGGCCCCGCCAGCTGCTCGAACGCGGCGCGGTCGAGCGTCTCGCGCTCGAGCAGCACGGCGACGATGCGGTCGAGATCGGCCCGGCGACCGGCCAGGATCTCCAGCGCCCGCGTGCGCGCGTGGTCGAGCAGCCGCTTGACCTCCTCGTCGATCTCCCGCGCGGTGGCCTCGCTGCAGTCGCGCGGCAGCGGCAGGTCGTTGCCGGGGACGAACGTCGTCGCATCGGGATGGGCCACGCGCGCCAGCCCGACGACCTCGCTCATGCCGAGCGTCGTGACCATCTGTCGCGCGATCGACGTGGCCTTCGCGAGGTCGTTCTCCGTGCCCGTCGAGCTCTCGCCGAACACCAGCTCCTCCGCAGCGCGTCCGCCGAGCAACGCGGCGAGCTTGTCCTCGAGCTCGGCACGCGTCGCGAGGAAGTGGTCGTCGGTCGGCAGCTGCATCGTGTAGCCGAGCGCCGCATGGCCACGTGGCACGATGCTCACCTTGTGGACCGGATCGCCGTGCGCCACGTGGTGGGCGACCAGCGCGTGCCCGACCTCGTGCGTGGCGATCCGCCGGCGCAGCTCGCCGCGCAGGTGTCGGCTGTGGCGCTCGGGGCCCGCGACGATCTTCTCGAACGCTGCCTCGAGGTCGGCCTGCGCGATCGCTGCCGCGCCGCGACGGGCGGCGAAGAGTGCGGCTTCGTTGACCGCATTGGCGAGGTCGGCACCGGAGAGCCCGGCGCTCGCCTGCGCGATCGCCCGCAGGTCGAGGCCGGGCGCGAGTGGCTTCTTGCGCACGTGCACGCCGAGGATCGCGAGACGCCCTTCGACGTCGGGCGCGTCGAGCACGACCTGCCGATCGAAGCGACCGGGCCGCAGCAGCGCCGGGTCGAGCACGTCCGGACGATTCGTCGCGGCCAGCAGGATGATCCCGCTGTTCGGGGCGAAGCCGTCGAGCTCGACCAGGAGTGCATTCAGCGTCTGCTCGCGCTCGTCGTTCACGACGCCGAGGTGAACGCCGCGTCGGCGGCCGATCGCGTCGAGCTCGTCGATGAAGACGATGCAGGGGACGTTGCGCTTGGCCTGCTCGAAGAGGCTGCGCACGCGCGCTGCGCCGACGCCGACGAACATCTCGACGAAGTCGCTGCCCGAGAGCGAGAAGAACGGCACCTTCGACTCACCGGCCACGGCTCGCGCCATGAGCGTCTTGCCGGTGCCCGGCGGACCCACCAGCAGGACGCCGCGGGGGATCTTCGCGCCGAGCTGCTGGTACCGCGCCGGATTGGCCAGGAAGTCGACGACCTCGCGGAGCTCCTGCTTGGCTTCGTCGCAGCCGGCGACGTCGTCGAACGTGACGTCGGGGGTCGCCTGCGGCGTCACCTTGCCCGGGCTCTGGCCGAACTGCACGGCCTCGCCGACGGCACGGCCCATCCTGCGCGTGAGCATGACGCCCGACAGCGCGACCGCGGCGACGGGTACGAGCAGGAGCAGCCAGAACATCCATCCGAATGCGCGCGGCGTCACGCCGACGATCTCGACCTGCGCGGCCTCGAGCTGCTCGATGAGCTTCGCATCCTCGACACGAACGACGTGCAACGTGGCGGTGTGCTCGGTGGCGGTGTCCGTCGCCGGCACGCGCACGGTCGCCGTGATGGTGTCGGGCTCGACGACGACCTTGTCGACGAGGCCCGCGGCGACGCGCTGCTTGAAGTCGCTGTACGCGATGCTCTCGGTGGGCACGACGCCCCAGTCGCTCTCGAACAGCCAGACGGCCGCGACCGCGACCAGCAGCCAGACGACCGACGAGAGCCACGGGGGCATCGCGCGCGGGGTGGGCGAGGTCCGCTCTTCGGGTGCGATCGGTGGCTTCGGCATGGGCGTCGCGCGTCCGCAGCCTGGCGTGCGTGCGGGTGGCCCCGGCACGCAAAGCCTGCGCAGCGAGGACGACGCTCGCGACGCGATGCTCTGCAACCACTGCGCGAGCCGGCGGCCCGGGTCGGCGACACAGTCCCGGTCGGACGGGAATCGACGTCCAGAGGAAAGCACCCCGATGCATCTCATGCGACGACAGTGGGACCCCTTCAAGGATCTCGAGGCAATCACGGATCGCTTCAACAAGCTGTTCGGCGCTGCGCCGACCGGCGACACCAAGGAGCAGCTCGCGATGATGAGCTGGGCGCCCTCGTGTGACATCAGCGAGAACGGTGCAGGCTACAAGATCCGCGCCGAGCTCCCCGATGTGAAGAAGGACGACGTCAAGGTCACGCTCGACGCCGGGCAGCTCACCATCCAGGGCGAGCGCAAGCAGGAGAAGGAGGAGAAGGACACCAAGGTCCATCGCCGCGAGATGTTCCACGGCAGCTTCATGCGCACCTTCGTGATCCCCGACGATGCGGACGAGGCCGCGGTCGCGGCCACGTTCAAGGACGGGATCCTCGAGGTCACGATCGGCAAGTCGAAGAACAAGCCGCCGAAGACGAAGGAGATCGCGGTGAAGACCGGTTGACGTTCGTGATACGCCCGCCACCGCCGACCGCTTCGGTCGGCGACGGAGGCGGGCTCGGGCCTCCAACGCCGATTCCGCAGCACGGCGCGGCTACCGCTCGGCCGGGGGCACGGAGGTGATACCGTCGGGGCTCGTTGGTCGCGGGCCCATGACGATTCACCTGCGCAGTGAAGACTATGCGGCGCTCCTCGACGGTGCGCCCGACGCGATCGTGGTGGTCGACGAGCGCGCCATCATCGAGTTCGCGAATCGTCGCACCACCGATCTCTTCGGTTGGCGTCCCGACGAGCTCATCGGTCAGCCGATCGAGCGACTCGTACCCGACCGATTCGGCGGTCACCACGTCGGACATCGCTCGCGCTACATCGCGTCGCCGAGCGTGCGACCGATGGGGTCCGGGCGCGCTCTGTTCGCGCGACGTCGCGATGGCTCGGAATTCCCGGTCGAGATCAGCCTGAGCCCGCTGCGCACGGATCGCGGGATGCTGGTCTCCAGCATCATCCGCGACGTCAGCGAGCGGGTGCAACGCGAGCAGGAGCTCGAACGCCTGCGCGCGCTCGCCGACGCCGCGAACGCCGCGAAGAGCGAGTTCCTCTCGTCGATGAGCCACGAGCTGCGGACGCCGCTCAACGCGGTGCTCGGCTTCGCCCAGCTGCTCGGACGTTCGCGCAAGAACCCGCTCGACGATCGTCAGCTCGAGATGCTCGGCCACATCACGAAGGGTGGCGAGCACCTGCTGCGCTTGATCGACGAGATCCTCGATCTCGCGCGCATCGAGGCCGGCAGCGTCAGCATCTCGATCGAGTCGGTCGATACGGCCCAGGTCATCGTCGAGGTCACGACGTCGATCCAGGCCGTGGCTGCGCGGGCGGGGATCTCGGTCGCGATCGAGACCCCGGCGCAGGGCTTGCCCCGCGTCGCCGCCGACCGCACCCGCTTCATGCAGATCCTGATGAACTTCGGCTCGAACGCGGTGAAGTACGGCCGACAGGGAGGCATCGTGCGGTTCGTCGCGGCCACCACCGCAGACGGCCACGTGCGGATCACGGTGGTCGACGACGGCATCGGCATCCCGGCCGACAAGCACGCGCAGGTGTTCCAGCCGTTCCAGCGCGCCGGCCAGGAGCGCGGACAGATCGAGGGCACCGGTATCGGTCTGGCGATCACCAAGCGGCTCGCCGAGCTGATGGGCGGGTCCATCGGCTTCGAGAGCGAGCACGGGCGAGGATCGTCCTTCTGGGTCGAGCTGCCGCGCAGCGCCGACGAAGTGCCGGTCGCCGTCGGCAGTGCGCCGTCGGCTCCCCGCGGCACGAGCCCGCTGCAGGACGATGGCTCGCCGCGAATCGTGATCGTGTACATCGAGGACAATCCCGCGAACGTCGAGCTGATGGTGCACGTACTCGAGCAGTTCGAGCGCATCGAGCTCTTCACCGCGCCGACCGCCGAGCAGGGGATCGAGCTGGTGGAGCGGCTCCGACCGGTGGCCGTGATCATGGACGTGAACCTGCCGGGCATGAGCGGCATCGATGCCACCCGCCGACTGCGTGCGTCGCCGAGCACGCAGGACATCCCGGTGATCGGGCTGAGTGCCGCTGCGATGCCCCGTGACCGCCAGCTCGCCGCCGAGGCCGGGTTCTTCCGTTACCTGACCAAGCCGTTCGACATCGACGAGATGATGGACGCGCTGGAAGCCGTGCTCGTGCGTCGCGACCTCTGAGCGCGCACCTCGAGCGCGTCACGGCACATCGGGACGGCACTCGTCCGGTCCGTCGTCGCTCGGCTCGGCGTCGAAGCTCGGCGCGGCGTGGACCAGCCCCAGCGTCGGTCCCGACGATGATCGTGCCGCCGCGCGATGCACGTAGCGACACGTCGGGCAGTGCCGTTCGACGAGCTCGTCGGCGAGCCGTCGCAGCCGCGCGTCCTGCTCTACCTGCGCGAGCTCGAAGGTGGCGAGCTGGGCGGCGAGCGCTCGCTGCTGCTCCGCGGTCGTGTGGTCGCGGACGAGCGGTACGAGCCGCTGCTCTTCGTCGCGAACGTGCGCGCGCGCGCACGAGAGGTAGTGCGCGGCGTCGCGCTCGAGCGCCTCGCGATCGGCGGCGCTCCAGGGATGGGGCTGGTACGCGAGATCCTCGAGTGGCCCGAGCAGATCGCGTTCCAGGGCGTGCGCACGCAGGAGCTCGCGCACGAGCGCAGTGCGCTCGCTCGTGCCCTCGGCGAGCAACGCCCGGAAGTAGATCTCTTCTTCGCGGGCGTGATGGGACCCGTCGACGAAGCGGTGGAACAGGACCAGGAAGCGGGAGAGCTCTGGGCGTGCGTCGCTGCCCGCGCGCACGATCTCGGCGACCGCGGCCTCGAGCGCGTCGAGGATCCGCAGGATCAGCCGATGCTCGTCGCTCAGTCGGGCCGCGGGTGCCATTCCGAACCCGAACCGTAATCCGGCGTCGCCGCGACGCAACGCGAAAGATGTGCCGTCCGTTTCCAGCGACGGCGGGCGGGCGAAACGTTGGTCGGTGCTCGCCGATGTCCGATGACGCGCGTCGCCGCCGGTGACCGTGCATGCAGAATCTGCCGGAGCAACGCGTCCGCTCCGTGCCACGCTCGGAGCACGATGAGCCCCGAGCCGCGACCCAGCACTGCGCCCCCCGGATTGCCACCACCGCCCGGCGCCCCCGAGCTCGTGCCGCCACCGGATGCACCCGAGCTCGTGCCGCCGTCGCCCGATCCGATCGTGGTGCCGATGCCCGCGCCCGAGCCCGAGCTCGTGCCATCGCCGGAGCCGGAGCCGTTCGACCCGAGCGCGGCCGCGGGGCTCTGCTAGCAGGGTGCGGAAGAACGCGAAGCGTTCTTCCGGACACCCTGCTCCGTG
>CAZFKC010000047.1:0-38016 GCA_964519175.1 uncultured Nannocystaceae bacterium
AGCGCTGCTCCGTGCCCGTGCCCGTGCCCGTGCCCGTGCCCGTGCCCGTGCCCGGTCACCGCAGCCGTCGCTCGAGCCGCCGCGCGGTATCCTCGAGCGAGGCGCGGTACGCCGTGGGCACGAGCTCGATCTGATGGCGCAGATACGGCAACAGCTCGGCGTTCGTCAGATCCCCGAGGTGATGGGCCGCGAGCTCGACGTACTGCCGATCCCCTTCGCGCAGCCGATCGCAGAGGAACTCGAGCGCCTCGACGGTGTTGATCTTGCCGATCGCCTTCAGCGCGGACGACCGCGCCCGCTCGGCGTCGGGTAGGTCGCGCGCCGCGAAGATCCGCCGCAGCGGCTCGAACGCGTGCGGGAACACCAGCTGCGCCGTGGCCTGGGCCGCAGCCTCGCGCACGTCGGCCTCGTCGTCGCGCAACGCCTTGCCGATGAGCGCGAACGATCGCTTGAAGCGCAGCTTGCCCATCGCCTCGGCGACTGCGCGCCGAATCGACGGATCCCGCTGCTCGAACAGCGACTCGAGCGCGGCGATCACCGGATACGCGCGGATCGACTCCAGCCGGCGCACGACGTCGACCGGCGGGACGGCGGCCGCGCGACGCTCGAGCTCGAGCACGAGCAGCAACGCGTGCCGTCGCACGAAGTCGGGGAAGCGGCGATCGGCCATGACGCCCGCGGCGACGAGCGCCGGATCGCCGTCGAGCTCCCACTCGGCGAGGTCGACGTACCAGACCTCCTCGTACTCGGGCAGCTGCTTCAGGAACTCCGGCACCGGCACCGGGCGCGGTGCATCGTGCAGATCGTCGCTGAGTCGCTCGCACAGCCGGCGATAGCGCTCGCGTGCACGCCCCGACAGCTCGAGCTGCAGCAGGCGGCGATAGACCTCGAGCACCTGCTTGAACGCGCGCACCGACGCGAACGCCTCGGCCGCGGCGAGGTACGCGTTCTCGACGATCTGCAGCGGGTGCCCGGCGGCCAGCGCTTCGGTCGCGGCCTTGAGCCAGGCCTCGGCGCTGCGCAGGCGCAGATCGTCGGCGTAGGGCATGCCGGCGCGCGTGCAGTAGTCGGCGGCCTCGCGCAGGATGCCCGCCGCCGCGTGCCACTCCCCTGCCCTGCGCGCCATCGTCACGAATGCCTCGTGCAGCCGCAGCGCGTCGAGCTTGAGCCCGTCGTCCCGCAGGATCCGCACGCTGTTGAGGTAGCCCTCGGCGACGTTCTCGAACGCACCCGCCTCGCTGCCGAGCCGCGCGATGAGCTGGTAGCAGTCGAACGCGCGCTCGCGCAGGCCCTCGGTCTCGAAGCCGTCGGCGACCTCCTCGACCGCGGTCGTGGCATCGGCGAGCGCCATGCGGGCGCGCTCGTGACCGAGTCGCAGCAGGCAGAGGCCATAGTTGATCTTCGCGAGCGCCGACTCGTAGGGGCGGCCCTGCAGATCGTCGCGCGCCATGACGTCGTGCCACAGGCTCGCGGCCTCGTTGTCGTCGCCCGCGCGCTCGAGCTCGACCGCGCGATGCACCGGCATGAGCCCGGCGCCGAACCACTCGGCGGCGACCTTGTGGTGGCCGGCGCGTGCGAGATAGATGCCGAGCAGTCGAACGCCGCGCAGCGCATCCATGTCGCCGCTCTGGATGCGCGCAGCATCGCGGGCCAGCGCGTCGGCGGGCGGCTCCTCCGTGGCCCCGAGGTAGGCCGCACACGCCGCGGCCTCGCGTGCATGCCCGAGCGCACGCAGGCACTCCGCCATCGCGCGCAGCCACTCCTCGTACTCGAAGTCGATGCGATCGACGACCTCGACCAGGTGGCGCAGGTGCACGAGCGCGTCGGCGAACCGGCCCGCGCGCATGTTCGCCTCGGCGCGTACCCACAGCACCGCCGTGTCGATCACGGGCGCCTCCGCTTGTCGGCCGGGCGCACCTGGCGGGTGGGCTTGCGCCGCGGCTGCTGCTGCGCGGCCGGCCGGGCCCAGCCCTTGCCCGCCGGAACGCCACGGCGGGCGTCGAGATCGGACTGCACGTCGTCGATGATCTGCCGGGCCTTGTGCGCGCGGCGACCGTGGCTGATCGCGTCGGCGTCGATGACGTGGATGCGGTGCAGGCTGTCGAGATACGGCAGCTCGAGCGGACCCGAGGGCAGGATGAACACGCCGTAGATCGGCGCGCGCGAGGAGAGCAGCGCGACCTCGTCGGGCGGGAGCTGGCACTCGCCGTGGGTCAGCAGGTAGACCAGCGTGTGCGCGGCGTTGCGGCGCGGCATCGTGAGCTCGGAGTTGAGCTGCCGGATGACGCGCGCGTAGTTGCGGCCGCGCTCGGCCCGGAACTGCAGCGCGTACGGCACCTCGGCGCTGCCGGCCGCCTGCACCTTCACGCCCTCGTAGAGCCGCGAGTCGAAGAAGCGCAGCGACACGTCCTCGCCGAGCAGCGCGAGCCGCTTGCAGAGCGCGAGCGCGAGCCCGCGCGCGAACACCTCGCGCACGCCTCGCATCGAGGCGCTGCCGTCGACGAGCACCTGGTGCACCCGCCGCTCGTTCTCCATCTGCTTCTCGTGCGTGAAGTAGAACAGCTCGCCGTCCACGAGCCGCTGCTCGAAGATGTCGTTGTCGTAGGCGAGCTGGGTGAGCACGAGATCGTCGACGTTGCCGCGACGCTCGATGGACGCGTAGCCGTCGATGCTGAAGCTCTGGTGGCCCGCCTCGCGGCGCACCTCGAGGATCGAGGGCAGCAGCTCCATCGAGAAGTCGACGACGTCGGCGAGCGACGGGCTCATGATCACGTTGTAGAGATCGGCGAGGTCGACCCCGGGCAGCGCATCGCCGCCGCGGAACAGCCCGAGCAGGCGCAGCGCGTCGAGATCGATCTGCTCGATCTCGAGGATGGGCAGCAGCCGATGCGTGCCGAGCGTGGCGAGCCACGAGAGCGCGACCGACTGGTCGTAGCGGTTGTACGCGGAGGTCGGCTCGACGCGCGTGTAGTGCACGACGTCGACGGGCAGCGCCATCGGCCGCAGCACGCGGACGTCGTCGGGCAGCTGGGGCACGATGCTGGAGAACACGCGCGCGAGCACGACGCCGACCATCGGGTCGCGGTGCTTCCAGCCGGCCTGCGTGCGCACGAGCTCGCTCTCGCCGAGCTCCACCAGCAGCCGTCGCCAGGCTTCGCAGACCTCCGCGTCGCCGAGCCCTCGCAGCTGCGCGGCGGGCCGACCGAGCCCGGCGACGAGGCAGCCGAGGTCGTGGACGACGACGAGCGGCACGGAGACGCCGAGCCGCACGAGCGAGTTGTGCCACGCGACGGCGCGCATGAGCGCGAGCGCACCGGTGCCCTCGAGCTGCGAGAGCGCCATCGTGCCGACCTGCCGCTCGAACTCGGCACCGGTGCCCGCCTCGGGGGTCGTCGAGATCCGCGCGTTGGCCACGTGCGGGCGGAAGCCTAGCAGGAGGCCCGCGCGCGGGCGAACGCCGCTCCGCTGCGTCTCCAGCCTCGGCGGTGACAGCGGCCGGAGCCGGGCGGATGATGCCGCCATGCCTTGGCTTGCGCTGATGACCATGATCGCGGCGTTGCGTGCCGCAGCGGACGGGACCGACGGCTGCGTGATCGAGGTCGTCGAGCTCCCGGTGCCCGCGCGCGCGCATCACCGCCTCGAGGTCGACGGCGGCCGCACGCGCCTCGACGGCGGCGGACTGCGGCTGTCGATCCAGCTCGAGGCCGTGATCGTGCGGCTCGTCGGCCCGCGCTACTTCGGCGAGCTGCGGCTCGCGCAAGCCGCATGCAAGGACGACCGCACGCACCTGCTGCGCGCGCACCCGCGGCCCGCGACGCTGAGCTTCTCACCGGCGCCCCCCGATCTGGTCGTGCGCTTCATCGCCGTGCCCGACGCGCTCGCGAAGCTCGAAGGCGACTGGCTCGTCGCGGCCAACATCCCGCCGCTGCCGGTGGGCCACGGCGCGCTCGTCGAGGTGGAGCTGATGGCCCCGCACTTCCAGCCCGCGACCAAGAAGCTGCGCCTGCTCCCGGGCGACAACGAGATCGACGTGACGCTCGCGCCCCGGTGATCGCGTGGGGCGAGAGCTTCCAGCGCGGCGCAACCCTCCCCGCGGGAGGGCGACGCCAGAGGCGGCGACGTCTCGCGAGGGCCCGCGACACGGTCGCGGCGGCGCCTCTTGGCGCCGGGGGTAGCGCGCGCGACAGTCGGGCCCGCCGGGCTCGACTGCCGCGGAAGCAAGGGGCGACAGCCCCTTCTAAACAAACCGCGAGCTGGCGAACATCGTCTCGAGCAGCTTGTCGACCTCGAGGATCATGCGCTGCGCGGCCGGGTTGTCGGGCATGCGCGCGAGCGCGGCCTTGATGTCGCCGAGGTTGCGCAGCTGACTGAAGAGCTGCATGTCGGAGAGCACCTCGGAGCCGGTCAGCGTGTCGTGGATGACGCGCAGCTCGTCGAGCAGGTCCTGCAGGTTCGTCGGCGTCGAGCCGATGCGCGCCTGATCGGGATGGTGCTCGTACCACTGGTCGAGCACCGGCCCCACGACCTCCTGCAGGATCTCCTCCTGCTCCGGCGTGTTCCACACGTGGCGCAGCACGAAGAAGTCGCTGTCGTTCACCGTGTCGCGCCCGTCGAACACCGCGGAGGCGGCGAACAGCTTGAGCAGCTTGACGATGCGGCGATCGGACAGCCCCACGCCCTCGGAGCGGATCTGGAACACCAGCCCCTTGAAGGTCGCGAGGAAGTCCTCGGAGAAGCGCAGCAGCTTGCCGTAGTTGCGCTGCAGCTCGCGCAGCTCGTGCGAGCTGATCACCGGGGTGAGCTGCGCCGCATCGGGGTTCATGTGCTGGGCCTCGAGCTCGACGCCCTTCTGCAGCAGCCCGCGGAAGTGATAGCTGTCGAGGTAGTCCACGCGCACGCGCAGCAGGAAGCGATCGAACAGCGCCGACAGGGCCTCGTCGGTGGGCACCTCGTTGGACGCGGCGTAGAGCGAGATGAGCGGCACCCGCACCGCGACGTTGCCGTGCGTGAAGCGGCGCGCGTTGAGCAGCGTGAGCAGCGAGTTGAGGATCGCGCTGTTGGCCTTGAAGATCTCGTCGAGGAAGACGACCTCGGCCTCGGGCAGCATGCCGTCGAGGCGGCGGCGGTACGTGCCCTCGCGGAAGGCCTGGATGTCGACCGGGCCGAAGATCTCGTTGGGCTCGG
Source organism: uncultured Nannocystaceae bacterium (assembly GCA_964519175.1). GTDB lineage: Bacteria > Myxococcota_A > Polyangia > Nannocystales > Nannocystaceae > Xiheibacterium. The sequence goes on from CAZFKC010000047.1 coordinate 5,185, forward strand.
TGAAGCGCGTGAGCAGGTAGTCGAAGTACTTGGCCTCGACGACCTGGGCGAACGCGCGGATGAGCGCGCTCTTGGCCGTGCCGGGCGGGCCCACCATCACGAGGTGCTCGCCGGCGAGCGCGCTCACGAACAGCAGGCGGACGATCTCTTCCTTGCCGAGGAACTGCGCCTCGAGCTGGCGCGCGCCATCCTGCAACCGTCGCGCGAGCTCCGGGATCGACAGCGTAGGCCGGACGATGGGGGGGCTCATGCTCACGACGGTTGTACGATGCGACCGACCAGCGTCGCCAGCAGATTCTCGACGACGCTTTTTGGCACGAGCTCCTCGAGGTGGTCCACGTATTCCGTCCAGCGCCGCATGATGGGGGTTTCGAAGGCCGACGCGGCGATGGTGGGCAGTGGCGCGCCGAGGGTGTCCTGCAACCACGGCAACAGGAGCGGCAGCGCGAGGAACGCCAGGATACCCGGATCGCGAGTGCCGAGCGCGATCCCGAGGCGCGTGTCGAGCTCGAGCACCTTCAAGAGGTGCAGGTGGACCAACGCGGCGATCACCGCTCCGAGCTCCGCGGGCTCGCACGGGATCACGGCGCCGGGGAGCGCGAGCTGGCCCAGCCCGGTGCCGACCTCGATGGGCGTCGCCTCGCGCGACGCACCCGGCAACGAGGGCAGGAGCGCGGCCATCACCGCGCCGCCGAGCCGCGTCCAGTCGCGCTGCGCCGCCCATGCGTGGCACACCGCGCGGGCGTAGCCGCGCCGGCCGAGCAGCTTGCCGCAGTGCAGCGGTGACCAGCCCGCCGGTGCGATCGACGGACGCAACAGACACGTGAGCGGCGACGCCCGCATCGCATCCTCGAGCAAGCGCTCCGTCTCGGCGGCGTGGGCCTGCTGCAGCCACACGACGGTCTCTTCGCGCGGGCCACCGGTACCGGCGATCGCTCGCACGCGCCGACGGCCGGCGACGTCGAGCATGGGCAAGCGCGCATCGCCGGAGGGCGTCGGCACCACGAGATCGGTGCGCAGCAGATCGATGAACGCACCGACCGACACGTGGCGCACCACGAGCTCGCCCGCGTCGCTCGGGGCCGGCAACGTCAGCAACGTGCGCGTCGCCCCCTCGAGCCGACGCCACGTGCTCGCCCGCGTCCACACGCGCGCGCGATCGGGGTGATCGAACACGAGCAGGTTGTGCAGACCGATCCACAGGCTGAGCTCGTCGGCATCGGGATCGGGCAGCTCGGGATCCGCGACGAGCAGCTGGGCCCGGCGCACGCGCCAGAACGACAGCTCGGGCACCTGGGCCGCCGAGATCGACAGCGCCCACGTGTCGCGATCGCGCGGGCGCAACGGTCGGCTCACCCCGACGTCGCCGCCGCCGAGGAGCGGGACCACGAAGTCCGAAACGAACGCGGTCAGCTCGCGGCTCACCACCGACCTCGACGAGTGCCTGCTGGTCGCGCGCCCGCCACCCTGCTCAGCCCTCGCCCTCGCCCGCAGGTCGCGGCGACGACGACGGCAGCCCGCCGAAGCCCCAGAGCGCGAAGCGACCGAGTCGCTGGTTGCGGATCGATCCGGGCGCGACCGCGGGCAGCTCGGGGCTGACGAGCGCGGGCTCCTCGAGCGCGAGCCGACCGATCAACGCGGCATCGAACGGACGCAGCTGCTCGGGGCGCACCCGCACCGGATCGCCGCCGGGCACGAGGTAGAGCGCGTGATCCTCGGGCCCGAGCCCGAGCAGCTGCCGCAGCAGCGCCGGGCGCACGCGGGGCCACAGCTCGTGGCCGTCGGGCACGAGCACGCCGGGCGCGACCTCGCCGAGCCGACGACCGAGCGGCAGGAGCACGCCCGCCCCGAGCGCGGCGGCGGTGGGCGCATTGCGACCGAGCGTGCTCGCGGCCGCGAGCACGACGATGCCTTCGTCGAGCGGGACGAGTCGCGCGGCGGCGAGCGCCGAGGGCGGCAGCAGATAGACGAGATGACGCAGCAGCCGGACCTCGGACCAGCCGACCAGCACCGCCCGGGGCTCGCGCGCCATCGTGGTGGGACGCATGCGCAGCTCGACGCGCAGCGGCTCGAGCTCCGCGTCGCGCAGCTGGCTGACCTCGCGCAGCCGGCCCTGCATCGTGGACTCGACCAGGTGGCGGCCGTCGACGAAGCGCGGCGGACCATCGAGTCGCTCGACGCGTGCGACGCTGCCGCGGAACAGGAACATCTCGTCGCCGGGCAGGCAGCTCTGCGCGCTGGCGAGCTGGATCGGGTGCCGCCAGCCGATCTCGACCGCGGCGCGCGACGACACCGGCGCGAGCAGCTCGATGCCGGGGATCTGCGAGAGCACGTCGAGCATGCGCGGCCGCGGCTGACGTACGCGCAAGAGCAGCGACGGCTGTGTGTCGCCGGCGAGCCGCGCGTAGTAGCCCGCCATCGGCACCTCGATGCGCCACAGGTAGCGCAGCACCCGGGACGCGAGCGCCGGCGCGACGAGCACCAGCGCCATCTCCTTGAGCCCGCACAGCTCGGGATCGCGGGCGACCCCGCCGAGCGGAATCGGCACCGCACGCAGCTCGAGCCGCTGGATGAGCTCGACCGGATCCATGCGGTGCGTGGTGACGTAGCGCGCGAGGTAGTCGACGTCGGCGACGACGACCTCGTCCTTGCCGGGCTGCACCGGCTCGGCGAGGTCGTAGCCGAACGGAGCGTCGCGCTCGCGCCAGCGCACGAACGTGGCCCCGCCGCCCGTGTAGAGCTGCCCGCGCGCGGCACCTGCGAGCCGCGCGAGCCTGTCGACCGCGTAGCCGTCGCTGCTGCTGCAGCGCACGAGCGTCGCATGGCCACCGCCCGAGCGGCGCGCGTGCTCGAGCGTCATCGTCGGCAGCAGGTCGTCGAGGCTGGCCTCGTCGCTGTATGCGCCGAGGAACGACACGAGCGCGTCGATCGACGGCAGGACCACCAGCACCTCGCGCCCGATCGCGATGCCGCGGGCGTCGGGCGCGAGGCCCTGCATGCGAAACCGGGTCTGCCCCGCGGCCACCGGCTCGAGCAAGGCTTGGGGCATCGCCGCCCGGAGCATAGGGGGGTCATCCTGGGCGGGCAAGCCGACGCGCGTCGCGCTCCGAGCGGGCGGCTCGCGGGGGCCGGGAGCGTTCGTCGACGTCCTGCTAGGCTTCGGCGGACGTGATGCGACAGCCGAGACTTGCGGCGGTGCCCGACGACGGCGCCCCGGGATCGGGTGGCCGCGGATGGTGGCGGCGCCGCGCGACGCTGCGTCCCGATCTGCGGGCCGCGATGGCGCTCGAGGAGGCCGGCGAGCTGCTCGAGGCGGCGCGCGTGTTCGAGTACGCCGGCGAGCATGCGCAGGCCGCCCTGCTCCGCCTCGAGATCGCTCGCACGCTGCGCGATCGGGCGGAGCGCATCGACGTGCTGCGCGAGGGCTGCGCGCGCAGCCCCGGCTCGAGCCCCGAAGCGCGGCTCCTGCACCTCGCGCTCGCCGAGTCGCTGCTCGCCGAGGTCGACATCACGGCCGACGCCGCCGGCCGTCGTGCGCATCAGCTCGAGGCCGCGCGCGCGCTCGAAGAGGCCGACGAAGGTGGGCGCGCCGGCGAGCTCTACGAGGATCTCGGGCTGCTCGCGCGCGCCGCCGCTGCGTACGAGCGTGGCGGCGAGATCGCGCGGCTCGAGCTCGTGCTCGCGGTGCTCGAGCACAAGGAGCACCAGGGCGCGAGCCTGCGCGCGCTCGAGCACGAGGTCGATCACGCGCTCGCCGAGGGCCGCCGCGGCCACGCCCACGAGCTGCTGCTCGAGCACGTGCGCGAGCGCAGGCACCACGGGCTCGCGCCGGTGCCGACGCTCGCGACGCGGCTCGAACGGCTCGAGCGAGGGTTGGCGCGCGGCGATCGCATCGAGCTGCGCTGGGGCAGCGCGGGCGGACGCATGCACCAGACCTCGATCCGCGCCGCGGATCGCTTCCGCATCGGCCGGGCCCCCGACGCGCAGCTCGTGCTGCCGGCCGCGGTGCTCTCGCGTCACCACGTCGAGCTCGTGCTCGACGCGACCGGCGAGCGCACGCGCCTCATGGCGATCGATCTCGGCTCGAAGATCGGCAGCTTCCTCGACGGCGATCCGCTGCCCACCGGCGAGCCGGTGCCGATCGACGCCGCCGCCTCGATCGGGCTGGGGGCGGCCGCGTCGGCGTCGGTCGTGCCGCTGCAAGGGGCCGACGGCCACGTGCGCGGCGCGGTGCTGCGCGTCGCCGGCGACGCGCGCGAGCACGTGTGGCTGCCCCAGGGCGGCCCGCTGTGGCTCTCCAGCGAGATCGCCGTACCCGCGCGCGTGCTCTTCGATCGCGGCTACGTCGTGCTCGACTTCCGCGGCGGCGTGCGGGCCCGGCTCGCCGACCACGAGCTCCCGGCGGGCGCGACGGTCGAGCTGGTGACCGGCGATCGCATCGCGCTCGTCGACGCGCCGCTCGTGCTCGAGGTGATCGGGTGACGCTGCCGCGCTGGGCCGCGCTCGTGCTCGGCGAAGGCGAGCCGCATGCGCTCGTCGGGCCGCTCGACGACGTGCTCGGCGCGTTCGCGGACGGGGCCGCGCGCCCCAGCGAGGTCGCGCGTCTGGGCGCGTTCGCCGAGGCGCTCGCACGCCGGGCCCCGGTCGCGGAGCTCGAGCCCGAGCTGCGCGCGCTCAGCCACGCGGGCTTCCTGCGCGGATCGATGGTCGCGATGGCGGCCGCGCTGCGCACCGAGCCGCGGGCCGAGGTCGCGCTGATGCTCGCCCGCGAGCTGCTCGACGCGATCGACGTCGAGCTCGGCCTGCGCCTGCTGCACGCAATCCTCGCGCTGCCCGAGACGGAGGCCAGCCGGCTCGTGAAGGGGGGCATCCACGCCGCGGCGAACATGCTGCTCGCCGAGCAGCTGCTCGCGCGCGGCGATGCAGCCGGTGCGTTGCGCCACTTCGAGGCCGTGCTCGCGCTCGACATCGATCACCGCCGGGCGCTGCGCGGCTGGCAGCAGGCCACGCGCGCGCTCGAGCAACGCGGCGTGGTCGCGGGTCGTGCGGGTCGCAGCCTCTCGCTGCTCGACGGGCTCGCCGAGCTCGAGGTGGCGGAGGCGTTCGGGCTCGCGCGCTACGAGCTCGGTCGACCGCTCGGCCGCGGTCGTCATGCCGTCGTGTACCAGGCCTACGATCGCCACGTCGGTCGCGAGGTCGCGATCAAGCGGCTGCTCGACGGCGACGGCAAGCCCGGTGCACGGCGGCTGCTGCAGACCCGCTTCTTCGACGAGGCGCGCACGCTCGCGCGCGTGCGCAGCCCGCACGTCGTCGCGCTGCTCGACGTCCAGCCCAAGCACCGGCTCATCGCGCTCGAGCTCTGCCGCGGCGGGAACCTGCGGCTCGCGCTCCGGCGGGGCCTGGTCGGACCCGCGGATCTCCCTCGCATCGGGGCCGAGCTGCGCGCGGCGCTCGGGGCCGTGCACGCGGCCGGCGCGGTCCACCGCGACGTGAAGCCGGCCAATATCCTGGTACGGACGGCGTTCCGCGGCGCCCCCATCGCGCTGGCGGACTTCGGGGTCGCGCTGGCGCCCGGCCCCGAGCAGCCGGCGACGCAGGCGGGCACGCTGCGATATCTTGCGCCCGAGCTCCGGCGGGCAGCCGGAGCGGAGCCTGGGCGCGGGGCGGCGCGTGCGACCGCCGCCTCCGACCTCTTCAGCGCGGGTGCCGTGCTGCTCGAGCTGCTGATCTACCCCACGCCGCTGCCCGAGGCGTTCGATCGCATCGACGATGATCTCGACGCAGACCGCTACGTGCCCGACGACGCGCCGGACCCCTGGCGTGCCACGCTCGCCGCGTTGCTCTCGAGGGATCCGCATGCGCGGCGCTGGTGAGGCCCTGCGCGCGATCGCGGTGCTCGCGACGGTGCTCGCGACGGCGTGCGAGGAGGTCCCGCGCACGTACAGCACGCGCGGCAACTCCGGCACGGAGATCTTCCGCGACGACTTCGAGCGCACCGAGCTCGGGCCGAGCTGGCACGCGACCGGCGAAGGCGCGTGGATCGAGCACGGCGTGCTCAAGCTGAAGGACCTCCGCAACCATCCGCTGTGGCTCGACGTCGCGCTGCCGGACGCCGTGCGCGTCGACGTCGACGCGTGGGCGGCCAGCGAGGAGGGCGACATCAAGGTCGAGCTCGCCGGCGACGGCAAGTCGATGGCGACCTCGATCAACTACGTGGCCTCCGGCTACGTGTTCGTGTTCGGCGGGTGGAACAACACGCTCAACGTGATCGCCCGCAAGAACGAGCACAGCCGCGACCGCGCCACCGCGACCGAGCCCACCGCGGAGGCCGGACGTCGCTACCACTTCACGATCACGCGCTCCGGCGGTGAGATCCTCTGGGAGGTCGACGGCCGGCAGCTGCTCGACTACGACGATCCGAACCCGTTGGTCGGCCCCGGCCACGATCGCCTCGCGCTCTCCGGCTGGGAAGCCGAGACGCACTTCGACAACCTGGTGATCGAGGCGCTGTGAGCTCCACGTCGTCACGCGAGCTGCCGCAGATCTTCGGGCGCTACGTCCTCACCGCGGTGCTGGGCGAAGGCGGCATGGCCGAGGTCTTCCTCGCGACCGTGCGCGTCGCCGAAGGCCTGACCAAGCGCGTGGTCATCAAGAAGATCCGCAAGGACTTCGCCGACCAGCGCGAGTTCATGCGGATGTTCGTCGACGAGGCCAAGGTCGCGCTCTCGCTCAACAACGCGAACATCGTGCAGGTGTTCGACTTCGGGCAGGTGCACGGCACGCTGTATCTCGCGATGGAGCTGGTCGAGGGCATCGACCTGATGCGGCTCTTCCACGCCGTGCGCAACGCCGACGACGTCTTCCCGCCGGTCGTCGCCGCGTACATCGGCCACCAGGTCGCGGCCGGGCTGGCCTACGCGCACCGCAAGCACGACGACTACGGACAGCCGCTCGGCATCGTGCACCGCGACGTCAGCCCGCACAACATCATGGTCAGCTTCGCCGGCCAGGTGAAGATTCTCGACTTCGGCATCGCGCGCACGCGCGAGCAGGTGCTCGCGCGGCTCGAGGAGAACGTGCAGGCCCTGCCCGGCGAGCGCCGCACCGCCGAGGAGACCATCAAGGGCAAGGTCGCGTACATGTCGCCCGAGCAGGCGCTCGGCAAGCAGGTCGATCTGCGCTCCGACGTGTACTCGCTCGGCGTCGTGCTCTACGAGCTGTGTACCGGGCGGCTGCAGTTCCGCGACAAGGACCGGCTCGCCGCGCTCGACCGCGTGCGCGCCGAGGCCCTGCCCCCGCTGGCCGAGGCCGCGCCGGGCGTGCCGGCCGAGCTCGCCGCGATCATCGATCGCGCGCTCGCCCGCGATCCCGACGCGCGCTACGAGAGTGCGCGCGCGATGCAGAGCGACATCTCCGCGTTCTTGCACCGCGCCGATCCGGTGGTCGACGACGAGGTGCTGTCGAACTTCATCGCGCAGTACGCCCGGCCGGCCGTGCAGACCCCGGGGGGCGTCGAGCCCGGCACGCGCGACGTCGCCGAGGCCGGCGACACCCCGGCGCCGCGCCGTGCGAGCCGCGAGGCGCACCGCGTCGTCGTGGTCTACGTCGCGCTCGACGTCGGCATGCGCCCGCTGTCCACCATCGTCGGTGCGGAGTCGGGCCCGCTGCAGCAGCTCATCAGCGACGAGGCGTCGCTCGACGGCGAGAGCCAGCGCTGCGACCCCGCCCCGTTCCTCGCGCTCGTCCGCGACATCGCGTTCAAGCGCGATGCCCAGGTGCTGCGCGTCGACGAGCGCGCGGCGATCATCGCGTTCGGCACGCTGCTCCGCACCGCCGACGACGCCGACCGGGCGCTGCGCGTCGCACTCGCGCTGCGCGAGGACGTCGGCGAGGCCGCGCCCGGCCTGCGGCTCGGGCTCGTCGTGGCGAACGCGGCGGCAGTGGTGCAGCGCGGCGCGACCGGACCCGTGCTGGCCGAGCTGCGGCGCGGTGTGGCCGATCAGCTCGACCACGTCGCACGGCGCTTCATCGAGGGACCGGTGATGGTCTCGGGCAACCTCGTCGAGCTGCTCGCGCGCGCGTGGCGGTTCGGCGACGGCAGCTTCGTCGAGCCGGCCGCGGGGCGCTCGGGCACGGCGACGGTCGTCGACCACGAGCTCGAGCACGTGGCGCCGCTGCTCGGCCCGGCGCTCGAGGACGATCGGCGCATCCACCTGGCGCCGGGCGGGCGCACGGTGCTGTACGGCCGCGAGCTCGAGCTGAAGACGCTGCGCGATGCGCTGTCCGAGGCGATCCGCACCCGCGAGTCCCGCGGCATCCTCGTGCTCGGCTCGCCGGGCATGGGCAAGCGCGCGCTCGTCGAGCGCTTCGTCGCGTCGCTGCCGCGCACGGCGTGCTGGGTGCTGCGCGCGGCCGGCAGCTGGTCGAAGCGCAACGTGCCGCTCGGCGTGTTCCTCGAGCTGCTCTCGCGTTTCCTCGGCATCGAGCACGACACGAAGCCGGCGCAGCTGGTCGCGAAGCTCGAGGACTACGGCATCGGTGACGCGGCGAAGCTCGTCGAGGCGCTGGCGTCGGCGCTGGGGCTCCCGGGTGCGACCGATGGCGAGCTCGATCCGTTCACCCGCCGCGATCGCCTGTGGCGACTCGTGCGACGGCTCATCACCGCGCTCGCCCAGCGGCGGCCCTGCCTCGTGGTGCTCGAGAACATCCACTACCACGACGAGCAGAGCGCGCTGCTCCTGCGCGAGTGGATCCAGGTGCGGCATCCCTGGCCGATCCTCGGCATCTCCACGGGCCGGCCCGGGCACCTGCGCGTCGAGATGATCCGCCGCGAGCCCAACGTCACCACGCTCGAGCTCGGCGAGCTCGACTCGCGTGCGCGCCGCGAGCTCATCGTGCGCCGCTTCGAGGACGAGACCTCGGCGGGCGAGCTCGCGGATGCCGTGCTCGCGCGCACGGGTGGCAATCCGCTGTTCATCGAGCAGGTGCTCGCGTCGCTGCTCGACCGCGGCGTGATCGCCTGGAACGCCCAGGGCCGGCTGCTCACGCTGCGCCAGCGTGGCGCGGCGATCCAGCTGCCGCCGTCCGTCGAGGCGGCGCTGGCCGACGGCATCGAGGAGCTCACCCGCGGCGACCGCGAGGTGCTGCAGGGTGCGGCGGTGCTCGGCCGCACGTTCCGCGCCAGCGAGCTCGCCGAGCTGCTCGGGCGCAGCGTCGCGAAGAGCATCGAGAACCTGATCGAGCGCCACTTCATCGAGCGCATCGCGACCCCGTCGCCGCACGCGGACTCGCTGCGCTTCGCGACGGTGAGCCTGCACGACGTGTGTCGGGCCGGGCTGGCCCCCGAGCTCGCGCGACGGCTGCACGGCGGCGCCGCCGAGCTGCGGCGCGCACGGGCCGACTACACCCCCGAGAGCGACGACGGTCCGATCGCCGAGCATCTCGTGCAGGCCGACCGCGGCACCGAGGCGATCGAGCCGGCGATGCGCGCCGCGCTGCGGGCCTACGAGGTGGCCGGCAACGTCGAGGCCCACTACTTCCTGTCGCAGGCGCTGAAGGCGATGCCCGCCGACGATCCGCGCCGCTGGGACGCGCTCCTGCGTCGCGAGCGGATCCTGCGGGCGTGGGGGCGCCGTCGGGCGCAGGGCGCCGACGTGCGGCAGCTGCTGCGCACCGCCGAGCAGCTCGGCGAGCCGGAGAAGATGGTGATCGCCTCGATCCGGCTGCTGCGCTTCTACCTCGAGGTCGGACGCGTCGGACAAGGCGAGCGGCTGATCCCGCGGCTGCGCGAGCGCATCGACGCGCTGTCCGAGGCGAAGGCGGCCCCGTTCTCGGCGGTGCTCGGCGAGCTGCAGAGCGAGCTGCTCTACGAGCGTGGCGAGTTCGACGAGGCCGAGCGCATCGCCCGGGCCGCGCTCGCGCACTGCGGCACGGGTCCCCGCGGCGCGCGGCAACGCTGTCGGTTGCTGCGCAGCATCGGCCAGGTCGCGAACACACAAGGCCGCTTCGCGCAGGCCCGCGAGGTCTACGAGGAAGCGCTGGCGATCGCGCGCGAGCTCGGCAATCCCCGACTCGAGGCGAACCTGCTGAACGCGCTCGGCGAGGTCGCCGGACGCAGCACGCACTACCAGACCGCGATCGACTGCTTCAAGGCGGCGCTCGCGATCGATCGCGATCTCGGCGACCGCTACCTCACCGGCCGCAAGCTGGCGAACCTCGGCGCCACGTATGCGGCGATCGGGCTGTTCCGCCGCGCCGAACGCTGCCTGCGCAAGGCGCTCGAGCTGCACGAGGCGGTCGGGCACCCGGGCGAGTTCAACGACGTGATCGTGCAGCTCGGCGAGGTGGTGGCCGAGATGGGCGATCTCGACGGCGCGAGGGCGTTGCTGCTCGACGCTGCGCGCGTGGCCGTGGCCCGCGGCGACGTGCGCATCGAGCTGCGCGCACGGATGCGGCTCGCGACGGCGCTGCTCCGCCACGGGCGCGGCGCCGAGGATGCCGCGACCGCGGCGATGATCTCCGAGCAGGTGGTGGCGACGGCGCGCGCGCACGGGCTGCGCAGCGCGAGGTGCCGTGCGCTGCACGTGCTGGCCACGCTGGCGCACCGCGCCGGCGACGACGAGCGCGCCATCACGCTCGAGCGCGAGTCGGTGACGCTCGTCCGCGAGGGGGCGGCGCCGCTCGACGGCGTGCGCTCGATCCACCAGCTCGGCACGCTGCTGGTGCAGCGCGGCGAGCTCGAGGAAGGGCGCGGACTGCTGGTGGAAGCGGCCGCGATCGTCCAGGCCCGCGTCGACGATCTGCGCGAGGACGACCTGCGCCGGGGCTACCTCGAGCAGGCGGACGCGCAGCGGATCCTGCACGACGGCAAGCGCGCCGCGGCGACGTGATCGGCCGCGCGGCCTGCTAGACTGCGCACGTGCACCGTGGGCTCGTGCTCCTCGCGCTCGTCGGCAGCGGCTGTGTCCGCGGCGAGCTCGTCGCGCCGACGGGCCACCATCGCTTGGTCGCGCGCGACGCCGGGTCCGGGGTCACGATCGTGCTCACGACGAGCGTGTGGGACGGCCAGCCCGAGTCGCTCGGCAACGAGGTCACGGTGATCCACGCGCTCGTCGCGAACATGGGCAGCGAGCCCATCCTGCTGGCGCCCGGGGATCTCGAGCTCCGCGACGTCCGCGGCTTCCGCTACGAGCTGCTCGACACGGGCGCGAGCTTCGTGCGGGTCGAGGACGAGGCCGCGGCACAGGCGTACGACCGCGAGCTCGAGCGCAGCTACGACCCGGGCCGCAGCCTCGACTTCGTGCCGTTCCTGGTCTCCGGCGATGCGGCTCCGCGCGCGCTGCCTTGGGGGGTGCTCGAGCCCGGCACGCAGATGCGCGGCTTCCTGTACTTCGAGCCGGTGACGCGCACGGCGAACGAGGCCGCGCTCACCTGGCACATCGGCACCGCCGAGCACGTGCCGGTGCTCGACGCGGTGTTCGAGTTCTACGTCGCGCGCGGCTGAAACGCGTGCGGTGATCTGTGACGGAGCGCCCCTCGCTTCACGCCCCTCGTGTTCACGAGGGCAGGCTCCGCCACAGATCACCGACGCTGGACCAACCGCGCCATCCAACCGTCCTACCTACCGTCCTACCCAGCGGCACGCCGTGGGGCGGCGTGCGTTCCAACCGACGTCCTGTCCTTCGCTCGGGCGCTCCCGCGGCCCGTGGCACCGTCGCTCCTGCTCCGGTGCACACGAGCCGCACCCGCACTCGCCCCCGCTAGCTCGGGATCGCGCAGGCGCCGATGTCTTCGGAGCCCGGCGGGGATTGCCCCTCCTCGTACCACGTCACGCACTCTTGACCGGCGCCCTCGCACGCCGCGTTCGGATCCGCGGCGGAGAGATCGCAGAAGGTCGAGCAGCAGCCCTGCGAGCCCTGGCAGTCCGGCACGGCTTCTGCGTTCGCGCAGAAGAGGCCGGCATCGCAGGCGTTGATGAACTCGCACGCGTCGCCGAAGAGACCCGCGGTGCCCGAGGCATCGGGTGCGCACGCGAACCCGTCGTTGATCGGATAGCAGGCCTCGCCCTCGTTGCAGTCCTGCAGGAGCGGATCGCAGTTGGGCAGGCAGAGGATGAGGAACCCGTCGTTCGCGATCACGCAGTTCGTGTCGGGATCGTCGCAGGTCGGGTTGGCCTCGCTGCCACCGCAGAACGGCACGCACGTGCCGTTGTTCTCCTCGTTCACGTTCCAGCACATGAGCCCGATGCCGCAGCTGTCGATGCCGGACACGCCGCTGCCTTCGACGGTGCACTCGTCACCGTCCTGACCGGGCGCGTCGTCGACGGGAGAGCACCGCGCGGAGTTCCACGAGTTGCCGCCGTCGTTCGCCCACGGCATGCACTTCTCGCCGTCCGGACAGTCCTGCGCCCAGAGATCGCAGTCGGGCGGTGGCCCGGTCGGGTCACCGGTCTCGCAGATGAAGTTGCACGTCGTCGACGACTCCTCGCTCGCGTCGGTGTCCGGCATGTCGACCGTCGGATCGCCCGAGACCTGCGTCGTGCTCATGCTGTCCCCGCCGGTCGAGCTCGACGACTCTTCGCCGGTCTCTTCGGGATCGGGATCGCTGTCGCCCTCGCCAGGTCCCTGTTTGGGGGTCGTCACGCACCCCACCAGCGAAAGCGCCACCACCATCGAGCTCAGCTGTAGCCTGGTCATTGCACCACCTCCTCGAACGAGCCCGGTGAAAGAAACTGCCGAAGCCGTCGTTCTCAACTTAGATAACTTAACCTCGAAAACTAACAAGGCGTTTTTAACTACTGTTCCTTAATTGCGCCCAATGCCGCACGAGACGGCCATGGAACGACGTTCTGTGGTGGGAGGCCGCGGGGCAGAGTCCAAGAACGGCGCCGCAGCCTCGCCAGCGTCGTATGCGCGGAGGCCAAAATTGCAAAAGGGGAGGACCCCCGCAGGTGTCCTCCCCTCCCCTCGTCGGTCTCCCGACGAGCGCACGGCCTCACATCACATCGGGATCGCGCAGGCGCCCACGTCCTCGAAGCCGGGAGGGGCCTGACCCTCCTCGTACCACGCGACGCAGTCCTGACCACCGGCGGCACCGGGGCACGCCGCGCCCGCCATCTCGTCGGTCAGGTCGCAGAACGCCGAGCAGCAGCCCGACGAGCCCGCGCAGTCCGGCACCGCGTCGGCGTTGGCGCAGAAGAGGCCCGGGTCGCACACGTTGATGAACTCGCAGGGCTCGCCGAACAGGCCCATCTCGCCGCCGGCATCCGGGGCGCAGGCGAAGCCGTCGTCGATCGGGTAGCAGGCCTGGCCCTCGGCGCAGTCCTGCAGAAGCGGGTCACAGTTCGGCAGGCAGAGGATGAGCACGCCCTCGTTCGCGATGACGCAGGAGGTGTTCGGGTCCTCGCACACCGGGTTCGCCTCGCTGCCCATGCAGAAGGCGGCGCAGGTGCCCATGTTCGTCTCGGGATCGACGTCCCAGCACATCGACGAGACCTCGCAGTTGTCGATGCCGGACACGCCCGAGCCCTCGACCGTGCACTCGTCGCCCGGCTGCGCCGGAGCCGGATCGACCGGCGAGCAGCGGGTCGCGTTCCACGAGCTGCCGCCGTCGTTCGCCCACGGCATGCACTTCTCGCCCTCGGGGCAGTCCTGCGCCCAGATGTCGCACTCGATGCTCACGCCGCCGCCATCCGGATCCTGGATGAACCCGACCGTGGTGACCGGACCGCCGGAGCTGTCGCCCGACTCGTCGCCGGTGCCCGCGGTGGTGCCCTGCGTGGTCGAGACGGAGTCGGGCCCGGACTCGCCGGACTCGGCCGCGCCGCTCGAGCTGTCCTCGGCGTTGCTGTTGCTGCCCGGACCGGAGACACCGGTGTCCTCGCCGGAGTCGCTCTTCGTGCCGCATCCGCCGAGCACGAGGCCCGCGGTGACACTGAGGCCAATCAGAATCTTGGAATACATGTGGGTTTCCCTTCGAAGCGCTGGGGTTGGCTGCACGGCGCCCGCGGATCCCTCGGTCGGATCCGCGCGCGTCGAGACGAAGTTCATGACAATTCGTCGGCGGGCCCTCCCAAAGCCGACAAGCTGTCGATGGCTGAGAATCCACGAAAAGCTAATCCGCTGCAAGCCCCCCGCGTCGGCCGGTCGCGCGTCGGTGAAACCGCGGAAGACGGGCTCAATTGGGGCCACAGCGGCCGCTTTACGCTATCGCACCTCGGGCGTGACGCGCGCTGTGTTTTGTGGGTTTGGTCACAGGATCGAACCCAGGGCGGTGCGCCACCGTCGGCCCACCGTCGCTTCGCGCCGAGCGCACCCCGGCGCCATCCCGCCAGTCGAGGCGGCGCAGCGCTTGCACTGCCAGCGGCCATGGCCCGCCGCTGTCCAGCTTGTGACACCCCCGCGTCCGAATCGAGCCTCCTCCTGTCGCGGATTGCCGCCGGCAACGAGCCGATGCTGACGCTCGTGTGCCCACGCTGCACGCTCACGCAGACCGGCCGCGCCGCGTTCGGCTCCGCGGCCGGCTATCGCGGACGCGTGTGCAGCCGCGATCCGCTCGATGCCGTCGAGCGGGACGACGGCCGCATCGGCGCTTCCAGCCAGATGCGCAAGGCCGCGATCCGCCGCGCCCGGCTCGACGATCTCGAGCACGCGCTCGCGGCCTGCGGACGCCGTCGTCGTCCACGCGTGCTGCAGATCGGCGTTCCTGACGACGAGCTGCTGCACTGCGTCAAGGAAGCGTCGCGCGCGAAGGTGGTCGCGCTCGAGCCGTGGCTGCCCTGGGCGCGGCGGGCCCGCGAGCGCGGCCTCGACGTGGACTGCGACACGCTCGAGACCTGGCGTCGGCGCGGCAGCTTCGACGTCGTCATCGAGCACGACCTGCTCTCGCACCTCGCCGATCCGCTCGAGCACCTGCGCGCGATCGCAGCGCGGCTCGCCGACGGCGGGGTCGCGTCGATCGAGGTGCCGAACCTGCTCGCCGCCGTCGGCGTGTCCCACGAGGACGTGCTGAGCGGCACCCGGCCGTGGTGGTTCACCGCCCGCGCGCTGGTGTCGCTGTGCAAGCGCGCCGGCCTGGCTCCGTTCTTCCTCGCCGCCGACGAGCGCTTGCGCGTGCTCTGCCGCCGCGCTGCGCCCGATGCCACCGTCCCACCCGGACCGGACGCGCACGAGGTCGCGCAGATCGTGTGGGGCAACGATCTGCGGTTGCAGCTCAAGCGGGCGCTGGCCCAGGTCGGCACCGCACCGCAGTCGTTGCGCGCCGCGGCGGCGATCCACGCAAAGTGCTCGCACGCGAGCGTGCGGGCCGACCTCGCGATCGAGATCGCGAACGCCTGCGAGCGCCGCTCCGATCTCGACAGCGCGGCGCACTGGCTGCGCCTGTCGCTGCGCGATCGCGACGACTCCGAGGTGACGCGCACACTCGAGCGCCTGTGCGAGGTGCGGGGCAAGATCACGCAGATCTGGACCGCGGAGCCGGCCGCCAACGACGGCCTCGCGCAGCTGCGCCTCGCGAGCTGAGCCCGCTACAGGATGTGTCGGGACAGGTCCCGATCCTGCAGCAGCGTGTCGACGCGCTCGTGCACGTACGCGGCGGTGATCGGGATCTCCCGCGCCCCCACCTCGCTGGCCTCGAAGCTGAGCTCCTCGAGCACCCGCTCGAGCACGGTGTGCAGCCGCCGCGCGCCGATGTTCTCCAGCGCGCTGTTCGCCCGGAACGCCGCGTCCGCCATCGCCTGGATCGCCTCGTCGTCGAACGTCACGACCACGCCCTCGGTCTCGAGCAGCGCCTGGTACTGCTTGAGCAGCGAGTTGTCGGGCTCCCGCAGGATCCGCACGAACTCGGCGACGCCCAGCGACTCGAGCTCGACGCGGATGGGGAAGCGGCCCTGGAGCTCGGGCACCAGGTCGCTCACCTTCGACATGTGGAACGCACCCGCCGCGATGAAGAGCACGTGGTCCGTGCGCACCGGCCCGTACTTCGTCGACACCACCGTGCCCTCGACCAGCGGCAACAGATCGCGCTGCACGCCCTCGCGCGACACGTCGGCACCGCGTACGTTCTCGCGGCTGCAGATCTTGTCGATCTCGTCGAGGAACACCACACCGAGCTGCTCCGTGCGCCGGATCGCCTCGCGCGTGACCTTGTCCTGATCGACGAGCTTCGCCGCTTCTTCGCCCGCGAGCAGCTCGCGCGCCTCGGCGACCTTCACCTTGCGCTTGTGCTTGCGCCTGCCGAACATCCCCATCATGTCGCGCAGCTGCTGACCGAGCTGCGCGCCCATCTGGTCGTTCATCGGCAGGCCCGGGATCATCTGCATCGCTCCGCCGGCGCCTTCCTCGAGCTCGACCTCGACCTCGCGGTCGTCGAGCTTGCCGCCGCGCAGCAGCTCGCGCAGCTTCTCGCGCGTCGCGGTGGGCTTGGGCGGCTCGCCCGGCCGGTCGGCGTAGCCCCGCGGCTCGCTCGCGGTCGGCAACAGCAGCTCGAGCACGCGCTCCTCGGCGCGCGCCCGCGCGTCGCCCCGCACGTCGCGCTCCATCTCGCCGCGCACGATCTGCACGCCGACCTCGACGAGGTCGCGCACGATCGAGTCGACGTCGCGGCCCACGTAGCCGACCTCGGTGAACTTGCTGACCTCGACCTTCACGAACGGCGCGCCCGACAGCTTCGCGAGTCGCCGGGCGATCTCGGTCTTGCCCACGCCGGTGGGCCCGACCATGATGATGTTCTTCGGCGAGATCTCGTCGCGCATGTTCTCCGGCACGTTCTGCCGGCGCCAGCGGTTGCGCATCGCGATCGCGACCGCGCGCTTGGCCTTGTGCTGACCGATCACGTAGCGATCGAGCTCCTCGACCACCATCCGCGGCGTGAGGTTCTTGTGGTCGACGCTCACGTCGGGCCTCCGAGCTCGAGGATCGTGTGCTCGAGGTTCGTGAACACGCAGATCTCGCCGGCGACCTTCAGGCTCTCCGCGACGATGCTGCGCGCGTCGAGCGTGGTGTGCCGGGCCAGCGCACGCGCGGCCGCCAGCGCGAAGTTGCCGCCGGAGCCGATCGCGACCATCCCGTCGTCCGGCTCGATCACGTCGCCCGTGCCGGACAGCAGCAGCGTGCGCTCGCGGTCGGCGACGACCATCATCGCCTCGAGCCGCCGGTAGCGCCGGTCCTGCCGCCAGTCCTTCGCCAGCTCGACGCACGCGCGCGTGAAGTTGCCCCCGACCGACTCCAGCTTGGATTCCAGCAGCTCGAACAGGGTCAGCCCGTCGGCAGCGGATCCGGCGAAGCCGCCGACGATCCGGCCCCCGGCGAGCGGCCGGACCTTGCTCGCGTGCGACTTCATGATGGTGTTGCCGAGCGAGACCTGTCCGTCTGCGCCCAGCGCGACCCGCCCATCCCGGCGGACGCTCACCACGGTGGTCGAGCGCCAGCGGCCGTCCGATGCGTCCATGTCCGCCCAGTATACGGCGCGGATGCGTGCATCTTCCAGCCGCGGCTGGCCCACGGCTCCGCGCTGGGGGAAGCTCGCGCCGTGCACGACCCTCTGCGGCTCGCGGTGCTCGCCTCCGGTCGTGGCAGCAACCTGGTCGCGCTGCAGCGGGCGATCGACGCCGGGCAGCTGCACGCGGCCGTTGCCGTCGTCGTCTCCAACAACTCCGGCGCCGGCGCGCTCGCGTGGGCGAAGGAACGCGGGATCCCGGCGCAGCACATCAGCAGCAAGACCCACGACGATGCCGGCGCCGCGATGCTGGCGTGCTTCGCCGCGCACGAGGTCGACGTCGTCGTGCTCGCGGGCTGGATGAAGCTGCTCGACCCCCGCATCGTCGCCGCGTATCGCGGCCGCGCGGTCAACATCCACCCTGCCCCGCTGCCGCGCTTCGGCGGCCCCGGCATGTACGGCGAGCACGTGCACGCCGCGGTGCTCGCCGCCGGGGCGCGCACGAGCGGCCCCACCGTGCACCTCGTCGACGATCGCTACGACGAGGGCGAGCTCGTCGCGCACCGCGAGGTGCCGGTCGAGCCGGGCGACACCGTCGCGACCCTGGCCGCACGCGTGCTCGCGGCGGAGCACGACCTCTACTGGCGCGCGATCGAAGACCGCTTCGTCGCGAAGCGGTGAAGCGCTGCGCGAGCCGTCGGGACCCGCGCAGCGCGTGCGCTGCTACTCGCTCTTGATCGCGGTGAGCGGAGGCAACAGCCGCCGCAACCAGTCGTCGAGCATGACGAGCCCGGAGATCGTGGGGCCGCTCTCCGCGTGCGCGAGCACCTGCGCGCAGAAGTCGGCCAGGCCGTAGGCCTCGATCATCCCCGCCACGTCGTCGCCCTTCACCATCCGCACGAGCTTGTGCAGGTGGAAGTTGAGCTGACGCCGGAGCGCGCTGACGGCCGGGCCGTCCCACGGCGACGCGTAGACCATGCGGTCGAGCGCCTGGTTCAGGTAGAAGAAGTTCACCGCGTCGGTGACCGACAGCCGGATGTAGAGCAGGTGCTTCGGCTCGCGGCCGAGGATGCCCGCCATCCGCACGGCGTCGAGCACCGGCGTCAGGTAGCGCAGCTTGACGATGCGCTCGGCGAGCTGGCGCGGCACGCCCGCGTCCTCCAGCTTCTTGAGCCGACCCGCCGTGCGCCCCTTGCTGCCGGCCGGCAGCGCCTGCTCGATGTTCGCGAGCAGCTCGCGCGTCTGCTGGATCTGCTTGTCGTCGAGCGGCGGCAGCTCCTTCTGATCGATGAGGTAGAACGCCGCGTCCTCGATCGCCGTCTCGGCGAGCGACATCGCCGAGTAGACCGCCTCTTGCCGCCGCTCGTCCTCGAGCGCGAACAGCTCGTTGCGGATGGCCTCGACGTCCGCCGCCTGGCTGGCCTGCAGGTACGCCAGCACCACGTCGCGCGCCGGCCGACCGCTCGCCGCGATGACCTCGGCGAGCATGCTGCCGCCCGCGTTGTCGACGATGTCGTTGACGATGACCGTGGTCGCGATCTCGCGACGAAGCAGGTGCTTCGCGACCGCGGCGTCGCCGGCGAGGTCCTGCATCGCGCGCGGGAAGTAGGCCCGCACGGCCGCGACGACGTAGCTGTCGGGCAGCGGCTCAGCCTCGAGCAGCTGGCGGTACGCCAGCATCTTCGCGTGGGCGCAGAGCACCGCCGCCTCGCACTTGAACAGCCCCTGGCCCTTGCGGCTGCGGTTGCCGAGCTCTTCTTCGCTCGGCATCGCAAACTTGTCGGGGTTGAACGGGAGCTGCCGCGCGAGGTAGCCGAGCGCACGGCTGTAGCGGAACACGTCGTGCCGGCTGCGGCGCACGTCGTAGCTGACCATGCGGCTCTGCGAGCGATTGTTGTCGAGCACCATCTCGACGACCTCGTCCTCGCACTGCTTGAGCACCTCGTTGCGGGCCTCGCGAGAGACCGCACCGGAGCGGAGCAGCGGCGAGAAGAGGATCTTGATGTTCACCTCGTGGTCCGAGGTGTCGACGCCGCCCGAGTTGTCGAGGAACGCGTTGTAGTTGTGTCCGCCGCCGCGCGCGTACTCGACGCGACCGCGGTCGGTGATCGCCAGGTTCGCACCCTCGGCGAACACCTTGCAGCGCAGCTCGGCCGCATCGACGCGCGCGACGTCGTTGGCCTTGTCGCCGACCTCGGCGTGGGTCTCGTCCTTCGACTTCACGTACGTGCCGATCCCGCCCATCCAGCACAGATCGACCTGCATGCGCATGATGGCGCGCATCACGTCCTCGCCGTTCACGCGGCGGCCCGGCGCGATGCCCAGCATCGTGCGCGCTTCGGGCGAGAGCTCGACGAGCTTGCTCTTGCGCGGGTACACGCCGCCGCCCTGCGAGAGCACGGCGGTGTCGTAGTCCGACCACTGCGAGCGCGGCTTCTCGAACAGCCGCTGGCGCTCGATGAAGCTGCGCTCGGGCTCCGGGTTGGGATCGATGAAGATGTGCGCGTGGTTGAACGCGGCCAGCAGCTTGATCGTGCGGCTGCGCAGTAGGCCGTTGCCGAACACGTCGCCGCTCATGTCGCCGACGCCGATGCAGGTGATGACGTCGCGCTCGGGATCGACGCCCATCTCGCGGAAGCAGCGCTTGGTGGCCTCCCACGCGCCCCGGGCCGTGATGCCCGTGGCCTTGTGGTCGTAGCCGGCCGAGCCGCCGCTCGCGAACGCGTCGTCGAGCCAGAACCCGTGCGCCGCGCTCACGCGGTTCGCCGTGTCGCTCATGTGCGCGGTGCCCTTGTCGGCCGCGACCACGAGGTACGGATCCGTGCCCTCCTTGTAGAGGAGGATGCCCGGGGGCGTGACCGCCTCTCCGTCGACGAGGTTGTCGGTGACCGAGAGCAGCGCGGTGACGAACTTCTCGTAGGTCGCGTCGCCGGCCGCACGCAGCTCGTCGCGGCCCGACGGCGGGTTGCGCAGCACGAAGCCGCCCTTCGCCCCCATCGGCACGATCACGACGTTCTTCACCATCTGCGTCGACATCAGCCCGTGGATCTCGGTGCGGAAGTCGTCGGGGCGATCGGAGAAGCGCAGGCCACCGCGCGCGACGCGACCGCCACGCAGGTGCACGCCCTCGAACTCGCGGTGATAGACCCAGATCTCGCGCATCGGCTTCGGCTCGGGGCCGAACGACAGCTCGCCCGAGGCGATCTTGAACGCGAGCGGCTGACCGCCCGCGACGTCGGCGACCCACGCGTTCGTGCGCCGCGTCGCACGCACGACCTCCGCCACCGCCTGCAGCACGCGGTCGGCGGTGTAGTCGGTCACCTCGCGCAGGTCTTCTTCGAGCGCGGCCTCGCTCTCGGCGGCCTTGCTCTCGCTGGCCGAGCGCGCGTCGAAGCGCGCGGCGAGCCAGTCGACCAGCGCCTCGGCGACGCTCGGGTGCTCGACCAGCGTCTGGCGCACGAGGTCGTCGCTGAACGGCAGCGCGAGCTGGTGCAGGTACGCGACGTAGGCGCGCAGGATCTCGACCTCGTGCGAGGTCATGTCGCTGACGACGACGAGCCGGTTGAGGTCGTCGTCGCCGCTGCGGCCCGCGAACACCTCGCGCAGCGCCGGGCAGATGTTCTGCCGCCGCGCCATGATCTGCCCGATGCGATCGTCGCGGACGTCGAAGCGGAAGTTGTCCATGTCGACGGTGGGCATGCCGGGCAGCGTGACGTCGCGGCTGTACTCGTCGACGACCTCGAAGCCGAAGTGGCTGAGCACCGGAAGCTCGCGGCTGAGGTTCAGCCCGCGCCGCGAGAAGATGCGCAGGTTCAGGCTGCCGGGGTGCTCGCTGAACTCGGAGACGTAGAGATCGCAGTCGGTCTCGGCGCCGGCGCGCAGCGCCTCGAGGCAGCGGATGTCGCCGGTCAGCCGCGCGACGCCGCAGCGGCGCATGTGCTCGTCGGTGAACGCGTGCTCGTAGAGATCGAACAGCTCCTCGACGCGCGGGCCCTCGGCGACCTGCTCGAGCGCCTCGCGCAGCCGCTCGGTCCACGAGCGGGCGAGCGCGAGCACCTTGCCGCGCAGCTCCTCGGTGTCGACCGACTGCAGCGAGCCGACGCCGGTGACGTAGAAGTGGATGACCGCGTTGTCGTAGCGATCGATGTAGACGCCGTAGTCGGCGTACGTGCCACCGAGCGACTCCAGCACGACGTTCTGCACCTGCAGGCGCAGCTCCTCGCTGAACTGCCAGCGCGGCAGCGCCACGAACACGAACGCGAAGCGGCCGTTCTCGCCGACGCGGATGTGCACGTCGGAGCCGCCTTCGGCCTCGGCGCGCAGGATGCGATCGGTCAGCTCCCAGATCGAGTCGCGGTCCTCGGACAGCAGGTACTCGAGCGGCAGCGAGTTGAACGCGTTGGTGATGTTCTTGCCGCGGTCGGAGTCGACCGACACCTGGCGATCGACGATGAGCTCGCGCAGCACGGCGTGGATCACCGGGATCTGCTCGGGCGGGGTGTGCAGCGCCTTGTAGGTGAACAGCACGTCGGCCACGAGCGCGCCGGCCGGGCGGCCGTCCTCGCCGAAGCGCGTGACGATGAAGTGGCCGGGCTTGCCCGCGCGGTGCACCGGCGATTCCTCGGCGCTGCGCTGGTACCGGACGCGCCGGCCCTCGCCGCGCGCCGCGAGCGTGACGACCCGCAGGTCGCGCTGCGGACGGTGCACGCGGCTCGTGCCCAGCACGCCCGTGGGCTCGCCGTGCACGTCGTACTCCTCGACCGCGAGCAGCACCGAGTTCTCGTCGCACAGCCAGCGCAACAGCGCCTCGGCCTCGCGCAGCCCCGCCGCGTCGTCGCCCGTGCGATCCTGCGCCGCCGCGAAGTAGCCGTCGGCCACCTGCTTCACGCGCGCCTTCATCTGCGGGAAGTCGTTGACCATCGCCTGCGCGAGCCGCAGGCGGTGCTCGATGCGTTGCTGCAGGCCGTTCGGCACGCCGCCGCCGTCGCGGCCGGCGCTGCCACCCGAGAGCCCGACCTCGATGCGCATCACCGACTCGGCGGTGCCGCTGCCGATGTCGGTGAGCCGACCGACCGGATCGCGACGCACGCGGACGATCGCGTTGATCGTGCGGCGCACGTCGAGGTGCTCGCTCGCCAGCGCAGCGCGCATCGTCGACACGAGGAACGGCTGATCCTCGAGGCACGTGACGACGACCAGCGAGTCGGTCTCGTCGTCGTAGTGCAGCTCGACCTTGATCTGATCGCGGCCGCGCTGGGCGATGCCGGCGAGCAGCTCCTCGAGGCGATCGAGCAGCTGCGTGCTGCTGAGCCCCCGCAGATCGCGGACGTCGACCGAGGCGAGCACCGCCTTGGCGAATGCGCCGAGCTGCTCCCGATCGATGCCGGGGCGCTTCGGCTGGTGGCTCGAGATGGTCTGTTGGACCTCGTGGAACAGGCGGCTCGTCTGCTGGCGTGCGATCATGTGCGCGCCCGCAACTTGCCAGCATCGAGGGCCCGCGCGCAACGGCGGCGGCGCTACGCGATGCTCAGCCGACTCACGTGATCGACAGCCACGCCATCGCGGACAGAAGTAGTGCACCGAACGGGCCTGCGAGTGGCCACACGAACGCGAGCGGGACGTCGAGCACCCCCTCGCGACCGTCGCCGCTCGCGTGCTCGCTCGCGAGCGCGTCCGCGGCGTCCAGATATGCGGCGTCGGCGGTGGTGCTCGCGGTCGTCATCGCTACCGACTGCATCGCGCGCCGGCGCCCCGACTTTCGTTCCGTAACGGGCCGGGCGCCGTGCGCGGCCGAGCCCCCGCGAGGCAAGTGCGGCCACGCACGCATGCCACGGTGCGTGCGTCGCGCTCGACGAGCGGGCCCGTGGGCGCCGTGCGGGTGACGCCGGCGTCGCGCCGGTGCGATGCTCGCTGCCGCATGGTGCCCCTCGATCCGAGCACGCGCACGGACATCCACGCCGCACGAAGGGCCCGCATCGCCGCCCGCCTCGGCGACGCCGCGCTCGTGCTCTACGGCGGCGAGCTGCGCACGCGCAGCAACGACACCGAGTACCGCTTCCGACCCGACTCCGACTTCCACTACCTGACCGGGCTGAAGGAGCCCGGCGCGGTGATGGTGCTGCGCGGCAACGCGGAGCCGCGCTTCGTGCTGTTCGTGCGCCCGAAGGACGCCGAGGCCGAGGTGTGGTCGGGGCGGCGTGTCGGGCCGGAAGGTGCGACCGCACGCTACGGAGCCGATGCGGCCCATCCGCTCGCGGAGCTCGGCGAGCAGCTGCCCAAGCTGCTCGACGGCGCGAAGGCGGTGCACCTGCCGATCGGGCGCTGGCGCGCGCTCGACAACCACGTGCTGCGGGCGATCGACCACCTGCGCCGACGCAACCGCTGGGGCGAGACGCCGCCCGACGTGCTGCACGATGCTCGCGCGACGCTCGGCGAGGATCGCATCGTGAAGGATGCCGGCGCGCTCGCGGCCCTGCGCCGCGCCGTCGACATCACCGTCGACGCCCACCTGCTCGCGATGGCGGCGTGCCGGCCCGGCGCGCACGAGTACGAGCTCGAGGCGCTGCTCGAGTACGAGTTCCGCCGCCGCGGCGCCGAAGGGCCGAGCTACGGCTCGATCGTCGGCACGGGCGACAACGCCACGATCCTCCACTACGTCGAGAACGAGTCGCAGCTGCAGGCGGGTCAGCTGCTGCTCATCGACGCCGGCGCGGAGGTCGAGCTGTTCGCCGCCGATCTCACGCGCACGATGCCGGTCTCCGGCAAGTTCGCGCCGGCGCAGCGCGACCTCTACGAGATCGTGCTCGCGGCCAACCGCGCCGGCATCGCGCAGACGACGGTCGGCAGCGACATCGACACGATCCATCGCACGTGCCTGCGCGTGCTCTGCGAGGGGCTGCGCACGATGGGCCTGCTCGACGGCGACGTCGATGCGGCGCTCGAGCAGGAGAGCTACAAGAAGTACTACATGCACCGCACCAGCCACTGGCTCGGGGCCGACGTGCACGACGCGGGCTACTACACGCTCGCGCGCCAGCCCCGGCCGCTGCAGCCCGGCTACGTGCTCACGGTCGAGCCCGGGCTCTACGTCGCGGCCGACGACGAGCGCGCGCCCGCCGAGCTGCGCGGCTGTGGGATCCGCATCGAGGACGACGTGCTCGTGCGCAGCGAAGGCCCCGAGGTGCTCACGGCGCGCGCACCGAAGACGATCGAGGCCGTCGAAGCCGCGGTCGGCGGTTGAGCTCTGCGTCGACGGCCCTACTCGACGCGCACGCGCGCACGCATGCGGGCGAGCGTCTTCGGGCCGATGCCCTTCACGCGCTCGAGCTCGTCGACGCTGCGATAGGGGCGGCCCGCGATCACGCGCTCGGCGATCACCGGGCCGATGCCGGGCAGGCTCGACAGCTCGGCCGCGTCGGCCGCGTTGACGTCGACGGTGATGCCGAGCTGCGCGAGCGCGTCAGGGGTCATGCGCGCACGACCCGAGGGGTCGCCGTCGCACACACGTGCGCTGTCGATCGCGTCGCCGCTCGCGATCGGCTCGTCGTGGCCGTCGCCGCAGAGCGCAGCGGTGGAGCGCGGCGCATCCGTGTCGCAGTGCAGGACGCCGTCGACGAGCACCGCCCACGCACACGCGCGCGGTGGTGACGGACGGCGCAGCTCGGCCGCGAGCTCGCCGAGCTCGAGCACCACGAGCGCGACCACGAGCGCAGGCACGAGCGCGGCGCGGAGCCGGGTCACCCGGGACTGGTCGACCGCGGCCCGCGATCGTTGCAGCCGATCACTCGCGCTCGTCCACGCCGCGCTCGCCCGCGCCGAACAGGCCGAGCTGGGCCAGCAGCTCGGCCGCGTCCCCGCCCTTCGTGCCGCGGCGGCGAGCCTCCTCGCCGAGCACGACCGAGATCACCGCGCGGCAGCTCCCGCAGCCGGTGCCCGCCTCGCAGCGTTCGCCGACCTCTTCGACCGTGCGTGCACCGCCACGGATCGCCCGGCGCACCTCCGCCTCCTCGACGACCAAGCAGTGGCAGAGCAGCCGGCCCACGCGCAGTCGCAAGCGTAGCACCCCCGCGCTTCGAGGCCGCCGCCCGAAGCGGGCCGGTCGACCGTGCCAGCCCGGCTCACGCCTCGCGCCGGACCAGGTCCGCACGTCGCCGGCGGAGCTCGGCCGCCCACGGCGCCTGCTCGGGATCCGGCGCGCCGACCACGAGCGCCTCGGCGGCTTCGCGCGCGGCGACGAGCAACCGGCCGACCTCGCCGCCCAGCGCCGGCAGCCGCAGTCGCGGCGCACCGGCCTGACGCGTGCCGAACACCTCGCCCGGCCCGCGCAGCGAGAGATCGGCCTCGGCGACCGCGAAGCCGTCCGCGTGCTCGGCCAGCACGCGCAGCCGGGCGCCGGCCTCGGAGCTCTCCGCGTCCGCGGTGTGCAGCACGCACAGCGAGCCACCACCACCGCGTCCGACCCGACCCCGCAGCTGGTGCAGCTGCGCGAGCCCGAAGCGCTCGGCGTGCTCGACGAGGATCGCGGTGGCCTCCGGCACGTCGACGCCGACCTCGATCACCGTGGTCGCGACGAGCACGTCGAGCTCGCGCGCGCGGAAGCTCGACATCACCGCATCCTTCTCGCGGCTCGGCATGCGGCCGTGCACGACGCCGATGCGATGCTCGGGCAAGAGCGCGCGCAGGGCTCGCGCGGTGGCCTCGACGTCGGTGACCTCGAGCGCGGCGCTGGCCTCGACGAGCGGGCACACCACGAAGGCCTGCGCGCCGGCCCGCACCGCGGTCGCGATCTTCTGTCGTGCGGCGCCGAGCGCCCGCGAGCCACAACAGACCTCGGTGCGCGGCGGCACGCGGCCGGGCGGCATCTCGTCGATGATGCTGAGATCGAGCTCGCCGTAGGCCACGAGCGCGACCGTGCGGGGGATCGGCGTCGCCGTCATGACGAGCAGGTGCGGGTGCTCGCCCTTGCCGCGCAGCTGCGCGCGCTGCTCGACGCCGAAGCGGTGCTGCTCGTCGACGACCACGAGCCCGAGTCGCGCGAACGCGACGTCGGCGGTGAGCAACGCGTGCGTGCCCACCAGCAGATCGATGCTACCCGCGCCCGCGAGCGCGACCAGGCTCTCGCGCGGGCCCGTGCGCGTCTGTCCGGTGAGCAGCGCGAGCCGCAGCCCCGCGCGCTCGCACCACGCACGGAGCGTGCGGTGGTGCTGCTCGGCGAGGATCTCGGTGGGCGCCATGATCGCGGTCTGCCCACCCGCGCGCGCGATCGCGAGGGCGGCCGCGAACGCGACCGCGGTCTTGCCGGAGCCGACGTCGCCCTGCAGCAGGCGCATCATCGGCGGCCCCGCGGCCATGTCGCGCTGCACCTCGCCGAGCACGCGGAGCTGTGCGGCCGTCGGGGTGAACGGCAGCGCCTCGGCCAGCAGAGCCGGCAGTGCGAGCGCGGCGTCGACGTGCACGGCACACGGTGCATCGCGGTAGCGCTTGCGCTCGAGCGCGAGCGCGATCTGTACCCACAAGAGCTCGTCGAACGCGAGCCGCTGGTGCGCGCGCGAGGTGCCGGCACGCAGGCGCTCGAGCTCCGCGTCGTCGGTGTCCTCGCCCGGAGAGTGCAGCGCCGCGAGTGCGACGGCGAGGCTCGGCAGCGCGTGCGCGCGCCGCAGCGACTCGGGCAGCGCGTCGGGGAGATCGGCGGCACACACCCGCTCGACCGCCGCGCGCACGAGCTTGACGAGGCTCGCCGCGGGCACGCCCTCGACGACCGGGTAGCGGACACCCACGGGCGGCATCGCAGCCGTCGGATCCCGCAGCATCGGATGCACGAGGCACCACCGGCCTTGCACCGTGCGCACGATGCCGACGACCCGCACGTCGCCGCCCTTCGCCCACTGCGAGAGCCCACCGGTGGGCTGGAACCACCGGGCGCCGACGCGGACCGTGCCCTCGCCTTCGGCGACGTCGAGCTCCATCGACGCCGAGAAACGTCCGCCGAAGAAGCCCTGCCGCAGGCCGCGGACGCGCGCCTCGAACGTGACCGTCTCGCCCTCTTGCCACTGCGACGGCGGCACGCGCCGGCGGTGATCGACGTACGCGTTGGGCAGGAGCAGCGCGAGATCCTCGAGCGTCGCGAGCCCGCGCGTGCGCAGCTTCACCGCGGTCGCGGGTCCGACTCCGGGCAGCGTCTCGATGCCGACGTCGCGCACGTCGGAAGGCGCAGGCGCAGCCGAGACCGGCACGGTCGGCTTCGCCGGCGCGCGTGCGCGTGGAGCCTTGCCCGCGGGCTTCGCCGGCGCTTCGGCGGCCGCCTGCGCGACCAGCCGCATGAGCAGCGCGATCACCTGCGCGCGTTGTTGCTTCGCCGACTCGTCCCACGCGGCGAGCCCGGCGTCGACGCGGCTGCGATCGACGGCGTTGCCGAGCGTGTCGCCGCACGCCGCCCACGCCTGTTGCAGCTCCGCGCCGAGCTGCGGCACGAGCACCCCGGAGAAGCCGTCCTCACGCGCGCGTCGCAACAGCTCGCGGAGCCGTGCGAGCGGCGTGCTCGATCGACGCGACGCCCCCACTCGTTCGCCTGTCTACGAGGGCGGGATGAACGAGAAGCGCAGCTCGTGATCGCAGAGCCGATACACCGTGCCCTCTTGGATGAGGTGGTTGTCGACCCGCTGACCGTTGAACTCGACGCCGTTCGTGCTCTCGAGATCCTTGATGTAGTACTGCCCGTTGCGCCGCACGATCGCGCAGTGGCGACGCGAGATGTTCGCGTCCTTGATCGGCAGGTCGCTGTACTTCGAGCCGCGGCCGATCACGAACTGGTCCTGGTTGACCTCGTAGACCTGACCCTCGAAGTAGAGATAGAGCGGACGCGCGAGCGTGGTGGCGGGCGCGGCCGCGGGCACACGTCCGGTCGGCGGCGGCAGGCGACCCGGTGCCGCGGCGGCGGCGGCGGGACGCGGCATCGCAGCCGGTCGTGCGGCGGCGGCGGGGGCCGGCGTCGGCGTGGCGCCACGCGGGGCCGCCCGCTGCATCGTGGCCGCGGCGGCCGGAGCCGGCGTCGCACCCCGCGGCGGCGGCGACGCGTTCGCATTGCCATCACTCGTCTTGCGCGAGAAGAGCTGGACGAGCGCGGCCTGGATCACGTCGTCGGGCGTCATCCCGCGCCGCACCGCCAACGCCTCCACGCGATCCCACAGGTCGTCTCGACAGGTGAACTGGCGCAGCGTTCGTCCCATGAAGAAAGATGCCTGGATCCCGATCGGGTGGCTCACCTGGCGAGGCGCGGCCCGCTTCTCGCGCGGGCCCACGATTCGGGGACCGCCTCGCATCCTAGGAGGGGGCGCGCATGCGGTCAACCCTACGGCGGCTGCTGGAACACGTATGCTGGCGCGGTCGTGCGCCTCCCGCTAGCCTCGCTGCGACTCGGAGCGCTGGCGCTGGGGCTCGCGCTCTCTCCCAGCGTGGCGAGGGCGGTGCCCGGCCAGGCGACGCGTCTGGGTGGCGTCGCGCCACAGGGCCCCGCGACCCCGTCCGTCGCCGCGCTCCACCACAACCCCGCAATGCTCGGCGCCCTGCGTGGCACCGCGTTCGCGGTCTCGATCTCCGGCAGCCTCGAGCAAGAACGCGTGCGTCGCACGGCCATCGATCCGTCGACGGGCGAGCCACAGGGTGGTCTCGGCGCACCGACGTCGCTGTTGCACCCCGGGGTCGGCTACTTCCTCGGCGCGTCGTTCTACTTCGACCCCGTGGCCATCGGCGTCGGCATCTACGACGTCGGCAGCCAGGCGCGGCTCACCGGCGCCGATCCGGTGCGCTACCACCTCGCGCCCGATCCCGACCGCGGGTGCCTGCGGATCGGACTGCGCAACTGTCCACCCAACGGCGGCAGCGTCAGCTACCGGCACGACGTGTCGCTCGGGATCGCGTACGACGGCGGTGCGTTCCAGCTCGGCGCCGGGCTGCACCTGCCGATGATCCGCGAGCGCTTCGCGTTCGACAACGACACCGCGCTCGGCTCGCGGGGCACCGAGAGCACCGCGTGCGCGGACAAGGAGGACCCGGGCTGTGCGGAGCGCATCGGGTTCAAGGGCTGGACGCAGTGGGCGGCGCGCAACGGCGCGCCCGCGGGCTTCGACGCCGCGGTGAGCGTGGGGATCGGTCTGCAGCTCGCCAACGAGACGGTGCGGCTCGGCGCCCGCTACCGCACCTTCCCGCTGCGCAGAGGTGGCGAGGTCGCGCTGGGTGGCGTCGCGCTCGTCTGTCGGCCGACGCCCGGCGGCACCCAGGCCGACGCCGGCGTGCCGGCCTGCAGCGCGGCCAGTCCGATCAGCGCGACGCTGCGCGAGCGCGTGCCGCAGGAGCTCGCGCTCGGCGGCTCGTTCATCCTCGGCCGCAGCCGCGTGTGGCGACTCGACCTGAACCTCTACTGGCTCGATCTCTGTCAGGGCGGCGTGACGCGGGCGCGCTGCAAGGACGGCGGCGAGCAGGTGCTGCGCCTGGTCGGGCTCGATCGCCGCGCGTTCGTGCTGCCGCAGTTCGGACGCTACCGCGGGCTGCAGGACCTCTACGGGATCGATGCGTACGTGTCGTACAAGGCCCACGCGCGCGCGACCGTCCTCTTCGCCGGCCACGCCAACACCGCGCCGGTGCGCAAGAGCGCGGCGGCGGCGGGCCAAGGCGGCGGTGCGCGCATCGGGATCTCCGCGGGCGCGACGGTGCAGATCACGACGCGCCGCCGCACCCGCACGACATTGCTGCTGACGCCCGGCTACGGCCTCGACGTATCCCTGCCGCGCACGGTGCTCGCCGGGCGCGCGGCGTTCTCTCCCGCCGCGGCCGGTCAGTTCGCCGATGCGGGCGGAGACATCAACGCGCCGGGCGCCGATCTCGTGCTCGGCGGGCGCGCGCGCCCCACGAACGCCGGCCGCTACTTCGGGCTCGTGCACACGCTGAACCTGGCGCTCGCCTGGGGCGATGCGTTCACGGAGTGACGGCGCCCGCCGATCCGCGTCCACGCCGGCGCGGGCAGCAGCGGGCCTGCGCGCGCTGGTCTGTCCAGGCCCCGCTGGTATGCTGACGGGGATGCGTCGCGTCCCGATCGCGTTGCTTTGCCTCGCGCTCGGGGGCACCGCCCTGCCGGCGTGCAAGCCCACCGTGGGCGCCGAGCTCACCGAGCCCGGCTCCGCGATCGCCGTCCGCGATCTGGACGACTTCGAGGAGGGGCTGAACCGCTTCGCGCTCGCTGGGCCGAAGAGCGCGGTGCGGACGGAGCAGCGCGCACAGCTGCTGCACTTCCTCGGCGGCTACCTCGACGAGCGGCTGAAGAGCGGCGACGAGGACGAGGCCGTGCAGGCGCTGCGCTACGGCATCGCGCTCTACACCCCGGCGGAGCTGCGCACGCGCGAGCTCGACGCGCCCGAGCTCGCGAAGGCGGCGCGCGGCGTGTACCGCATGGCGGCGCGACGCGGCGCCGAGAAGCCCTCGTTGCTCGCGCTCGCGGTGACGCAGCGCTTCGGCGACGACACCGAGCGCGCGCGGGCGATCGAGCAGTGGGACGTGCTCGAGCAGTGGGTCGTGCGCAACGGTCCGTTCGCCGGCGAGCCGCTCCTGCGCCACGACGAGCTCGAGCGCGCGCTCGAGGACGTCGCGGCGGTCTTCCCCTCGCCGTTCGTGGTCGAGCGCCTCGCCGATCTCTACGTCGCGCGCTACGAGACCGCGAAGAAGGCCCGCAACACCGATGCGGGCAGCGGGCCGCGTCGCCGTGTCGAGGTGACCGGCTACCTGCTCATGCGGCTGTACCTGCGGGCCGACGACGTCGATGGGGCACGCGCGGCGATGCGGCGCGTCGAGCTCGACATGCCGGTCGCGAAGCTCGCGGCGATGATGGAGGACGCCTACCGGCCCCGCCGCAGCGCGACGGCGCTGCTGGCCTTCGCCGAGCAGTTCGCGCCCGATCCCGGCTCCGAGCAGGCCGAGCCCTACGCGACGCAGGGCTGGGCGATCGTCGACAACATCTCGCGGCGCGCGGTGACCAGCCACCCGAAGGACGCGTATGCGCACCTGCTGCGGGCCCGCAGCCTGCGGCAGCAGGGGCTCGGGCAGGCAGCGGCGGTGCACCTGCGGCGCTGCATCGCGCTGAAAGAGGACGTGTTCGCGGCGTGGCAGGAGCTCGCGCAGCTCGAGCAGCGCGAGCTCGAGCGCCTCGCGGCCCGCAATCCGAAGGCGGCCGCGGATCGACTGCCGCAGATCGAGCTGTTGCACGGGCGCGCGACGCAGCTCTGGGCGGATCGGCCGATCCGTCCGGGCATGCCCGAGGCGTTCTACACGGTGGCCGAGGGCCTCTACGAAGCCGGCGACGCCGCGCGTGCGGAGAAGCTGCTCGAGCGCAGCGTCGGCATCGAGCCGGTGCCGAGCTCGCTCGATCTGCTGGGCACGATCGCGCTCAAGCGCTCGAAGCTCGGCCAGGCGCAGTCGCGCTACGAGGACCTCGCGAACCTCGCGTACGACAACGAGGATGCGCAGCTGCAGTGGGAGGCGCGGGCCCGGCAGCAGCTCGGCGCGATCGCGTTGCGCCGTGGCGACACGGCGGGCTCGATGAAGCACATCCGCATGGCGCTGCGGCACACGAACGAGCTGCTGGCGCGGCCGAGCTACGACGTGCAGGACCGTGCGACGCGGCTCGTCGAGCGCGGCAAGCTGCTGTTCTTCCTCGGCGACACCGAGCTCGCGATGGCCGACTACGCGCGCGCGGCCGAGCTCGCGCCCGACGACCCGAAGGTCTACACCGACCCGCTCATCACGGTGGTGTCGTACGGCTACCTCGGCGAGGCCCGCACGATCTACCGCCGCGCGATGGCCCGACCGGGGCTGTCGGACACGCTGAAGCTGTACTTCTCGCTGTGGATCATCGAGCTCGCGAAGCGACAGGGCCACGCGGGCGACCCCGAGGCCGAGGCGCACGTGAAGTCGTACCGCGCGGACAAGTGGGGCCGCATGCTCGCGAAGCATGCGCGCGGCGAGATCGACTTCGCGGCGCTCATCGGCGCGGCGGCGGATCGCGGGCAGAAGGCGGAGGCGTACTTCTACGGCGCGCTCGAGCGCTGGGACGCGGGCGACTCGACGGCTGCGAAGTCGCTGCTGCAGAAGGTCATCGAGACCGGGATGATGGGGTTCTTCGAGTACGACATGGCGCAGTCGTACTTGGCTTGGAACGAGCTCCCGAAGGTGGCGCGAGCCCCCCTCGGCGCCAGGGTGAAGTAGAGCGCGAGCAATGGCGAAGGCCCGCCACCTTCGCCGTGCCCGTGCCCGTAAACGTGCCCGTGCCCGATCCGTGAACGTGACCCGATCCGTGAACGTGACCCGATCCGTGAACGTGCCCCCCTTCGGGCACGGGCACGGGCACGGGCACGG
>CAZFKC010000047.1:38116-76023 GCA_964519175.1 uncultured Nannocystaceae bacterium
CGGGCACGGGCACGGGCACGGGCACGGAGCGGATGCGTCATGAACGCTTTGCGTTCATGAACATCCGCTGGAGGCCTGGGCCGGAATCGAACCGGCGAATAGAGGTTTTGCAGACCTCTGCCTTACCACTTGGCTACCAGGCCGGGCGCGGTTCGATACCACACGGCCCGCGAGGGCCGCAAGCGCGAGAGCCCCGCGTGCCGGTGGCAGGCGGGGCTCCTGGAACGGCCTCGGCCGCGTCGCGCTACAGCCCGGAGAGCGGGTCGTTCGGGTCGCCGCGCTCGATCTTGTCCTTGCGGCCCGACGTGGGCGGCGGGTCGGCGGCGCCCGACGAGCTCGACGAGGGCTTCGAGCCGCTCGACTTCTTCTTCGGCTTGTCGCGCTTCACGCCCTCGGCGGACGCGACGGTCTCGGCCTCGGCCTGCTTCGCCGCGTTCTCGGCGATCTGACGCTCGAGATCGGCCTTCTCGCCGCGGATTTTCTCGCGCTCGGCCTCCGTCTTCGCGTCGGCGAGCTTGCGATCGAGGTCGGCCTTGTCGGTCTCGAGCTTGTCCTGCTCGGCCTCGAGCGCGCCGAGCTTCTCGGTGATCGCGGCGAGCTGCGCGTCGTGCTCTTCCTTCTGCTGACGCGCGATCTCTTCCTTCTCCTTCGCCTCGCGCGCGTTGTCCCACGCCATGTAGCCGGCGAAACCGACTCCGGCGACGAGCAACGGCACCACGACGAGCGGCCACTTCGGCTTCGCCTTCTTCTCGGCGAGCCGCATCTGCGCGTCGAGCCGCATCTGCTCCTCGCGCAGTCGGCCCTCTTGCTCGGCACGCGCACGCGCCTCGGCCTCCTGCAGCCGGATCCGTTCCTCGCGCTCGCGGGCCTCGCGCTCCGCCTGCATGCGCGCGTACTCCTCGGCCTGCTGCCGAGCGATGCGCTCGGCCTCTTCGCGGGCGCGCCGCTCGGCCTCCTCGCGGGCGCGGCGCTCGGCCTCCTCGCGCGACCGGCGATCGGCCTCTTGATCGGCCACGCGGTTCGCCTCGAGGTTGCGCAGCTCCGAGAGAGCAGTGAGCGCTGAGTTCTCCGAGTTCATCGAGCTGGTCCTCCGACTACCTTGTCACGGTCGGCCGCGCCGAACGTTCCCGGCGGCGGCGTGGTTTGAAAACGCCTGGTGGCTGCCACTTCCAGCGCTCGCGCGGTGAGACGCGAGGAGGTTGGTGGGCACGATCGCAGCTCGAAGAATGCCCGAAAACTTGGGCGAGCAACACCCCCTTGTTAGCGTTGGCGGCGCGAAGGCGGAGATCGAGATGGCAGCGCTGCATACCGGAATGACTGCGCGTGACGGCGAAGGTGGCGGCGGCCGGGCGAGCTCGGCCCGCGGCCGCGGACGTGCGTGGAGACGCGGCTGGGCCGCCGCCGTCGTCGCGGGCGCGCTCGGTGTGGGCACGTGGTGGTGGAGCGATCCCCAAGCCGCCGCATCGCAGTCCCACGGAGGCGCCGCCCTGTCGCGGGGCGGGCAGGCCGATCCGCGCGCGGGTGAGCTCGGACAGAGCCGCGTCATGCCGTACCCGATGGAGCAAGTCTGGCCCACCGCGGTCCGCTACCTGCGGGTCGATCGCGGCTACACGATCGTCGACAAGGACGCCGACGCGGGCTTCATCCTCTTCGACTTCCCGATCGGCCCCGACGATCGCACCGGCCGCGGCAGCGTCGAGGTCTTCGCGACGAAGGACGCGAGCGGCCGGCCGAGCGCGAGCGTGAACGTCACGACCGACGGCGGCCCGCTGCACCTGCCGCACGCGATCATCGAGGGGCTCGGCGACAAGCTGCGCCGCGAGCGGGGCCAGCCCGCCGCCCCGCCGCGCCCGGCTCCCGACGCGCCCGATCAGCCGAAGGACAAGCCCAAGGACAAGCCCAAGGGCAAGCCCGAGCCCGAGCCGCCCGAAGACGACGGCCTCATCGTCGACGGCTGATGGCGGCCGGCGTCACCGAGCCCGCGATCGACCTGCGCAGCGACACGGTCACGCGACCGACCGCGGCGATGCGCGCGGCGATGCTCTCCGCCGACGTCGACGACGACGCGTACGGCGACGACCCCCACGTCGGTGCGCTCGAGGCCCGCGTCGCCGCGCTGCTCGGCAAGCCCGCGGCGCTGTGGGTGCCGACCGGCACGCTGGCGAACCAGCTCGCGCTCGCGCTGCACGGCCGATCCGGCACCGCGCTCGCCTGCGTGCCCGGAGCGCATGTGCAGATCCACGAGGACGCCGCCGCGGCCGCGCTCGCGGGCGTGCAGGCGATGCCGATCGGCGGACGTCGCGGCTTCGACCTCGCGGCGCTGGAGGAGCTGCTCGACGAAGAGCGCTGCGGCTGGCCCGAGGTCGCGATCGTGTGGCTCGAGAACACGCTCGGCACCGGAGGTGGCGCGGTGTGGCCACTGCACACGGACGGCACCCCGGGCGTCGACGGGCTCGCCGAGCTCTGCTCGTTCGCGCGTGCGCGCGGCAAGGCCATCCACCTCGATGGCGCCCGGCTGTGGAACGCCCACGTCGCGACCGGCGTGCCGCTCGTGGACTACGGCGCGCTCGCCGATACGGTCAGCGTCGCGCTCTCGAAGGGGCTCGGCGCACCCGCGGGCTCGCTGCTCGCCGGGCCCGTCGAGCTCGTCGTGCGCGCGCGTCGGCTGAAGCACGCGTACGGCGGTGCGATGCGCCAGGCCCCTGCCCTGCTCGCGGCCGCCGGCCAGCACGCGCTCGACCACCACCTCGCGCGCCTCGCCGAGGACCACGATCGCGCGCGTCGCTTCGCGGCCGCGATCGCGGATCTGCCCTGCTGGGAGGTCGCGCAGCCCGAGACGAACATGGTGCTCGCCCGCGTGCGCGCGCCCATCAGGCTCGCCGAGCAGCTGTGCGCGCCGCTGCGCGCCGCGGGCGTGCGCTGCTATCCGAACGTCGCCCGCGAGGTGCGCTTCGTGTTCCACCTCGGCATCGGTGAAGCCGAGCTCGCGCGCGCGATCGAGATCGTGCGCGCGACTCTCGGCGGCGATCCAGCGCGGCTCGCCTCACTCCCGTGATGCACCCGCGAGCGGATCGTCGGCGTCCCCGACGTCGATGCGCTCGCCCCTCGGCCGCCCCTCCACGGGGACCTCTGCGTCGGTGGAGGCGCCCGTCGGCTTGGTGCGCGGCGGCTTGGGCGTGCGCTTGGCCGTCGACGGCGTGACCGTGCCCTGGGCCTGGCTCGCGGCGAGCTTCGCCCGCAGCTCGGTGAGCTCCGCCTCGAGCCGTGCACGCTCGTCGGCCGACGCCGCGGCCGAGAGTCGAGCCTCGAGCGCGGCGCGCTCGGCCTCGAGCTCCTCGTGCTCGCTCTGCAACGCGGAGATCCGCTCGGCGATCGCGGTGATGCGCGCTTCCTGCTCCCGACGCTGGGCGTCGAGCTCGTCGGCGCTCGCATCGGCGGCCGCACGACCACGCCATGCGAGCGCTCCACCGGCGACGATGGCGAGCATCAACACCGGCGCGAGCACGAGCGGCCAACGCGGACGCGCGCGCTGCTCGGCGAGTCGCAGCTGCGCCTCCAGCCGCAGCGCTTCCTGGCGCACCCGCGCGTCGTGCTCGACGCGGGCGATCGCCTCGGCCTGCACGACGCGCATGCGTTCCTCGTGCGCGCGCTCGGCCTGCAGCGCCGCCTCGCGAGCGGCCGCCTCGGCCTGTTGCCGTGCGAGCCAGCGCGCATGGGCCTCGGCCTTCGCCGCGGCCTCCGCCTGCGCACGCCCCTGCGCCGCGAGCTCTTCGCGTGCTCGCTCGCGCTCGAGCGAGACCCGCAACGCCTCGAGCTCCTGGATCTCCGCCAACGCAATCACTGCCGAGTTCTCGGTGCCCATCGATCCCGCCTGGCCGAAGCAGCTCGGCCTCACCTCGTAGATGGATCACGCACGAGCGCGCGCGTCGTTCCACGAGCGCCTGCGGCGGCGACGGGGTTTGCACGCGCTTCACGTCCGCGCGCGCACCTCCGAAAACGAGACGGCCGCGCGACAGCCGGAGCTGCGGCGCGGCCGCGGGGCGACGAAGCGTCGCCGCGTCACATCGTGACGGGATACACCGCGCCGAGCGTCGGCTTGCGGAACTTCTTGAAGGTCGCCTTCTTGAGCGCAGCCGCGACGCAGTTGCCGAGCGGCGTGCCGTTGTGCGGCGGCTCGGCGGCGGCCGACGACACCGCACCGGTGGCGCCCGTGATCGACAGCTTCACCTTCACCTTGTCGCCGGGCGCAGCGCCGTGCTTGCCGCCACAGGCCTTCGCGGCGTCCTTCACCGGACCCACGCCGGCCTTGATGTCGTTGGTGGTGAGCGTCTCGGGCAGGCTCGGATCGGAGGGTGCCGCCGGCTTGGGGTTGCTGCCGCTGCTCGGCTTGCTGCCGCTGCTGCCGCCCTTGCACTTGGGGAGCTTGGGATCGAGGATGCAGTCGACGTCGAGATCGGCGCCGCTCGACGGCTTCGACGGCGTCGTCGGTGTGGTCGGCTTCGCAGGCGTGGTCGGCTTGCTGCCGCTGCTGCTGTTGGGGCTGCTGGGCTTGCTGCCGCTGCTCGGCTTGCCGCTCGACTTGCCGCTGCTCGGCTTGTCGCCGTCGGGCTTGTCGCCGCCCTCGGCCTTCGCGTCCTCGCCGGCCTCGCCGGCCTCGCCGGCTTCCTCGCCGTCCTTGGCCTTGTCGGGATCGTCGCCCTCGGCCTTGGCCTTGTCCTTGTCCTCGTCGTCCTTGTCTTTGTCCTTGTCCTTGTCCTTGTCCTTGTCGTCCTCGTCCTTTTCGTCGCCACGGACGGAGGGCGCGTCGGCCTGCACCGTCTTCTCGACGATGACCGGCTCTTGCGGACGCAGCACGATGTAGGCGCCGAGGCCCGCGACGGCGAGCAACAGGATCACCATCATCACGTACATGGGCGCGTTCGACCGCTGCGGCGGCGGGGCGACCACGGCCCCCATCGAGTGGCCCATGTGATCGACCGCGGCCACCTGCGGCACGAGCGGCGCCGAGGCGAGCCCGCCGAGGCTCGCACCACCGAAGCTCGGCAGCGCGGCGTCGTCGTGCTTGGGTGCGGACGGCACGTGCTGCGGGCTGGCGTCGGTACCGACCATCGCACCGAGCGAGCGGATGTCGATGAGCCCGGAGCCCTCGGACGACGGCGCGACGGTGGCGAGCCCCTTCGGGCCGGTGCGCTGCGGACCCGCGCCCGCGCGCTGGGTGTTCGCCGCGTTGCCGCCCGTCGCGAGCGCCTGCAGGCTGTCGAGCGAGAACAGCACCGAGTTCTCGTTGCGCTGACCCGTGAGCCGCGAGACGCGGGGTGACTGCGCCTCGGAGACGGACGCACCGCCGGCTCCGGCCACGCGGGCGACCGGCTGCGCGCTGTGGCTCACCGCGCGCGCCTGGGCCTGGGCCGGCGCGGCGTACTCCTCCTGGTTGGCCGACGCGAACGGATCCTCGGCCGCTGCGTCGCCGGCCGCGAGATCCGCGAACGTGTCGACCTCGCCGAGCGGCACCCAGTCCTCGAAGCCCTCCTGCCAGATCGCCGTCTCGCGATCGATCTCACCGGCGCGGAAGCGCTGCCGCACCTCGTCCTCGGCCATCGGCCCGACGGTCTCGCCGTTGATCGCGAGGTGCCACCCGACGGCGGCGGGCGCCTCGGCCTCACCGCCCAGGCCGGCGCCGGCTGCCTTGTCGCGCACGATGATCACGTTGCTGCACTTCTTGCAGCGGATCTTGAAGGTCTTGCCGCGGACCTTCTCGTCGGCGATGGAGTACTTGGCGCTGCACTTGTCGCATTCGATCTTCATGGGCAGATACCCTGCTCCCGCGCGCGCGCGCGCGATGGCGATCGGACCCGCTTGTTCGCGGGAGTTCCAGCCGACCGCAGTATATGGGAAGCGAGCCTTTGCGCACAACGGCGGTTTTGAACCGAGCGCGTCGCAGTTGCCGTTCGGGGGCCCGCCTGGGTCGAGACCGATGGGGATGGCGATGGGGTGGGCACGCGTACAGCAGCGGCGCGCCGCGTCCCGGGCCGGGTCGGCGCGGAGATCGTGCCGCAGGCCGCTTTTTCGATGGTCGTGGCGCGCATGGGGTGAGGGCGCGGACGCAGCCGGGCAGAGGTGGCACGCACGCGCGCCCGGTTGGTTCCCGGCGCGCCCGCGCGCCGCCTCATCGCCGTGATTCGAACGGCCGTCGGACGAAGATGGTCTGCTCGCGATCGGCCCCGACCGACACGAGCGCGATCGGAACGTCGATCGCCGCCGCCACGAGATCGAGGTAGGCGCGCACGCAGTCGGGCAGCTCGGCGAGCGAGCGCGCGCGCTGCAACGCGTCGCCGAGGCCGGGCGCGTCGAAGCCCGGCACGCGCTGCAGCACCGGCCGCACGCGCGCGAGGTCGTCCTTGCCGGGCTCCTGGCCGTCGGCATAGCGGACGCACACCTCCGCATGGCCGAGCGCCGCGAGCACGTCGAGCTTCGTGATGCAGAGCCCGGTCATGCCCGACAGCTGCGCGGCATAGCGGAGCGCGGGCAGATCGAGCCAGCCGCAGTCGCGCGGCCGGCCCGTGGTGGCGCCGTACTCGTCGCCGGCCCGGCGCAGGCGCTCGCCCACGTCGTCGTCGAGCTTCGTCGGGAACGGCCCTGCCCCCACGCGCGTCGCGTAGGCCTTGCTGATGCCCCACACCTCGTCGATGCGCGTCGGTCCGATGCCGAGCCCGGTGCATGCACCACCCGCGGTGGTCGACGACGACGTCACGAACGGATAGGTGCCGTGATCGAGATCGAGGAGCGCCCCCTGGGCGCCCTCGCACAGCACGCGCTGCCCCGCGCGGATCGCATCGTTGCAGAGCGTGCTCGCGTCGCACGCCATCGGTGCGAGCCACTGCGCCCACTCTTCGGCGGAGCGCAGCGCGGCGTCGACGTCGACGTCGGGGGCCCCGAGTCGCGCGAGCTCGGGCGCGAGCGCGTCGCGGTCGTGCTCGAGCCGCGCGCGCAACGTCGCCGGCTCGAACAGGTCGCGCACCTGCACGCCGCGACGCGCGGCCTTGGCCTCGTAGGCCGGGCCGATGCCGCGCCGCGTGGTCCCGATCGCCGAGCCCGACGACGCCGCACGATCCTCGCGCAGCCCGTCGAGCGCGCGGTGGAAGTCGAAGATGAGGTGCGCCTGCAGGGACACGCGCAGCTCGTCCTTCACGAGCAGCCCGAGCGCACGCAGCTCGGCGATCTCGCGCGCGAGCACCTGCGGATCGATCACCATGCCGGCTCCGAGCACGCAGCGCGTGCCCGGATACAGGCAGCCCGACGGCACGAGGTGCGTGACGAGCTTGCGCCCGCCGACCACCAGCGTGTGCCCGGCGTTGTTGCCCCCGCCGAAGCGCGCGACCACGTCGGCCTGCGCCGCGACGGCGTCGACGACCTTGCCCTTGCCTTCGTCGCCCCACTGGGCGCCGATCACCACGAGTGTGCTCATCGCTCGACTCGCTCCCGCCCGGCGTTGCTCATGCGTCCTCTTCCCAGCTCGTGGCCGCGACCCAGCGCACGCCATCGTGCACGCGTCGCGCGAGCGACAGCCGCCGCCCGTTCGCTTCGATCCACGTCAGCGTCTGCGCATCGCCGGAGAGCGCGAGCTCCTCGGCGCGGGCGCACGAGTTCGTCGGCTGCACCCACGCCCGCAGGCCGAGCGCACGCTCGCGCGCGGCGAGCTCGGCCGCGGCCCGACGCGCGGCCGCGCCGGCCCCCTCGTGCACTGCGACGACGTGCGCCGGGGCGCGTGCGGGCAGGCTCGTGCCGGGCTGCGCATGCGCGAGCGCCTGCTCGAGCGCGTCGAGATCGATCGCGAACCCGGTGGCCGGTCGCGCGCTGCCGTAGCCGGCGAGCAGGCGATCGTAGCGACCGCCGCGGACGATCGGCCGGGTGACGCCGGGCGCCCACACGCGCACGCGCACACCGCTGTAGTAGTCGTAGCCGCGGACCTCGCCGAGATCGACGACGAGTCGCTCCGCCGCCGGGCCCCCACGCACGCCGTCGCACACGGCCGCGAGCGCATCGAGGTGCTCGGCGAGGACGAGCGCGCCGAGCTCGACGCGCGCGCGCTCGACGACGGCGGCACCGCCGACGCGATCGCACAGCGACGCGAGCACGGCCGCGGTGTCGTGCGCGACCCCGACGTCCACGAGCAGCGACTCCAGCCCGCCGGTGTGCTTGCGCGCGAGCAGATCGTGCGCGGCGGCGCTGGTGGGCTCACCCAGCCCCAGCCGGGCGATGGCCGCCCGCGCGAGCTGGGCGTGCGCGACGTCGATGCGGAACTCCGCGAGCCCGCAGCCGCGCAGCGCCGCGTCGACGAGCGTGACGAGCTCGACGTCGGCCGACGCATCGCCGTCGCCGATGAGCTCGACGCCGACCTGGTGGCACTCCGTCGGCTCGCGCGCCGCCATCGGCTGGCGGACGACGTCGGCCGCGTAGCACCAGCGCTGGACCGCGTCGTGGGCGAGCTCGCCACCGAGCCGCTGCGCGAGCATCCGGGCGATCTGCGGGGTCGGATCGGCGCGCAGCATCACGAGCGCGCCGCTGCCCGCCTCGATGAAGCGCACGCAGGCCGCACGATCGGCCTCGCTCAGGCCGTGCGCGATGACGTCGAAGTACTCGACGAGCGGCGTCTCGATCTGCTCGTAGCCCCAGCGCTCGAGCTCGGCGAGCAGGCCCGAGACCAGCGATCGTCGACGACGCGACGCCGCCGGCAGGAGCTCGCGCGAGCCCCGGGGCAGCCCGAGCGCCCCGCCGGCGCGCTCAGGCACCCGACTCCTCGCCACGGGCCGCGTCGTCGTCGGCCGCCCGCAGGTCGTACACGACGAGCCCGTTCGGGATCTTCGGGTGGAAGAACGTGCTCTTCTGCGGCATCACCTGGCCGCTGTCGCACACCGCACGCACGTCGGCGACCGGGGTCGCGTTCATGAAGCAGACCAGCTGCACGACGCCGTCGCCGTCCTTCGCGACGGCGAGCGCCTCGTCGGTGGACTTGTAGTAGCGCAGGTTCGTCTTCGCCTCCTGCGCGGGCTTGCCGATGCCGAGCGCGCGCTCGATGACGAGCTCGTGCAAGAGCGCGACGTCGAGGTGCTGCAGCGCGGGCGGCAGTGCACCGAGCCCGGCCTCGGCGGGATCGAAGCCCGCGCGCAACGTGAGCACCAAGAGCTCGCCGCTGCCCGGCACCGTGAGCCCGAACGCGGCCCGCTGCGCACCGGCGCGCTGCAGTCGCTCGCGCAGCGCGAGCCCGGTGGCCGGCAAGGGCTCGCGCGCGACCTCGAACCACGGCGATGCGACCGTGAGCACCGCCTCGAGATCGACGCTCGGCAGCCCGTGCACGAGCCGGTGCGTGGGCAGCACGGTGAGCTCGGGATCATCGAGGTTCGCGAGATAGATCATCCCCCACCGCGCGGCCGGATGCCCACGCTCCGCGAGCTCGTCGCGGAACGTGCACATCGTCTCGTAGCGGTGGTGACCGTCGGCGATGTAGATCTTCAGATCCGCGAGGTGACGCTGCAGCGCCTCGATCTGCGCGGGCTCGTCGACCCGGTAGAGCGTGTGCTCGATGCCGTCGAAGTCGCAGTGCAGCACCGGATGCGCGAGCGCGGGGGCCACGATCGCCTCCCAGCGCCGCTGCGGATCGGGGAACAGCCCGAACACGAGCTCGAGGTGCGCCTGCGTCGCGCGCATGAGCTCGAGCCGATCCTGCTTGGGGCCGGCGAGCGTGCGCTCGTGGGCGAGCACCGGGCCCTCGCCGAAGCGCGTGAGCTCGATGAGCGCGATGAAGCCCCGGCGCGTGCGCTCGTGGCCTTCGACCTGGTAGCGCTGGTGGTAGACGTAGAGCGACGGCGCCCCGTCGCGCACCATCGCGCGCTCGATCTGCGCGCGCAGCTCGGCGGCACCGCGCTGGTACTTCGCGGGGCCGTCGCCCTCGGGCAGCACGAAGTGGATGCTGTTGTTCGGCGAGCGGGCCGCCAGCTCCGCGCGCATCGGGGGGTCGATCACATCGTACGGCGGTGACATCAACAGGGCCGGATCACCGGCCCGTGCGACGTCGTAACGCAGCCCGCGGAACGGTCGGATGCTCGCCATCGGCGCCAGCCATACCACAGCGAAAGGCGGCGCGACACCGCCGTCAGCCGCCGCGGGTCGAGCCGAGCGCACGCGCGCCGACGTCGCGACGCAGCTGCATGCCTGCGAACGAGATGCATGCCGCGGCCCGATACGCGCGCGCGAGCGCCTGGGCGAGATCGTCGCCGCGGCCACACACGCCGAGCACGCGTCCGCCCGCGCTCGTGAACGCGCCGTCTCTGCCCCGCTGCGTGCCCGCGTGGAAGACGAGCGTGTCCGCGACGCCGCGCGCGTCGTCGAGCCCGGCGATGACGTCGCCCTTCTTCGGCGTGCCGGGATAGCCGGCCGCGGCGAGCACGACCGAGGCGGCCGGACGCCCGGCGAGCTCACCGTCCGCGAGCGTGCCCGTCGCGGCCGCGTGGAGCACGGGCAAGAGCGGCGCTTCGAGCCCGAACACGAGCGCCTGCACCTCGGGATCGCCGAAGCGACAGTTGTACTCGATCACCCACGGATCGCCGTGCTCGTCGATCATGAGCCCGACGAACAGCGCGCCCACGAACGGGCGCCCTTCGGCGCGCATGCCCGCGAGCGTCGGCGCGACGATGCGCTCGACCACCTTCGCGCGCACGCTGGCGTCGAAGATCGGCGCCGGTGCATACGCACCCATGCCCCCGGTGTTCGGGCCCGTGTCGCCCTCGCCGATGCGCTTGTGGTCCTGCGCCGGCGCCAGCGTGACCGCGTGCGTGCCGTCGGTCAGCGCGAAGAAGCTGACCTCCTGGCCGAACAGGCGCTGCTCGAGCACGACGGTCGCACCGCTGGGCCCGAACACGCCGTGCTCGAGGCAGTCGCGCGCCGCGGCCTCGGCCTCGGCGAACGTCTCCGCGACGGTGACGCCCTTGCCGGCCGCGAGCCCGTCCGCCTTGACGACCGGCGGCGTGGAGAAGCGCGCGAGCGCAGCCGCGAGCTCGCGCGCATGCGCGACCACGACGCTCGTCGCGGTGGGGATGTCGTGGCGCTGCATGAACTGCTTCGCGTCGACCTTGCTGCCCTCGAG
This sequence comes from uncultured Nannocystaceae bacterium, assembly GCA_964519175.1. Lineage (GTDB taxonomy): Bacteria > Myxococcota_A > Polyangia > Nannocystales > Nannocystaceae > Xiheibacterium. The sequence continues at coordinate 49,257 of CAZFKC010000047.1, forward strand.
CCGCGCGGCGGCGGCCGAAGGTCCGAAGCACGGCAGCCCGGCGGCGCGCATCGCATCGGCGAGGCCGTCGACGAGCGGTTGCTCGGGACCCACGACCACGAGCTCGACGGCGCGCGCACGCGCGAGCGCGACGAGCCCCGCGGCATCGTCGACGGGGACCGCGACGCACTCGGCGAGCTCGGCGATGCCGGCGTTGCCGGGCGCGACGACGACCTCGGCCCCGTCCTGCACGAGCTTCCATGCGAGCGCGTGCTCGCGACCACCTCCGCCGACGACGAGGACGCGCATGTGCCCTCAGTGCCGGAAGTGGCGCTCGCGCGTGAGCAGCATGAGCAGGCCGTGCTCGCGCGCGGCGGCGATCACCTCGTCGTCGCGCACGGAGCCGCCGGGCTGCACGATCGCCGCGACCCCGGCATCCGCGAGCGCATCGATGCTGTCGCGGAACGGGAAGAACGCGTCGGAGGCGAGCGTGGCTCCCCGCGCACGCTCACCGGCGCGCGCGAGCGCCTGGCGCACGGCCTCGACGCGCGAGGTCTGGCCGCCGCCCAGCCCCACGGTGACGCCGTCCTTCACGAGCGCGATCGCGTTGCTGCGCACGTGCTTCACGACGCGCCAGGCGAGCTCGAGCTCGTGCCAGCGCGGCTCGTCGGGCGGCTCGCCCGCGACGCGCTCGGCGTCGCGCAGGCGCACGGTGGCACGATCCTCGCGCTGCGCGAGCAGGCCGCCCGCGATCGAGCGCACGCGCAGCGGTGCGGCGCCGGTGGTGCGCACCGCGATCGGCAGCTCGAGCAGGCGCAGGTTCGTCTTCTTGGCCAGCCGCGCGCGCGCAGCCGCGTCGAACGACGGCGCGATGACGACCTCGAGGAACGTCGCGGCGAGCCGCTCGGCGGTGGCCTCGTCGCACGGCTGCGACAGCGCGACGATGCCTCCGAACGCGCTCTCGGCATCGGCCTGCTGCGCGCGGTGGTAGACGTCGGCGATCGCGTCGCCCTCGCGGCCGATCGCGGCGCCGCACGGCGTCGCGTGCTTGATCACCGCCGCCGCCGGCCCGAGCTCGGCGAGCTCGCGCACGAGCCCGAGCGCACCGTCGGCGTCGAGCAGGTTGTTGTAGCTGAGCGGCTTGCCCTGCAGCTGCACGGCGGCATCGAGCCCGGGCGGCTCGTCGCCGCGCGTGCTCGGATAGAACGCGGCGGCCTGGTGGGGGTTCTCGCCGTAGCGCAGCTCGCCCGCGCGTGCGCCACCCACCTGCAGGAAGCCCGGGGTGTCGTCGGCGGGCGCGGGCTCGCCCGCGTCGCTCCAGCGCGACAGGTACTCGGCGATCGCCGCGTCATAGGTCGCCGTGTGGGCGAACGCCTTGCGGGCGAGCGCGCGGCGCAGGCTGGCCGGCACGCCGCCGTGCTCGGCGATCGCGTCCGCGAGCGCACGGTAGTCCGCCGGATCGACCACGACCGCGACGCGGCCCCAGTTCTTGGCCGCGGCGCGCAGCATCGTGGGCCCGCCGATGTCGATGTTCTCGATCGCCTCGGCGAACGTGCAGCCCTCGCGCGCGATCGCCTGGCGGAACGGGTACAGGTTCACGACGACGAGATCGATCGGCGAGATCGCGTGACGCACGAGCTCGGCCTCGTGCTCGGGCGTGGGCATCGCCAGGATGCCGCCGTGGATCTTCGGGTGCAGCGTCTTCACGCGCCCGCCGAGGATCTCGGGGGCCTCGGTGTACTCGCTGACCTTCACCACCGCGACGCCGAGCTCGGCGAGCGCCTTCGCGGTACCGCCGGTCGAGAGCACCTCCACCTTGCTCGCGACGAGCAGCTTCGCGAGCAGCTCGAGGTCGGTCTTGTCGCTGACGCTGACCAGCGCGCGGCGCAGCTTGGAGACTTCGTTCACCAGGCGCGCGTACACCCGCTCGTCGGCGAGGGTCAACCCCGTGCGCGGCACCGCCCGGATCGCGACGACGATCGCTCCGGTGCGACGGGCCGCGTGCGCTCACACGTCGAGCCGCGACGTGGCGCGCGGAGCGATCCCCGCGGGCGACTCGCAGACCGAAGCCCTTCGAGCCCGACGTGGCTTTGCCACGGCGGAGCGCGAGCACGACCGCGCGCGCCAGGAAGAGCGCCGGACGGCGCGACCAGAACTCAATCGGCTGCGCGCGCGAGGTAGGCGAGCAGCTCGTCGCCGCCGCGCTCCTTGAGCTTCATCAGTCCCCGGACCTCGACCTGACGGATGCGCTCGCGGGTGAGGTTCAGGATCTCGCCGACCTCTTCGAGCGTGATACCGCCCTGCCCCGCCACGTCGAGCGCACAGCTGTGCTGCAGCTCCCAGACCTCGAGGTCGGGGAAGTTGATCTTGATGCTGCCCGTCGTCGGGTTGACGTCGATGTAGAGGTGGTACTTGCAGCTCACGTACGGGCACGGGCGCGCCACGTTGGCGCACTCGCCACGCGACTGCGGCCGCCAGTAGCTGCGCTCCGGGTAGAGCAACGCGCCGATGCGCAGCTCTTCCTTGGTGAGCCGCTTCATCGCGATCGTCTTCGCACGCACGCGACGGACGATCGGCTTGGGGTCGCCGTCGTCGGCTTCGTGCAGCAGCGCATCGTCGTGGTCGTCGTCGGTTTGCGCGGTGGCGTCGTACTTCAGCATGGTGAACCCCTGGGATCGAGCGGGAGCGGTGGAGAGCGGGTGGTCGAGGTGGGGATGAGCCGGAGGAATTCGGAGGGCGGCGTTCAGAGCAGCTCGGTCGCACCGGCTGCACCGCCACCGCGCGGACGCGGGACGTCGCCGGCGTGGACGATGAGCTTCTCGAGGCGGTGCACGCCTTCGAGCAGCGCGTTCGCGGTGCTGCGGATCGAGCTCAGCTCGCCGCCGAGTCGATCGCGGGCGGCGGGGCTCTGGGCAGCGATCTTCTCCTCGAACATGCGGACGAGCTCGCCCAGCGCTTCGTCGAGGATCTCGATGCTGTCCTTGAAGGTGAGGAAGCGAGCCTGGATCTCTTCGATCGTGTAGTGCTCCGCCATCAACTTCTTGATCGTGTTGATGCGGCGGACCGAGCGGACCGGATAGATGCCGCGCGAGCCGAGGTGCTTGCCCTTGCGTCCGACCCGGCGTGAGCGCGGCACGAGCCCGAGCTGCACGTACTTGCGCAGCGTCGCCTCGGTGAACTTCACGTCGCGCGATGCGAACGCGGCCACGAGCTCCTGCGAGCTCAGCCCATCGGGGGCTGATGCCTCGACTTCACGGACCTGGGCCTCGGTGAGCGCGACGAGCATGGCGGAGCAGGAGCGGGAGAGCGCGGGAGAGGAGCGCGGGAGAAGAGAGCGCGAGGAGGAGGAAGCGGAGGAGCGGCGCGTGGTCGGAAGCGCCGCCTGGGATGTGGACCGTGTCTCGACTCGCCTGGGGCGAATGGACTCCTTCGGTCCATTTCAATGTATTCCACTCAGTGGAGTTTAGGAAGCACTTTCTAATCGCTATTGGGAAGTTTTTGGCAATCCACTGACTGTCACACTGTTCAGTGAGGCCGCATCGCACGGGGCGTGCGAGCGCGCTCGTTCGACGTCGTCGCGCGTGCGATCGCGAGACGCGAGCGTGCGCAGATCGGCGTGCACGAGCGCGTCCTCGCGGTTCTTCGCGCGCTCGACCGCGACGGTCGCAACGCTGCTTCCACAGCGCTGCGGCGCGTTCACCTGAACAACGACGCAGGTGCGCAGGAGTGCGGTGCTACGGCACGCGCGTGGCGATCACTCGAGGTGCGGACCGCTGGAGCCGATGCGGATCGTCGGGCTCGAGCCCGCGACGATCTCGAAGCGTCCACCGCTCACCCACGGCTTCGTGTCGTCCGCACGCCAGTCGATCGTGTGCGAGCCCGCGGTCACCGTGCGCGTCGCCTTCGGCTCGACTGCGAAGCCTTCGCCCGAATCGATGCGCGCCCACGCGAAGCGCAGCGGCGACTTGAGCCGGAACACGACCGCGACCTTCACCTTCGGCGTGGGCGCGGCGGGCTTCGGCTTCTTCGTGCCCGTGCCCGTGCTCGCGCGCGGCGTCGGCGAGCTCGGTGTGTCCGCCTCCACCGGCGTCGACGTCGTGGAGGGCTCGACCGGCGTGCTGGTGGCCGGCTCCGCGACGGGCTTCGCCGTCGGATCCGCGGCAGGCTCGCGCGGTGGCGCTGCGACCTCGATCGTCGTCGCGTCGCCGCTCGCCTTCGTGCCGGTCGTCGCGTCGCCGTTCGCCTTCGCGACCGTGGGCGCGAGGTCGGGGCCGGCGGGTGGCTCGGGCTCGGGCTCGGGCGTGCGCGAGATGCCGTCGCTCGGCGGGTCCGAGGGCGCCTGCGCCACCAGCTCGCTGCTGCTCTCCTGCGCACGCTTGCGATAGGCCATCACGCCGAGCGCGGAGGCGATGGAGAGCACGACGGCGCCACCGATCACGCCCGCGAGCAGCAGGCCGCGACGCGGCTCGCGACCGCTCGCAGCGGCCCAGGTGTTCGACGGATCGTGCGGCCGCGGGGTGCCGGCATCGCCCGTCGGCGAGGTGTGCTCGCGCGCGCGACCGACCATCGACGTATGCGTCGTCGCGGTGGGCGTGTCGGAGGGCGCGGCGTCGGGCTCGACGCGCGCATGCACGTGCAGCCCGGAGCGCGGCGCGTCGACGCCGGTGAAGCCTCGACACATCCTCGCGAGCTCGCCCGCCGCATTGCGGTAGCCGGCCCACGCCTCGAGCTGCTGCAGCGCGGCATCGGCCGACGGCAGTCGCCGTGTCTCGTCGGGCTCGAGCAGCCCCAACCGCAGCGCGACCAGCTCGGGCGGCACGTCCGTGCGCACGAGCTCGGGCGTGTGGCCGCCGAGGATCTGATGGTAGAGCGCGACCTCGTCCGCGTCGGCCCGGAAGCGGTCGCCGGAGAGCAGCTCGTGGAGGATCGCGCCCACGCCGAACAGATCCACCTTCGCCGACTTCGTGCGGCCGGCGAGGTGCTCCGGCGCCATGTAGCGCAGCTTCCCCTTGATGTTGACGCCCGTGGTCTCCTCGACGGCGAGCCGCGCGACGCCGAAGTCCGCGAGCTTCACCTCGCCCGAGAGGCTGACGAGCACGTTGTGGGGCGAGATGTCGCGGTGCACGATGCCGAGCTGCCGGCCCTCGTGGCGCAGCTCGTGCGCATAGGAGAGCCCCTGCAACACCTCGCCGATGACGTAGCCGACCACCGACAGGCTGATCGGCTGACCGGCCGCCTTCGCGAGCTGCACGAGCTGCGAGAGGTTGAGCCCGTCGACCCACTCCATCACCATGTACATGCGCTGGCCGTCGAGCCCCGCGTCGAACACCTGCACGACGTTCGAGTGCGACAGCAGCATCGACAGCCGCGCCTCGTCGAGGAACATCTTGCGGTGGCGCTCGCTGTCGGCCATCGAGGCCGCCATGAACTTGATCGCCACCGACTTCGTCGCGCCGCCCGGGAGCGCGCGCCGGCCCATCCACACCTCGGCCATGCCACCGCTGCCGATGCGGTGCACCAGCTCGTACTCACCGATCCGATGGCCCACGACCGGGCAAGCGTGACGGCTCCGGCCGACCGACGTCAAGCCTTCGGCCGGATCACTGCCACGGCGACGGCGTCGCGCCCATCAGGCGCCGCCAGGTCACCGGATCGTAGTGCTCGGGCCCGCCGTACTTGAAGGTCTTCTTCTCGTGCTGCCACACCGGCCCGCGCTCCACGCAGCCGTGGAAGCGATCCGCGCGCGTGCAGTACACGCGCACGTGGAAGTGGTTGTCGTGCGGCAGCGAGTCACCCGGCTGTTGGAGCACGGTCGCGGCGTACTCGATCACCCAGCGCGGCCGCCCCTTCTTGCGCGCCCAGCCGAGCAGCCGCGCCTTCAGCCCCTCGGACACGAAGGCCCACTGCAGCCTGATCGAAGGATCGGTGATGAGGCCCTCGAGCAGCTCCCAGTTGCGACGCGTGTCGAACACGCGCTCTGCCCAGATCGCGTCCTTGTAGCCGTCCTTGTCGCGCTTGCCGACGTAGGGCTTGCCCTCGCCGTCGAACGTGATCATGTCGTCCTCGGGCGGCGGCAACGGCTTGCCCTTCGCGTCGGTCGTGTAGAAGAGCAGGTCGACGTCGCGACCGCTGTGGTGGCTGTGGTGCCACTTCGACGACCCGCCCGTCTTGCGGCTGTAGTCCGCGACGCCGAGCACCGCGCGGCGGTCGGCCGCGTGCACCCGCCCCGCGGCCCGCTGCACCGCCGCGACGATCTCGTCGGTGCCGTAGTTGAACGCGCGCTCGCGCCAGCGCGACGGCACCTTGAACCCGGTGCCGCGCAGCGGCATCTTCGCCGGCTTGCGCGTGCGGCCCTTGTTGCTGCGCCCGGTCGAGACGCTGGTGAGATCCGTGAACAGGTTCGGGCCCGCGCAGGCCGACCCGCAGAGCAGCGGGAGCACGAACGCGAGCGCGGATGCGATGCGCGGCAACCCCTCCAGTATGGCCGCCCCGCCCCCCGACACGCCACTTCCCGTCGACCCGACGCGATCGGGGTCGCCGTAGCCGGCCATGACCCGACTCGGGTGCACGCCGCCCCGACCGCGCGCGCGATTGCTGCGGCACACCTCTTGCTCCGCAGCGCATCGCGATCACGGCGCGCGCCCTCGCCGTGGACCACCCGCTACGATGTTGCAACGATGACCTCCGCCTCGCTCCGCATCCGCCTCGCGCTCGTGCTCGGTCTGCCGCTCGCGCCGGCCTGCAAGCCGTCCCCGGAGCCGGTCACGCCGACGGACGACACGACTGCGCCTCCGACCGCGACCACGACCACCGACGGACCGGGCGCGCTCGCGCAGACGAGCACCGGTTCGACGTGCGCGCCGGATCACGTGCACGAGCGCGTCTGCGGCCGCGTCGATCTGAGCTACGAGGGCGGCACCGAGCTCGCGGCCGCCCCTTACGCCCACTGCAGCCAGCACGGCTTGCCGCTGCTCGACGTCGAGTGGGACCACGTCGTCGACGGCTGGAAGCTGAGCGCCCACGATCCCCAGCTCGCGAGCTTCGTGTTCGATGCGCCGGGCACGGCCGCGTTCGTGTACACCGGCACGTACGCGCCGGAGGATCCGCGGTGCTGCTACGAGCGCTGCAATCCGCTGCATGCGCTCGCGCAGCCGCGCAAGTACCTCGATCCCAAGCTGCACGAGTACGAGGAGTGCTGGCCGTCGCCCGAGACCACCGCGTTCCCGGCCCCGTCGGCGAAGCAGTGCCCCGTCGCGCTGCGCACCCGGCTGTTCTACCCCTACGGCGTCGTCGATCCGCTCGACGATGCCCCGTTCACGCGCGCGATCGAGGACCAATGCTGCTACTCGGTGGCGTCGCTGCATCGCTGTCCGCCGAACACGTTCGAGACCGAGAACGGCGGCTGCGAGGAGCCCAGCCCCGGCGGTCGTCCGCTGCGCGAGGCGGGCAACGTGGTCGTCGCGCCGACGCGCGTGCGCGAGGGTTGGCATGCCCCGATCGTCGTCGAGCACGGATGGTCCGCGGCCGCACGTGCGTACGCCAGCGTCGCGTGGGCGCGCGAGGCTGCGTTCGAGCACGCCTCGGTCGCCGCGTTCGCGAGGCTCGCGATCGACCTGATGGTCCACGGAGCGCCCGCCGAGCTGGTCGATGCGGCCCACCTCGCCGCGCGCGACGAGATCCGCCACGCGCGGCAGTGCTACGGCATCGCGTCGGCGTTCGGTGACCTCGAGCTCGGCCCGGGCCGGCTCGCGCTCGCAGCCAGCGCGAGCGCATCGACGCTCGAGCAGCTCGCGATCGAGTGCTTTCGCGACGGCTGCGTGAACGAGACCGTCGCGGCGCTGTGCGTCGCCGAGGGTGCGCGACGCTGTGCCTCGCCCGAGCTACGCGAGGTGCTCGCGGCGATCGCCGACGACGAGGCGCGCCACGCCGAGCTCTCCTACCGCATCCTCGCGTGGGCGCTGCGCGAAGGCGACGCCGGGCTCCGCGCTCGGATCGCCGAGGAGCTCGACGCCGTGCGGGCCGAGCTCGCCCGCGAGAGCTCCGCGAGCGCTGCCCACCCCGATCACGACGAGACCACCGGACTGCTCACGCCGCGCACGTCGGCGCAGGTGCGCCGACGCGTGCTCGCGGACGTGGTGATTCCCTGTGCCGAGGGCCTGCTCGCCGCGCAGGCCTAGTTCTTCTCTTCGAACTCGGCGTCGATGACCTCGCCGTCGTCCTTGGGCTTGTCACCGCCGGGCGGCGTGCCCGTGGGACCACCCTGCGGCCCTGCCCCACCCGGCGCGCCGGCTTCGGGACCCGCGCCGCCCTGCGGCGCACCCTGGCCGTACATCGCGGTCGCCATCTTGTGGGAGGCCTGCGTGAGCTTCTCCTTCGCGGCCGCGACGCGATCGGGATCGTCGGCCTCGAGCGCCTCCTTGGCCTCCTTGAGCGCCGTCTCCACCTCGGCCTTCGGCTCGGCCGGGATCTTGTCGCCGCTCTCCGAGATCAGCTTCTCGGTCTGCAGCACCATCGACTCGAGCGAGTTGCGGGCCTCGACCTTCTCGCGCCGCTTCTTGTCCTCGGCCTCGAACGACTTCGCGTCGTCGACCATCTTCTTGATCTCGTCCTCGGACAGACCCGACGACGCCGTGATCGTGATCTTCTGCTCGCGCCCGGTGGCCTTGTCGCGCGCCGACACGTTGACGATGCCGTTCGCGTCGATGTCGAACGTGACCTCGATCTGCGGGACGCCGCGCGGGGCCGGCGGGATGCCGATGAGGCTGAACTTGCCGAGCGTGCGGTTGTCCTGCGCCATCGCGCGCTCGCCCTGCATGACGTGCACCTCGACCGAGCTCTGGTTGTCGGCCGCGGTGGTGAACGTCTCGGACTTGCGCGTGGGGATGGTGGTGTTGCGCTGGATCAGCGTGGTCATCACGCCGCCGAGCGTCTCGATGCCGAGCGACAGCGGGGTGACGTCGACGAGCACGATGTCGGTGACCTCGCCGGAGAGCACGCCGGCCTGCACCGCCGCACCCGCCGCGACCACCTCGTCCGGGTTCACGCCCTTGCTGGGCTCCTTCTGGAAGAACTCGCGGACCTTCGCCTGCACCATCGGGATGCGGGTCGAGCCGCCGACCAGCAGCACCTCGCTGATCTCCTTGATGCTCTTCTTCGCGTCCTCGAGCGCCTTCTTGCACGGCGCCAGCGTCTTCTCCACGAGGTCGCCCACCAGGCTCTCGAACTTCGCGCGCGAGAGCTTGATCTGCATGTGCTTGGGCCCGCTCGCATCGGCGGTCAAGAACGGCAGGTTGATCTCGGTCTCGGGCGACTGCGACAGCTCGATCTTCGCCTTCTCGGCGGCGTCCTTGAGCCGCTGCATGACCAGCTTGTCGGCGCCGACGTCGATGCCGGTGTCCTTGCGGAACTCCTCGAGCAGCCAACGCATGACGCGCTCGTCGAAGTCGTCGCCGCCGAGCATCGTGTCGCCGTTCGTCGAGATGACGCCGACGACGCTCTCCGCGACCTCGAGGATCGAGATGTCGAACGTGCCACCGCCGAGGTCGTAGACCGCGATGACCTTCTCCTTGTCGGTGCCCTTGTCGAGCCCGTACGCGAGCGCGGCCGCGGTGGGCTCGTTGACGATGCGCTTGACGTCGAGGCCCGCGATGCGGCCGGCGTCCTTGGTGGCCTGGCGCTGGGCGTCGTTGAAGTACGCCGGCACCGTGATGACGGCCGCGGAGACCGTCTCGCCCAGGTAGTCCTCGGCGGCCTTCTTGAGCTTCATCAGCACGCGCGCGCTGATCTCCGGCGGCGGGTAGGCCTTGCCGCGCACCTCGATGTGCGCGTCGCCGTTGGGCGCACGCACGACCTTGAAGGGCATGCGCTTGCGCTCGGTCTCGACCTCGTCGAAGCGGCGGCCGATGAGCCGCTTGGCCGAGAAGATCGTGTTCTCGGGGTTGGTGATCGCCTGGCGACGCGCCTGCTGACCCACCAAGATGTTGCCGCTCTGCTCGAACGCCACCACCGATGGCGTCGTGCGGCCACCCTCCTCGTTCGCGATGATCTTGGGCTCGCTGCCCTCCATCACCGCCACGCACGAGTTCGTGGTCCCGAGGTCGATTCCGATGATCTTCGCCATGTCGCTGGTCGAGCCTTTCTTTCGCGCGCGAGATTCGTGGCCGAGGCGGCGGGCTGGTCCGGTGGGCCCACCGCGAGGGGTCCAGCTGGCCGAGCCAGCTGGCGATGCGTCCGCTGGCAATATTGGTCAGCCGGCGCCGGCTGCAAAGCTAAGCCCGACACCCGGGGTGTCAAGCGCAGCGGGCGTCGGGCGAAGGCGCGGCGAAAACCCGCGCCCATGCCCGATCGCCGCTCAGGCGGACGCGGCCGCGTCGACCGCCGGGGCCGCACCCTCGGTCGCGTCGGCGAGCACCGCTGCGAGGACGTCCTGGACCGTGCGGACGTACACGATGTCCATCTCCTGCCGGATTTCCTCGGGCACGTCGACGACGTCCTTCTCGTTGCGCTCCGGCAACACGATGCGCTTGATGCCGGCGCGGTGCGCCGCGAGCATCTTCTCCTTGATGCCGCCGACCGGCAGCACCAGGCCACGCAGCGTGATCTCGCCGGTCATCGCGACGTCGGGCCGCACGCAGTTGCGCTTGATGAGCGACACCAGCGCCGCGAGCATCGCGGTGCCGGCCGACGGCCCGTCCTTCGGGATCGCCCCCGCAGGCACGTGCACGTGGATGTCGTGTCCCTCCATCAAGGCGCGGTCGATGCCGAGCTCGTCGAGGTGGCTCTTCACGTAGCTGAGCGCGGCCTGGGCCGACTCCTTCATCACGTCGCCGAGCTGGCCGGTGAGCATGAGCCCGCCCTTGCCCGGCATGCGCGAGGCCTCGACGAACATGATCTCGCCGCCGACCGGCGTCCATGCGAGGCCCGTCGCCACGCCGGGCTCGGCGGTGCGCTCGGACATCTCGGGCATGTACTTCTGCGGCCCGAGGTACTCGGGCACGTCGGCCTGGTCGACGGTGAACGACTTGATGCTCTCGTCCTCGACCACCTTGACCGCGATGCCGCGGATCACCGCGGAGACCTCGCGCTCGAGGTTGCGCACGCCGGCCTCGCGCGTGTAGCTGTCGATGAGCTCGAACACCGCGCCCTCGGTGAAGTCCACCGTGATGCCGGCGGTGTCGAGGCCGTGCTCGCCGATCTGCTTGGGGATGAGGAAGCGGCGCGCGATCGCCAGCTTCTCCTGGCGCGTGTAGCCGGGCAGCTCGAGGATCTCGAGCCGGTCCTTCAAGGCCGGCGGCACCGGCTCGAGGTAGTTCGAGGTCGCGATGAACATCACCTTCGACAGGTCGAAGGTGACCTCGAGGTAGTGGTCGCTGAACGTGTGGTTCTGCTCGGGGTCGAGCACTTCGAGCAGCGCCGAGGCCGGGTCGCCGCGGAAGTCGTGCCCGAGCTTGTCGATCTCGTCGAGCATGATGACCGGGTTGTTGGTGCCGGCCTTCTTGAGCCCCTGGATGAGCCGACCCGGCAGCGAGCCGACGTAGGTGCGCCGGTGGCCGCGGATCTCGGCCTCGTCGCGCACGCCACCCAGGCTGATGCGCACGAACTTGCGGCCGATCGCGCGCGCGATGCTCTTGCCGAGCGAGGTCTTGCCGACGCCCGGGGGGCCGAGCAAGCAGAGGATCGGCCCCTTCTTGCTGGCGTTCAGCTTCAGCACCGCCATGTACTCGAGGATGCGCTTCTTGACCTTCTCGAGGTCGTAGTGGTCCTCGTCGAGGACCGCGCGCACCGTCTTGATGTCGATCTGATCCTCGGTGGACTTCGACCACGGCAGCTCGACGAGCCACTCGAGGTACGTGCGCGTCACGGTGTACTCGGCCGAGGACGGCTGCATCTGCTTGAGCCGGTCGAGCTGCTTGAGCGCGACCTTCTCGGCCTCCTCGGGCATCTTGGCTTCGGCGATCTTCTTCTGGAACTCCTCGATGTCGCCGCTCTCGTCGTCGATCTCGCCGAGCTCGCCCTTGATCGCCTTCAGCTGCTGGCGCAGCACGTACTCGCGCTGGCTGTGGCCCATCTCCTCCTGCACCTGGGAGTTGATGCGCTCGCGGACCTTGAGGATCTCGAGCTGGCGGGTGAGCAGCGTCAGCACCTTGCGCAGACGCTCGAGCACGTCGACCGCCTCGAGCACCTCCTGCTTCTCGGCGGGCTCGATGTCGAGGTTGCTGATCACCATGTCGGCGACCTGGCCGGGGTCGCTCGTGGAGTCGAGCAGCGCCGCGGCCTCGCGCGGCAGCTCGGGCACCAGCGAGATGAGCTTGCGCGCCGTCTCCTTGATGTTGAGCACCAACGCTTCGGCCTCGACGTCGAGCCGCGGCGAGATCTGATCCTTCAGCTCGCTGACCTTCGCCTGGATGAACGGGTCGTGGCCCGTGATCTCGTCGATGCGGATGCGCATGACCCCCTGGAGGATCACGCTGTAGTTGTCCCGCGCGAGCTTGATGACCTTGAGGATGCGCGCGGCACAGCCGACGCGATGGATGTCCTCTTCGCTCGGGTCCTCGACCCGCGCTTCCTTCTGCGTGACGATGCCGATGATCGGGCGCTCGTGGGCGATCGCCTCTTCGACCAGCTTCACCGACTTGGGCCGGCCGACGTCGATCGGGATGATCGCGCCGGGGAACAGCACCGAGTTTCGCAAGGGCAGCAGAGAAACGACGTCGGGCAGCTCCTGCGGTTCCTCGGGCGACTGTTGGTCCATGCGGTGATCCGGCGCAACCGTATCATCGGCGGGGGGGCTGTCAACCCGCACCCGGGCGCGGTGGCGCGGCCGAATTCGGGCTCGCAGCCGCGGCTCGCAGGCTGTTACGCTCGTGCGCGTGGCAGCGCTGTGCCTGCTCGTCGTCGCGGGGCCCGACCTCGGGCGACGCATTGCGCTGCAACACGCACCGATCACGGTCGGGCGTGGTCAGACCGAGGCGCTCAAGCTCGCGGACACCGCGGTCTCGCGCCACCACCTGACGCTCCGGCCGGACGACGCCGGCGGCGTCGTCGTCGACGAGGTCGCGGGCGTGAACCCCGTGTGGACGCTGGTCGACGGCCAGCGCGTGACCGTGCAGCGCGGGTTCCGGCTCGCGCCCGGCGGAACGTTGACGCTCGGGAGCACGACGCTGCAGCTCGCCGAGGACAGCGTCGGGGCAGCTGCGCCGGCGACGAAGCTCGGCCGCAGCACCGTCGAGATCGACGCGAAGCTCGTCGACGCACCGGCCGCGCCCACGCGGCTCGCGGCCCTCGCCGCGCTCGGCGATCGACTCGCGCGCTGCGGCTCGCTGCAGGCGGTGCTGCGCGAGGCCACGGCGTGGGCGGTCGGCGCGTTGCCGGCCACGCGCGCGCTGCTGCTCTCGCCCGACGGCAGCGACATCCTCTCTTCCGCGTCGGACGGCGCCGTCGGCGATCTCGCGATGTCGCGATCGCTGCTCGATCGCGTCCGGCACGAGCGACGCGCGTTCCTCGTGCGCGACGTGCACGCCGAGCCCGACCTCGCCGATCGCCGCAGCGTGCTCGTGCGCGGCATCGCGGGCGCGATGGCGGCGCCCGCGAGCAACCTCGTGTTCTACGTCGAGTGGGGCACGGCCCAGGCCGCGGCCGGGCACTACGACGAAGAGGCGCTGCTCCTGCTCGTCTGCGCCGCGCACCTCGTCTCGGCGCTCGGCGAGAGCGCGAGCGAGCGCTCGCAGCTGAAGGCCGCGGCCTCGGCCCGGGGCGCGGTGGCGAAGCCGATGCCGCGGATGATCGGCCGCTCGGCGGCGATGCAGAAGCTGCAGGTGTTCATCGAGCGGGTGGCCCCGACGCCTGCGACGGTGCTGATCCGCGGCGAGAGCGGCACGGGCAAGGAGCTCGCAGCGGCGATCTTCCACGGGCTCTCGCCGGTCGCCACGGGGCCGTTCGTCGCGATCAACTGCGCGGCGATCCCCGAGTCGCTGCTGGAGAGCGAGCTGTTCGGCCACGAGAAGGGCGCGTTCACGGGGGCGGTCGGGCAGCACGACGGCGTGTTCGCGCGGGCCGACGGCGGCACGCTGTTCCTCGACGAGATCGGCGAGATGAGCCTGCCGACGCAGGCCCGCATGCTGCGCGTGCTCGAGACGCGCACGTTCACGCGCGTCGGTGGCACGCGCGAGCTGTCGGTGACCGTGCGGCTCATCGCCGCGACGCACCGCGACCTCAAGAAGATGGTCGAGGACGGTCGCTTCCGCGAGGACCTGCTCTACCGCCTGTCGGTGATCCAGACCGAGCTGCCGCCCTTGCGCGAGCGACCCGAGGACATCGAGGCGCTCGTGCGGCACTTCGCCGCCGGGTTCGGCGGCGAGATCGGGCGCCGCTTCGAGCACATCACGCCCGAGGCGACGAACGTGCTCGCGCGCTACCGCTGGCCGGGCAACGTCCGCGAGCTGCGCAACGTGGTGGAGCGCGCGATGGTGCTCGGCGACGGGGTGACGATCGACGTCGACGACCTGCCGCCGGAGCTGCTGCACTCCGCCCCCGCCGGCCCGACGATCGTGCCAGTCGCGGCGGGCACGGTGCGCACGCTCGAGCAGCTCGAGCGCGATGCGATCGCGGCCGCCCTCGAGGCGACCGGCGGGAACAAGGCCCGCGCAGCCGCGCTGCTCGGCATCGATCGCACCACGCTCTACCGCAAGCTCAAGGATCTCGAAATCGCAGGCCCGTAGCGGCCCGTCGCGGGGTCACTCGTAGCGACGGCGACGCTTGCGACGCGCGGGGCTGTCGAAGGCATCGTCGTCCTCGAGCTCCATCAACAGCTCGAGCTCCTCCTTGCCGAGCGACTCGTCCTCGCCGACGAGCGCCTCGCGTGTGAACTCCTCGAAGCTGGTGTAGCTGTGCCGGAAGTAGCTCAAGACCCGTTTCCTCCTGGCGGCACCGCGCCGCCGTCGCAGACCAGCGGAACGTACGTCGTTGTCCTACATGTATGCAAAAATCCGACGACTCCAGGGATCGCGTCGTCCGGGCCGGCGGTGGTAAAGGATCGCCCCCGTGCCGACCGAGCAACGCCCTGCCGTCCCCGGCCCGCGCATCCTCGCGGTCAGCAACCAAAAAGGCGGCGAGGGCAAGACCACGACGGCGGTGAACCTCGCGGCGAGCCTCGCCGCGGCGGAGCACAGCGTCCTGCTCGTCGACATGGATCCGCAGTCGAACGCGAGCTCTTCGGTCGGCTACGGACGCGGTCAGGTGGATCGCGGCACGTACGAGCTGCTGCTCGGGCACGTGCCGCTCGCCGACGTGATCCGCACGACCGAGCTCGCGACGCTCTGCGTCGTGCCGGCCTCCGCCGATCTCGCCGGAGCCGAGGTCGAGCTCGCCCACCTCGACGCGCCGCAGACCATGCTGCGGACCGCACTCGCGCCGCTGCGCGCCGAGCTGGCCAGCCGCTTCGAGTTCGTCGTGCTCGACTGTCCGCCCTCGCTCGGCATGCTCACCGTGAACGCGCTCGTGGCCGCGGACAGCGTGCTCATCCCGATGCAGGCCAAGTACTTCTCGCTCGAGGGGCTCGGCGCGCTGCAGGGCACGATCGCGTCGATCCGCGCGGGGCTGAACGCCACGCTCGCGATCGAGGGCATCCTCTTCTGCATGTTCGACCCCCGCACCAACCTCTCGCAGCAGGTGGTGAAGGAGGTGCGCGAGCACTTCGGTCAGCTCGTCTACGAGACGATGATCCCGATCAACGTGCGACTGTCCGAGAGCCCCAGCCACGGCAAGCCGGCGCTGCTCTACGACATCGAGAGCCGCGGTGCGCAGGCGTACCTCGAGCTCGCGCGCGAGGTGCTCTCGCGCATGGAGGCGCGCGCGTGACCAACAACAAGGCTGCGAAGCGGCCCGCGCTCGGACGCGGGCTCGGAGCGCTGCTGCCCACGCCGCCGGCCGCACCGCCGCCGGTGCAACCGCCGACCGAGTCGCTGCCGATCGGGGCGCCGCGCGAGCTCCCGATCGAGGCGCTGGCCCCGAGCCGCGATCAGCCGCGCAAGCGCTTCGATCCCGAGCTGCTCGAGCAGCTCGCGGCCAGCATCCGCGCGCAGGGCATCATCCAGCCCATCGTCGTCTCGCCGCTGCCGCGACCGAGCGACGAGGGTGCACGCTACGTGATCATCGCCGGCGAGCGGCGCTGGCGAGCCGCACAGCTGGCCGGGCTGCACGCGGTGCCGGTGGTCGTGCGCGACAGCGACGAGCAGCAGCGACTCGAGCTCGCGCTCGTCGAGAACCTGCAGCGCGCGGAGCTGAACCCCATCGAGGAAGCGCGGGCGTTCTCCGAGCTGATGTCGATCCGCGGCTACACGCAGGAGACGCTGGCCGAGCGCGTCGGCAAGGATCGCAGCACGGTCGCCAACGCGATCCGCCTGCTGCGGCTGCCCGAGCGCGTGCAGGAGATGCTGCGCGACGGTCGGCTGTCGATGGGGCACGCCCGTGCGCTGCTCGGATTGGAGCGCGAGTCCGAGATCGCCGAGCTCGCCCACGAGGCGGTGCGCGGGAGCTGGAGCGTGCGCGCAGTCGAGCGCGCCGTACGCGCGAAAGTGGCCGAGGCCCGGCCGCTCGGCCGCCCCAACGACGACGAGAAGGATCGTCGCCGCATCATCGTGGGCGAGCTCGAGCTGCGTTTGCAGCGTCGGCTCGGGGCCCGCGTGAAGCTCAAGACCGAGCCCAAGCGCCAGGGGGTCGGCACGATCGAGATTCCCTATTCGAACCTCGACGAGCTCGATCGATTGCTGCACATCCTCCTCGACGACCTCGTCGGTTGAGCCGATAGTGGTCGGGCGGCATGTCCGGCGAGGACGACGACGACGAGCAGGCGCAGGGTGCAGCGAGGCGCAGAGCCGCGCGCGCGAGCGTCGTGCTGCAGCTCGCGTACCGCAGCGCGAGCCACCTGCTGGTCTCCTACTGCACCAACCTCTCGCGCGGCGGGCTGTTCGTGCCGTCGCAGCAGCCGATGCCGGCGGGGACGCGGCTCACGCTGTCGCTGGCGATCCCCGGTGAGAGCGACGCGGTCGAGCTGCACGCCGAGGTCCGCTGGACGCGGACGTTCGACGCGATCGAGGGCCCCGCGGGCATGGGCATCGCGTTCGAGGGCATCGACGAGGTGCTCGGCGATCGCATCGACGATCTGGTCAAGCGCTTCCAGCCGCTGCGCGTCGAGCTCGTCGGCGACTACCTGCCCACGCTCTCGCACGTCGCGGCGCAGGTCCGCACGCTGGTGTCGTGTCGGACGCGCGAGCTGCCGCTCGCGGCCGTCGGCGCGATCGAGGACGAGCTCGTCGGCGCCGATCTGCTGATCGTGGAGATCGGCGACGACCCCGGCCCCGCGCTGGCGCTGCTGCGTCGCGTGGCTGCGCACGCCACCGCGCCCCCGCGCGTCGCGCTGTGCGACGGGCGTCAGGACGTCCGCGCCCGGGCGATCGCGCTGGCGCGCGTGATCGCGATGCCGATCGATCCCGGCGAGCTGCGCAGCATGGTGCTCGAGAGCGTCGCGCAGGTCGACGCGCGTCGCCGCGCGAGCGACGACGACGACGAGTAGCTACGGCGCGGGGGCCAGCCCGGCGCGGCGCTCGGCGGAGAGCACCACGTTCGCGAGCAGGCACGCGATCGTCATCGGACCCACGCCACCCGGGACCGGCGTGATCGCGGCGGCGCGCTCGCTCGCCGCGGCGTACTCGACGTCACCGCACAGCTTGCCCGCAGCGTCGCGGTTCATGCCGACGTCGATCACCGTCGCGCCGGGCTTGATCCACTCGCCGCGCACCAGCTCGGCGCGGCCCACCGCGGCGACCACGATGTCGGCGGCCTCGACCTCGGCGCGGAGGTTCGTGGTGCGCGAGTGCGCCTGCACGACGGTGGCGTCGGCCGACAGCAGCAGCTGCGCCATCGGCCGACCGACGATGGTGGAGCGACCGATGACGAGCGCACGGCGGCCGCGCGGCTCGACCCCGGCGTGCGCGAGCAGGCGCATGCACCCCTGCGGCGTGCACGGAACGTAGCGCGGGCGGCCGATCATCAGGCGACCGAGGTTGTCGGGATGGAAGCCATCGACGTCCTTCGCGGGATCGATCGCGAGCAGTACGTCGTCGGTGCGGATGTCCGCGGGCAGCGGGAGCTGCACGAGGATGCCGTCGACATCGCGGTCGTCGTCGAGCTCGCGCACGAGCGCGAGCAGATCGGCCGTGGTCGTGCTCGCCGGCAGCCGATGATCGCGGGTCGCGATGCCGGCCTCCTCGGCGCGCTTGCCCTTGTTGCGGACGTAGATCGCGCTGGCGGGATCGTCACCGACCAGCACGACCGCGAGCGTGGGCGCGACGCGATGCTCGCGACACGCGAGCACGCGCGCCTTCACCTCGTCGAGCAACGCTGCGCCGACGGCCTTGCCGTCGAGCACCCGCGCGCTCACTCGGAGGCCGCCTTCGCCGGCTTGCTCGTGCCGCTCGAGCTGCTGCTCGAGCTGCCGCTGCCGCTCGCGCTCCCACTGCTCGAGCTGCCACCATCCGACGACGACGACGAGCCCGAATCGCTGGAGCCACCGCCGCCGGGCTTCGAGCTCGCGTAGCCGTCCTTGTACCAACCGCCGCCCTTCAGGTGGAACGCGGCGCCGGTCAGCTCCTTCTCGAGCGCGCCGCCGCAGACCTCGCACTTCGTCATGGGCGGATCGGAGAACCTCTGCAGGTGCTCCTCGTGCGCGCCACAGGCGGTGCAACGGTAGGCGTAGAGCGGCATGTCGATGCGGACCTTCCGAGAAGCGGCCGACGCACTCTTAGACCTTGGCGGAGCGCCGTCAAGGCCCAACCCGGCGAGGCCGGTCCGAGCTCGTCGCCATCCGCCCCGGGCGCGCCATCGTCGCGGCGGATCCGTGGGCATGGACGAGACGAGCGCCGACGCGCGCGCCGGCGGGCACGCAGGGCCGGCCCCCACGCCGCGCGCGCCCGCGCGCGGGCCGAACCCCGGGTGCACTGCTAAGCTGTCGGTTGAATGCCCTCCCGCGCCCGCGTCGTGGCTGCACTCCTCGTCGGGCTGTTCGTGGGTGGCGCTGCCGTGCCGAGTGCTTCCGCCGCGCCCGACGACGACTGGTCGCTCGAGCGCAGCGACTCCGATCCGGCGCTCGTGAACCAGCGCTTCACGAAGCTGCGCCGGAATCCGCTCGACCGCGGACAGTGGCGCGCGCTCGAGCGTGCGATCGGTCGCGAGGCGCTCGGACGGAAGATCTCCGCCGCGCTCGCCCGCGATCCCGACGACGTCGCGCTGCAGGTGCTCGATGCCCGGCTCGCGATCGTCCACGGCAAGCCGCGCGATGCGGCGACGCGACTCGCGGCGCTCGAGCCCCGCGCGGGGCGGCTCGCCGGCGCCGTGTTCACGATGCGCATCGATGCGCTCGAGGCCGCGGGTGAGCTCGCACCGGCGGTCGAGGCGTTGCGCGCACGCGCGGCCAAGAGCTCGGGCAAGTCGAAGGCCGCGCTGCTCGACCGCGCGCTCGGGCTCGCCGATCGCGGCGGTCTGAACGACGTCGCCGTCGAGCTCGCGCGTGCGGCCGCGGACGCCGATCCCGACGACGTCGGTGCCCATCTCCGGCTCGCCCGCATCGCTGCGCGGGCCGGCGACGCGCCCGCGGCCGATCGCGCCTTCGAAGCCGCCGAGCGCCACGCGAAGCCGCGCGAGCGCGACGAGATCGCGCTCGAGCGTGCACGCGCGCGCCTCGAGACCGGGGACGCCGAAGGCGCTGCGGCGGCGATCTGGACGCTGCTCGAGGACCCCCGCCGCGGTGGGCGAGCGAACCGCGAGAGCCGCTGGGAGCTGCTCGTCGATGCGAACCGCCGCGCGGGCAAGAGCGACGTGCTCGCCGAACGGCTCGCGCAGTGGCTGCGTGATCACGACGACGAAGCCGCGGGTTGGCGCGCCCTCGCGGCGGCCCAGGACGCCGCGGGCCAGGATGCCCAGGCCGCGCGTCGACGCGCGCTCGCGCTCGATCCCCGCGACGAGGACAGCCAGGGCGCGCTCATCGACGCGCTGCATGCGAAGGGCGACATCGACGGTGCGATCGCGGAGTACGAGCGGTTCGCGGCCCGGCATCCGCAGGACGTCGAGCGCGGCCTCGATCTCGCCGGCCGACTGCTGCAGGGCCCGGCGCGCGAGCGTGGGCTCGCGCTCGCACGCGCGATCGAGGCCCGCGCGGCGAAGCGCCCGCAGGCGCTCACGTCGTTGCTCGAGTTCTACAACCTCGGCGACGAGCCCGAGCTCGCACTCTCCGTCGCGCATCGGCTGGTGAAGCACGCGCCTCGCTCCGCGGATGCCCGGCTCGCGCTCGGCGAGCAGCTGTTCCAGATGGGGCGCACGCCCGACGCGCTGGCCCAGTGGGCGCTCCTGCCCAAGCTCGTGCATCCCGCCCATCGCGGTTGGGCGCGCCATGCCGAGGTGCTCGGCGAGCACGGCCTGCTGAGCGACGCGATCGCCTCGCTGAAGGTCGCGCTCAAGCTCTCGCCCGGCGAGCCGGCCTACGTGCGACTGCGGGCGGTGTTCGCCGAGGAACAGCGACGACCCGCGGTCGCGCTCGAGCTGTGGCAGGAGGTCCGCGCGCTCGCCAAGACTCCGGAGCACCGGCTGCTGCGCGACGAGGCCCGCACCCGCATCGTCGAGCTGCTCGTCGAGGGCGCCCTGCCCTCGCGCATGGAGAAGCTGACCTCGGTCGAGAACGCCGCGCGCACGCAGTTCGAGCGCGGCGAGCCACTGGCGGACGCGGTGGAGGCCGGGCGACTGCTCGCCGAGCTGCACACGCGGCGCGAGCTCTACGCGGCGGCCGTCACGGTGCACCGCGGCCTCGTGAAGCTACAGCCGAGCGACCCCGATCTGCTGGCCGAGCTCGCCGGCGCGCAGCGACGCGCGGGCCAGCCCGACGACGCGATCGCGACGCTCGAGCAGGTGCTGACGCTCGATCCGTCGCGCAAGGCCGAGGTGCTCTCCGAGGTCTCCGAGCTCGCGTTCGAGGCCGGCGACGACAAGCGCGCGCTGAAGGCCGCGCTCGATGCCGCCGACGCGAGCGGCAAGCAGGTCGACGCGCTCGTGCGGCTCGGCGAGCTGCACGAGCGTCGCGGCGATCTCGACACCGCGGCCGAGGCCTACGCGCGCGCGATGACGGCGGAGCCGGACGATCTCCGCGCGTACCTGCACCTCGCCGATCTCGAGGTCACGCGGGCCCACGACGCGCGCGCCCGCGAGCTGCTGATCGCCGTGCTCGACAAGGGCGGCGCGGCCGAGCTCGTGCGTGAAGCCGGTCGACGCGTGCTCGATCTCGCCGAGGCCGACGGCGACACGCTCGAGCTGCTCGCGCTGGCGGTGCGTCGCACGACGCGACAGCCCGAGGCCGAGGAGCCGCGCGAGTTCCTGCTCGCGGCGCTCGAGCGGGTCGACCCGCGCGCGCGCACGCGCTGGCTCGGCGGCAGCGAGGGCGAGGCGCGCGTGACCTCGCTGCGAGCCTCGTTGTTGGCGGCGCTCGAGCGCGGGCCGATCGGCACCCGCGTGCGGGCCGCGGAGCACCTCGGCGCGCTGCAGCTGGAGGACACCGCGGTCCCGCTCGTCCGCGCCGCCGGAGCCGTCTCCGCGCCGCGCGATGCGACGGCGACGGTGCGCGATGCGTACGAGCGGCTGCGCGTGGCGGCGCTCCGCGCTGCGGGCGAGCAGCGCGACAAGCAGGCCGCCCGCGAGCTCGCGGTCGTGCTGGACGATCGCGCGATGCCACAGCCCGCCCGCTACGCCGCGGCGTGGGGCCTCACGGGCGTCGTCGACGGCACGCCCGCGACGGCGCTCACCGACGAGCTCGCCGCCGCGTCGGATCCCGTGCTGACGGTGCTCGCCTGCACCGCGGCCGCCCACGCCCGCACCGACAAGCTCGCCGCCGCGTCGCATCGCCGCGTCGCGACGCTCGCCCGCGAGGGCCGTACCGCGGACGTTCGCCACGCGTGCGCGCTGGCCGAGGCCGCGCTCGCCGGCGACGGCGAGCTGGGCAAGATCGCCGCGCAGCTCGACGCCGACGACCCGGTGCTCGCGGCGATCGCCGCGTGGCGACGGGGCGCGCTCGCTCGCCCCGACGAGCGCGCGATCCAGGAGCTCTTCGCCGCGGTGCTCGGCCCCGGGGGCCTGCGCCGCGACGCGGCTGCGTCCGCCCTCGCGCACGCGCTACGGCCCGCGACCTCCACGCGGATGGGCCTGCCCCCCGCGCCGCGGGTCCGCAACTACGCCGCGGTCTACGAGCGGTGGTTGATCGGCGTGCTGACACCGAGCTTCGAGCCGCTCACGGCGAAGGCGATCGCGCCCCACCTCGGGGCCGTGCAGGCGGCGCTGCACGCCAATCTGCGTGGCAGCCGGGCCGAGCGCGAGGCCGCGACGCGGGCCCAGCGCGGCTGCGATGCGGCGCTGGACGGCGCACGCACGCAGCCGGCGACGGCACGCACGGAGTCCAGCGCCGAGAATCCGCCACGGGAACGACGCGAGCGCAAGCACGTCGGCGCGGCGTCGGCCGAGCGCGATCACACCCGTCGTCCTGCCGCAGCGCAGACGCGAGGCGACGCCGAGCAGAGCTTGTGTCTCAGCCCGCTCGTGGGCGAAACGCTGCACGTCGCGGCCCCGTCGCGTGATTGACAAGCTGGGCCATGCGAAGCACGATGCGGGAGCCATGGACCTGGGCCTGCAGTGCCACGTTTGCGGCCAGCTGAACGCGATGTCCGCACAAGCGTGCGGACGTTGTGGCACGGTGCTGCATCCAGGTGTCGTGCCGCAGGCCGTCGGTGCGCCGCCGATGCCGGGCTCGTCGCACACCGTCGCGGCCTCGAGCACGCCGTCGGTGCACACCGCGGTGCGTGATCCCACCGTGGAGCCGGTGCGCCGCTTCGACCCCGCGACCGGACAGCCGCTCGGGCCCGACGCACCCGATCAGCCGCAGGCACGCACGATGTTCTTCGGCGCGCTCCAGCAGCAGCCGGTCGTGCCGCGCCTCGTCGTCATCAAGGGCGAAGGCGGCGACGGCAACACGTACCACCTGCAGGGCACGACCACGATCATCGGCCGCAACGGCGGCGAGATCACGTTCGCGGAGGATCCGTTCCTCAGCCCCCAGCACGCGCGGTTCACCAGCCAGAACGGCCGCCTGTTCGTGCAGGACATCGGCAGCCAGAACGGGGTGTTCCTCCGCATCAAGCGACCCACGCCGGTGCGCGACGGCGCGTACATGCTGGTCGGCGAGCAGCTGCTGCGGCTCGACCGTCGGCAGTTCTCCGACGGCACGCCGAGCAACGACGGCACGTACTTCTACGGCAGCCCGCGTCCCTCCGGCACGTTCCGCGTCGTGCAGTGCCTCGCCGGCGGTGGCGAAGGCCGCATCGCGGCGGCCGACGGCACCACGCTGTCGATGGGACGCGAAGGCAACACGCTCAACTTCCCCGACGATCGCTTCATCTCGGGCCATCACGCACGGCTCGACGCCTCCTCCGACGGCGACGAGATCGTCCTGACCGACACGGGCTCGCGCAACGGCACCTTCGTTCGCATCGAAGGCGCGCAAGAGCTCTTCCACGGTGACTACCTGTTCGTCGGCCAGCAGCTGCTCCGCGTCGAGATCGCCTGAGCCGCCCACGCATCGGAGCCTCGGCACGTGATCACCTGTCCGAATTGCAGCAAGGAAAACCAGGACCACTACAAGTTCTGCCTCGGCTGCGGATCCAAGCTTCCTCAGGCAGCGGCGGGATTCCCTGCCGGTGGCGCTTCCGCTCCCGGTCCGCGGCCACCGATGCCGCCCCCGCCTCCGCCGCCCCGCGCGTCGCAGCAGGTCGGCACCGCGCCGCCCGTGCAAGGTGAGATGCCGCCGGGCTACGGCCCGCCCCCGGTTCCGCCTCCCGGCGCGCCCGGCATGCCGATGCAGCCCTCGCCGAGCGCACCGCTCGGCCAGCCGGCCCCGGTCGCGCCGCCGCCCATGGGCCCACCGCCTGGACCTCCGCCCGGACCTCCGCCCGGACCTCCCATGGGTGGACCGCCGCCGATGGGCCCCCCGCCAGGACCTCCCATGGGTGGACCGCCGCCCATGGGCCCGCCACCGGGACCTCCGTTCGGTGGCCCGCCGCCCATGGGCCCCCCGCCGATGGGCCCCCCGCCAGGACCTCCCACGGGTGGGCCGCCGCCGATGGGCCCTCCGCCAGGACCTCCGATGGGTGGGCCGCCGCCCATGGGCCCGCCGCCAGGACCTCCCATGGGTGGTCCGCCGCCAGGACCTCCCATGGGTGGACCGCCGCCCATGGGCCCGCCGCCCGGATCTCCCATGGGTGGGCCGCCGCCCATGGGGCCGCCGCCCGGCCCTCCGCCGGGCAGTCCCGGTGCGATGGTCCCACCGCATCCGGGCACGGTCGCGCCTCCGCCGACCACCGCCCAAGCGGCTGCACCCGCGACGCCGAGCAATCCGATTGCCCCGCCGCCTCGGTCGTCGCCGAGCCAGCGCGTCGTGACTGCGCCGTCGCCCACGGTGGGCTCGCAGCCGAGCCCGCCACCGCCGGTCGCGTCGCCGTCGACGGTCGGCGCGCTGGGCTCCGCACCGACCGGGCTCGCACCGGCGGCACCGTCCGCGATGACGGCGTGCCCGACGTGCGCGTTCGAGAACCCCCCCGGGTTCGCGTTCTGCGGCCGCTGCGGCACGCGACTCTCGGCGGTCCCCCAACCCGTCGCCGAGGTCGGCTCGGCGCAGACGATCTTCGTCGGCTCGTCGAAGGATCTCGCGCTCGGCGACACGGCCGAGGGGTCGATCCTGCCGCCCGAGCCCGCGCCTTCCCAGCCACGGCACGTCATCGAGGACGCGCCGACCGTCGAAGCCGCGCCACTCGGCGTCGCAGCGCCGGTCGTGTCGTCGAGCACGGCCCCGGGAAATCAGCCGGTGCCGGCCCCCGGCCCGCTCGAGAACGGCGTGCCGGTGCGGCTCGTGATGCTCGGCCCGGACGGCCAGCCGATCGGCGAGCGCGTGCTCGCGGCCGGCGAGCTGCTCGAGGTCGGTCGCGAGGCGGGCCCGCCGTGGGACGACGACGCCTACCTCGATCCGCGACACGCCACGCTGCGGGCGGTCGAGTCGGGCATCCACATCGACGATCGCGGATCGCTGAACGGTATCTTCGTCAAGCTCTCCGGCCGCATCGAGATCCACAACGGCGATCAGTTCCGCGTCGGCCAGGAGCTGCTCGTCTACGAAGAGCTGCCCGAGCCCACGCCCACCGACGACGGTACCGAGCGCATGGGCAGCCCGAACCCGGGCTACTGGGGACGGGTCAGCGTGCTCGTCGATCCGAACATGGCGTCGGGGGCCTACCCGATCGCGGGCGAAGGCATCGGCATCGGGCGCGAGAACGGCGACGTCACGTTCCCGCACGACGGCTACGTGTCGGGCCGCCACTGCCGCATCGTCGGCGACGACTCCGGCATCTACCTCGAGGATCTCGGCAGCAGCAACGGCACCTACATGCGCGCGCGCACCGGGCAGGTCGTGCCGTTCGGGAGCCTCGTGCTCATCGGCCAGAAGTTGTTCCAGCTCGAGCGCGCGTGACGTGGGGCGCGTGCGAGCGCGCCCCACGACCTGTTAGACTCGTGGCATGGCTTCGTCGTTCTCGCGTGCATCGGCGATGGTGGCGCTGGCGCTCCTCTTCGCGGCGTGCAGCAACGACGACTCGCCGGGCTCGGGCGGGAGCTCGACCGATCCCAGCACGACGCTGAGCAGCACCACGCTCGGCACCACGTCGCTGACGACGACGGCGAGCACGACCGACGAGACCGGCACGTCGGGCGATCCGAGCTCCGACTCCACGGCGATGGTGGACAGCTCGACCGGCGAGCCGGTCTGCCCCGACACGCACGTCTGCGTGCCGATGCCGGACGGCTGGAACGGCCCGGTGCTGGTGCGGCTCGGCACCGAGCGAGAGCCGGCCGAGCCGTGCCCGGAGAGCTATCCGACCACGGACGGGCTCGGCGGCACCGACCTCGTCGCGCCGCCCGCGACGTGCGGCTGCAGCTGTGGCGAGGCGACCGAGGTCACCTGCGCGCTGTCGGCGACGCTGCGCTACTACGGCGACGACGCGAGCTGCGGGAGCACGCCGCTCACCACCGAGATCTTCACGACCGCCTGCAACATCCTGCCCGCCACCTTCCCGCCCGGCGCGAACTGGGTGCTCGATCCCGTGCTCACCGAGGGCGGCTCGTGCCTGCCCGAGTCGACGATGGAGGTCGAGGACGCCGCGTTCGCCACGACCGCGCTCGCGTGCAGCGGTGCGGAGCTGCTCGATTACGGCTGCGACTCCGACGACAACCAGGTCTGCGCGCCGCGGGTCGACGACGAGGCGCTCTGCGTCTGGCAAGACGGCGACGCGAGCTGCCCCGAGGGCTACGAGCGCCGCGCATCGACGTACCATCGCGCGATCGAGGACGCGCGAGGCTGCGCGGAGTGTGGCTGCGGGGAGCCGCAGGGCCTCTGCGACGACGCGTTCGCCTACCTCTTCTCCGGCTTCTGCAACGGCCAGCTCGCCGGACTCGTCACGGCGGACGCGGAGTGCCACGCCTCGTCGGGCGTCCAGTCGACGCAGAGCGCCGCCTTCGACACCGGCACACCCTCGGCGTTCTGTGCGGCGAGCGAGCCGACGCCGAGCGGCGAGGCGGTGGGCGCGATGCCGGTGACGGTCTGCTGCCGCTAGCAGGGTGCGGAAGAACGCGAAGCGTTCTTCCGGACACCCTGCTCCGT
>CAZFKC010000048.1:0-45484 GCA_964519175.1 uncultured Nannocystaceae bacterium
GCACGGAGCAGGGTGTCCGGAAGAACGCTTCGCGTTCTTCCGCACCCTGCTAGGCTCGTGCGCATGCGTGGCTGGCCGTTCGTCCTCACGTTGCTCGCGGGCTCGGCGTGCGGCGATGCGCTCGACGAGCGCAGCTCGACGCCGCCCACGGAGGTGCGCGTGCGCGGGCTCGACGACGTCGCGGCCCGCATGCTCGCGCACGTGCCCGACGACACGCCGTTCGTATGGCTCAACGCCGAGCCGCTGCCACAGGGCTACGTCGAGCGCATCGAGCCGCTCGCCGAGGCCTCGCTGGCCGCGTGGGGTCGCGCGCTCGAGCAGCCGAGCGCCAGCGACGATCCGCAGCTGCGCGTGCTCGCCGAGTCGTTGCGCGGGCACATGACACCCGATGGGCTTCGCGAGCTCGGCTTCGAGACCAATCCGCGCGCCGTGCTCTACGGGCTGGGGCTCGCGCCGGTCCTGCGGGTCGAGCTCCGCGACGGCAAGCGGATCGCGCGATTGCTCGAGCGCATCGACGCCGCCGACGGACGCATCGACGTGCGCACGATCGAAGGCACGCCGGTGTGGACCACCGGTGCTCGGCACGGGTCGGTCGCCGCCGCCGTCGCGGTGGTCGGCGACGAGCTGGTGGTGACCGCGTACCCGCCGAGCGTCGAGGCCGAGCTGCTCCCGCGCGCGATCGGGGCCGTCGCACCGATGCGATCGCTGGCGCACACCGAGTGGCTGAAGACGGCGCGGCGGGACCACGAGCTCCTGCCCCACGGCGTCGGCACGATCGACTTCGCCCGCATCGTCGCGATCGCCTCCGGCGAAGGCGACGAGCTCACGCGCGCGGTGAGCCAGGCCTGGTCGGTGCGCACGGACGGCGAGGACTGTGACGACGCGCTGCGACACTGGGCCGCCCGCGCGCCGCGGCTGTGGCTCGGCGTGCGGGAGATCGGTGCGCGCCGGATCGAGACCGCGGCGATCTGGGAGCTCGACGAGGCGCTGCGCGACGACCTGCGCGGGCTGGCGGCACCGATCGCCGGGCTCGGCCGCTCGCGTCGCGACGAAGGCCTCGCTGCGCTCGCCGTCGGCATCGACTTCGCGGCTGCAGTGACGCTGTTCGAGCGCTGGCGACACGACGACAGCCTGCAGGGCTGCCGCGCGCTCGCCTCGCAGTCCACCTCCCCGAACGCCCCCGCGTGGCTGGTCGGCCTGCACGGCGGAAGCGCGGTCCTCCACGAGTGGGATCCGCTGCGCTCGCGCACCGACGGCGTGCTGGTGCTCGGCGTCGACGACCCGGAGACGTGGCTCGGGCTCGTGCTGCCGAGCGCGCGGCAGGAAGCGCTGCGCCGCGGACGAGCCGTGCGCGCGAGCGAGGTGCTGCCGGTGGGCACGAGCGCGCTCGCGCGCGAGGGCTGGATCGCCCGCGGCCGTGATGCGCTGGGCATCGCCACCGGTGACGACGCTCGGCGACACCTGCGTCGGGCAATCGACCGCGAGCGCGACGATCACCACACGCTCGTGTCGTGGAGCCTCGACATCGAGGAGCTGCTCGCACGTCTGCCGCGCGCATCGCTGCGCGAGGCCCTCGTCGACGGCAGCGATCTCCAGCGCGCGTGGGTCGAGGCGCTGCTCGCGAAGGTGGAGCGCAGCGAGGGCACGCTCGCGATCGGCGATCACGGGCTCGAGCTCGGCGCGGCGCTCGAGCTCGGTCGCTGAGCTGCCTTGACCGCGCGTGCGGGCTCGGGCAAGCCAGGCGGGTGCGCGCGCCCGACCGCCACACCATCGTCGTCGTCGCCACCGCGGCGGACATCGACGAGCTCGAGCACGTCTCGAACCTCGTCTACCTGCGGTGGGTGCTCGAGGTCGCGCGTGCCCACTCCGATGCGCGCGGCTGGGATCCCGCCGCGTATCGCCGACTCGGCGCGACGTGGGTCGTGCGCCGCCACGAGATCGACTACCTGCGCTCCGCCAAGCTCGGCGATGCCGTCGCCGTGACGACGTGGGTCGAGTCGTGGAAGCGCGTGTCCTGCATCCGTCGCACCGAGCTCGCGCTCGCCGACGGCTCGGTGCTCGCGCGTGCCGCCACCACGTGGGCGTTCGTCGAGCTGGGCAGCGGTCGACCGACGCGCGTACCCGACGAGCTGCAGTCGCGGTTCTAAGGCTTCTCGACCAGGTCGACGAGCAGCTCGCAGTCGTTGCGCTCGGCCATGCCGGTGCGGCCCCCGTGCAGCCGCACCTCGTCGCCGAATCCGAGCAGCTCGCCGTCCTTCGTCCGCAGGTGGAAGTCCTCGGGCACGAAGTGCTCGGTCAGCGGCTGCAGCCGGTTTTCTTCGGTGCCGAACCGCACGGCGTAGCGCACGGTGCGGCCGCTGCCGTCGGCGTGCTCCGCGAGCTCGAACGAGCAGGTCTCGCCGCAGACCGTGAACTTGCCCGGCTTCACCAGCCAGCCGGTGACGCTGACGCGAACCGGGTCGCGGAGCCCGGCGGCGCCGGTCGCCGCGTCGTAGGTCGTGGTGCAGAACTGCTCGAAGCCGACCAGAGGCGCCGGAGACGGTCCGCACGCCCCGAGCATGGCGATGACGACCGGCAGCATGGCGAGGAGCCGCACCCGAGCAGCATACATGGCGCACGGCGCGGGCTACACTGCCCGCGATGAACCGCGTCACCAATCTCACGCTCGCCCCGATCTCGCTGCTCGTCGCCCTGCTCGCTGTCGGCTGCGAGAAGAAGCCGACCACGCCGCCGGACGACGCCGCCGATACCGCAGGTGATGCGGCGGCCGGTGACGACGCAGCGGGCGACGACGCGAGTGCCGGCGGCGATGCAGGAGCCGACGAGACCAAGCCCGAGGGCGAAGGCGGCGGCTGGTAGCGCGCCGCCGAGCCATCCGCTATCGTCGCGTGGGGCGATCGTCCTTGGACGATCGAAAGTGATTACCGTGCGCGATGGCTTCTTGTTCAGGGCGCTGCCCTTCTTCAACGGTGTGCTCGCGTTCTTGCCCGCGTGCGGTGCGTCGGACGACGCACCCGCCGACACGGACACGGCGACCGGCGACGAGTCGAGCTCGACCTCGGCGTCCACGACGAGCTCGACCACCCAGAATCCGACGACCACGCAGACCAGCGAGGAGACGACGGATCCGACCACGGAGACCACGCTCGACTCCTCGGAGACCGGCGAGCCGGGCGTGTGCCCCGAGGGCTCGCTGTGTGGCAGCGAGCCGCCCGATGGGTGGTTCGGTCCGACCATCATCGCGCGCGTCACCTCCGAAGAGACCGCACCCGAGTGTCCCGAGGACTTCCCCGATGCGGGCCCCGATCTGCTCGAGGGCTTCGCGGGGGCGGATCCGGCGAACTGCTACTGCGAGTGCGAGTCACCGGCCTCGCCGAACTGCTACGCGAACCTGCGCGTGCGCGGACCCAACAGCTGCGTCGGCTACATCGACTACCTGAGCGTCGACGCCGTCTGCCAGAACTTCGAGATCGACGACGCGTTCTCGGAGCTCAACGTCTACGGCTACAACCCCGGCATGTGCACGGCGGAACAGAGCGCCTTGATCCCGCCGATCTCGTGGGACGCTTCGATCACCACGTGCGGGCTCACCGGCTCGCCGCTGTCGTGCGAAGGCAATGGCCTCTGCATCCCGCCCGCGCCCGAGGGCTTCGAGTCGGTGTGGTGCATCTACCAGCAGGGCGACGTGGGTTGCCCCGCCGGTATCTTCAACACCAAGCACGTGTTCTTCAGCGGTGCCACCGACTCGCGCGAGTGCGGCAACTGCACGTGCGCGTCGACGGCGAACATCTGCAACGAGGCCGAGCTGCTGGCGTTCACGGATCTCGACTGCGCCGGCGAGCCGGCGGCGGTGCTCGAGGCCAACGGCAGCTGCCTCGACATCTCGGCGCAGTCGATCGCGCTGCAGTTCCCCGGCGCGGAGAGCTGCCCGGTCCAGTCGGAGCCCCAGCCGATGGGGACCGCCGACCCGACCGGCGAGTTCACGTTCTGCTGCACCGGATAGCCGGGCTCGGCTCGAGCCCGCCGTGGCCTCGCCACGGCGGAGAGCGAGCATGGCTGCGCGAACCAGGAAGAGCGCCGGAGGGCGCGACCAGAACTAGCCCGGCAGCCAGCCGACCGTCACGTCGGTCCACACGTACTCGTCGAGGGTGAGCTCGGTGCCACCCTTGACGTGCGAGAACCTCGCGTTCGTGATCGTCACGTCGACGATCGCGTTGCCGTTCTCGTCGGGCGGATCGACGACGAGCGCGATCGTGCCCTCCGACGCGATGAGGTGCGAGACCACGAGGCCGGGATCGACGGCGTCGTTGCACGGGATCGAGTCGCCGCCCTCGCCGTAGATCACCTCGGCGAAGACGTCGTCGACGCCGATCGCGAGCTCGACCTCGATCGGTGCGCCGGCGGCTTCGGCCTGGCCGATCAGATCGAGCGTGCCCTGGGTCGACACGGCGAGCACGTACAGGTCGTGATCGGTCGCGAAGACGTTGATGTTGCTGCAGCCCCCGACCGCGTCGAGCCCGTCCTCGAATCCGTTCATCGGCTGCGGGCAACCATCGGGATCGGCGCATCCGCCCGTGCCGCTCTCCTCGCCCATCGTGTCGTCGCCGGACGACTCGCTCGGCCCGGACTCGAGCGACGTCGCGTTGCTCGTGCTGCCCTCGCCTTCGCCGCTGCCGTCCGACGTGCCGCTCGATCCGCCCTCGGCCGAGCTCGATCCGCCTTCGGCCGAGCCCTCCTGGCCCGAGCCCATCGACTCGTTGCCGACGTTCTTGTCGTCGAGCACGCACGCGCTCGCCCCTGCCATCACCAGCACCACCAAGCTGCTACGCATTCCAATGACCATGCCCGTGGTTGTCCGCCCGTCCGGGAATCCAGCAGCGTCGATCGTTCATTTTCTGCTGCACGCCTCGCGGACGGTCGGTAGCAGCGCGGCGCCCGGGTGCGCGGCCACGAAGGCGGCGAGCTCGTCCGCGGCGCGCGCGGGCTGCTTGCGACAGCGGGCCATCGTGGCGACCGCGGCGACCTCGGGCGCGAGCAGGCCCCGGGGGAAGCGCGCGAGATGTCGCGCCGCGAGCTCGAGCACGCGATCGAGCTCGCCGGCCGTGAGCGCTTCGCGGGCGGAGGCGAGTAGCTCCCGCTCGGCCCGCAGCGTCGACGCGGCATCCTCGTCCACCGGCACCACCGCAGGCGCCGGCTCGCTGCGCGCAT
The DNA here is from genome assembly GCA_964519175.1 of uncultured Nannocystaceae bacterium. Lineage (GTDB taxonomy): Bacteria > Myxococcota_A > Polyangia > Nannocystales > Nannocystaceae > Xiheibacterium. The sequence continues at coordinate 5,209 of CAZFKC010000048.1, forward strand.
GCGGGCGCTGCAGCGGCGCCGGCGTCACGGGCGTATCGGCGGTCGTCGTGGCGGTGACGTCGGGCGGCCGCGCCGGCACGGTCGCCGGCGGCGTCGCTCCGACGAGCTCACCACGGTGCTCGACCGGCGCGATCACGTCGCCCGCTTGCGAGCGCTCGTGCTCGTCGCGCGTGGTGCCGCGCCGCGCCAGCTCCCAGACCGCGAGTACCGCAATGGTGAGCGCAGCCGCGAGCAACGCGACGACTGCGATGCGCCCGCGCCCCGGCTCGGCGGCCTCGAGCCGCGCTGCGACCCGCGCGAAGCTCTGCGCCGGCATGCGGTGGTGCGCGCGATGATCCGCGAGCACGCGCAACGCGGCGGCCGGCAACGCAGGTGGCGCTCGCTCGTCGGCGCTCACGCCTCTGCCTCCGCGATCGCGAAGCCGTGCTCGGCGAGGAACGCGACGAAGCGGCGACGCGCGAGTCGCAGCCGCGAGTAGACCTGGTTCGTGCCCTGCCCGAGCATCACCGCGACCTCGGGACCGCGCAGGCCCTCGATGTCGCAGAGCACGAACACCTCGCGCTGCGCCGGCTCGAGCTCGGCGACGAATCGCTGGACGAGCGCGCTCGCCTGCGCGCGGGCGAGCTCCGTGTCGGGGTCGTCGGCGGGCAGCGGTGCGTCGACCACGGCGAGGCGCTGCTCGGCACGGCGATGCGCGCGACGCCAGTTCGCCGCGACGCCGCGCGAGAGCCCGTAGAGCCACGTGCTCGGGGCCGCGCGCGCGGGATCGAAGTCGTCGAGCCGGCGACGGGCCACGAGGAACACCTCGTGCACGACGTCCTCGGCGGCGTCCTCCGGGATCCCGAAGCGCAAGAGCGTGCGCCACACGAAGTCGGCGTGCGCGCGATAGAGCGCCGCGAGCAAGGGCGGACCCTGCCCTCCCCCGTCGCTCGTCTCGCGTCGAATCCTCGCCACGCCGGGCTCATCTCCGTGGTTGTCCGTCGCGCCGCGTTCCCGTCACGCGCCGCCAGTGGACGCCGGCCCACGCGTGCAACGTGACCGGCCACGGCCGACCGATGCGCCCGGACGGGGACGTGCGGAACCCGGCGCGCACGGCCGCGACGATCGCATCGAGCCCGAACGCGAGCGAGATCCGCGGTGCGAGGCCGACCAGCAACATCACGCCGGGACCGGCACCGGCCCACGGCTGCACCCGGCTCGTCGGCGCGACGACGCCGCCACCGCCGCGGGCCTGCACGAGGCCGCCGCGCGCGATCACGCACAGCGGAGCCTCCAGGCGACCGCGCGAGAGGACGAAGCACCCGCGCAAGCCCGCGGACCAGGCCTGCGCACGCATGTCGATCGTCGCGTCGTCGCGCGAGCGCACCCTTCGACGCACCGCGTAGCTGCTCTCGGCCTCGAGCCGCGCGCTCGGCCACGAGAGCGCGAGCGAGAGCTCGAAGGCCGCGGTGGGCGACGGCAGCGTGCCGAGGTCGAGCCCGGTCGCGACGCGACCACCGAGCACGGGTCGAGGACGCGCGACGATGCGGGGCTCGTCGACGGGCGGCGGCGACGGCTCCACGGGTGCGGGCCGGGCGGACGGGGCCGGCTCGATCGGCGCGGGCTCGGGCGGCGGCGTCGGAACCTCGGTGACGGCAGGCGGTGGCGCGAGCTCGTGCGCGTCGATGCGCGCGAGCACGCGCGGATCGATCGCGATCGCGACGATGAGCGCCGCCGTCTCGGACAGCTCGCTGCAGTCGTCACCCTCGAGCTCGCGCGGTGCACCGTTCGTGCGCAGCGTCAGGCGGAAGCGCGGGCCGACGGCCTCGATGTGCACGGTCGCCTGCACGTCGGTGGTCGCGTGCTCGTCGGGCGCGCCGGCGAGCAACGCGGTGACGCGGGCTCGGGCCGCGCCGGCATCGGGGCACTCGGCCGGCGCATCCCAGTCCAGCTCGAAGCGCGGAGCCTTCGACGCCGCGGTCGAGGGCACGAGCACCGCGGCGAGGAGCGACGGCGCAATCGATCGGCAGAGGCGTCGAGGCGGCACGATCGAGTCGCAGCGCCGGAGTATCGCACGGGCTATTCGAGCGCGGCAGCGAAGGCCTGGCGGTGCAGCACGGCGAAGCGGCCCTGGTCGACGAGCCGCAGGTCGTGCAGCTCGTACGGTCCGACGACGCCGGCCTGCGCGATCACGGCGTCGTCGAACACGAGCGTCAGCGCATCGGTGCCGGGCTCGAGCCACGCCGCCGACTGGGCGAGCGCGATCGGACGCAGGCCGCCGCGGCCATCGCGACCCCACAGCACGCCGCTGGCACCGTAGCGCCCGCGCGCGGCGATCTCGAGCGGCAGCGTCACCTCGAAGCCGCCGCGCGAGCCGGGCTCGAGCGCGAGCTCGCCGACGAAGCCGGCGCTCGGCACCGCGTAGCCGAAGGCCGTGCGTCCACTCCGGCGCGCGAGCAGGCCGTCGTCGGTGCGGACGCGCGCGTCGATCTCCACGGTCCAGAGCGCACCCCGAGGTGGGCGCTCTTCGTCGACGACGAAGCTGCCGCGCAACGCGTCGCCGTGGCGCTCGAGCTCGAGCTCGCGCGCGTGCCCCCACGGATCCCGCACGGTGCCGGTGGCCCCGACCAGCTCCGCGACCGCTTCGTCGAGCTCGACGTCGACGCCGATCGTGTCGCCCCACAGCGCCGCGTCGTGATCCCCGTGCACCGCGAGCACGAGCTCGCTCGTGCGCTCGGCGACGTGCACGAGATAGCGCGGCGCCACTGGCTGCGCGGCGCTTCGCAGCACGAACGCACCGTGTCCGAGCGCAGGCGCGAGCGCGAACGCGGTCGTGCCCGGCGCGAGCCCGACGTCGGCGTCGCGGAGCTGGTCGGCGGAGGCGAAGAGCGCCATGCCCTCGATCGCGCCGTGCTCGGTGCCCGCCGCGTCGACGAGCACGAGCGCGGTCGGATCGAGCCCGGCAGCGGCGCGGCTCTCGAGATCGAGCGGCTGCAGCCGCACGATCGCGCCCTCGGCGGTCGTGGGCAGCTCGATACCGCTGCGCAGCTCGTCGCCGCTGGCCGCGAACCAGTACTCGCGGCTCTCCGCGCGATGCGGGCGCGGGCGGGGCACGAGCGCGGCATCGGCGGGGATCGCCTGCGTGTGCACGAGCGGCACCAGCGTCGCGTGCGGCACCTCGTCCTCCTGGGGGACGAGCAACGCACGCGGCGCGAGATCGCCGAGCTGCGCGGCCTCGAGCGGACGCGATCCGCCCGCCGTGCACGCGCAGAGCAGCCCGAGCGCAACTGCGGCGAGCTTCGTCGCGCCGCCGTTCACAGCTCACCTGCCAGCGCGTCGGCGAGGCCGAAGCAATCGCGGCGGCTCTGCGCGTGACTGAGCGCCTCGCCGCCGACGGTGAATTCGTGGTCGTAGGCCCACGGCTTGCCGGCGCCGGCCGCCGAGCTGCACTCGATGAAGCCATCGGAGCAGTCGTCGAGCCAGTTCTGCGTGATCTCCAGCCCGACGTTGAGCTGGTAGCCGCCGCACCAGCTGTCCGCGTCGAACGGGCTGCTGTCGACGTCGGTGCCGATCGTCGCGTAGAACGGCACCGGCAGCGCCGGACGACCGGCGGTGCCGAAGAGGTAGTTGTCGTTGTACCAGGCCATGCTCGCGGTCTGCTGCTGCGCGACCGCGTCGCTGCCGTAGCCGAGCAGCCAGCCGAGCGAGGTCTCGAGCTTCGTGCCGTGCATCACCGCGTCGGCGAGCGGCGTGCCGAGGCTCGACGGCGCGAGCGCATCGACCCAGCGCGTCGCCGCGATGATCGCGGGATAGCGATCGTCCCAGCTCGGATTCGACAGGATCCAGCGCATCACGTTGGCGCCATTGCTGTGCGTGACGACCACGAGATCGTCGACCCCCTCGCCGTCGATCAGCTCGAGCAGCTGGCTCGCGAGGCAGCCCGCCGCGGCGTCGTGCCACATGTACTGCGTGAAGTCGCAGTCGATCACGGTCACGAGCTCCGGGTCCTCGAGCCCGGCCGCGACGCCGTCGACGAACTCCGGCGTCCAGTACTTCTGCAGCGCGTCGGTCTGGCGGCCGGTGCCGTGCACGAACGCAACGCCCGTCGCCGCCTGCGTGGTGGTTGGAGTTGCAATGATCGTCGCGGTCGTCGCGGCGATTCCGAGTCGATGGATCCACTGCATGTCGTCCGCTCCCGAAGCCCCGCGCCGGCGAGAGCAAGGCCCGTTCCAGCGCACGCGCGTGGGCCGAGAACTCCCATCCATGTGGGCCGAGCCGCGACCACGCGGCACAGGCGACCCGCGACCGCGACGACGGCCGCGTCGTGGCGGCAGCCGGGCTCGCCGGTCGCTCCAGGGCACAATCGGCCGATCGCCGCAGGTGTGCCGTGGTGTCGGCGGCGCCGGCACATCGCGGCACCACGCCACGGTCGCGCGCTGCACCGCGATGCGCGAATCGCCTCGGCCGCCGTTGTGCGAGTCGCCCAGCTCCGGTTTACGGGTGGTTTTCGGAACCGCTTCGTCGCGTGCGCAGAACGGCGTGCGGGCGCGGGCCAGACTGCAACCACCCCGAAAGGCGAATTCCCCGATGAAGCGCATGGTCCTCTCGCTGTTCCTCCCCTTCTCCCTGGCCTCGATCGCGTGCGATCGCGACGACGACGATCCCGACGCATCCGAGGAGGCACGCGCGGGCGATCAGGCCGCCGCGCCCACCGGCTTCGGCAAGCACTCGCCGGTCGACAAGCTGTGCGCGCTCGTCTCGTGCAGCGACGAGCAACGCGCCGAGATCGCCGCGCTCGTGCCCGCGAAGCAGAAGCCCGAGCGCGACCACGCGAAGCGCGACGCCGCGAATGCGGCGCTGGCGAGTGCGTTCAAGAGCGACTCGTTCTCCGCGGCGGCGCTCGCCGACTACCGCACCGCGACCCACGACGGCGACAAGCGGCCGAAGCCCACCGCGCAGATGATCGTCGGCATCCACGGCGTGCTCGAGGCCTCGCAGCGCGACACGCTCGCGGACATGCTCGAGGCCCGCGGCCCCGGTGCGCTCTTCGGCAAGGGCGGCAAGCACGGCGACAAGAAGCACGGCGACAAGGACAAGGCCGGTCGGGGCAAGAAGGGCGATCGCAGCGAGCGCTTCGCGGCCGAGCTGTGCGAGCGCATCGACTGCAAGGACGGACAGGCGACCGCGATCGCGGCCGCGCTCACGAAGGCGAAGCCCTCGCACGAGCGCAACGCCGATGCCGACACCGCGTTCGCCGAGGCGTTCCGCGCCGACAAGCTCGACGCGGGCACCGTGACCACGTACCTCGCGGTGCTCGACTCGGCCCACGAGCGCGAGGCCACGCAGCGCGACGCAGCGGTCGTCGCGATCCACGGGCTGCTCGATGCCGAGCAGCGCGGCGTGCTCGCCGACGAGATCGCCGAGCACGGCCTGCGCGCGCTGATGCCGGAGCGCCGTCACCACGGCGGCCACGGCAAGGATCGCCCCGAGCCGAAGGCCCAGCAGCCGGCCTGATCCGCACGGATGATACGGTGGGCCGACCATGGCCCACCCGCTCGATCCCATCGCCGCCGCTGCGCTCCTGGCCGTGCGCGCGGCGGCGAACGTCTGTCGTGCCGTCGCCGCCGGCGACTTCGCTGCGATCACCAAGGCCGACGAGAGCCCGGTGACCATCGCCGACTTCGCGGCGCAGGCGGTGGCCATCCATCACCTCGAAGCCGCGGTGGCCGACCTGGTCGTCGTCGGCGAAGAGTCGGCCGCCGCACTGCGTGAGGACGATGCGCTCGCCGCTGCAGTGGTCGCGGCGGCGCGCGTCGGTTGGCCCGACGCCGAGCGCGACGCGGTGCTCGCCGCGATCGATCGCGGCACCGCACGACCCGAGCACGGGCCCTACTGGGCGCTCGACCCGGTCGACGGCACGAAGGGCTTCCTGCGCCGCGGTCAGTACGCGGTGTGCCTCGCCCGCATCGACGGCACCACGCCCACGCTCGGCGTGCTCGGCTGTCCGAACCTCGGGCTCGATGCGTCACCGCTGGTGGCCGACACGGTGGGCTCGATCTTCGCGAGCTCGGGCAGCGTGCTCGTCGAGGCCGCGCTCGACGACGCGACGGTGCGCACGCGCAGCAACACCGCGCCGCCCTTGCCGGACGAGCTCGTGATCACGCACTCGGTCGAGTCGGGTCACACGCGCATCGATCGCGTGACCGCAGTGCTCCAGCGCATCGGTCGTCCGTTCCGCTCGCTGCCCTGCGACTCGCAGGCGAAGTACGCCCTCGTCGCGCGCGGCCAGGCCCACGCCTACCTGCGGATCCCGACGACACCGGGCCGCGTCGAGGCGGTGTGGGACCACGCGGCCGGTGCCGCGATCGCGGCGGCCGCCGGCATGCGCGTCACCGATCTGCGCGGCGTTCCGTTCGACTTCTCGTCGCCCGCCGGGCTCGCGAAGAACTTCGGGATCCTGGTCGCGCACCCGGAGATCCACGCCGAGCTGGTCGCCACCATCGGCGCGCTCGGCTTCGCATGACCGAACGCGGTACCCTCCGCCCATGACCACCGAGTCTCCTTCCGACGGCACCGCCGGTGCGCGCAGCCGCAGGCTCTTCGCCGCGGCCCAGCGAGTGATCCCCGGCGGCGTGAACAGCCCCGTGCGCGCGTTCAAGTCGGTCGGCGCCGAGCCGCCGTTCATCCGCAAGGCCGCGGGCCCGCACGTGTGGACCGAGGACGGCGCGAAGCTCATCGACTACGTCGGGACCTGGGGCCCGGCGATCCTCGGCCACGCGCACCCCGAGGTGATCGAGGCCGTCCAGCGCGCGGCGCAGGACGGCCTCAGCTTCGGCGCGCCCACGGCCGCCGAGGTCGAGATCGCGGAGCTGCTCTGCACGATGGTGCCGAGCATGCGCGGCGGCATGGTGCGCCTGTGCAACTCGGGCACCGAGGCGACGATGAGCGCACTGCGGGTCGCGCGGGGCTTCACCGATCGCGACAAGATCATCAAGACCGACGGTGCGTACCACGGACACGCCGATGTGCTGCTCGTCGCCGCCGGCTCCGGCGCTGCGACGCTCGGCATCCCCGGCTCGGCAGGCGTGCCCGATGCGGTCGTCGCCGACACGCTGCTCGTGCCGTGGAACGACGCCGACGCGATCGCAGCCGTCATCGAGAAGCAGGGCGCCGAGATCGCCGCGGTGATCGTCGAGCCGGTCGTCGGCAACATGGGCTGCGTGCCGCCCCGCCCCGGCTACCTCGAGCGGCTGCGCGAGCTCACCGAGGCCGCCGGCATCGTGCTGATCTTCGACGAGGTGATGACCGGATTCCGCGTCGCGAAGGGCGGCGCGCAGGAGCGCTACGGCGTCACGCCCGATCTCACCACGCTCGGCAAGATCATCGGCGGCGGCATGCCGGTCGGCGCCTACGGTGGTCGGCGCGACATCATGGAGCGCGTCGCACCGCTCGGGCCCGTCTACCAGGCGGGGACGTTGAGCGGGAATCCGGTGGCAGTCGCCGCGGGGCTCGCCACGCTGAAGCTGCTCGAGCGACTCGCGCCCTACGAGGAGCTCGAGCGGCGTAGTGCGGCGCTGTGCGACGGCCTGGCCGCGCTCGCGACGAAGCACGGCCTGCCCTGGACGGGCACGCGCGTCGGCTCGATGTTCACCGGGTTCTTCCAGCGCGGCGAGGTGTGGAGCTACGACGACGCGAAGCGCAGCGACACGAAGCTTTTCGGCGCGTACTTCCGCGAGATGCTCGCGCGCGGCGTGTACCTGGCGCCCTCGCAGTTCGAGGCCGGGTTCCTCTCGCTGGCACACGACGACGCGATCGTCGCCCAGACGCTCGCGGCCGCCGACGGCGCGATGGCGGCCGTCGCGGGCACGCGCTGAATCGCTTGCTAGACTGCACGGCGATGGCGAAGGCCCCACCGAAGCGCGCGGCCTGGTTCAAGGCGACCGACGCCGCGTCGATCGGCATCGAGATCGTCGTCGCGATCGCGATCGGCACGTTCGGGGGCATGTGGCTCGAGCGCAACGTGACGCACTGGACGCCGTGGACGACGCTGATCGGGCTCGCGGTCGGGCTCGGTGCCGCCGGCAAGGCGCTGGCCCGCACGGCCCGCAACTACAAGCGCAGCCTCGCCGAGCACGAGGCCGCGCCGCCGCCGAGCCCTCCCGCACCGCCCGGTCCGCCGCGCGACGACGTCGAGTGATACGCTCGCCGCGATGGCGCGCATCCTGCTCGTCGACGACGACGACGCACTGCTCGCGGTGCTGCTGCTCGCATTCGGCGAGGCCGGCCACGAGGTCATCGTCGCGCACGACGGCCGCGAGGGCCTCGCGCTCGCCGAGCGCGAGTCGCCGGCGCTGCTCGTCACCGACGTGAACATGCCGCGGCTCGACGGCTTCGCGCTCGTGCGAACGCTGCGCGAGCGCGGCCACGGGCTGCCGATCCTCGTGCTCACCGCGCGCGACGACGAGATCGACGAGGCGCTCGGGCTCGAGCTCGGTGCGGACGACTACGTCACGAAGCCGTTCTCCAACCGCGTGTTGCTCAGCCGCGTCGCCGCATTGCTGCGCAGACAGGCGCTTCGCGACGGCGACGATCGCAGCGCCCGTGCGCCGCGCAAGCTCGGCGATCTCGAGCTCGACGAAGAACGGCTCGAGGTGCGCTGGAAGGGCCGCGCGATCGAGACCACCATGACCGAGCTGCGCCTGCTCGAGACGCTCACGCGGCGACCGGGCGTGGTGCTCTCGCGCGACGCCGTGCTCGAGCGCATCCGCGGCGACGGCACGGTCGTCGCGCCGCGCATCATCGACACCTACGTCAATCGCTTGCGCCGCAAGCTGGAGGCGATCGACGACGGCTTCGATCGCATCGAGACCGTGATCGGTGCGGGCTATCGCTGGAGGGATCCGTGAGCCGCCGGCAGCGGCCGCGCTGGACGCTGCGGTCGCTGCGAGTTCGCGCGTTCCTGGTCGCGGTGATGGTCGCCGTGCTGCCGCTCGGCATCATCGCAGCGGCGAGCCTCATCGAGACCGGCATCGGCGATCGCCTGCTCGACGAGGTCGAGCTCGCGGCACGCGAGGCCGCCGACACCTTCGAGCCGCAACACGGCGACGCGCTCGACGACGTGTCCGCGCGCTTCGGGGTGCGTCTGCGCATCGTCGATCGCAGCGGGAGCGTGCTCGTCGATCGCGATCACCACGATACCGGCGCGAGCACGGCGCTCGGCGACGTGTTCATGGGCCCCGACGGCTCGCCCACGCTCGCGCAGCTCGATCTCGAGCGCGGGCCGCTGCTCGAGCGCGCCGAGATCGCGAGCGCGCTCGCGGGTCAGCCGGCACGCGGCTGTGAGAGCTCACCGGGCGGCAAGCTGCTCGAGTGCCACGCAGCAGTGCCGATCGTGCGCGATGGCGCGGTGATCGGGGCGGCGCACGCCCAGGACGGCAGCCGCCGCGCGATCCGGGCGCTCTACGATCTGCGCTACCAGCTGCTCAAGCTGACGCTGATCATCGTGCCGTGCGCGATCGCGTTGGGCTGGTGGCTGGGCTGGCGGATGGTGCGGCCGATCGAGCGACTGCGGGCGCAGGCGCTCGCACAGGTCGAGCGGCTCTCGCGGGGCACGGAGCTCGAGCTGCCGCGCCGCGACGAGTTCGGTGATCTCGCGGCGGCGCTCAACCGCCTCATCGCGGAGATCCGCGGCCACGCTCGCGCGCACGAGGCCGCGCTCGCCGACCTCGCGCACGAGCTGAAGAGCCCGGTCGCAGCGATACGGGCGGCGGCCGAGGCGTTGCTCGACGGCCCCGCGGAGCTCGAGCGCACGCGCAAGCTCGCCGGCGTCGTCTCGGGCGCCGGCGAGCGCCTCGATCGGCTGGTGCACCAATTCCTCGAGCTCGCGCGCGCCGAGGCCGGCCTCGCCGGCGAGCCGCGCGAGCTCGTCGACCTCGCTGCGCTCGCGAAGGGCATCGTCGAGAGCCTCGGCAGCGATCCCCGCTGCAGCGCGATCACGCTCGACGTCGAGGTCGACGGCGACCTCGCGACGCTCCACGGCGTGCCGGCGCGGCTCGAGTCGGCGCTGCGCAACCTGCTCGACAACGCCTGCTCGTTCGCGCGCTCGCGCGTGCGCGTGCGCGTGCGCGCCGGTGAGGCGATCGTCGTCGAGGTCGAGGACGACGGGCCCGGCATCCCGCAGTCCGAGCTCGCGCACGTGTTCGAGCGCTTCTACAGCAAGCGCGTCGCCGACCGCGGCTCGGGCCTCGGGCTCGCGCTCGTGCGCGCGATCGCGGAGGCACACGGCGGCAGCGCGCGCGTGCGCTCCGTCGAGGGCGAGGGCAGCACCTTCGCGATCGAGCTGCCGCGCGACTGATCAGAAGTCGTGCACCGCACCGCTCGCGTCGGGCATCGGCACGACGACGACGTTCGAGCGCTCCTGCACCGGCGACTGACTGCCGTCGGTCACCCCGCGCACGTTGCCCGCGACGATGAACACCCCGATCGTCTCGCCGGTCATCGGTTGATAGCCGGCCATCTCGCCCCAGCGCCCGTCGTAGTACCAATTGATCGCGACCTGGTCGTCGACCGCGACGTTGCCACCCTGCGCCTCGAGCCCGTACCAGTACTGCATCGCCGCGGACGCGTACCACTGCCCGCCGATGTTCTCGACGAGACCCAGCGTGTACTGCAGCGGGCCGTCCCACTCTGGCGGCACGATGTCGGGCCAGCGGCCTTCGCCGTCCTTCTTGTCGAACTCCACGTACAGCCCGTCGTCGCGGAACTCGAGCCGCGTGATCGTGGTCGTCACCGGCCAGTCGGCGACGTTCGGCGGGTTGTCGAAGATGATCGCGTCGTGCAGATCGATCGCGACCACGCCCCCGCCCGTGCTGCTCGACTCGGCCGCGCCGCTGCTCTCGTCGCCCGTGCTGTCGGCCGGGCCGCCGCTGCTGCTGCTCTCCATCGGCGCGCCCGTGCTCTCCGAAGATCCGCTGTCGACGGCGCCGGTCGACGTGGGGCCGATCTGCACGCAGTCGTCGCCGACGAGCATCGTGCCGGCCGGGCAGAAGCCACCGTCGCCCGGTGAGCTGGTCGCATCGCCGCAGGCGACCACGAACACGAGCATCGCGAGGACCGAAGAGGACGCAGACATCCGCATCCGTCGACCTTGGCACGGCGGAAGGGCTTCGGCGCAAACCGTCGCGCGCCGCGATGGAACCTCGTTGCGCCGCAGATCCGCCGGCGCTGCACCGATGCAGCCTACCGCTGCACGTCGCACTGGGCCGCGCGCGCGAGCAGGAGCACCCGCTCGCGCTCGTTGCGGGTCAACGAGGCCGCGCGCTCGAGCTCCACGCGCGCCTCGGCGAAGCGCCCGAGCTTGAACAACAGATCGCCGCGCACACCGAAGAGCAGGTGATAGCGGGCCAGCGCGGGCTCGCTCGTCAACGCATCGACGAGCTCAAGCCCGGCCGCCGGGCCCTCGGCCATCGCGACTGCGACCGCGCGGTTGAGCTCCACCACCGGCGACGGCCAGCGTCGTGCGAGCTCACCGTAGAGCGCGACGATGCGCGCCCAGTCCGTCTCGTCGGCCGTGCTCGCGCGCGCGTGGCAGGCCGCGATCGCGGCCTGCAGCTGGTACGGGCCCGGCGCACCGCCCAGCGCCTCGGCGCGCGCGAGCGCAGCGAGGCCACGTCGGATGAGCAGTCGATCCCAGCGCCCGCGATCCTGCTCGAGCAGCAGGATGGGCTCGCCCCGCGCATCGACGCGGGCGTCCTTGCGCGAGGCCTGCACCTCCATCAGCGCGACGAGCCCGTGCACCTCGGGCTCCGCGGGCGCCAGCTCGGCGAGCACGCGGCCCAGCCGCAGCGCCTCGTCGCACAGCGCGGGACGCATCCAGTCGTCGCCCGCGGTCGCGGAGTAGCCCTCGTTGAACACCAGATAGATCACCTCGAGCACCGACGCGAGCCGGGCCGAGAGCTCGGCGCCACGCGGGACCTCGAAGGGCACGCGCTTCTCGGCCAGCGTTCGCTTCGCACGCACGATGCGCTGCGCGATCGTGGGCTCGGGCACGAGGAAGGCGCGCGCGATCTCCTCGGTCGCGAGCCCGCCGAGCATGCGCAACGTGAGCGCGACGCGGGCCTCCGACGACAGCACCGGATGACAACAGGTGAACACGAGCCGCAGCAGATCGTCGCCGACGTCGTCGTCGAGCGCTTCGTCGAGCGCAAGGGCGACATCGGTGCTCTTCGCGGCCTCGTTGCCGATCTGCTCGTGCTTGCGGGAAGCGACCTCGCGGTGGCGCAGGCGATCGATCGCGCGGTGTTTCGCGGTCGACATCAGCCACGCGCCGGGATTCTTGGGCACGCCCTCGCTCGGCCACTGCTCGAGCGCGGCGACGAGCGCGTCGTGGGCGAGCTCCTCGGCGAGCCCGACGTCCTTCACGATGCGCGCGAGCCCGGCGATGAGCCGCGGCGACTCGATGCGCCACACGGCGTCGATGGCTCGCTGGGGCTCGCTCGCCGACAAGGCGAGCCGAAGACATCACCTCGGCGCGCCTGGTGCAAGCGCGCCCGGTCCGGGCGCGCCCGCGAGGGTCCGGGCGCGCCGCGAGGGGCGCTGCCGACGTCACGCCTTGCCCAGCTGCTCCTGCAGACGCGTGTGGTGGTCGATGGCGTCGCCGGCGGGGAAGTCGGACAGCTCGTAGACCTGGCGGATCTCGATCTCGGCCTCGCCGCCGTCGAACGGCGAGGGGCAGCGCTTGACCCACTCGATCGCCTCCGCCTTCGACTTGGTCTGCAGCATCCAGTAGCCGGCGAGGATCTCCTTCGCTTCGCTGAACGGGCCGTCGATGACCCGCCGCTCGTCCCCGGAGAAGCGCACGCGGACGCCGTTGCTGGTCGGGTGCAGCCCCGCGCCGTCGAGCATGACGCCGGCCTTGACCAGCTCCTCGTTGTACTTCGCCATCGCCTCGAGCTGCGCCTCGGTGGGCAGCACTCCGGACTCGCTGGCCGCATTCCCCTTAAGCAGAATCATGAATCGCATTGTGTTTTCCGTCCTTTCATGGAACGCGTCGTGCGAAGGGACCCCGGATCGACAGGGGCTCGTGATCTTTTTTGGCGCGCACCGCCGTCATGGATCGGCGAGGCGGCGCTTCGCGGCGTCGAACCGAGCCTGCAGCCGATCTCTCGGCGGTGCCGCGCCCTCGGCGAGCGCCAGCTCGACGCGCGCGCCCACGAGGTCGCCGTCGTCGAGCAGGAGCTCCGCCAGCCCCAGGTGCACCTCGGCCGCGTCCTTCGGATTGGCGCCCTCGCGCCCGAGCTCGACGAGCGCATCCCGGTACGCCGCGCGCGCCTCGGGCACCCGGCCGATCCGACGGTAGATGTCGCCCGCCGCGCAGAGCGAGCTGCCCCTCACCGCCGATTGGTCGCTGGCGAGCAGCGCGAGGTCGGCGATGATGCCGTCGGCGACGGCCCCCGCCTCGGCGTTCCGCCCGACGTTGGCGTAGGCGTCCGCCAGGTTGGCAGCGATCGGCGTGCCGTCGTCGCGGTTCGCGTCCGTCCGCAGCTCGCCGAACTGGCGCCATGCGTCCTCGAGCAGTCGGATCGCGGCCTCGTTGTTGCCCGCGTCGAGCTCGATGCTGCCTTCGGCGCTGTCGAGTCCGAGTCGCGACGCCCGGCCGTCGGGCACCGCGGCGAGCATGCTGCGTCCGCGTGCCACCGCTGCGCGCGCGTCGTCGAAGCGCCGGAGGTCGCGCAGGAGGCTCGCGAGGTTGATCTGCGCGGCAACGCGGTCGCTGGGCGGGACGTCGCTCGCCTTCGCCAGCGTGTCGGCGCTGGACTGCAACAGCGGCAACGCGCCCTTCTCATCGCCGCGCATGAGCAGCAACGCGCCGTTCCACGCCTTCGCGCGGGCCGTCTCGGGGTGATCGTCGCCGAGCTCGAGCGTGCAGCCGGCGACCGCCTCCTGTGAGAGCGCGAGCGCACCCGCGGCATCCCCGGCCGGCAGGGCAGACAGCGAGACGGTATGCGCCCGCGACGCGACGCCGAGCGCAGTGCCGTGGACCCGGAGGAACTCGAGCTGCAGCTTGCCGAGCTCGTAGGCCTTCCGATGATCGCCGCGCGCGCTCGCAGCACGACCCTCGTTGCCACGCAGGTTCGCAACCAGCCATGCCGGCGAGCCGGCGGCGCGGATCACCGATGCGGCACGCTCGAGCGCGAACGTCGTGAGCTCGAGGTTCCCCTGCGCCCGTGTGGCGTCGGCGAAGTACAGCCACGCCTGTCCGAGCAGGGCGGGATCGCCCGCGGCTTCGGCCCGCGCGAGCGCACGCATCGCCGCGGCGTACTGCGCGGGCCGGTCCTGCACGCGCGCGGCGATCATCGTCTCGAGCATGGCCACCTCCGCCGCCAGGGCCGGCTGATCCTGCTCCGAGACCACGGGCTCCAGCTCGGCGAGCCGCCGCCGCACTTCGTCGTAGTCGTGCAGCTGGATCGCTACGCCGGCGCGCGCGATCGACTCGGCGATCGGCCGTCCTTCGCCGAGATCCTCGGCGCCGTCACCTGCGAGTCCTTCACATCGCGCGAGCATCGGGAGCGCGCGCACGACGGAGCGCGCGTATGGCTCGCTCATCCGCATCCCGAGCCGCTCGACGACGGCCGCCAGCTCGGTGCGGGCATGCCGGTAGCACGCCATCGACCGCGAGGGGAGCTCGAGCGGATCGGCGTCGTGCTGGAGCTCGCCGCGTGCGCGCGCAGCCTCGCAGGTCCCGAACACGGCGGAGCGCCAGGCACCGGAGAAATCGTCGAGCCGCTCGACGACGCTGGCCGGCAACGACGCTCGCTCCGGGTTGGTCGTGCTCCACACTTCGTCGAGCCCGGCTCGGGTGGTCACGCACGGCGACTCGGGCTCACGTCGTGCGAGGCCGACTGCGATTGCAGCAGCCACCGCGACGATCCCGAGTGCTCCGACGACACGTCCCGCTCGATCGCGTCGACGCTCGAGCTCGGCGAGCAGCGCCCGCACGTCGCGATGGCGCAGCGCCGGATCGGTCGCGAGCCCCCGCCGCAGCACGTCGCGGTACCACGCGGGCACGTCGGCACGCCGCGGCGAAGGCCCATCGCCGGGCTCGCGCTCGAGCTCGGCGTGACGCTCGGCGTAGGCCGCCTCCCAGAACGTCGCGCACAGCGAGAACTGATCGGAGCGCCCGTCACTCTTGCCCGCGAATTGCTCGGGGGGCATGTACGCCGGCGTGCCGAGCACCTCTCCGCTCGCCGTGAGCGGATCGTCGGGCGCGACGACGTCGCTCGGCTCGTTCCGGGTCGGGTGCGTGGATCCCTCGGCGGCGTCCGCGAGCCGCGCGAGCCCGAAGTCGGCGATGCGGAGCCGCTCCTCGGCATCGACGAGGAGGTTGGTCGGCTTGAGATCACGGTGGATCAGCCCGGCGTCGTGGGCGGTCATCAGCCCACGTGCGGCCTGGATGGTCAGCGCGAGCAATCGTTCGAAGCGCGCGCGCGTGCCGGGCGGGTTGCGCTCGCACCAGTCGCGCAGCGTGCCGCCGACGACGAGCTCCATCGCCACGTAGACGCGCCCCTGATCGACGCCGGTCTCGTAGACCGTCACGATGTTCGGATGGTTGAGACGCGCGAGGATCTGCGCCTCTCGGCGCATGCGCTCGGTGAGGTGCTCGCGTCCCGCGGCGAGCACCTTGATCGCGACCGGACGGCCGAGATCCGGATCGAACGCGCGGTAGACGACGCCCATGCCGCCGGCTGCGATCCGATCGACGATCACGAAGCGCCCGAGTCGTACCGGCGTGGGCACGTTGCCGAAGAGCGCGAGCTCGAGCGCGCTCGCCATCAGCTCGCCTCCGATGCTCGGGGCACGCGGCTGGACCTCGTGCGGGGTCACGGGGGGCGATCCTACCAAGCCCGGAGGCAGTACCCCGATCCGAGGCAGCGTTCCCGAGGCTTGCGCGCCCCCCGGCCAGGTGTCACATCAGCGCCGCATGGACACGATCATCGCGATCTCGGGCAGCTTGCGCACCGGCTCCTTCAACACCGCGCTCGCCCGGGCCGCAACGACGTTCGCGCCGGCGGACTGTCGGATCGAGATCGAGCCCATCCGCAACATCCCGCTCTACGACGGCGACGTGGAGGCCAAGGGCATGCCCGACGCTGTCGAGGCGCTGAAGGATCGCATCCGCACGGCGAGCGGGCTGCTGATGGTCACGCCGGAGTACAACAACTCCGTGCCCGGCGTGCTCAAGAACACGATCGACTGGCTGTCGCGACCGGCGAAGGACATCCCGCGCGTCTTCGGTGACCTCCCGTTCGGGATCATCGGTGCGACCCCGGGTCCCGGCGGCACGCGGCTGTCGCAGACCGCGTGGCTGCCGGTGATGCGGCAGCTCGGCGTGCACCCGTTCTTCGGCAAGGCGGTCTACCTCGCGAACGCGCGCGACGTGTTCGACGAGTCGGGCACGCTCGTCGATCCGAAGCTGAAGGACGTCGTCGCGAAGTACGTCGAGGCCTTCGTGGCATTCGTGCGCGCGAACGCTCGCAAGCCGGCCGCCTGAGCGGTTCATCGCCCTTTCACACGCGATTGGCCGCAGCGCCACGCGTCCATCACCTGCGCGCCAACTCCCGGGCGTCTCCTTCTTCGACAAGTGCGAAGGAGAAGCGACCGTGACGCAAGCCGTGATGATGGTGTCGAATCTGTTGCAACTCGCAGTCGGCCGCCAGGTCGAGCACGAGGGGCCCGCCCAACGTACCCAGTTCACCCTCGCCGCCGCGATGGCAGCGCTGGGATTCGCGGCGATCTGGGGCCTCGCCGCCGGTAGCTCGTCGCTCGGGCTCGCGCTCGGCAACGCCTACAAGCTGCCGATGGTGGTGATGCTCTCGTCGCTCGCCGCCGTGCCGGCGGGGCTCTTGACGCTGCGCCTCACCGGAGCTCGCTTCGCCGCGCGCGAGCTCTTGCTCGCGTTCGCGACCTCGGTGTTCGCCGGCACGATGGTGCTCGCGGTGCTCTCACCGCTCGTCGCGCTCTACTACCACACGAGCTCGTGGGCCGGCCCCTACCTGGGCATGGGCTCCGCGATCGCGGCGCTCGTCGTCGCGGTGTCGTCGTTCGTGCGCAGCGCGATCGGCCGCGCCGATCGCAGCGCCGGCGACGTCCAGCTGCTCGCGTTCCCGATCATCGTGATGGTGCTCATGCAGGTCGCGGCGCTGTTGCAGCTCATCGCGTTGGCCTCGCCGATCCTGCCCGAGACCACCGTGTTCGACACCGGCATCGACCAGATCGTGCGCTGAGGAGCCACGAACATGATCACCATGCTCACCGCACTCGCGTTCATGGGCACGCCGACCTGGGAGGAAGCCCGGGCCGCACACGCCCACCACGACGTCTCGATCGCCGACGATCAGCTCGTCGTCGAGAGCCGCTGGAGCACCGGCGCATGGGTGCACGCGAGCCCGCGCATCGAGCTCGCGGTGCCGCTGCCGGCCGACGCGGAGCTCACCGGCGCCGAGCCCGAGCGCAGCGACGACGGCAGCATCGTCGCGCTCGTGTTCGACGGCGGTGCCGCGCCGCACACCCGCGTCAGCGTGCCGCTCGACGAGGCGCTCGCGGACGGCGACGTGCCGATCCCCGTGCTCGAAGACGGCGGCGTGCAGCGCGTGAGCCTCGACGCCGCGCTCACCTTCCGTCCCGACGCCGGGCTCGGCATGGTCACGCACCTCGGTCACCACGTCGCGACCGAGCTCGCGCACGACGAGCGTCGCGCGGTCGATCGCCAGCTGCGCGCGGCGCCGCTCGGCAGCTACTACGTGACGGTGCCCGCGATCGTCCGCGCGCACGGCTTGCACGGCGCGCTCTTTCGCAGCTCGGACGTGCGCCATCGCTCGGCGATCGGGGTCGCGCTGATCTTCGTGATCGTGGCCGGTGCAGGCGCGTTCGCGTACCGACGCTCACGCGCGGGCGCCGAAGCGGAGCGCGCGGAGCAGGTGCTGGCCGCCGAGTTCGACGGCCTCGAACGGGATTCCCCGTGACCTCGACACCCGCGATCTCGTCATGACGATGGCGCTCCTGTTCTTCCTCGTCGCGTGGTACCGGCGACGACGCGACCGCGGGCGCGCCGATCGCTCGCTTTGCAGCGGGGACGTTCGGTAGCGGTGCTCACGGCGCAGGGGCGCCACGGCGCGTCCCGCCCGGCCCGGCGCGCGGCGCCGGAGGATCGTCACTTCGCACGTCATTGAGGATCGTCGCCGACTGAGGCACACCCACGGCGTGAGCACGACGTCCAACGCCCTCGCCCACCTGCGGCGCACGGCGTTGTGGTCGGCGGCGCTGGTGCTGGTCTGGTCGCTGATCCTCGGGCCCTGGCTCGGCTGGCCGATGGTGGTCGGCCTCGTGGCCGGCGGCCTGGTCGGCTACCTGAATCTGTGGCTCGGCGCCCGTGCGCTCGCCCTGCTGATCCCGCGCCTGTCGGGTGGCGCCGGCAAGGCGAACCTGAAGGACAGCCGATCCGCGCTGATGCTGCTTCTGCTGATGAAGTGGCCAGTGGTCCTGCTTGCGCTCCTCGGGATCCTTTGGTACCTACCCGCGCGTCCGGAGGGGGTTGCCCTCGGCATCGCGATCTCGCTGGCAGCAGCTTCGATCGCGTGGCTCCGCCGGCCGACGGCGCCTGCCGACGACGCGCCCCCTCTGCACGACGTCTGAACCACGATGGGCGAGCACGACACCTGGTACACGATCCTGCCCGGCTGGCACGACTTCGAACAGTGGTTCGCCGACGGACTGCGCCGCGACTGGAAAGCGGTGATGTTCCAGGAGACCGAGTTCTCGCTGATCCACGTCGTGTCCGCGCTGATCGCCTGCGCGATCATCCTGGTCGCCACGATCCGCTACCGCGCGTACCTGCGTGAGAACGTGGGCGGCGAGACCGGCGGCGTGGTGCCGTCGCGGCGTTTCACGCTGGCCGCGATGATCGACGGCTTCGTCGGCGCGGTGCACAAGCTCGCCGCCGACGTCATGGGCGAGGAGAACGCGAACAAGTACCTGCCGATCTTCGGCACGCTCGCGCTCTTCCTGTTCTGCTGCAACATCCAGGGCCTCATCCCCGGCCTCCTGCCCGCCACCACGACCTTGAACACGAACCTCGCGCTCGCGCTGATCGTGTTCCTGCTCTACAACGTGATGGGCGTCTACAAGAACGGGCTGTCCTACTTCGCGCACTTCGCCGGCCCGAAGATCGGCAGCTTCCCGTGGATGTTCCCGCTGTTCATCCCGGTCGAGGTGGCCAGCCACCTCGCCCGCCCGGTGTCGCTGTCGCTGCGCCTGCTCGGCAACATCCTGGCCGACCACAAGGTCGTGCTCGCGTTCGCCGGCCTCGTCGCGGTGCTGCTGCCGGTGCCGTTCCTGCTGCTCGGTGTGATGGTCGCGATCATCCAGACGCTGATCTTCACGCTGCTCGCGATCATCTACGTCGGCATGGCCATCGAGCACGCCGAAGAGCACTAGTTCCCGGCCACGAGGCCATTGAGGATCACCCACGCCATGAAGAACCACGTCGCCAAGCTCGCCGCCTTCGTCACCGCCTTCCTGCTTCCCGCCATCGCGGCAGCGGCTCCGGCTGCGGCCGGCGCGGCTCAGCAGAGCGGCCCGAACGACGGCATGTACGCCATCGCCATGGGCATCGGCATGGGCCTCGCCGCGCTCGGCTGCGGCATCGGTCAGGGCCGCGCCGCCGGTGCTGCGCTCGAGGGCATCTGCCGCAACCCCAACGCGTCCGACAAGGCGTTCACGCCCTTCCTGCTCGGCCTCGCGTTCATCGAGTCGTTGGTGATCTTCACCTTCGTCGTCGCGGCCGCGCTGATCTTCCCGAAGTTCGGATTCTAGCCTTTTCTCCCCGAGGCCGACTCGGGCGAAACGGTACGCGCTAAAGCGCGGATTGAGCTTTCTGTTTCCCCCCGAGACCGACTCGGGGCGAAACGGTACGCGCTAAAGCGCGGATTGCCCCCCGCAAGCGGGGGGCGATTCTGGTCTTGATCGGAGGACGTCTTCGGGTCGCGATCGGAGGACGTCTTCGGGTCTCGAGCGGAGGACGTCGTCGGGTCGCGATCGGAGGACGTCGTCTGGTCTCGATCGGAGGACGTCTTCGGGGCTCGAGCGGAGGGCGTTGCTGATCGGTGATTCGGTTGCGGGCGAGCGGTCGTGGTGCATGCCAGGACATGGCGCGCAAGGACTCACCGGCCATCGAGCGTACGCGGGGCGGGCCGCGGCGGCAGCAGCAGTCGTGGCCCGGGCGCACCGACGAGATGGATCCGGTGCCGGATCACGGCGAGGACACCTACGTCGGCAATGCGAAGCTGGTCGACAAGGTCGCGCTCGTCACCGGTGGTGACAGCGGGATCGGGCGCGCCGTGGCGCTGGCCTTCGCGCGGGAAGGGGCCGACGTCGCGATCGCGTACCTCGACGAGCACGACGACGCCCAGGCCGCGGCCGCGCTCGTGCAAAGTGCCGGACAGCGCGCGCTGCTCCTGCCCGGCGACGTGCGCAACTCGGTGCACTGCTACGAGCTCGTGCGCCGCACCGTGGGCGAGCTCGGCAAGCTCGACATCCTCGTGCTGAACAGCGCGTACCAGAAGGAGTGCGAGCTCGGCGAGCTCTCCGCGGAGCAGATCGAGCGCACGTTCGCCACGAACATCGTCGCGCCGCTGCACATCGTCCAGGCCGCCCTGCCCCACCTGAAGTCGGGCGCGTCGATCCTCGTCACCGGGTCGGTCACCGCGTTCGAGGGCAGCCCGCGCCTCGTCGACTACGCGTGCACGAAGGCCGCGCTGCACAACCTGACCTTGTCGCTGTCGAAGGCGCTGGCCGAGCGCGGCATCCGAGTGAACTGCATCGCGCCGGGTCCGGTGTGGACGCCGCTCATCCCCGCGACGCTCGACCCCGATCACGTCGCGCGCTTCGGCGCCGACACCCGCTTCGAGCGGCCGGCCCAGCCCGCCGAGATCGCGCCGAGCTACGTGTTCCTCGCCTCCGACGACGCGAGCTTCTACACCGGCGAAGTGCTCGCGCCGACCGGGCGCACCACGAGCCGCTGAGCCGCGCTCAGGGTGCGAAGCACTGCACGCCGCTCGCGTCCCAGGCCGCCGTCACGGCGTGGGCATCGAGCTGTACCCGATAGCCGACCGGCAGCGTGACCACCTTCAAGAGGTGGGGACGCGACGTCGCGAGCGCCGACATCGGCAGCGGCGCGACGTCGGCTGCGCCCTCGGGCGCACGCGTGAGCACCCAGCCCGAGTCGCCGTGTTGCGCCGGTCCGACGCGTCTCATGTACACGCGCTCGCTCGCGAGCGCACCGTGCTCGACGAGCAACGTGTCGTGGCAGCTGCAGTCCTCGGGCGGCGCGCGCAGGAGCTGGTGGATCATCGACGCGAGCACCTGTTGCTGCGCGCTGACCGTCACCTCGCGCACGACACATCGTCGCGCGTCGCGCTGCCAGTCCGGCTCGCACAGCACCAACGCATCGCGCTCGCGCAGCAGGGTGAACACCGCCCAGCCGAGCTGCAGCGTGGTGCCCTCGCGGATGCCCTTCGGCGTGTCGCGACACCGCGCCGTGAGCTCGAGGAACTGGCGCACCGCGTCCTCGAGCAACTCGGGGTTGCTGTGGCGGCCGGTGAACCAGCGCGCGACCAGCCCGTCGTGCCGCAGCTCGCAGGCCTGGCCCTGGTCGCCGAACGTGCCGTGCGCACGCGCGCGATTCGCCTCGGCGACGCGGCCCGCGTGCACGAGCGCCTTGCGCCGGGCCCCGACGGCCTGCCCGTCGCCGAGCGCGATCGCGTGGTCGTAGCTGGCCAGCGCATCGTCGAAGCGACCGAGCTGCGCGAAGCTGTTGCCGCGGTTCGCCCAGGCCATCGCATCGTCGGGTGCCGTGACGATCGCGTGGTCGTAGCAGCCGATCGCGGCCAGCGCTTCGCCGCGATCGTCGAGGATCGCCCCCATGTTGATCCACGCATCGGCCTGCCGTGGATCGATGCGCACCACCTCCCGGTAGCACGCGAGCGCCTCGTCGCGACGGCCCACGCGCGCGAGCATCACGCCCTTCTCGTAGAGCTCGTCGGCGGGTCGGCTCGAGACCTCGGCAGCGTGGTCGAGACAGCCCAACGCGCCGTCGACGTCGCCGAGCGCGAAGCGCAGTCCAGCCGCCTCCCGCCACGCGCGGGGCTTGTCGCCGAAGCGCTCGCAGGCGCGCTCCATCAGCGCGAGGGCACGGGCCTCGTCGCCGGTGCCGAAGGCCTCGCGGGCGCCGGCGCAGAGCGCCTCCAGGGTTTCGCCGTCGTGAACGGCCATATGGCCAAGCTCCTACGGGCGCCACGCCAGCCCTCTGACGCCCCGCTCAGAACCTCGACAGGATCTCGTTCTTCTTGGCCTCGAACTCCTCGTCGGTGAGCAGCCCGTCGGCCTTCGCCTTCTTGAGCTGCTCGAGCTTGTCGCGCAGCGACTTGTCGCCCTTGTGCTGCTCGGTCTTCTCGGCCTTCTTGCTCTTGTAGATGCGCTCGAACATCGCCTTGAGCTCGGCCTCGTCGAGGTTGCGACCGTTGCGGAAGTAGTGATCGCTGACCTCGCCGACCGCCCACGTGAGCGCGTAGCCGATCGAGATCGACACCACCCATCCGAAGAACGGGATGAGCTTGGCCGCGGCCATGATGAGGTTCTGGCCGACGATGCTCGCGCCGAACGTGCCGAGCATCTCGAGCACGGACTTGCTGTCGAGCTTGTAGCCGTGGATCTTGCCGATGCCCTGCACCATGCCGATCTGGATCGGCGTGATGAGGAACGTGTCCACGAGCGGGAACGGCTGGAACGTGACCGCGCCCGCCGCCACGCTGCACACCTGCACGAGCTCCTTGACCGCGCGGGTCTTCTCCTCCTCGCTGGCGTCGCGATAGTCGCCGTCGAGCACCCGCTTGATCGTTTCGAGGTGTCCGGCCATGAGCACGACCGTACCACCGCGTGGACGCGCGAATGCCCGAGCTGGCCTGCGCGGCGCGAATTCCGAGCCACGAGCGCGCGCTTGGACGGTCGGCCGTGGCGGCGCTACGCTGTGCCCACCGTGCTCGTCCGAAAACCCGCAGTGGCGGCGATCCTGCTCGCAGCGCTCGGCTGCCGCCCCACCGGGCTGCAGCCGCCCGATCGCAACGGCCGTGGCGGTGGCTCCGCCCGCAAGCTCGCCGTGCAGCGCGCGAAGCTCGAGACCGGCGATCCGTCGCCCGTGCTCGACATCCTCGAGCGCGAGCTGCAGAGCAACCTCGCGCAGCTGAAGGGCAAGGACGTCGAGGTCGCGGCCTACTTCCTCGGCTACGACCTGGTCGCCAGCGAGCAGCTGTGGATCGCCGCCGAGGACGGTGCGCTCGTGCGAGACGAGCTCGACACCGATCGCAGCATCGACGTCGACGTGCGCGTCGGCACCCGCAAGCTCGACAACAGCCACAGCCGCGACGGCGACTATGGTCCCGGCAACGGGCTGGGCTCGGGGCTGTCGGTCAGCCTCGACGACGAGGACCTCTCGCTCGCGCAGGGGCTCTGGCTCGACACCGAAGCGCAGTACCACAACGCGGTCTCGGCCCTGCGCGAGGTCGAGAGCAGCGAGCAGCTGCGCAGCGGC
The DNA here is from genome assembly GCA_964519175.1 of uncultured Nannocystaceae bacterium. Classification (GTDB taxonomy): domain Bacteria; phylum Myxococcota_A; class Polyangia; order Nannocystales; family Nannocystaceae; genus Xiheibacterium. The sequence continues at coordinate 28,829 of CAZFKC010000048.1, forward strand.
GAGGACGACAACCCGGACTTCTCGGTCGAGAAGCCCACGACGCTGATCCAGCCCGAGGTCGATCTCGACTTCGCGACGGTCGCCGAGCGCATGCGCCCCACGGTGACCGCGGTGTCGCAGGTGCTCGGGGGCGACAAGCGCGTGCTCGGCAGCACCGTGTCGCTCACGGCCACCGTCGAGAACCACTACTTCGTCACCTCCGAGGGCTCGCGCGTGCAGAACGGCCGCGTGCGGCTGCGCGTGCTGCTCGAGGCCCACACGCAGGCCGAGGACGGGATGCGGCTCGGGCTCACCGAGACGTTCGAGGCGCACACGCTCGCGCAGCTCCCCGATCGCGCGAAGCTCAGCGCCGCGGCCGAGAAGCTGCGCAACAACCTCATCGCGCTGCAGACGGCGCCGATCGCCGATCCGTACACCGGGCCCGCGGTGCTCGAGGGCCGCGCGGCCGGTGTGTTCTTCCACGAGATCTTCGGCCACCGCCTCGAGGGTCACCGGCAGAAGGACGACGCCGAGGGGCAGACGTTCACCGATCAGCTGGGCAAGCGCGTGCTGCCGTGGTTCCTCGACGTCGTCGACGATCCGACCATCAGCATGCTCGGCGGTCAGCCGTTGTCGGGCCACTACTTCGTCGACGACGAGGGCGTCACGTCGCGGCGCACGCCGCTCGTCGAGCGCGGCAAGCTGAAGACGTTCCTGCTCGGGCGGTCGCCGGTGAAGCCGTTCATGCGCAGCAACGGCCACGGCCGTCGCGAGCCCGGCTTCCAGATCGTCGCGCGCCAGGGCAACCTCATCGTCAGCTCGCGGCGCGCGCTCACCCGCAAGGAGCTGCGCGCCGCGCTGCTCGACGAGATCGAGCGCCAGGACAAGCCCTACGGGCTGTTGTTCACCGACATCTCCGGCGGCTACACGCTGACCGATCGCAGCGGGCCGCAGGCGTTCAAGGTCGAGCCGCTCATGGTCTACCGCGTGTACACCGACGGGCGGCCCGACGAGCTCGTGCGCGGCGTCGAGATCGTCGGCACGCCGTTGCAGGCGTTCGAGACGATCCTCGCGACCGACGACTCGGCGGGGATCTTCAACGGGGTCTGCGGCGCGGAGTCCGGGTGGGTGCCGGTGTCGGCGGTCAGCCCTTCGCTGTTGCTGCGCAACATCGAGATCGAACGCGGCGTGCACGATCGGGACAAGCCGCCGTTGCTCTCGCCGCCGCAGCTCAAAGGGGGGAAGTGATCGTGCGCTCGCTCTTCGCATTGCTCGCGCTCCTCGGACCGGCCGCGGCTGCACCCGCGCCCGCGCCTGCCCCCACGACCACGGCCGCGACCACGGAGCCGGCGCTGTCGCCCGAGCTCACCGCGCTCCGCGACGAGCTCGCGCGGGGTTTGTCGGGCCTGCAGCTGCCGGGCACGCCCGCGCCCTATCGCGTCGAGCTCCGCATGGTGCGGGCGCAGCTGCTCAGCCTCGATGGCTCGTACGGCGGCGTGATCGCGAACGTGCTCGATCGGCAGTCGGCGGGCGCCGTCGAGGTACGCGTCGGCTCGGCGGCGCGCGACAACACCAACTTCTTCGGGGGCGACAGCGGCGTCGCGCAGCTCGAGGTCGCGCTCGAGCCGTCGCCGCAGTACGCGGCGAAGAAGCTGTGGCTTGCGCTCGACGTCGCGTTCCGCGGCGCGAGCAAGGCGTGGTCGCAGAAGCAGGTGGTGCTGAAGCGGCTCGCCGGCGCCGAGCAGCCGCCGGATTTCACCGCCGCACCGCCGCCGCTCGTGCGTCAGGCCCAGCTCGCCGAGGCCCGCATCGATCGCGATGGGCTCGCGGCGATGGTGGCGTCGTTGTCCGCGCGTTTCGGTGAGCACTCGGCGATCGACAACGGCGACGTGCACGTGCAGATCCTGCGCACCGTGCAGACGGTGATCACCACCGAGGGGCTCGTGCTGCAGTGGGCCAGCGATCGCGCGGTGCTGGCGGTCGTCGCCGACACCAAGGCGGCCGACGGGATGCACCTCGATCACGGGCTCGCGATCCACATGAGCGGGGTCCCGGCGGCCGACGACGAGCTGCTCGCGGCCGGCGAGAAGCTCGTCGATCGCACGTTGTTCGAGCTCGAGCAGCTCGCGCTCGCGCCGATGATGGAAGAGGACTACGACGGGCCGATCCTGTTCATCGGCGACGCGTCGGCGCAGCTGCTCGGCGCGACCGTGGCGACCGAGGCCGTCGGCACGCCGGCGCCGCTCGGCGACACCGGTCGCATGGTCGATCTCGAGCCGGCGTGGCTCGGCAAGCTCGGCAAGCAGGTCATGCCCACCACGCTCGAGCTCGTCGACGACCCCACGATCGCGGGCGCGTTCGGCAGCTACGACGTGGACGCCGAGGGCGTGCGCCCGGCTCGGCTCGTGATGGTGAAGGACGGCAAGCTCGAGGCGCTGCTGATGTCGCGCGTGCCGAGCATCAAGGTGGCCGCGAGCAACGGGCGCGCGCGCATGAGCCCGGCGCTCGAGACGGGCGCGACGATCAGCAACCTGACGCTGGTGAACAAGAAGCGGGGCGCGAGCCGAACCGCGCTCGAGCGCGACCTCCTCACCCGCGCGGCCGAGGACGGCTACGACTTCGCCTACGTGATCGAGTCGCTGCGCGACGGCACGGTGCTCGGTCCGGTGCCGCGCGAGAGCGCGGCGGCCTATGCCGGCACGGGCAACCTCAACCTGCCGCTGCCCTCGCGGGTGTTCCGCATCGAGGCCAACGGCTCGCGCAAGCTCGTGCGCGGCGCGGTGCTGGCTCCGGCGTCGATGCGGGTGTTGCGACGGATCCGCGCGGTGGGATCCGAAGCGCGCACGGTGCCGATGCGGATCCCGGTGGGTGCGTACGGCGGGTTCGGTGCGGACGTCGGCATCGACGGCGTGCTGAGTCAGACGGTGGATGCACAGGTGACGACGCCGGATCTGCTGGTCGACGGTCTCGAGCTGTTGGTGGAGCGTGGCGAGCACGAGCGTCTGCCGACGCTGGAGCATCCTCTGAGGCGAAAGCCACCCAAGAAACCGACTCAGCCATAGGCTGAGTCGGTTGCGAGGGTGGCCCCGTGAACGTGAACGTGCCCGTGCCCGTGCCCGTTTCGGACCTGGCCGATGAGCCACGTAGCTCTACAAGTTGAAGCAGGATGCCGGCAGTCCTGCACATCGTGGCGCGCCCGAGCGCGACCGAGCCTTCCCCCTTGGCGCGCGATCTCGCCGCGAGCGCCACGGAAGAAACCACGGTGCGAGTGCTCGAGCTCTTCGACCCGCGCGCGGGTGCCCCGGTGGTCGACCTCGCGCTCACCGAGCGCGACATCCCGGAGATCACCGCGCTGCTGCACGTGATCGTCGAGCTCCACGTACACGGCGTGCATCCGCGGACGGTGATGCGCCTGCTGCCCGCGGTGCGTCCCGCGGCGCTCGGCGGCATCTCGATGATCCTGCACGGCCCGATCCCGGCCGCCCGCGACGGCGATCCCGAGGCGAGCTGGCCCGGACCGATTACGGACGAGGCCCCGGCGCCGATGCCGATCGATCTGCACGCGCCCGACCTGCTGCCGCGCGCCTGCGGGCCGCTGCCGCTCGTGCTCGACGAAGGCGGGCGGCTCGCCGTCGTGTGCCTCGGCGAGGGGCTGTCCGAGAGCGCGCGCGCACAGCTGCGCTTCGGGCTGGAGGCGCTGTCACGTCCCGAGGTGCGCATCGAGGTCTACGACGAGTGCGATCACCCGCTGCACGATCGCGCGGCTCGGCGTCGCTCGGCGCAGGCGGTGGTGCTGCCGGAGCTCGACTCGCGCACCTACGTCGAAGCGATCGCGCAGGGCCTGCCGGTCGTGCTGCTCGGCCCGCCGGCGCTCGATCTCCCGCCGGGCGTCGTGTGCGTCGGCGAGCGCGAAGACGTCGCGCGCTGCATCGCGTGCATCCGGGTCTGGGCCAATGCGTGGGCGGGTGGCGAGGCGGCGAACGTCGACAACCCGGCGCGCCGCCGCTGGCTCGCGCGTCGCACCGCTTGACGGCTCAGCTCGGGGCGTCGGCATCGAGGCGCCGCAGGATCTCCGCGAGCGCTTCCCACACGACGCGCACGCGCGGGACGTCGCGCAGCGCGGTGTGGGTGACGAGGAAGAGCTCGTCGACCGGCCACGACGCCGCCGCACCACGCAGCGCAGCATCGAGCTCGACCGCCACCAGCCCGTAGTGCGCGAGGCTCGGCGCAGGGACGAGCGCGACGCCGACGCCCGCGCTCACGCTCGCGATCTGCGTGGTGAGCCGATCCGAGCGCAGCACCGGCACGACCCCGCTCGCATGCTCGGCGAGCCAGCGCGCGGCCGGCACGTTCGCGAGTCGCTCGCCCCAGCCGATCCACGGCGCGTCGGCCCACGCGCGCAGCGTACCGAGCCGCGCCGCGAGCTCGGGCGATGCAGCGGCGAGCCACCGCGCGTTCGCGACGCGCGTCACCACGAGCTCGCCCCGCGTCGGTCGAACGATGCGCAGCGCGATGTCGGCCTCGCGCCGGGTCAGATCGAGCACCGACTCGCCCGCATCGAGCTCGATGCGCAGCCCCGGATGGCGCGTGAGCAGCTCGCGGAGCATCGGCACGACGATCACGTCGGCGACGTCGCCCGGGCAGGTCAGCCGCACGACGCCCGAGACCTCGCGCTCGAGCCCGTCGACCGCGTTCGCGAAGCGAGCGACGCCCTGCTCGACCGCCTCCGCCGCCGGCAGCAGATCCTCGGCGGCCTTGGTGGGCGTGATGCCGTCGCGGCTGCGCGAGAACAGCGTGGCCGCCAGGGCTTCCTCGAGCACGGCGAGCCGTCGCGATGCGGTCGACGGGTCGATGCCCAGCGAGCGCGCAGCGTCGCCGACCGTGCGCGAACGGCTGAGCGCGAGGAACAGCCGCACGTCGTCCCACGCGAGCGAGGTCGGGTTCGGGGAAGAGCGTTGCACGGCCGCATTCTAGCGTTGCGCCCGCGCAGCGGTCGATCCGCGGCCGTGCACGGATGCAATCGTGCGTTGCGGACTCACGGCTGGCGGGCAGGCCTGCGCGGGCTCAGAACACGAGCATGACGGCGCGCATCGTCGAGCTCGTCACCGTCAGTCACTGCACCGCATCGCTGCACTGGAGAAGCACGTCATGATCATCGTCACTGGAGCCTCTGGAACCGTCGGAACCGCCGTCGTCGATCGCCTCCGCACGCAGGGCGTACCGTTCCGCGCCGCATTCTCGAGCGAAGCGCGGGCCACCGCCGCACGCGAAGCCGGCCTCGACGCCGTCGTCGCCGACTATCGCCGTCCCGCCACCGTGCGCGACGCGCTGCGCGGCTGCGAGCGCCTGTTCCTGCTCGGTCCGAACACGCCCGATCAGACCGCGCTCGAGCTCGCGGTGGTCGGCGCGGCCGCCGAAGTGGGCGTACGCCACGTCGTGAAGCAGTCGGTCATGGGCGCCGAGGCCGACGACTACAGCCTCGCGCACGTGCACCGCCCCGTCGAGCGTGCGCTCGAGCAGAGCCGGCTCGCCTGGACCTTCGTGCGTCCGAACAGCTTCATGCAGAACGTGATGACGTTCATGGCGGCGACGATCCGCGCCGAAGGTGCGTTCTACAGCGCATCGGGTGACGCGAGGATCAGCCACGTCGACGTCCGCGACATCGCCGAGGTCGCAGTGGCGGCGCTCACCGAGCTCGGCCACGAGGGCAAGGCGTACACGCTGACCGGCCCCGAGGCGCTCTCCTACGACGAGCTCGCAGCCCAGCTCGCCGCGGCGATCCACCGGCCGGTCGCCCACGTCGCGCTGCCGCCCGAGCACCTGCGCGGTGCGATGCTCGCCCTCGGCATGCCCGAGGTGCTCGCCGACCGCATGCTGGATCTCGAGCGCTACTTCCGCGAGGGTCGTGCGAGCCGGGTCACCGACGACGTCGCGCGGGTGACCGGCCACGCACCGCGCCGCTTCGCCGCGTATGCCCGGGACTGCGGGCTCGCGTGATCACTCGGCGACCGCGCTGCTGCCACGGGCGCGGTCGAGCGCATCGAGCAGCGCGCGCTCGTTGATCGGCTTCACGAGGTAGTGATCGAAGCCGGCCTCGAGCGCGCGCGCCCGATCCTCGGGGCGGCCGTAGCCGGTCACTGCGACCAGCAGGATCTCGCCGCTCGGATCGGCGCCGCGCAAGCGCTTCGCGAGCTCGTAGCCGTCGATGCCGGGCAGCCCGATGTCGACCAGCGCGACATCCGGTCGGATCGTCAGCGCGGCGCGCAGCCCGGCATTGCCCTCGCACTCGCCGGTCACGTCATGACCCATCGACTGCAGCAGCAGCTGCAGCACCTCCAGCGTCTCCTCGTTGTCCTCGACGACGAGCACGCGCATCCGGTCTTTGCCGCCGCGCGCGGGCGCGGTTGCACCCGCGGCCGTCGGCAGGGTCAACCCGCGCGCGATCGGCAGCCGCACCTCGAACGAAGAGCCGCGACCGAGGCCGTCGCTCGTCGCCGAGACCTCGCCCCCGTGCAGCTGCACGAGGCTGCGCACCATCGTGAGCCCGATGCCGAGCCCACCGAGCGAGCGCGAGAGCGACTGGTCGACCTGCACGAACGGCTCGAACACCTTGCCCAGCATCTCGGGCGGCAACCCGATGCCATCGTCACGCACGCGGACGACCGCCCACTCGCCGCGTTCGAGCGTGAGCTCGACCGTCGTCTCGCCGCGGGGCTCCGAGTACTTCGAGGCGTTGGCGAACAGGTTCATGAGCACCTGCTCGAGCCGGAGATCGTCGCCCACCACCGGGACGGGCGTCGCGGGCTCGGTCAGTCGCAGCCGCTGGTGACGTGCCTCGAACTCGGGCCGGATCGCTTCGACCGCGCGACGCACGACAGCGGCGAGGTCGAGCGGTGCGCTGCGCAGCTGCAGGCGACCTCGGGTGATCCGCGAGACCTCGAGCAGATCGTCGACGAGGCGCGCGAGGTTGCGGATCTGCCGGTGGATGATGTCGTGCAGCCGCGCGGCATCCCCGATGCCGCCGCGCGCGAGCACGGTGGCGGCGGAGCTGATCGCATTCAGCGGATTGCGGAGCTCGTGCGCCAGCATCCCCAGGAACTCGTCCTTGCGGCGACCGTCTTCGGCGAGCTCGTCGGCACGCGCGCGCTGGGCTTCTTCGAGGCGCTTGCGGATGGAGATGTCGTGGAACATCACCACGGCGCCCTCGATCGCCCCCTGCTCGTCCCGCAGCGGGTCCGCGCTGACGCGGAAGGTGCGATCACCGATGCTGGCCTCGCGTTCGAAGCGCGGCGAGTCCTCGGTGCCGATCCACGCCATGATCTGCGCGCCGCCGAGCGCCGCCACCTGGGGCACCTCGAGCACTCGGCCGGCCAGCTCGGCACACGGGGCCCCGAGCAGTCGCTCGGCCGCCGAGTTGCACTGCTCGACCACGCCGTCGACGTCGGTGGTGACGACCGCGTCCTGCATCGCTTCGAACGTGCGCTGGACGAGCCGACTCGCGCGACGCTCCCCCGCCTCGGCCCGCTGGGTGCGCAGCACGGCGCGCACCGTGGCGAGCAGCTCGAGTCGCTCGATCGGCTGCACCAGATACGCGTCGGCGCCACTGTCGAGCCCCTGCACCTTCCGCTCCGACGAGGCGAAGGTCGCCGACGTCTGCACGACCAGCGTCGCGCAGAGCACCGGATCGGCCTTGATGCGCCGGCACACCTCGAGGCCGCTGATGTCGGGCAGCTTGATGTCGAGCAGCACGAGGTCGGGCCGCTCGACCGCGACCAGGCGCAGGGCATCCTCGCCGCACGCGGCTTCGACCACGCGGTAGCCGCCCTTGCGCAGGATGTTGGTCATGACGTAGCGGGTCGCTGCGTCGTCGTTGACGTTGAGCACCGTCGCGATGCGCTCAGGCGGGGTCATGGTCCGCTCCTTTGCGGGCACTGCCGCCGATGCCGGCCTTCTCGAGCGCTTCGCGGATCCGAGCGATCGCGATCTCGCGGGACAGGCTCTGCTTCGACACGATCGCCGACGCGTCTTGCTCGAGTCGCACGCGCTCGTCTTCGGCGAGGTTCTTCGAGGTGTGCACGATGACCGGGATCGAGCGCGTACGAGGGTCGCGCTTGAGCTCGTCGATGACATCGAACGCGCTCATCTCGGGCATCACGAAGTCGAGGAAGATCACCTGCGGCACCAGCTCGCGAGCGATCCGCACGCCCTCGACGCCGCTCGCCGCCTCGACGACCTTGTAGGGCAGCCCCAGCAGGTGCTTCTTGACCAGGTAGCGGGACACCTGGTCGTCGTCGATCACCAAGACGGTCTCGATCGGGCTCGTGCGCGCGAGCGACTTGAGCTTCGCGACGAGCCAGTCGCGGTCCATCGGCTTCATGAAGAACTCGTCGGCTCCGAGCGCGCGCGCCTTCTCTTCGCGGCTCGTCACCGTCACGACCAGGATCGGGCTCTCGCGGGTCACCGGATCGCTCTTGAGATCCTGCAGGAAGGTCCAGGTGGCCTCGCCCTCGAGCATGATGTCGAGCACGATCGCGGCCGGCGTGATCACCTGCAGGGCCGCGCGGGCCTCGTCGACCGTGCGCGCCGGCACCACCTGGAAGCCCGAGCCCCGCAGGTACTTCTCGTAGAGGAACAGGGTCTGGCGGTCGTCCTCCACCACCAGCACCGGCTGCTGCCCGGGCGCGAGGTTGCGGCTGCGAGCGGTGAGCGCGGACAGCTCGGAGGCCTCGGGGTGCAGGCGTGGCACTCGCAGCGTGAACGTCGAGCCCTCGCCGACGACGCTCTCGAGCGTGATGTCGCCGCCGAGCCGCACCGCGATGTGCCTCGACAGCGACAGCCCGAGCCCGGTGCCACGCACCGTGCGCTGCAGCTCGCCGTCGACCTGGAAGAACTCCTCGAACACGCGCACCTGGTGGTCGGGTGCGATCCCGATGCCGGTGTCGCGCACGCGGAAGAGCACGTCGTCGCCGACCTGCTCGGCGGTGACGACGATCTCGCCCTGGGTCGTGAACTTCAGCGCGTTCGAGACCAGGTTGCGCAACACCTGCGCGACCTTGCTCTCGTCGCTCTCGAGCTCGATGGGCTCGCTCGGGTCCACGAAATCGAGCCGCACGTGCTCGCGCGTGGCGAGCGGGCGCAGCATCCCGCGCATCGCCGCGAACAGCCCGGCCACGCCGAAGGTGCCGACGTGCAGCGCGACCTTGCCGGCCTCGATCTTCGAGAGGTCCAGCAGGTCGTTGACGAGCGCGTAGAGGCTCTCGCACGACTGCCGGATGAACCCGAGCTGGATCTCCTGCTCATGGTTGATCTCGCCGTCGGCCCGCGAGAGCAGCAGGTTGGTGAGCCCGAGGATCGAGTTGAGCGGCGTGCGGAACTCGTGGCTCACGTTCGCGACCAACCGGGCCTTGACCTCGTCGGCGCGGCGCAGCGAGTCGTCCTTCTCGCCGATCTCGTTGTGCAGTGCCACGACGCCGCGGTGGCTGTCCTCGAGCTCGCGATGCAGACGCACGAGCTCCTCGTGACGCCGGAGGAGCTCGCGTTGCTGCCGGTCGGTCTCGCGGTGGAGCGCGGCGAGCTCGGACATGCTCGCGCTGAGCTGGTCCGCCGTGCCTGCGTACTCCTCCGGCACGCGCGAGCCGGTGAGCGCGACCACGCCCTCGGGCGTGCGCCGGCTGCGGAACGCCAGCACCACCGGCCGGTCCTGGACCGCGAGCACCACCTCCCAGGCGGCACCGGGCTCTTCCTCGCGCAGCAGTCGCTCGAGCTTGTCCTCGGTGCCGGGCGCAGCGAGCTCGCGCAGCCGCGCGCCCCGATCGACGCCGAGGAAATCGCGCGCGCGCTGGTCGAGCCAGACGATCGTGCCGTCTGGCGCACAGCGGAGCTGGAGCTCTCGACTGAGCCCCGCAAACAGAGCTTGTTCGGATTCGTCGTCGTTCACGGCCAACTCGCGGGGAACAGGACCTCTTGGATCGCGCGCTGCGTCCACTCCTCGCCGAAGGCGTGGGCCAGCACGGTGAAGCTCTTGTCGTCGTCGCGATGGGCGGAGAGCCAGCGCCGCGCCGTGACGGCGCTGACGTCGGAGTGCTGCGCACGTGGCTCGCCCGCCGCGACCAGCTCGGCGAATGCGTCGGCGAAATCGGCGAGGAGCTCCCGCGCCGCCGCGGCATCCGACTGGTCGATCCGCGCGAACACGTGGTGCGTGGACAGCAGACCCGCGCACCATGCGGGTAGCGATCCGGCCGTCGCGAGCTGCGGCCGCTCGCGCAGGCGCGCGCCGAGCCCGAGCAGATCGTGGCCCGCGAACGAACGCGCGGTCGGGGAGAGGTCGAGCACGACCAGCGCCCGACCACGACCGAGCGCGACCAGATCCGCACCGAAGATCGGCAACGCGAGCGCGCTCGGGGCCACCGCCAGCGCGCTCGCGACCTCGATGCCACGCCCCGTCACCGTCGCGAAGCGGGCACGCACCCGGCCGTCGAGCAGCTCGGCTTCGTAGTGGATCGGTTCGCCGTGGAGCTGCGACTCGGCGCGGGCGAGCTCGTCCGGCAGCTCCACGGCCGTGAGCCCGAGTCGAACGCGGAGGCGGTCACGCACCTCGTGCAGCGCTTCGGTGAACGCGAAGGGCGACGGAGCGCTCACGAGATCACGCTCCGTGCGTCGCGCAGCAGCGGCGCCAGCTCCTGCCAGTGCTCGTCGTCGAGACTCCGGCGCAGCTGCACCCCGAGCTCGTCGAGGCACGCATCGAGCTGGATCGGCTCGATGCCGCGTCGCGCCAGGAATCCGGCGATGAAGCGCGTGTACGCCACGAACCCCGCCGAGCGTCCGGCCGCGGCGGCGTCGGCGAGGTACGAGAGGTGATAGGCGACGTCGTCGACGCAGCGCTGCTCCGCCGCGTACGACGCCACATGGTCGGGCCTGCGCGCGCACAGCTGCGCCGCGACGGTGACCGCGGTCTCGTCGGTGAGCGCGTCGACGCGGCCCGCGACCCCGGCGCGCGCGCGCAGACCCTTGGTGCCGGCGCCGAGCACCGCGACCGCGCGCTCGCCCCCGAGGACGGCGGCAGCGGTGATCTCCTCCGCGAATGCGTCGAAGTGCAGCGCCAGGTGACGCGAGCACATGTGCCGCGCCACCAGCACGTCGCGGAGCCAGCACGCGTACTCGGTGAACAGCTCGGGCGCGTCCAGCCGCAGCGCGAGCACCAGATAGCGCACGTGGTACTGCCCGTCGTCGTGGGAGTGCTGCGTCGCACGCTCGCCGAAGCGCTCGGCCCAGAACGGGTTCTCGAGCACGCGCGCCGTGGCGCGACGCGCCCACGTCGGACCGTGCTCGTCGAGCACGGCGATGAGCGCGTCGTTCGTCACTCGAACAGCCCCCGACAGCCTTCGACGAGCTCGTCGGCGCTCATGCCCATCGCCTGGATGTCGAGCCGCTCGCGCAGCCCCGGCACCCAGGCCGCGACGTGTCCGCCGACGAGGATCGGCAGCTCGCGGCCGTGCGCACTGCGGACCGCAGCGACCGTCCGCTCGAGCGACGGGATGTTGAAGCTCATCGCCACCGACAACCCGAGCACGTCGGGACGAACGGTGTCGATCATCTCGAGCAGACTGCGGGTCGGCACATCGGCGCCGAGGAACCGCACGTCGAACCCGGCCATCTCGAGGAAGTCGGCGCCCATGCGCGCGCCGACGTCGTGGTGCTCACCCTCGACGCATGTGACGAGCGCGGTGCGGCCGTTCGCGGGCGGCCGCGGCAGCCGTGTGTAGAGGTGCGAGAGTACGAGCTGCGAGATCGAAGTCGCGACGTGCTCCTGCGCGACCGTGATCTCGTTGTCTTGCCACATCCGCCCGATCTCGCGCTGCGCGGCCTGCACGACGTCGAGCTGCAGCGCAGGCACACTCTCGCCGACGTCGACCCCACGCTCGACGATCAACTGCAGCGCCGCGCGACGATCACCCGCGAGCTGGGCGTCGAGGTACGGTGCCAGTAGCGGGTGCGGGGTCCGACTCGAAGCGTGCGTCATGCGCCAAACGCCTCGACAAGATGTGATCGACGTACAGCGGTGCAACCGATGAACGGCGATCAGCGGCCCGACGGGTCGCGCTCGGCCTGCAATCGCGGCTGGCCGGTCGCCTCGGTGACCGCCAGCCAGGTCGCGCCGTCGGGATCGACGCGCTTGCGCTCGCTCGTGGCCAGCGCGAGCGGCACGTGCGTGAAGATCCGGTGCGCGCGACCGATGAGCAGATCCGTCTTCCCGGCCATGCCGGCGTGGACCGCGTTGCGCGCCAGCGCGTCGCAGAAGATGCTGTCGTGGGCGTTCGCCGGCCCGCCGCGGATCATGTAGCTCGGGTCGATGTACTTGACGACGACCTTGCGTCCGACGCGCTCGAAGTGGGTCTTGATCGCGTCGCGCAGCCGCGATCCGAAATCGAGCTCGGCGCTCTGGTAGTCGACGTTGCCCGACGCATCGCGCTTGCTGCCCGGCCCGACCAACGCTTGCGCACAGCCTTCGGCCGCGACCACGAGCGCGTGTCGCCGCGCGGCGAGGCGCGTCTCGAGGGCGGCGAGCAGCCCGTGCGGGCCGTCGAGCTCGAAGCTCACCTCGGGAATGAGGCAGAAGTTCACGTCGCGGCTCGCGAGCGTCGCGGCCGCGGCGATGAACCCGGCATCGCGGCCCATCAGCTTCACGATGCCGATGCCGTCGAGTGCGCTGCTCGCCTCGGTGTGCGCGGCGTCGACCGCCTGTCGTGCGACCTCGACCGCGGAGTCGTAGCCGAAGGTCTTGTCGACGAACGGAATGTCGTTGTCGATCGTCTTGGGCACGCCGACCACTGCGATCTCGAGCCCGCGCTTCGCGATCTCGACGGCGATCGCATGCGCGCCACGCTGCGTGCCGTCGCCGCCGATCGTGAAGAGGATCTGCACGCCCTGCTGCACGAGCCCGTCGACCATCCGCTCGATCGTCGGTGCACCGCGGCCCACGCCCAGCATGCTGCCGCCGTGGCGGTGGATCTGCAGCACGTCCTCGGGCCCGAGCTCGAGCGGCGGGATCCCCTTGCTCGCGTCGAGCCCCGCGTAGCCGTAGCGGAAGCCCAGCACCCGCTTCGCGCGGTACTTGTGATGGAGCTCGAGCACGATCGAGCGCACCACGTTGTTGATGCCGGGACAGAGCCCGCCGCAGGTCACGATACCGGCCGTGGTCTGCTCGGGATCGAAGAAGATGCGCTCGCGCGGCCCCGCCTTCTCGAACGCGAGCGTGGACGAGCTGGCCTCGCCACGGCTCACCTCGACGTCGAACACGACACCCGCATCGTCGGGCACGTAGTCGGCGATGCCGTCGTCCGGCACGGTGGACAGGGCCAAGGGCGACGGCCGCGTGGCGACGCCGAGGGTCGTGATCGCGAGGTCGTCCGGCGTCATTCGCGTCTGCGAACGACAGGATACCAGCGCGGGTGATCGCGCGTCATCCGACCTGCGGAATCGTCGAGCTGATCGCGCCGGTCAGGCAACGCACCGCCGGGCTGAAATCCGAGCTGCAGATCGACTCGATGCAGCAGCGCACCTGGTGATCGTCCTCCTCGGTGGCCGGGTCGTCGGGCACGTCGAGGCTCTCACAGACCTCCTGGACGCGCGTCGGGAAGAACGCGAGCCCGCGCTCGTTCGCGCAGCCGGGCGCGATGTTGCCGAACTCCCAGACCTTGTCCTCGACGGTGACGCCGGACATCGCCTCGTCGGGGGGGACGTCCGATTCCTCCCACGTGCGATACACGAGCGCGTCCACGCCACCCATTGTCGGCTCGTACGGCGGGTTCGCGTTGTGCTGCGTCACCTCGGGCACGCCGAGGATGCCGAGCATGACGACCTCCTTCTCGTCGTGCTCGGCGACGTACTTCAGGTACTCGATGTAGCGCGCCGTCGGATGCAGCGCATCGTTCACCGCCGAGCGGCACTCGCTGTAGAGGCCGCTTGCGTCGGGACCGGTGCACGTGACGCCCGCGTTCTGGCAGATCGCGCTCGACTGCGACGGCTGGTGCGAGTGCGGGTTCGTCTCCCAGTAGTCCGTGTTCATGTCGTCGGTGAAGTACGCGTAGCCATCGGGCGCCGCCACGGAGCAGTCGGCCTCGTCGGTCACGATCACGATCGCAAGGATCGCGCCCGGTCGCAGGAACGGCTTGTCGAACTTGCCCCACTCGAGATCCGCCTGGCACTCCTCGCTCGTCGGATCGTTCCAGCACGCCTTCGGGTTCAGCGCCTGCAGCATCGTCTCGAGCGGCGCCTCGTAGCCGCAGCCGTCGATGCCCTGCGGGCCGATGCAGGACAGCGCCTTGGCCGGATCCGCGGCGTTGGAGTTGCCCTGCCCGTCGAAGTGCAGGAACTGATCGGCGGGCGCGATGTCGACGGGACAGTTGGTGGTGCAGGCCTCCTCGATCACGACCGGGTCATGATCGCCGAGTCCCGTGAAGCGCTTCATCCGCGCGTTGCAGCCCTCGTACACCGGTGCGCCGCGTCGTGGCGTGTAGTCGGGCTTCTGGTGCTCCGTGCAGAGCGGGTGCCCGAAATCCGTGGTCGTCACCATCACGTTGACGCTGGCGTCGATCGGTTCGCCCGCGTCGTCGGTGAGCGAGCCGAGCTGCTCGACCAGCAGCGGGAAGTTCGCGGCGAGGTTGAGCTGCTCCTCGCCCATCGTCCCGGAGTTGTCGATGACGAAGACCAGATCGATCTCGGTGCAGTGCCCGTCACCGGCGCAGCCGAGCTCGCCGGTCGAGTCGGGGATCGTGTCGAGGATCGGCTCCGTCGTCGCCGTCGTCGCACTGGTCTCGTCGGCGTCGGTCGTGCTCGTCGCCGTCGTCGCCGACGTCGTCGCGCTCGTCTCCGCGACCGTGGCCTTTGTCTCGTTGCTCGGGTTCGAGCAGGCGCAGATCACCGACGAGGCCGCCAATGCGGCCTTTGCCCAAGCGTAGCGTGTCATCCCAGCGAGCCTTTCGGGTCCGGCCTGTAGACGCGACCGACCCGCGAGAACGGCTCGCCGAGGATCGAGATTCTCCGCCGAGCGCCGCAGCCCTGGCGAAAACCTATAGCCCGCCGAACGGAGTGTTCGCGCCGCTGAAGGATCCGAGCGGGGCGTCCATCGCGTGCGCGAGCGCGAGCAGCACGCTGTCGTACGAGGCACCCGAGGCATCGATGAGCCGACCCGGGCTCAGCGCCCCGGCTCCCCCGCCCGCGAGCATCGCGGTCAGATCGCCGTGCGCATGGGCCCAGCCGTCGCCGACGTCGCTGCCGATGAACACCACGCTGTCGTCGAGCAAGGTCGCGCCGCTGCCGTCGTCGTACGCGTCGAGCTCACCGAGGAAGTATGCGATCTGGTCCATGTACCAGCGCACGATCGCCTTGTGCTTGTCGGTGATGTCCGCCGTGCTGCCGCTGTGCGAGAGGTTGTGGTGCTTGCAGCTGCCGTTGCCCAGGAACGTGAAGTCCTTGTTCCCGAAGCCGTAGTCCATCGAGTACGTGATGATGCGGGTCGAGTCGCAGCGCAGCGCGAGCACGATGACGTCGAGCATCGCCTTCGTGTGCTCGGCGAACGCCAGGTCCTCGCCCGGCGGCACCGCTCCGTCACCGCAGCTCGGCGGCGGGGGATCGACCTGCAGCCCCGACTCGACCTCGCGCACCGCCGTGAGGTACTCGTCGAGCTTCTGCGCGTCGTCGGTGCCGAGCCGCGGCGTGATCGCATCGATCTGATCGATCGTGTGATCGAGGATGCTCTGCCGCTGCCGCAGCCGCTTCGCCGCGATCGCCGGGTCCGCGTCCGGCGGCACGTAGATCTGATCGAAGGCGACCTGCGCGCTCTCCAGCGGCGAGTTCGGGGTCGTCGGCGACGACCACGAGATGTACGTGTTGTAGCCCGACGGCCAGCCGGTGTCCGACGGCGGACCCGCGGCGTAGGGGCTCGGCCCGAGGTGCAGCGAGCGGATCGCGGTCGCGGGATCGAGGTAGTCCGCGATCGCCTGGTCGATCGAGATGTCGACCTGCGGCGTCGCCATGTCGTTGATCGGCGCGCCCGTGAGGAACGACGCCGTGCCGCGCGAGTGATCCGGTGCGCCGCCGTAGTCGCCGTTCAGGTTCTTGAACATCGACAGCTTCGCGCGCAACGGCTCGAGCGACACGTGCGCGGTGCCCATCGTGTAGTCGGTACCGCTGCCGCCGAGCTGCCAGTCCTGGCGCATCGTGCTGCCGTTGGGGAAGAACAGCGACACGAAGCGCTTGGTCGGGCCACCGCCGGCACGCGCGGCGGGGGGCAGGAGCGAGGACAGGAGCGGCAGGCCGAGGGCGACCCCGGATGCACGCAGCACCATGCGGCGCGAGAGCCTCTTCATGGCAGCACCTCCTCGGTCTGGAATGCGTCGCTCGTCACCACGGCCCACAGCAGATCCGAGAGCGTCGCGTCGGCGACGACGTTCTCGTTGCCGATGTCCTCGATCACGCAGAACTCTCCGCCTTCGATCGTGCGGCCCAGCGCGTAGGTCATCACCTTCGTGCTCACGCAGTTCGGGTACGCGTCGCCGGTGGCGAGCAGCTGCGCGAGCTCGACGATGCCGTGGTAGGTGGTGCCGTCGGGCAGCGTGCCCAGATCGTCGAGCGGCTCGCCGTCCAGATCGTCGCGCCAGCGTCCGATCGCATCGTAGT
>CAZFKC010000048.1:45584-74794 GCA_964519175.1 uncultured Nannocystaceae bacterium
TCGTCGAGCGGCTCGCCGTCCAGATCGTCGCGCCAGCGTCCGATCGCATCGTAGTGCTCGAAGCCGAAGCCGAGCGGATCGATGAGATCGTGGCAGCTCGCGCAGCTCGGGTCCTCGCGGTGCCGCGCCAGTCGCTCGCGCTCGCTCTCGCCCGGCTGTGGGTCCGGCGGTGGCGGCACGCCGTCCGGCGGTGGCGGTGGCGCGGCGCAGAGGATCGTCTCGGCCAGCCACACGCCGCGCTTCACGATGTTGGGCTGCTCCGGCCCGCTCGTCATCGTCAGCACCGCGGGCATGGTCAGGATGCCGGCGCGCCGCGTCGCATCGGTCGTGACCGGCTCGAGCGCGTCGCCGGTCGGACCGTCGAGGCCGTAGAGCTCGGCGAGCGCCGCGTTCGCCCAGGTCTGGTTGCCCGAGACGATCTCGAGCGCGCTGCCGTCACGCTCGCGGATGCCCTCGAAGAACGCACGCGTCTCCTCGAGCATCTGCGCCCGCAGCTCCTCGTCGAACTGCGGGAACGCGGTCGGATCCGGCGTCGCCGCGGCCAGCTTGCCCAGCTGCAGCCACTGCATCACGAAGCCCTCGTAGAGCGCCGACGCCTTGGGATCGGCGAGCATGCGCTCGAACTCCTCGCGCAGCGTCTCCGCAGAGCGGAGCGTCCCTCCACCCGCGCGGGCGAGCAGGGCATCGTCGGGCGTGCTGCCCCACAGGAAGTACGACAGCCGCGTCGCGAGCGCGTAGTCGTCGAGCGCGACGATCTCGCCGACCGGCGCCGCATCGTCCGGCGGGATGCTGCGATAGAGGAACTGCGGCGACATCAGCATGCCGGCGAGCGCGTGCTCGACCGCGGCGCGGAAGGGCTCGCCTTCGGCCTCGGCGTCCGCGACCAAGGCGAGCAACCCGTCGAGCTCCGCGGTCGTCGCCGGCCGTCGATACACGCGCAGCGCGAGCGCAGCGAGCGTGTCGCGGGCGCAGCTCGTCGACGTCGCCGGATCGCACGCGACGATGACGTCGCCCTGACTCGCCATCGCCTCGGCGGCGACCGACTCGGCGGTGTCGAGCAGCAGCGCGGCCAGCTGCGGGCTCACGGTCAGGCTCTTCGCGTTGTTGTCGAAGCCGCCCGTCGCCGAGTCGGGTGGGAACGCATCCGCCGGCGCGCTCGTCACCCCGAACAGATCGCGAACCGTGCGGTTGTACTCGGCCCGCGTCAGCCGCTGCAGCCCGACGCGCCCCGGCGACGGATTGCAGCTGCCGGGCTCGGTGTCGCCCTCGCCTCCGCTGCTGGCCTCGCCGCCCGAGCCGCCCTCGGACCCGCCGTCGTCGTCGTGCGCGCCACCCGAGCCGCCTCCGCAGCCGAACAGCGCCGCAATCGCGCAGAGCGCCCCGATTCTCGCCACGTCGCGCATGCGCCCCCCGTCGCTGCCGAGCGACGGGGGTGGGTCACGCGAAGGCTCGCTCGATTACAGGCCCGCGAACGAGACGGGATCCCCAGGGGGGAATCAGAGGCTCTTGAGCGCGAACTCGACCGCCGAGATGATCGTGTACTGGTCGGGCTTCTGGATCTTCGCGTCGGCGGGGACCGGATCGACCAGGCCCTCGGAGTGCCAGCGCACGATGCCGCGCTCGTCCATGAGGAGGATCGCCGGGCTCTGCCCGAGGTTCTCCATCACCGTGTACGCGTTCTCCATGCCGACCTCGCGGGCCGCGTTGAACTCGACCTTGTTGGGTCGGCGGTAGAACGGAATCATGGGCAGCTTCTGCCCGCCGTCCTTGACCGCCCACTTGTCGGCCCATGCGCGCAAGTCGGTGTCGTTCATCGGCTGCTTTCGGCCGGTCGGGAACATCACGTGGATGAACATGACCTCCACGCCCTTGGCCTGGAGATCGACCTGCGCCTTCTGCAGCACCTGCATGAACGCGACCGCGTAGCCCTCTTCCTGACGATCGCCCCAGTCCCAGTACACCATGAGGCGCTTCTTGCCGTAGAGCTGGCGGCCATCGAGGATGCCGCCGTTGACGCTCACGACCTGCGTCATCGGGCTCGCGTGGCCGAACATGCGGCGACGCGCCCAGTCCGGGGCGGCGTTCAGCTCCTCGGCGCCCACCGTCCAGAACGGCGGCACGTTCTCGAGCGGCGGCATGTTGCTCTTCGGCGTCGCGGTGATCTCGACCGACTTCGGGGCCTTGCTCTCCCACGTGACGAGGTCGAGCTTGTGGGGCTTGCCGTCGGTGATGTTCGCGGCGTCGAAGTCGGCGCCGGTCTTCACCGTCTTGCCGTCGATCTTCTGCAGGAGATCGCCCTTGCCGATCTGCTCGCAGCCCTTCTCGCAGCCGAGGTTGTAGGAGATGAACACGCCGCCCGGCTCGAGATCCTTGGCCTTGGGGATCTTGAAGGGGTTCTTGCCGCCCCCACACGATCCGATGGCGAAGAGCGAGGCGAACGCGAGAGACGCGAAGATACGCTGCATGGGCGTCGGCTCCTGGTGCGGGCCCGCGCTGCGGACCCGACGGCGCCGGACTTTAGGCCGGCCCCCGGAGCGAGTCAACGCGCCAGGGAGCCCGCGATTTCAGCAGCGGCGCATTCCGAGCCAACGGGGCTCATATCCTGGCCCGCAGGGTCAGCGCGAAGGTCCAGAACTGCGGGAGCTGGTCCCGGAAGGACTGGCCGGTCTGGGAGCGCGCGGCTTCGTCGAGCACGCGGACGGGCAACGGTAGCGACGTCTGGCCCTGGTCGAGGTTCGCGATCGCGTACCAGGTCCACAGGTAGTCGAACTGCACGCCGAGCGCGAGGTTCTCGATCACGTGCACGCCGAAGCCGGCCTCGATCGGCACGGCGAGCCCGTGGAAGTCGAGCCGCGTGGGCCCGGCGGGCGTCGAGTACTTCGCGCGGAAGAGGTTGTACTGCACGCCGCTGCCGACGTACGCGGCGAAGCGTCCGCGCGGGATGAAGTGCACGCGCAGGAGCGGCCCGACCTGCGCGGTGCGCAGCTTCGTGTCGTTCACCGTGAGCGCGCCGAAGTCGATGCCGAGCGCCTGACCGGCGAGCAGGCCGAGCGCGGTCTGCAGCTGGTACGGATCGAGGCCGTAGAGCGAGAGCACGTTCGTGCCGGGCGTGACGTCGGAGCCGAGCGTGCCCCAGCCACCGGCGACGCCGAGATCGACCCAGCCCTTGATGTTGCCGCCGAGGAAGCCGTCGATGCGAAAGCCGGGGCTCGTGTTGTGGCGGTTGCCGGCACACGCGCCGCGCAGGCAGCCGATCGTGCCGATGCGCAGATCGGTGGTGAAGCCGCGATGCGAGAACTTGCCCATCCGCTGCGGTGCGGACGCGCGGTGGATGGCGGGATCGTTGCCGTTGCTGCCGGGCTGCGCGCGCGCAGCGGCGACCTCGCGCGCGGGCGGGAGCGTGGGACCGTTCGCTGGCGCCGTGCTCGCCTCGGCGGGTGTCGTCGGGGCCGCGACGGGGGCCGACGGCGCGGGCGACGGCGCGAGCTCGGGTTGCGGTGCGACCGGGGCGACGACCGTCGGCGCGTCCGGAGCGACGAGCATCGCGCGCGGCCGCTGCACGGGCACTGCCGTCGTGCCGGTCTCGGCCGCCGCCGCGGGACGGCCCGCGAGCACCGCGAAGAGCGTCCAACCCACGACCATCCACTTGCTCGTCCGCACCGCGATGCCCGGGGCGACGCGCGGCCGCCCCGACGATCCCTTACCGCCGGGCGCGGCGGCATAACGCCCGCCGAGCCCATCGTCCCCATCGATCCCACGCGCCACTTCGGATCAGGCCATGGCCGCGGCGAACACCGTCCGTGATCCCGAATCGGACCACCGTTCGTACGTCCGCCCACGGCCGCTTCAGAGGCCGTTTCGCGCCCGACGCGGCCGCGGCTTGGGGGCTCCCGTCCCGAATCGACGCCGCGCTCGATCTCGGGCACAACCGAACGTGGGATCTTCGGCGATGTCGCGCTTGGCCTGGCTCGTGACCTCTGTTCTCTGCGTGTCTGCGCAATCGGGGTGCGCGGGCAACCCACTCGAGTCGAACGAGTCGACGATCGCGCAGCCGACGTCGGACGCGCTCACCGAGTCGGGCTCGCTCGAAGGTCCGACCAGCGAAGGGCCCGACACCGCCGATACCGGCACCGGCGAGGGCCCGAGCGAAGAGTGCGGCAACGGCATCGTCGACGACGGCGAGGCCTGCGACCACGGCGCGAGCAACGGCATGGGCCAGTGCCGGAGCGACTGCCAGCTGAACGTGTGCGGCGATCTCTACGTCGCGCCGAACGAAGGCTGCGACGACGGCAACCAGGTCGACGACGACGAGTGCACGAACATGTGCGCGCGCCCGAGCTGCGGCAACGGCGTGCCCGACGACGACGAGGAGTGCGACGACGGCAACCAGGAGGACGGCGACGGGTGCTCGCACGCGTGTCGGCTGCCGCAGTGCGGCGACGAGGTGCTCGAGGCGCCCGAGGAGTGCGATGGGCAACCGGCGCTCGACTGTGCCGGCTTCGCGCCGCTCATGTACAACGCCGGGCAGCTGCAGTGCATCGATTGCATGATCGCCACCTCGAGCTGCAGCTTCTGCGGCAACTCGGTGATCGAGGGCGCCGAGGTCTGCGACCTCGGCAACGTCGGCGCGATGAGCTGCGCGACGGCGGGCCACGTGGGCGGCGTGCTCATGTGCGGCGGCAACTGCAAGCTCGACACGAGCGGCTGCCACGACTGCGGTGACGGCAACCTCGACGTACCCGAGCTCTGCGACATGGGCGATCTCGGCGGCGCGACGTGCCAGAGCGAGGGCTACACGAGCGGCACGCTCGCCTGCTACTCGAGCTGCCTCTTCGATCCCAGCGGGTGCGGCACGTGTGGCGATCTCATCCGCAACGGTGACGAGGCCTGCGACGCCGCCGACCTGGGCGGCGAGACGTGCATGAGCCAGGGCTGGAGCGGTGGCATGCTCGTGTGCCACGGCGACTGCACGCTCGACACCGATGCCTGCTGCGCGGATCTCGGTGAGGACTGCGCGTCGCGGCCGTGCTGCATGCCGCCGCAGGGCACCGTCGACTGCGGCGACGAGGACGTGTGCTGCCGACCGACGGGTCAGCCGTGCATGCAGACCGCGGACTGCTGCACGGGCATGTGCATGGGCCCGGCCGGCAACATGACCTGCACCGGCGCGTGAATCACGTGGCTTCGAGCTCGAGGATCGGCGCGCCGGCCTCGACGTCGTCCTCGTCCTTCACGAGCACGGCGCGCACGCGGGCGCGCTCGGGCAGGCCGGCGCCGCCGTAGGTGAGGCGGTTGAACGTCTTCATCACCTCGAGCAGCGCGATCGTGTGACCGGTCGCGATCTCGTCGCCGACCTGCACGAACGCGGGCTTGTCCGGTGACGCGCGCGCGTAGAAACGGCCCGAGAGCGGCGAGCGGAACACGAGCCGTGACGCATCGGCGCGGGGGCCTGCGGCCGCGCCCGAGTGCGTCGCCTGGGCCTCGAGCGCGAGCGGTCGCAGGCGCACGAGCACGTCGCCGAAGCCGACCGCGCGCTCGCCGACGTGCGCACCCTCGAGCTCGTCGACCACGCCGGAGGTGCCTTCGGGCGCGACGAGCTCGACGAGCACGCCGAGCTGCTCGAGCTCGCCGATCACCGCGCCGTCGGCGAGCAGGCTGCCGGGGGCCGGGAGCCCGCGCACGAGCCCGACCGACGGCGCGCAGATCGTGGTGACGCCGTCCGTCTCGCGCAGGATCGCGGCGAGGCGGCGCCGCGTGGTGCGTCCATCGGAGTGCCAGGTGCCCATGTCAGCGCAGCCCCTCGGAGAGGATCGCCAGGTCGTGCATGGACCAGATGCGACTGTTCTTGATGCGCCGGTGCCCGATCGACTGGTAGCTGGCCTCGACCAGCATCGCGAGGTAGCCGCGCAGCTCGCCCGTCTCGACGATCTCGTCGGTGTCCATTTGCCGCGCCGCGACCCACGGATCCATGTCGCGCTCGATGCGGGCCTCGACCGCACGCATGCCGTCCTCGATCTTCTTGCGCTCGGCCTCGTCCTTCGCGACGATCTGGAAGTCGTCGTCGAGCTTCGTGTTGTAGGTCGCGATCGACAGCGTGCGCCCTTCCATGACCGACAGCCGCGAGATCGTGGTCGACAGCTGCACGACCGGATCGTAGGGCAGCCCCGCCATCGCGTAGTAGCCGGCGCCCGAGGCCTTGCGCAGCAGCACCGTGAACATGGGGACGGTGTTCGTGGAGTTCGTGTAGATGAGGTTGCTGCCGTAGGCGAGCAGGCCCTGGCGCTCGGCCTCGTGGCCGATGTCGAAGCCCGCGATGTCCTGCAGCCACACGAGCGGGATGCCGTCGTCGTTGCACGCGCGCGAGAACGCCGAGATCTTCGCGATGCCGGCGCGATAGAGGATCGACGCGGGCCGGCGCGCACCGGGTCGCGCCGGATCGCCGACGAGGCCCTGGCGGTTCGCGACGAAGCCGGTCCACAGCCCGCCGACGCGACCGACACCGCAGATCATCTCCTCGCCGACCGACGGCATCACCTCCCAGAACAGCGACTGATCGACGAGCCGCGCGAGCACCTCGCTGGCCTCGTAGGCCTGGCGGTGATCGGCGGGCAGGATACCGGCGAGCTCGCTCGTGGCGAAGCCGGGATCGATCGCACCGGTGTCGCCGCGGTAGTAGTCGGCGGCGGTGGAGGGCAGCCGCGACACCTCGCGGCGCAGCGCGGCCAGCAACGTGGCGTCGTCGGGCACGCGCACGTCGGCGCAGCGGCTGCCGTGCACGTGCACCTCGGGCCCGCCGATGTCGAGGCTGGTGATCTTCTGGCTCTTCGCACCCTTGATGAGCGCGGCGCCGGCGATGACCATGTAGGCCTGCTCGGTCATGTACACGCGGTCGCTGATGATCGGCATGTAGCCGCCACCCGCGATGCAGTCGCCGAACACGCCCGCGAGCTGCGGCACGCCGGCGGCGGACAAGAGGCTGTTCATCTTGAAGATGTGGCCCGCACCCGTCGCACCGGGGAACGAGCGGCTCTGCTCGGGTAGGAACAGCCCGCTGCAGTCGACCAGGTAGATCGTGGGGATCCGCAGCCGCAGCGCCATGGTCTGCGCGCGCTCGATCTTCTCCGGCGTCTGCGGCCACCACGAGCCCGACGCGACGGTGTTGTCGTTCGCGATGACCATGCACCAGCGCCCGTGCACCTGCGCGAACG
The DNA here is from genome assembly GCA_964519175.1 of uncultured Nannocystaceae bacterium. Classification (GTDB taxonomy): domain Bacteria; phylum Myxococcota_A; class Polyangia; order Nannocystales; family Nannocystaceae; genus Xiheibacterium. The sequence continues at coordinate 52,793 of CAZFKC010000048.1, forward strand.
CGGTGACCACTCCGGCGCCCGGGCTCGTGAGGTCGTTGTCGCCGAACCGAAGGCCCCAGTTCACGAACGTGCCGACCTCGTACGTGCGCGTGCCGGGATCGGCGAGCGCGGCCAGCCGCTCGCGCGCGGTGAGCTTGCCCTTGGCGTGCACGCGCTGGACGTACTCGTCGCCCCAGCCGCGGAAGACCTCGGCTCGGCGCTCGCGCAACGTGGCCTCGCGGCGGCCGATCGCCTCCGCATGGTCGGCGAACGCGGCGTCGTCGAGGAACGCACGCCGGGCGTGGCCGATGGGCGACAGCGGAACGTGGACCATCTACGCGGCTCCTGGTGCGGGCGACCAACCGGGGATCGTGCGCGTGTCGTAGCGGTGCTCGCGGAACTCCGGCGAGGCGAGGATCTGCAGGTGCATCGGAATCGTGGTGGGCACGCCGACGCACACCAGCTCGCGCAGCGCGGCGATCATGCGGTCGGCCGCGGTGTCGCGATCGGGGCCGTGGGTGATCACCTTGCAGAGCAGGCTGTCGTAGTGCGGCGGCACGACGTAGCCGGGGCGCACGTGCGTGTCGACGCGCACGCCTTCACCGGCGGGCACGCGCCACTCGTCGATGCGCCCGGGCGCGGGCCGGAAGCCGGCCGAGGGATCCTCGGCGTTGATGCGGCACTCGATCGCGTGGCCGACGAGCGTGATGTCGGACTGCGCGAACGAGAGCGGATGGCCGGCGGCGACGCGGATCTGCTCGTGCACGAGGTCGACGCCCGAGCGCATCTCGCTGACGCAGTGCTCGACCTGCAGCCGCGTGTTCATCTCCATGAACCTCAACGTATCGCCGTCGAGCAGGAACTCCATCGTGCCCGCGCCGACGTAGCCGATGCTGCGCGCGGCGTTCACCGCCGCCGCGAGCGTGGCCGCGCGCTCACCCGGATCGAGCACCGGCGACGGCGATTCCTCGATGAGCTTCTGATGGTTGCGCTGCACGGTGCAGTCGCGCTCGCCGAGGTGGCAGACGTTGCCCCACTTGTCCGCGATGATCTGGATCTCGACGTGGCGGCCGCCCTCGACCAGCCGCTCGAGGTACACGCGCTCGTCGCCGAACGCGGCGCGGGCCTCGGCCTGCGCGTCGGCGTACGCGGAGTCGAGCTCTCCGGGCGCGCGGGCGATCCGCATGCCGCGACCACCACCGCCGCTCTCGGCCTTGATCAGCACCGGATAGCCGACGCGATCGGCCAGCTCGCGCGCCTGCTCGACGCCGGTCAGCACGCCGTCGCTGCCGGGGATCAGCGCGAGCCCGGCCTTCGCCATCGCGCGCTTCGCCGGGTTCTTCTTGCCCATCAGGTGCATCACCTGCGCGGGCGGACCGATGAACGTGACGCCGTGCGCCTCGCACAGGCTCGCGAGCAGCGGGTTCTCCGACAGGAAGCCCCAGCCGGGATGCAGCGCCGTGCATGCGCGCTGACGGGCCGCCTGCACCACGCGCGCCGCGTCGAGGTAGCTCGTCGTCGCACGGGCCGGACCGAGCACGACGTGCTCGCGGCCGTCGACCCACGGGGCCTCGCGATCGGCCTCGGACACCCCGAACACCGGCACGATGCCGAGCTCGTCGCAGGCCTTGGCGATGCGCACCGCGACCTCGCCGCGATTGGCGACGAACAGGCGGCGAAACGTCGGTGCGCGGGCAGGCATCGCGGCGGCGAAGCTACCACGTGGCCGGTGCCGACGACATCACTCGGGCTCGAGGAGCGAACGCCGCAGCTCCGCGAACGCCTCGGCCGTGCGCCCTCCGCTCAGCCAGTCGTGCTCGGCTTCGTCCCACAGCCGTGCGGCCGCAGCGGGATCGCTGGCTTCGACGACGGCCGCGAGGACCGCTCGGGTCGCACCGGCCTCGCCGAGATCGCTGCCGGCCACGCGCATCGCTGCGAGTGCGCGCTCGAGGTGCTCGCGCGCCGCCGGCAGTCGCCCCGCGCCGAGCTCGGCCTCGCCCAGCGCCTTGTCGATGATCGGCAGCGCGGTGTGGCGCACGCCGGCGCGCGTGACGAGGATCGTGCGGGCCCGCTGCAGCCGGGCGAGCGCATCGTCGTAGCGCCGCAGGGCCGTGAGTGCGATGCCTTCGGTGGCGATCGCGTAGGCCGTGCGCGGGTGATCGTCGCCCACGCTCTCGCTCAGGATGCGGGTGGCGTCGCGGGCCAGCGCGAGCGCCCGTTCGGGGTCGCGCTCGTCGAGCGCCAGGTTCGCGAGGTTGGAGAGCACCGCGCCCGTGTCGGGGTGGTGCTCGCCCTGGGTCGCGATGAGCATCGCGTGCGCGCGCATGCCGTAGCGCCGCGCGTTCTCGAGGTCGCCGAGCGACTCGTACACCGAGGCGAGGTTCGCGAGCGACATCGCGACGCGCGAGTGCTCGGGGCCGTAGCTGCGCTCGCGGATCTCGAGCGCGCGCTGGTGCTTCGCCAGCGCGTCGCGGTGTCGCGCAGCGATCTCGTCGAGCTGGGCTTGATCTTCGAACATGTCGGCCACGTGCGGGTGCTCCGGCCCGAGCCGCTCCTCGTAGAGCCGGCGCGCGGTGGCGTACTCTTCGCCGGCCCCGACGAGATCGCCGCGTTCGGAGAGCACGGTACCGAGCAGGCCGTGGGCGCGTGCGATCGCGGAGTGTCCGGACGGATAGTGGGCGAGCGCGCGATCGAGGGCATCGCGTGCGGCCGCCACCGCGTCGTCGGTGTCGCCGCGCAGGCGCGCGAGGATCGCCCGGATGTAGGCCGCCTCGAACTCGACCGCGTCACCGAGCCGATGGCGCGCGAGCTTGGCGTCGATGAGGTCGATCAGGTGGGCCGCATCGCTCGCACGCGCGGCATCCAGCTCGTGGCGGGCGAGGCCGAGCAAGGCCATCGTCGCAACGTGCTCGTCGCCGACGCGCTCGGCGGACGCGTGTGCGGCGTGCAGCAGCTCGACGCCGGTTTCGTGCCGACCGCGACGCAGGTGCACGCGGCCGAGCACGAGCTCGGCGCTCGCACGCACGCCGACGCGGCCGTCGCGAACGGCCGTGCGCCGCGCGGCCTCGGCCAGCGCCACCGCGTCGTCGTAGTGGCCACCCTCGAGCTGTGCATCCGCACGCGCGAGCACTCGCCGCAGCTCGCGACCATCTTCGTCGTCGGCGCTGCCGTCGTCCGCGTCGACGGGCGCGAGCTCCTCGGTGCAGGTGGACAGCGGCGGCAATGCGTCGACGGCATCGACCGCGCGATCGATCGTCGCGTCGTCGGCGTCGCGCAGCAGCGCGACGAGCTCGCCGGCCTGCGCGAGATCGCGGTCGAGGCACAGCGCAGCACGGTTCATCTCGGGCTCGCCCCGTGTGCGATGCACGAGCGCGGCCTCGCACGCCTCGCGTCGCGCCGTGCTCCACGCGCGGGTGTAGTCGTCGAGCGCGGCCACGACCGCGGTCGCGCTCGCCTGCGCATGCGGCCGCTGCGACGCGGCGAAGCGCTCGACGATCGCAGCGCGGGCGGGCTCGTTCCACACCACGTCGCGGAGGCGATCGAGCCCCTCGCACGGCGGGCGCTGCTCGGGGCGCAGGACGATCGCGGCCGCGAGCGCGGCGACGAGCACCGCCGCGATCGCGAGCCGACGCGCGAGCCAGCGTCGTCGCGGGACCGCGGCGAGCGCCTCGAGCAGCTCGCCCATCTCCGCGAAGCGCTGCTCCGGTTGCGGCTGCAGGCCACGTCGCAGCGCCCGCACGATCGCCTGCGGCACGCGGGAGGCCGGGGCCAGGGGCACGCCCCCACGCTTCGCAGCGGCGAGCTCGTTCACATCGGCGCCGCGGAACGGGCGCTCGCGGAACAGCGCCTCCCAGAGCGCGACACAGAACGCGTACTGATCGCTGCGGGCATCCGCAGGCGCGCCCGCGTGCTGCTCCGGTGCCATGTAGGCGGGCGTGCCGAGCACGCCACCGACGCGCGTGAGCGAGGCATCGAGCCGCGACGGCGCGGCGTGATCGGGCCGCTGCGACGCCGCCTCGGGATCGGACGATCCGTGCGCGCGCACGAGCCCGAAGTCGAGCACGCGCGCACGCGCACGCCCTCCGCCCTGGCTGACCAGCACGTTGCCGGGCTTGAAGTCGCGGTGCACGAGCCCCGCGCGATGGGCCGCCTCGAGCCCACGTCCGGCGGCGAGGTAGACCGCGAGCACCTCCGTCCAACGGCGCGGCCGCGCCCGCACCCACGCGTCGAGGTCGTCGCCGGGCACGAGCTCCATCACCACGAACACGCCGCGCGGCAGCACGCCCTCCAGCGGTTGCTCGAGCTCGTAGGTGCCGACGTCGTGCACCGCGACCACGTTGGGATGGGCGAGGCGAGCGATCGCCTGCGCCTCGCGCACGAGTCGCTCGCGTGCCGCCTCGGCATCTTCGACCGGCAGCGCGCGCGCCTGCAGCAGCTTGATCGCGACGCGCCGATCGAGGCTCGGGTCGTACGCTGCGAAGACGACGCCCAGCCCACCCGCACCGATGCGCTCGAGCAAGACGTAGCGCGACAGCAGCACCGGCCGCGCGGCCTGGTCGAAGAGCCCGCGCTTCACGCCGGCCAGCGCACGCAGCTCGTCGAGATCGGTGTCGGGCCGGGCCTGCGCCATCAGCCGCGCGATGCCCTGCTCGGGGCCGGCCGGCTCGTGCGCATCCGCGGGCTCGCCCGCATCGGCGACCGTGTCGTCGGCGCCGCTCTGCGTGTCGCTGCGCGAGCCCGTGGTCACAGCGGTCCCGCGAGCATAGACCTGCTCGCGCGCGCCCTGTTAGCATCCGCGCTCGCTTCCGGATGTCTCGCTCGACAGCCTTGCTCTTGGTCGTGCTCGCGGCGCCGATCTTCGGCTGCGAGGGCGCAACACCGCGTGACGAGCAGGACACGTCGAGCGACAGCGGCGCCTGCGGGATGACGAGCTGCACCGATCAGCTGCTCGTCTCGCTGGTGGCCGAGGGCCAGGTGCTCGCGGGCGGTGCGTACGCGATCGGATGGTCGAACGACGGCGTGGACGACGACTGCAGCTTCGTGATCGAAGGCGACGCCGCGGCCTGCGGCGGCGATCCGCCCTGCGCGAGCGCCAACGACTGCGACGCCGACTTCGGCTTCTCGTCGGCCCCGCAGTTCGTCGTGCTCGAGATCATGGCGGCGCCGGAGATGTTCGAGATCACCGTGCTGCGCGACGGCGACGTCGTGCTGGAGACCGGGTTCTCGCCGCAGTACGAGGACTTCTATCCGAACGGCTCCGAGTGCCCACCCGTGTGCGCGCAGTCGGCCGCCGAGCTCGCGCTGCCGTGAGCGTCGCCTGGCTCGCCGCGCAGCTGCGGACCGCGGTCGCGATCGGTACGACCGCGATCGTGCTCGCGTTCCTGTGGGCCCCGCCTCCGCCGGCGCCGCACTTCCACATCCCGCACCTCGACAAGTACCTGCACCTCGGCCTGTTCTTCGCGGTCGCGGCCTCGTGGCGCTTCGCGCGGATGCGGCCGAAGCACGTCGCGATCTACGGCGTCGTGCTCGGCATCGTCACGGAGATCGTGCAGGGCGCACTACCGTGGCCGCGCACGCCCGACGTGCTCGACGTCGTCGCCGACGCGATCGGCATCGCGATCGCGATCGGGCTCGGCGAAGCCTGGCGCCGGCTCGCCGCGCGCGGGTGATCAGGGCCCGCCGCCGCCGCCACCGCCACACACGTCGCCGAGGGCCTGGCCGCCGCACGGATCGCCCATCGCGATCTCGCCGCAGTCCGCCATGCCCATGCATGCGTAGAACTCTTCGAGCGCGGAGCCGCACTGCGCGGAGTACATCGAGCCGTAGGTGAGGTCGTAGGCGCAGTACTCCGCGAGCTCCTGCGGATTCACCATCGGGTTGCACTCGAGGTAGTGATCGACGAACTGGTAGCAGACCGGCGGCAGCATCCCGCCGGTGCCGCCGTACGTCCCGCCGTAGCTGCCGTAGCTTCCGCCGTACGTGCCGCCGTAGGTGCTACCGTAGGTCGAGTAGCCGGTCATCGACGCGCTGCTGCCCTGCGTCATCGATGCGCCGGTCGGATCCGTGGTCGCGGGCCCGGCCGTGGTGCTGGGGTTGCCGCTGCCGTCGGCCGGCCCGGATCCGCTCGCAGAGGTCGGACCGTCGTCCTCGCCGGTCTCCTCGCCGTCGCCGGTGTCCTCGTCGCCCCCCGAGCCCGGCGTCGTCGCGCTCGAGCCGACGGTCGGGCTGAACGGGCTCGTCATGTTGTCGACGCCGGTCGTGCAGGCGGCGATCGGCAGCGCCGCCAACGAGAACAGAAGAGCGATGTCGTTTCGTCGCGGATCCATGCCTGCCTGCTCCCGGGAAGGACGTGGGCGGGCGAGTCGCCGAGGTTCCGCGGGGGGGTCAGGTGGCTGCGAGCGTGTCGATCTGGTCGGCGGTGAGCCGGAAGATGCTCCAGCCGTCCACCGCGCGCGCACCGAGCGACTCGTAGAAGCGGATGGCGGGCTCGTTCCAGTCGAGCACGGCCCACTCGAGCCGACCGCAACGCAGCGCACGGGCGCGCTGCGCGAGCTCGACCAGGAGCGCGCGTCCGATCCCATGGCCACGGTGCTCGGGCAGCACGAACAGATCCTCGAGCCAGATGCCGCGGCGCGACAGGAAGGTGGAGAAGTTGTGGAACCAGATCGCGATGCCGACGGTCTCGCCGTCCCTCACCGCGACGAGCGCCCGCGCGACGCGATCGCTCCCGAACAGCTCGCGCTCGACGTCGGCGAGCGTGGCCTCGACGTGCGCAGCGAGCTTCTCGTACTCGGCGAGCGCACGGATGAGCGCCAAGATCCGCGGCGCATCCTCGGGAACTGCGTCACGGATCTCGGTCGACATTTCGGCGGAACGGGAGGGATTCGAACCCTCGGTAGAGGTTTAAGCCCCTACGCAGGTTTAGCAAACCTGTGCCTTCAGCCACTCGGCCACCGTTCCAGGAGTCGGGTCCCATGTCTCCGGGACCGCCACGCGAGTGCTGCGGAGCCGGGAAGCTAGCCTGCCCTCGCCGCGCGATCAAGGGCGGCGGCGACTTGCCGCGCGATTTGCCGCGCGCAGCCTGCCGCGGCATCCTGACCGGCGGCGATGGGCGAACGCTGGCGCGCGCTGACGACCGAGCTCGCGCTCGCGGTGCTCGGGATGTTCGTGGGCATCGTCGTCCTGTCGGTGCTGCGCGGCGTGGGGCTGTGGCCGTCCTCCTCGGTCCAGGGCATCGGGCTCGTCAGCGGCCCGGCGATCACGGGGATCGCGGCGCTCACGTACCGGACGTGCATCCGCTGGGTCGCGGTGCCGCCCTCGGAGCCCGAGCCGCCGTTGCCGCGCGCGACGCTGGGGCGGACGGTGATCGTGACGCTCGCCTGCGTCGCGCTCGCGGTCGGCGGTAGTGTCGTGCTCGGCGAGCTGGTCGAGCTGGTCGGGCTGCGGGTCGAGGAGCAGGCGAGCATCCTCGAGATCGTCCGCGCGTGGCATCGCGGCGAGGACCACGGACAGGTGATCCTGCTCGGCACGGCCGCGGTACTGCTCGCGCCGCTCGCCGAGGAGACGCTCTTCCGCGGGCTCTTGTTCGCGCGGCTGCGGGTGCCGGTCGGTCGGCCGCTCGCGTACGGCGTCTCGGCGCTGGCCTTCGCGCTCATCCACGCGAACCCGACCGGGCTCGTGATCTACGCGTGGCTGGGGCTGACCTTCGCGTTCGCGCTCGAGCGCACGGGCCGGCTGTGGCCCGCGATCGTCGTGCACATGGGCAACAACGCGTTCGCGTTCGCGGCGTTGCTGCTGAACGATGCCGCGTGAGCCCTGCCGTTCCGCGCGGCGACGGCATACCATTCGGCGGTCTTGTCGGTGCGTCCGCTGCCCTCGGTCGACAGCCTGCGTTGCTTCGTGGCGGCGGCGCAGCAGCTGAGCTTCCGGCGCGCGGCGGCCGAGGTCGCGCTCACGCCGGCGGCGCTGAGCCAGCGCATCAAGCAGCTCGAGGATCAGCTCGGCTGCGTGCTGTTCGATCGCTCGTCGCGGCACGTCGCGCTCACGCCGTCGGGCACCGCGTTGCTCGAGCGCGCCCGGCCCGCACTCGAGGCGTTGCGCGCGTGCGCGGACGTGGCGGAGTCGGGGCCGTCGCGGCTGCGCGTCGTGCTCGGCACGCGCTTCGAGCTGGGCATGTCGTGGCTCGTGCCGCTCGTGCTCGAGCTGCGCACGAGCGCGCCGCACTGGCGCATCGAGCTGGTGTTCGGCTCGGGCCCGGAGATCCTCGAGCGACTCGAGCGCGCGGCCGTCGATGCGATCGTGACGAGCGCGCCGGTGGCCGACGCGATGTGGGAGTCGATCGTGCTGCATCCGGAGAGCTACGTGCTCGTCGCTGCGCCGGCGTTGCTCGAGCGCGCGCCGCTCGTGGTGCCGGCCGATGCGGAGCAGCACGTGTTGCTCGACGTCGACGGCGATCTGCCGCTCGGTCGCTACGCGCTGTCGGTGTCGCCCGGGCTGTCGTTCGGCGACGTGTGGCGCGTGGGTACGGGCGCGGCGGTGCACCTGCTCGCGGTGGCGGGACAGGGGGTCGCGGTGCTGCCGAGCTACATGGTCGAGGCGGATCTGCGCGAGGGTCGGCTCGTGCGCGTGCTGCCCGAGCTCGAGCTGCTGGGCGACACGTTCCGGCTGATCCACCGCCGCGGCTCGCCGCTCTCGGTCGCGCTCGGCGAGCTGGCCGGCGTGCTGCGCTCGCACCCGCTGCGGTGAGCGGCCCGCCGCGGCGGCTGGGGGCCGAGCTGGCTCCGGTCTCGTCCGCGAAACGGACAAAAACGGCCACCCAGGGCCCCGGGCTCGCCGTTTCTGTCCACGAAGCGGACAGGCCCGACGGCCCTTGCGGTGCCCCCCGGGCTCTGTTAGCTTGCGCGCCGCTTCGAGCAAGCCTCGAACACCACGCATCCGTAGCTCAGCTGGATAGAGCGTCGGTCTACGGAACCGAAAGTCGGAGGTTCGAATCCTTCCGGATGCGCTGGTGGAGATCGGTCGGCTCGCTCAATTCCAGTTGTAGCACTGCGACGCGTGGCCCGCGGTGCAGCAGGCGTACGCACACGCGGCGCCGGTGATCGACGCGCACAGCCCGGGCCCGAGCCACGTGTCGCGCAGGCAGGCCCGCGTGCCGCCGGCGGTGCACGTTCCGATCTGTCCCGCGCTGCAGCTCGGGCGCGCGACGATGTCGTCGGCGAGGCAGGCCTCGTCGGGCAGCGAATCCTCGGGTAGCCCGGTGCCCTTGCAGTCGCCGGTCGCGATGCAGCCCTCGGAGAGCTCCGCGAAGTAGTCCGGGTCGCATGCGAGCAGCTCCTTCGCGCCGTCCTTCGCCGCCTCGTCGGTCTTCGGCAGCGCCTGATCCCATGCGCCGTCGTCCTCGATCACCGACTCGACGTCGATGCTCGCGTCGCGGTTGCGGTACGAGTTCGTGTCTCCCGGCGCATCACAGCCGGTGGAGAGAGCAGCAACGAGCGCGAGCGCGCCGGTGATTCGCGTGGTGAGGAGCATCGGTGGTTCCTTCGCCGACGCGGTCTGCGTCGACTCGACCCTCGTTGCCACGCGACGACGCCCGGTCCACCGCGCACGCGATTCTGCTCCAGCGATGGCGCCCGAAGATTCCCAGGCGGAGAACCGCCGCGCGGTCAGCTCACCCGCGTGTAGACGATCTGGTCGAGGTGGTACCACTCGGGCGCGGGGCCGCAGTGGAGCAGCTCGCCCACGAGCGCACAGACCACCTCGAAGCCGAGCGTGCAGCCGGCACCGCACTCGAACGTGATGCGTTGGGCGTTGCCGTCGGCCACGAAGTAGCCGCCCTCCTCCACCGTTGCCGGGGTACCGCCGTCGTCGTAGCCGAACGTCGCCATCGCGTTGCCGTCGCCGATCACGGTCAACAGATCCGGCGCGCCCGGAACGAGCGGATCGACCGAGCGCCACTCGCCGATGAGCTCCGGTAGGTCGGTCACTCCGTCCGCGCCGCTGTCCGAGCCGCCCGAGCCCTGCGTGCTCGACGTGGTCGACCCAGACCCGCTCGCGCTCGTGTCCATCGTCGTGCCCGTCGACATCGACGACGCGGCCGTGCTCTGGGCGTCGGTCGTGCTCGAGCTGCTCGAGTCATCGCCGACGTCCGACGTCGAGTCGCCACACGCGATCACCAGCCATACACCCGACTTCGCAATCCTGCTGCACCACATATGCCACCAGCGTACCGGATTTCGCCGGGCCAGCACGGATTCCGCGGCGCGCCTGCACCGAGCCGTGGAGCCGGACGGCCTGCGTGTGCCGGCGCGCCCGGCGAGTCACTCGTCGGGTCTACCCGATCGCTTTGCGCCGAGCTCGTCGACCTCGCTCGATCACGCGAGACCGGATTGCGAGACTCGCAGGATTTCCGCGTCGCGCGTGATCGTGGCGGCGCGCGCGGGCACTACCGCGGCATGTCGGCAGGATCGCTCGCGCGTGTGGCCTCGGGTCTGCTCATCCTCGCCGCCTGCGCTGGCGACGACGCCATCAACGACCCGACGGGTGCGGCCGAGACGAGCACGGCCGGGCTGGACGAGACCGAGACCTCCGCCGCCGACGCGTCGACGAGCACCGACGCGACGACGTCCGGCGAGCCGACGGCCGGCACCGGGTCGAGCTCCGACGACGGCGTGACCGACGACGCGACCACGGGCACGAGCTCCGACACCGGGGGCGCGCCCGAGGTCGGTGCGATCGTCGGAGACTGGCTGGCGCTCGACACCTTCGCGCCCGAGCAGCGCGACCACCTGCTCGTGCGCGAGGACGGCACCGCGACCGCCGAGCTCTACTACCTCGTCGACGGCGCGACGTGGACGGTGCAGCTGCAGGCGACGATCGCGAACGAAGGCAACGGCTTCCGGTTCACGTTCTCCTGCGAGGACCCCGAGCCCGCGTGCCTCGAGCTCGAGTTCGACACGCACTGCGAGCTCATGGCCGAGCAGCTCGTCTGCACTTCGCCCGACTGGTACTACAAGCCGGCGATCTTCTTCGAGCGGCAGAGCTGACACCGCGGCGGCGCGCGTGCTATCGACGTCGGGATGATCCGCTCCGCGCTCGGCTGCTTGCTCGCGCTCTCCGCCCTCGCCGCTTGCAAGCCCGCGACCACGTCGCCGCCGTCCTCGCCACCACGGACCGCCGGCGCCGCCTTCGATCCCGAGGCCGGTGTCAGCGGCAAGCGCTCCGCCGCGGAGATCCAGCCGCCGCAGGGCGAGTGGTGGAAGAGCGCGCGCCCCTGTCCGCAGGGCACGGAGCTGGCCGAGAAGCGGCTTCCGCCCGACGTCCAGCTGGGGCGGGCGGTCGATTCGCAGGCGTTCCAGTGCGTGCGCCAGGACGGCACCGAGCACGGCCCGCACACGCTGCTGCTCGACGGCAAGGTCTCGCTCGTCGGTTGGTACAAGGACGGTTTTCCCCACGGGCAGCAGCGCAGCTTCACCACGAACCCCGCGGGCGACGACGCGGTCTACGACGAAGGCGTCGGCATCGGCACGTGGACCTCGCGCGAGGGCGAGCTCGTCACGACGAAGGAGCACCGCGTCGCGGGGCAGATCTTCTACACGCAGCGGCTCGCCGACGGCTCGCGTGTCGCCGAGGGCCTGCTCGTCGACGGTCTGCGCGAGGGCCGGTGGATCTTCGGCGACGGCGCCGACCAGCGCACCGTCGCGTACGCGGCCGGCAAGCCCGAGGGCGGCAGCAGCATCACTGGCCACGCCGAGTGCGACGCGGGCATCGAACGCCTGCACGCGTGCCTCGCGACCCAGAAGGCGGCGATGCGCTACCAGATGGCCGACTGGCTGTCGTTCTACGTGCTCTCGTGGGAGCGCACGCCCCGTGCGGGCGACGGCACACCGATGTGCGTCTCGCACCTGCCGATCCTCGACCAGCAGCTCGAGGCCTACGGCTGCGCTGCGAAGTGAGGCTCAGCCCGCGGGCGTGAGCGGCACGCAGGTCGACGAAGCCACGCCGCCATACCTTCACGGCCGCAGGCGCTCGCGGCGAGCCGGCCCACTCGGTCTCGCTGCGCGGCTGCTCGGAGACGAGGTGTTCCTGATGACTCGCGTCGGCGCGCACGAGCTGCCGACCGAGCCGCGGCTCACATGCAGCAGTAGGTGATCGCGCCTGTCGGGGTCACGTCGCCCACGAGCGCGCCGCCGCCCGGCGTGCAGCTCGCGTCGATGTCGGGCACGTAGGTCGCGTGACTGAAGGCCCACGAGTCGGTCAGGCAGCCGCCCGAGGGGATGTCGCCGATGTAGAACGAGCCGCCGCCGCAGCCCGTGTTGGTGAGCGTCGTGTTGCCGCCGCAGGTGCCGGTCGGGGCGCCGCACGTGCAGGCCGAGCAGTCGCGATCGTCGTCGGCATCGGACCAGGTCACGACGGTCTGCGACCACGGACCCGCGGGGCATGCCGCTTCGCCGTTCGCGAAGATGCAGAGCGAGTGCTCCGCAGGCGTATCGGGCAGACACGTGCCGCCATCGCAGGCCTCGCCGGCCATCGTCTCGCAGCTGCGGACGTCGCGATCCCACGTGGGCGTCGGGATCGACTCGGTCTGCTGCGGCGAGCAGCTCGCGCCCGCAGTCTGCAGCGCGGGTGCAGTGACGCTGTAGTCGCCCGCGGGCGCGCTCACGAACGTGCACGCGTCGGCTGGCAGCGGCCACGTGGTGGGGTCCGGGACGAACACCGCACAGAAGTTGCCCTCTTCGCGCAAGGTCGCGCTGCCGCAGCTCACACCCACCGCGTCGCCGCACGAGCACGAGCACGACGGCGAGCCCTCGTCGAGATCGGTGTGCTGATCGCCGTGCACGGCCGAGGGGAACTCGGCGGGACACGGCCCCGCGACGTTGCCGTCGTTGATGACGACCGGGCCCTGCCAGCCCGCCGGCACCTCGGGCACGCACTGCCCGGTGCAGGCCGGCGCGGCGGTGTCGCTCGACTCGTCGTCGCCGCTGGTGCTGCTCGAGCCGTCGTCGGTGGGATCGGTGGTCGGATCACCGGTGGTCGGCTCACCGCTCGGATCGCCGCTCGTCGGCTCGCCGCTCGGATCGCCGCTCGTCGGCTCGCCGCTCGTCGGCGCGCCGCTCGGATCACCGCTCGTCGGCTCGCCGCTCGGGTCGCTCGACGTCGCGGTCGTCGTGGCCGTGGTCGTGGCCGTCGTGCTGGGCTCGCCGCTCGCCGAGTCGCCCGTCGAGTCGTCGCCCGTGTCGGCGTGACCGTTCGACTGCGTTGGATCGAAGCAAGCAGGAACGAGGACGGCGAGAGCGGCGAGCCAGGCGCGAGGCATGCCCCGGTAGACCGAGGGTCGACGGATCTGATCACTCCCCGCGCGTTTTCCCGCTCCACGGGGCGAGCTGTGGTGTCCGATGCTCCTCGCCGGGCGATCACCACCAGTGGCGATACCCGTTGCTGCGCGAGGGCACATCGAGCTCCCTGCAGATCTCGGCGACCACCTCGGGTTGGTGCAGGTACGTGCGCATCCGCGTGACGCGATCGCCGTCGAGCTCGACCCGACAGATCGCCCGCACCGCATCGCCGTCGTCGTGCGCGAACCATGCGAGCAAGAGCGGCTCTCCACGATGCATGCGCAGCTCGAGCCGCGGCTGCTCGGGGCGGATGCCCGCCCGCAACGCCGGCGCGATCCCACCACCGTCGCTCGCGGGATTGCCGAACAGCACCCCGCGCAGCGAGCCGTTCCTCGCCGCTTCGACGCCGTACTCGACGTGCAGCCCCGGGAACTCGACGGTCACGTCGTCGAGCAACAGCGCGGTGAGTCGATCGAGGTCGCGGGCGTTGAAGGCGTCGACGAACGCATCGAGCACCGCGGGATGCGGACCTTCGTGCGTCTCGAGCTCGGGCTCCGCGAGCTTGCCGCGCCCGCGATGCAGCGCGGCCTTCACCGCGCCCGTCGTCGTGGTGAGCACGAGCGCGATCTCCTGCAGGCTCAGCTCGAAGACGTCCTTGAGCACCACGGCAGCGCGCTCGCGGGGCGCGAGCTCGGCCAGCAATGTACCGGCGGCCTCGCGGGTCGCCTGCGGCTCGGCGGAGAACGAGGGCTCGGCGACGGGCGCTGCGAGCTCACGCGGGCGACGGAGCTGGTTCAACCACGAATTCGACGCGACGCGGAAGAGCCACGCGCGCGGATTCTCGATCCGCTGCGTCACGCAGCCGAGCGTGACGAACGCGCGCGCGAGCGTGTCCTGTGCGAGGTCCTCGGCGTCCCACGGGCTCTTCGTGAGCCAGCGGCAGTAGCGATAGAGCTCGGGCCGCAGCGGCTCGACCTCCTCGAGGAAGCGATGCCACGGCGCGGTGACTGCGACCGCGAGCGGTCCTTCGTCCGGTTGGGTGTTGCTCATGCAGGCAGGACACGCATGGGGGACGAAAGGATACGCCGCGAGGAGCGCTCCGTTGCTGGCGCCCGCGCGGCCGTTCGCTAGCCTGGCGGCATGCAGGTCAAGCACGGCTATCTCGACGTCGGACCGCTGCACGTGTACTTCGACGAGGCTGGCAGCGGTCGGCCGCTCGTGCTCCTGCACGGCGGGATCTCCAATGCCGCCGCGTTCGAGGAGCTGCGCGAGCCACTCGCGCACGACTTCCGCACGATCGCGGTCGAGCAGCAGGCGCACGGGCACACGGCCGACGTCGATCGACCGCTGGCGTTCGAGCAGATGGCCGACGACACCGCCGCCGTGCTCGAGCACCTGCGCGTCGACGATGCCGACGTGTTCGGGTGGAGCGACGGGGGCAACGTCGCGCTCGGGCTCGCGATCCGACATCCGCAGCTCGTGCGGCGCATCGCGATCTGCGGCACCAACACGAACAACGACGGGCTGACGAAGGCGACGCTCGACTATCTCCTGCGCGGCGCGAAGGACAGCGAGCAAGCCGCGGCCGAGCATGCTCCGAAGGAGATGCGCGAGTCGTACGAAGCGATCGCGCCCGATCCCTCGCAGTGGGGCGCGCTGGTGAAGAAGGTGATGCAGCTGACCGCCGACTTCCGCGGCTGGACGACCGCGCAGCTGCGTGGCATCCGGGCGCCGGTACTGGTGATCGTCGGAGACGACGACGCCGTCACGCTCGAGCACGCGATCGCGACCAAGCGCGCCGTTCAGCACGGCACGCTCGCCGTGCTCCCCGCGACGGACCACATGGCGCCGCTCTCACGCGCGAGCTGGGTGGTGCCGCTGCTGCGCGAGCACTTCACCGCGTAGTCGGTCCGAATCCGCGACGGACCACTGGCGCAGCACCGCCCAACGCTGCCATGCTGCCCTCGCAGGCGTGGCCGCGAGCGCACGAGTGGAGCGAGGAGCGTACGATGGCTGAGCGCGTCGGCCCCTACGAGCTGGTGCGTCGGCTCGGCCGCGGTGGGATGGGCGAGGTGTGGCTCGCACGGCTCGTCATGCCGGGTGGCCTCACCAAGCACGTCGCGCTCAAGCTGATCGACAACGACTCGGATGCTGCGGCGCCCAGCCTCCGCGAGGCCCGGGTGTCGCTGCTCTTCACCCATCCCAACATCGTGTCGGTGTTCGACGCGGGCGTCGACGCCGATCGCGGGTGGGTCGCGATGGAGTGGATCGACGGCATCGATCTCGCCCATCTCCTGTCGGTGCATCGCGCCCACACGACCGGTGGGCTCGGCGAGCGCGTCGCGGTCTTCGTGGTCACGCAGGTGCTGCGCGCACTCGCCTACGCGCACGGTCTGCAGCACGACGGCAAGCCGCTGGGCATCGTCCACCGCGACATCTCGCCCTCCAACGTCCTGCTCGGTCGCGGCGGCGAAGTGAAGCTCACCGACTTCGGGATCGCGCGCTCGCGGCTGTCGTCGACGACCGACGACAAGGTGAAGGGCAAGGTCCGCTACATGGCGCCCGAGCAATTCGCGGGCGAAGCCGTCGATGCGCGCGCCGATCTGTTCGCGGTCGGCGCGATGCTGCACGAGCTGCTCTGCGGCGACCCGCTGCGCAGCGGCAACGGGGCCGCCGAGATCGTCGCGCAGATCGCCGCGCCACACGTGCCGGCGCTCGAAGTGACCGTGTCGGAGCCGGTCGAGCGCGTGCGACAGTGGTTGCTCGCTGCCGATCCACGACAGCGCCCCGCGTCGGCGTGGGATGTGCTCGCGTTCCTGCGCGAGTCCGGGCTCGACGCCGATGCGACCCAGGACGTGTCCGAGCTGTGTCGCGCGGTCGTCGGCGGGCCGCGTCCCGGCGGAGCGAGTGACGCCGCAGCTCCCGGGCCCGCCATGCGCGCGACCCGGCCGATGGACGACGCGACGCGCCCGACCGGACAGCACGACGCGACGACCCACACGCACGCCGCGTCGCGGGCCGAGCCGCGCCGCGGCCTTCGATGGCCGTGGATCCTCGTGGGTGCGGCGACGCTGGCCTGCGCCGGCACCGTCGTCGGCCTGCTCGCGATGCGCGAGCGCGAGCCCGACGTCGTCACCACGGCAGCTGCACCGACGAGCGCGCCGCGGCCCGCTCCGCGCGCCGTGACGGCCACGAAGGACGAGCCCGCGAAGCAGGCCGAGCCCGCGAAGGACGAGCCTGCGAAGCAGGACGAGCCCGCGAAGCAGGACGCGCCCGCGAAAGACGAGCCCGCGGCCCAGCCGAGCGCGGAGGCGCCGGCCGTCGAGGCCAGTCCGACCGGCCGCCTCATCATCGCATCGCCATGCGCGGTCGATCCGGACGGCGACGGGATCCACGACGTGCTCGCCACGAGTCTCCTCCCGATTCCCGGCACCACGTCGGTCGACCTCGTGCTGATCGACGGCAGCTCCGGCGAGTTGCGCGAACGCGTGCGCCATCCGGCGACGCGGCGCAGCGCGGAGTGCCTCCCGGGCGGCTACTGGCGCGCGACGGACGCGGCGGACATCGAGCTGTGGTCGGCGTCCGATCTCTCCGCCCCGCGGCAGACGATCCCGACGCCCGACATGCCCTTCGTCGCGATCGGCGATGGGTGCCTCCGGGTCGGCAGAGATCCCAGCGTCTCGTTCGCCACGGCGACGCTGTCACCGATCACCACCTGCAAGGCCGCAGACGGGCGGTATGTTCCCGGGCTCGGCGCGGATGACCGGATCCCCCTCGTCGCCGCGGCGGGCGACGCCCGCGTGTCGCTACGTCGACTCGACGGCGGGAGCCAGCGGCTGGTCTACTCCGATCGTGTCGCGCGCGTCTCGTGGACGCGCGACTCGAAGCAATCGAAGTTCCAGCCGAGCCTCGCGATCAGTGACGAGTACGTCTGGACGATGTCGAGCACGGTGAAGCGCACCGACGTCTTGCTCGCGCTCAGGCGCGAGGACGGAGCGACGGCGTTCGAGGTGGACGAAGGTGCCTTCGCATTCCCGGCGTTCCTGGTCGCCGACCGCAAGCAGGTGCTGCAAGGCGGGGCGCACGGGGTGTGCTCGTTCGATCTCGACGACGGCACGAAGCGGTGGTGCCACGGGCTACTGCGCTGACGCGCCGCTCAGCGCGGGGGTGCGAGGCAGGGCATCGGGCCGCTCGAGCTCTCGTCGCCCGTGCCGGTGCCGGTGGTCGTGCCATCGGCGGTACCGGTGCTCTCGCCCGAGTCCGTGCCGGTGCTCGAGGTCGACTCCGAAGTGCCCTCGCTCGACGACGTCTCGGGCACCGCACCGAGGCAGGGGATCTGCCCGCTCGTCGTGTCCGTGCTCGAGCCGCTCTCCGTCGGTCCCGTGACCGTCGACGTCTCCGTCTGCGGTGCCACGTCCAAGCACGGCATCGGGCTCGTGCCCCCGTCGTCGCCACACGCGACCGCGAGCCCACCGAGCGCCAGCGCGATGAACCGCTGTCGTCGTGCGAGGATCGCCTCGCGATCATCCGCATCGTCACCCATGCGCAGAGGATAGCTCGTCCGCCGTTCGTGTGGGCCGAGCTGCGAAGATGGCATTCGCCGTGTGTGGATCGCAGGGCTACGATGCGCCCATGCGATCGACCTCTCGGCTCGGGCTGTGCGTGCTCTGCGTGTCGCTGCTCGGGTGCGGCAGCGAAGCCGGCGACGGCACGGGCGGCTCGACCGGTGCGACCGACGCGGGCACGACCTCGTCCTCGAGCACGACGACGGCCGGCCCGGAGAGCAGCGGCGAAGACCCGACGAACGAGCCCAGCACGGGCGCGTCGAGCAGCAGCGGTGCGGTCGACTCGAGCAGCGGGAGCGAGGGCTCGTCGACGACGGGCGACGTCGATCCGATCGAGTACGCCGGTGCGATGAACGGCTATCGCTGGGAGCTGCCCTGCGAGGACCCGGCGCAGCGCGACACCTGTCCGTGGGATCCGGCGCTGCTCGAGGGCGCAGTCGAGGCGCCTGGCTACACGCTGCGACGCGAGACGACGGTCGCGTTCGGCGGCGACCCGGAGGTGACCTACGACGTGCAGATCCGGATCCGCGGCGTCACCGAGGCGAAGGACTTCACGGGCGGCGAGGTGCAGGAGGAGCACTTCCAGATCGGCGGCACGCCCGGCACGAACGACTACAACATCTACGCGATCGAGGTCGGCGATCCGGCGCAGGTCTACACGCTGAACCGCAACGCGATGGGCGTGGGCCACTACCTGTTCGTGATGGACTACACGGTGACGTTGCCGATCCGCGGCGGCGCCGAGGTCGTGCTCGCGATGTCGGACCCGAACAACATCGCGATCGCGAATCCGGGCGGCGCGAGCGGCTCACCGGATCCCTTCGTCGTGCCCGACATCCCGCCGTTCCCCGATCCGTTCTACGGCCAGCTCATCCAGATGGACGTACTGGCCGTGACGCCGCAGTAGTCGGCCCCCCACGGCTCCGAGCTCCGTCGGCCGTGTGGCGACTGTCGTTGCGCGCGCTCGTCCGCAGCGCCGACCAGCGGCGCAGCCCGTGGGTTTTTCCGCGGCACCCATCTTGCTCGGGCGCGCGCGAGATGTCCCTTCGCCCCGCCGCCCTCGCGCTCGTGCTGCTGCCTGCCTACGCCTGCGACGACGCCGCATCGGCGCCCGAGAACGGCGAAGCGCCGCGGCCGGGCGGCGGCAAGGCCGATGGCGCCGCGCCGGTGTCGGTGATCGAGCTCGACGCGTTCTTCTCACCGCCGGTCGCAACGCCGGCACTGCTCGCCGGCGGCAGCGTGTCGATCGACTACGACAGCCAGCGCATGTACGAGATCTACGACGCCGCCGCGCCGATCGGGTGGTTCGCGACGTCGTTCCACTGCTACGGCTACGGGTGCTGTGAGACTCGCTTCCCGCACGTCGACGCGCACCACCGCTTCGACGGCGGCGACGTCGTCACGCAGCAGCTCGAGGACGGCGCGGCGACGTTCGAGGTGCCCGCCGACGCCGACACGCTCGAGCTCTGGTTCTCTTCGCCGGGCGTCGAGCTGCGCACGTGGTACTGCGGCTGCGACAGTGCCTGCTCGCAGGCGAACCGCGCGATGGCGGGTTGGCGCTGGATCGATCGCGAGGCGTGGGACAGCCGCTACGGGCTCGACTACGTGTTCGAGGTCGGCGGCTGGCCGGTCGTGCACGGCGAGGACGTGAAGCTCGTCGAGGCCCGCAGCATCGACGACGTCGTCACCGGCGAGATCGAGGTCCGCGATCTCGCCTGGCAGAAGCAGGTGCGCGTGCACTGGACGACCGCGGACGCCGGCGATGCGCCGTGGCAGTGGACCGACGCGCAGTTCGCCGGCATGAGCGAAGGCGGCGACTTCGAGCGCTGGAGCTTCACCATCGACGCGCCCGGCCTCGCCGACACCGAGCTGCGTTTCGCGATCCGCTACGACGTCGACGGCCAGACCTTCTGGGACAACGACTGCGGCGACGACTACCAGCTCGCGGGCGCGACCATCGGCGGCCGCAGCTGCGGGTGAGCGCCGGCGCGTCGCTCAGCTCGCGGCCGCGAGCACGCGGCGCGCGGCGAGCTCGCGCAGCTCGTCGAGGTCGAACGGCTTGCGGAGCACGAACGGCTCGCGCTCGGTCACGAAGCGGTCGAGCTCCTGCGTGCGTGCACCGCCGGTGACGATGACCAAACGATCGAGCAGCTCGGGCAGATCGTCGGCGAGCTGCGCGCAGAGCTCGGCGCCGCTCATGCGCGGCATCTCGAGATCGCAGAGCACGAGGTGGAAGCCGCGGGGGTCCGCACGCAGCGCCTCCAGGGCCTCGGCGCCGTCGCTGGCCTCGACGATGTCGTGGGCCACCTCGAGCGTCCGCCGCATCATCCGCCGGATCAGCACGTCGTCGTCGACGACGAGGATGCGGCCACGACGCACGGGGATCTGGGCGAGCTCTGCCATCGGATGCCTCTGTCTGCAGTGTGATTGGCCGCTCGCAAGCTCGGCTTCACTGCTCGTTTCGTAGCGGCAGATGCAGGACCTGCGGACCCTGTCCGACGCGCGTGGTCGGGCGGTGACGTCCACGTGACTGCGGTGCAGCTGGCCCGCGCGGCCAGCTGGCGAGCGTCGTCGCCAGGCGAGCGCGGGCGCTCGGTGGCGTCGCGGGCAAGCCGTCGAGATCACGATCGCGGGGCGACCGAGGCCGGTGTCCTGCGGCTTGCACAGGCGCGCGCACGATGACGAAGCCCCGCGCGCTCGCCCTCTTCGCCTCGACCGCCCTCTTCGCGTGTGCCACGGACGACGCCGACGACGCCGCCACCCCCGACCTCGGCGGCGGCAAGGCCGACGCGACCGACCGCGTGATCGACCGCGGCGCGCTCGCGCTGGAGACCGCGAGCACCGGCGCGTTCACCGAGGATCTGCAGTTCGACGGCTATCGGCTCGCGGTCCGCGACGGCGCCGTCGTGCGCATCGAGATCACCCACGCGGGCACCGCGAGCAAGCTCGACACCACCCTGTTCGTGTACGGCCCCTGCGACGCGGACGGCTGCGGCACCGAGGCGCTCGCGTTCGACGACGACTCCGGCTGGTCGCGCCACTCGCGGCTGCGGGGCCTCGAGCTCGACGGCGGCGAGTACCTGGTGGTGGTCGGCACGCACGATGCGCGCGGCCGCGGCCACTACCGGCTGCTCACGACCTGCGAGAACGACGCGTGCGAGCCGCTGCCGCCGGAGCCGGCGGCGTGCGTGTTCGGGGACACGTACCGCGACCACTTCCACTCGGACGCGCTCGCCACCACGCGCCGTCGCGTGATCGACAGCCCCGCGGGCCTCACCCCGATCGAGCAGCAGCAGATCATCGGCGCAGCGCAGGCGTCGGCGGCCGGCGACAGCGTGCAGACGCTCGCCGACGCGTTCGACACCGCCGACCAGGGCGAGTTCAACCAGGTCGAGCTGTGGGACCGCACCAGCAACACCGCGTACGTCATCTACGAGTTCGGCGCGGGCGACACCTCGGTCGGGGCTTACTTCGTGTACGGCACCACGCAGCGCGTCGCGGTGATCGGCGACGGCGATCTGCAGGAGTGCAGCGCCGCCGCGGGCGCGGCGGGCAACGACTGCGAAGCGGACGCCGAGTGCAGCGTGGGCACGTGCGTCGGTCGCTCCGACGCCTCGGGCGCGGGCCGCTGCACCGACCTCACGGGGTTCGGCGAGAGCACGGCCTGCAGCGCGACCCAGCCCTGCGACCTCGCGCAGGGCCTGGCCTGCGCCGGGCTCACGCGCGGCGACGAGGGGCTGTGCCAGCCCGCGTGGATGTTCGACAGCTTCGGCGAGCTCGAGTCGGGCACTCCGGTGCCCGACGGCGACGCGGCGGGTGCGGTGCGCACGGTCGACGTGCACGGCCTCGCCACCGTCGACACCGACGTCTCGCTGCGGCTCTGGGTCTCGCACGACGTGCCGAGCCAGCTCACCGCCACGCTGGTGAACCCCGCCGGCACCGAGGTGGTGGTGTTCGACGGCGCGAGCTCCTCGGCGAACGAGCTGTCGATCGACGGACCGGTCGCCGGCTTCTCCGGCGACGAGTCGGTGAACGGCACGTGGACGCTGCGCGTGGTCGACAGCGTGTCGGGCAGCGCGGGGACGATCGAGCGCTGGACGCTCTCGCTCGGCAGCCGGATGGACTGA
>CAZFKC010000049.1:0-22898 GCA_964519175.1 uncultured Nannocystaceae bacterium
CCGTGCCCGTGCCCGTGCCCGTGCCCGACGCGTCGCCATGAGCGCCGCGGGTACACGTGAGCGCGCCCACGTTCCACGGCCCACGAGTCGCGCCCCGACGCGCGCAACCACGCATGCATCCGCGCGTCTGCTCTGGCGGGCAGGGGGATCATTCGGTCTCTTCGCCCGCCTTGCTTGCGGACGCGACGAACGGTGGCCACGCGGTACATAGAGGATATCCGGAGCTGCGCACGGGAGTTCCGCGCGAACGAGCGGAACCTGACGCTGTACTTCCCCGACTTCGACACGCCGCCCACGCCGGGCACCTTCAACCGCGTGTTCGGACCCCCGGTCGGGCTCACCGATCAGCAGTGGCCGACGTACTCGCGGCTGCCCGAGCTCTTGAGCGAGTCCGAGGATCGCTTCGATCCCCGCGACCTGCGGATGGAGCACGTGTTCACGATCGATCTCGACGGCGTGCACATCTTCGGCGTGCCGCCGGGTGCGCGCGCGATGATGCTGTTCCTCAGCAACGCGAGCTACCACCGCGCGTACCACTGGGACAACGCGGACACGGCGGTCGTGTTCCTCGGCGCCGACGAGGTCGCGCGCGGCGTGTACCAGGGGCCGATCCCCGATCGCTCGCTGCGTCGCTGGAGCCGTCGCTTCTCGCTCGCCGCGGTCGACATGCCGGGCGACGTGTTCGATGCCGATGCGCAGGAGGATCCGCGGATCGCCGCGCTGCACGATGCGGTGTGGCAGGCGCCGGCGCGGCTCGGTGGTCGGCCGATCTGGGTGCGCGAGGACGCGGCTGCGCGCACGCCTTCGGGCTCGTGGCGCAGCCCGGTCACCGCGCCGCGCGAGACGGTCGGGCTGCGCTCGACCGGCGAGTTCCTCATGCAGTTCGAGCGTCGCTTCGCCGAGGTCAACCTGGGCAACCAGGGCGTGATGTACGTGAGCGGCAACAGCGCCTGCTATCAGAGTTTCTAGAAACAGGGGCTGCGCCCCTACGTTCGGGATCGAGTCGAGCCATGGGCTCGACTCGATCGCTCACTACCCCCGCGGCAAAGATGCCGCGCCGCCGCCGTGCGGCGGTTGCTCGCGTGAAGTGGCCGCCCTTGGCGGCCACTTCTCGCGGCAAATACTGCTGCGCGCACCTTCCTCTTCCTGCTGCGCGCGCCTTCCTCGCTTTCGCTTCGATCCGCCGCGCTCGCGCATCCGGGCTGCGTGCGGTCGGCGTCCTCGGCGGTTCTTTGACTGGGGGGCTTCTCGCGGGCAGGCTTCGCGGCCCATGGCTGGATCGTCGCGCTGGCTCGATCATGGTTTGTTGGCGCTGCGCGTCGGCATCGGGGGGATGTTCATGGCCCACGGGTGGCCCAAGCTCGCCGGCGGGGCGAAGGCATGGGCCAAGCTCGGCGGGGCGATGAGCCACCTCGGGCTCGACTTCTGGCCCACGTTCTGGGGGTTCGCGGCGGCGTGCGGCGAGTTCTTCGGCGGCCTCTTGCTCGCGATCGGGCTGCTCTTCCGGCCCGCCGCCGCCATGCTGTTCGCGACCATGGCCGTCGCCGCGACCATGCACATCCGTACCGGTGACGGGGTGATGGGCGCGTCGCATGCGATCGAGGCCGCGATCCTGTTCGCGTCGCTCCTGCTCATCGGGCCCGGGCGCTTCGCGCTCGCCGAGAAGCTCGGCAAGTAGCCGCTGCGCATCCGGCGGGTCGCGACTGTGGCACCGCCGCTCGGCGTGCTCGTGCGCCGCGGTCGGCCGCGCCACGCGCCGACGCATCTCGGCGAGATCACAAGCGTGGGTCGTCGCGGACAGCGGCGTGCACTACCCGGCGGCATGGACTCCACCAAGGTGATCCTCTCCACGCTCGCGCTGGCCCTCTTCGCACCGATCGGCTGCGACAACGACGACGGCGACCACGACATGACGCCCCGCGATGCCGAGATCGGCTGGACCGCGATGAACCACGCGGTGCACGACGGGCACGACGGCTTCGCCGCGCAGGTCGATCTCTCCGTCGACGGTGAGCTGCACGCGGAGTGTGAAGGCGGCGGCAGCATGCATCTCGTCGGTCGCATGAACGAGCTCGACGACTTCCGCATCGACGTCTCGTTCGATCAGTGCGTCGCGGACGACACCATGATCGACGGTGCCGTCACCCTCGTCGCCCGTGTCGACGTCGATGTCGACATCGACGACGACGATGGCGAGCCCGATCACGCCGGCGCCGCGGTCATCGTCGACTACGACGGTCTGCTGGAGTTCGACGGCGAGGTCGAGGGCACCTGCTCGATCGACGCGAGCGTGCGCGCGGGCGCCGTGGTCTTCGACGGCTTCGCGGCCGCCGGCGTCACCGTGCAGGGCCACATCTGCGACAACGAAGCCGACGTCGTGGTCGGCGGTCACGTGGTCGACGACGACGACGACGACGGCCAGGCCGACTGACGCTCGCCGCGTCGCGACGGCTCAGCCCGCCGGCAACAGCGGATCGTCGGCGGGCTTCGGCGTCGTCGGCAGGAACGGATTGGGATTGCCGCTCGGATCCGGCGCCGGCGGCGGCGGCGGGGGCTTCCTCGGCCCGCTGGTGCCCGGCACCGGTGGCGTCGGCTTGTCCGGCAGCAGCTCCTGCGGCGGCTCCGGCTCGTCGTCGGGCGAGGCGGGCGTCGTCGGCAGGAAGTCGTCGTCTTCGGCGACCGGCTCGTCGGTGCGCACGCCCTTGCCCGGCTTCTTCTTGCTACCGCCGCTGGCCTTGAGCCGCGCTTCGACGGCCGGATTCTCGCCGCCGCCGACCTCGATCGTCTCGCTCCACGGCGCGTAGCCGGGCGCGACGATGCGGATCTCGTGGCTGCCGGTCGTGAGCTCCACACGTCGCGGCGCCGCGCCGATGTCGACGCCGTCGACCTCGATGCGCGCACCCTCGATCGCACGCACGTCGACCGCACCATGGGTCGTGCTCGCGTCCTGGGCGACCGCGGCCGGCTCCGGCGTCGGGCCCACGACCGCCCCTGGGGCCCCGCTGCTCGTCGGGCTCGGTGTGCTGTCCGACTTGCTCGCGTTGCTCGTCGTCGCCGCCGCGGCTGCGACCGCACCGGTCGCGCTGCTCTGCGGCGTCGCGTTGGGATTGAACACCACCCACGCGGCGAGCCCACCGGCGAGCAGCGCGAGCGCACCGATCGCGACGAGCCAGCGTCGCGGCCATGGCAGCCCACCGACCGCGATGCGTCCGCTACCCCGCTCGCCGGCCAACGCACCCGTGCCCGGATCGACGATCGGCAGCACGACGCCGGCCGCGGGCTCGACGACGTCGGCGATCGGCGCGACGCGGGCCGCAGCCTCGCGCGAGCCCGGATCTTCGAGGATCGCGATCGGCCGCGCCGGCACGCGCGAACGCGGCTGCGGCAGCGGCGGCAACGTGCTGCCGCCCTCGGGCACGTTCGGCGTGCCGCGTCGCACCGCACCATCGGCCGCGCGCGCATCCGCAGCGTCCGAGCGCACGACGCCGTCGTCGGTACGCAGCGCGGCATCGCTCGTGCGTGCGCCGCGACCGGCCTCGGCCAGCGCAGCAGCGCGACCCCGCGGCGGGGCCTCACCGGGTTGCGGTGGCGGCGTGGGTCGTCGCGGCCCACCCTCGGCAGCCGCCCGCGAGCCCCGCGAGCCGCTGCGATCGGCGATGTGCTGCGGCACGCCGCTCGCGTCGGGCGTCGACGGGCGCCGCACCGGCGGAGGCGTGGGACGCCGCACCGGTCGCGCGAGCGCGGCCGCGGACGCATCGGCCGGCGAGCCCTCGATCGCCGCGCGCAGCACGGGCTTCGTCCACTCGGAGCTCACCGGACCGGCGTCGTGCTCGAGCCCGCGATCCCGCGAGTCCCGGTACTCACGCAGCGCACGACGCGAGTCCTCGTCGGCCTTCGGCAGCGAGAACAGCTTCGGCGGCACGCACTCGAACAGCGCCTCGGCGACCTCGTTCGCGTCGGCGGGCCGGCGCTGCGGATCCTTCTCGAGGCACTGGTGCACGAGCGCGATCAGCAGCTCCGGCACGTTGTGGCCCTCGGGCAGGTGCTCGCCGAGCGGCTTGGGCGTGCCGTGCACGTGGTTGTAGAGCAGCGCGCCATCGTTCTCGCCGACGATCGGCGACTCGCCCGCGAGCATCAGATAGAACAGCACGCCGAGCGCGTAGACGTCGACGCGCAGATCGACGGGCTCGCCCTTGATCTGCTCGGGCGCGAGATAGCCCGCGGTGCCGATGACGTGCGACTTGGTGACCTCTTCGTCGTCGCCGTCGACGAGCTTCGCGAGCCCGAAGTCGAGCAGCTTGACGAAGTTCGCCTTGCCCTCGCGCTCGCACAGCATGATGTTGGCGGGCTTGATGTCCCGCAGCATGATGTTGCGATCGTGGGCGAAGCCGACCGCCGCGAGCACCTGCGTCGCGATCGGGGTGAACTCCTGCAGCGCGAGCCGACCACGGCGGGCCAGGAAGCGCCGGAGCGGCTCACCATCGAGGTACTCCATCGCGATGAAGAACTGCTCGGCGTGGTGGCCACACTCGAGCAGCTGCACGACGTTGGGATGCGCGAGCTGCTGCAGCCGCGTGCCCTCGCGTGCGAAGCGATTCACGGCGTCGCCGTCGTCGAGCCACTGCGGCGCGAGCAGCTTGACGACCGCCTTGCGCTGCGCGTCGACTTGCTCGGCGAGATAGACGAGCCCCATGCCGCCGCGCCCGATCATCTTCTCGATGCGATAGCGATCGAGCAGCGTTGCGCCGATCATCGGATCGAGTGAGCGAGGCTTGCTGGCGGACGTCGTCGACATCGGCGGGCCGGGGCTCGGGCTGCTGCGTGGCCGCGCGCTCGCGCGGACCATCCGGATACGAGCGCATTTTCCACGTTTTGTCGGGGAACGCCACGGTTCCGTCGCGGGCGATCGCGCGGTCCTTCACCGGCGTGGGCGAGTGCGATGCACCTCGCGGGGCGGGAGCGCTCCGATGCGTGGGGTCTGCAACCACCGCCCGCGGTCGACGTCTGCACCCGTGCGCACGCGAACGCGTGCTTGGGCGATCCGCCCAAGCACGCTCGGCGAAGGTTCCCAGTCCCGCTCGCACGCGTCGCGTCGGCGGCAAGGCGGCGAGCCGTGCCCTCGCCCGACGCACCGGCCCGCTCGGCGCCGCGCCGGGAAAGGCCGCTCGAACCGGCCCTGGGCAGGCCTTTGCCCGCGCCGTGCCGACCGGCGCGGACGCACGGATCGGCGCGGAACGCCGCGGGTAGACTCCGCGCCGTGGTCGAGCCCCCGCCGCGACAAGCGAGATCCCGCACGCGTATCGTGGTCATCGGAGGCGGCTTCGCGGGCCTGACCGCCGCGCGGACGCTCGCAGCCGGCGCCGGTCCCGACGTCTCCATCGTCGTCGTCGACCGTCGCAACCACCACCTGTTCCAGCCGCTGCTCTATCAGGTCGCGACCGCCGGGCTCTCGCCGGCGGACATCTCGATGCCGATCCGCTCGGTGCTGAGCCCCTACCGCAACGTCTCGGTGCGGCTCGGCGAGGTGTTCGACATCGACCTCGACCACCGCGTCGTGCACGCGGACACCGGCCGGCTCGCCTACGACTACCTGGTCGTCGCATGCGGCGCGACGCACAGCTACTTCGGCCACGACGAGTGGGAGGAGCACGCGCCGGGCCTGAAGACGCTCGAGCAGGCCACCGAGATCCGCCGTCGCGTGCTCACGGCCTTCGAGCTCGCCGAGCTCGAGGACGATCGCGAGCGCAGACGCGAGCTGCTCACGTTCGTGATCGTCGGCGGTGGGCCGACCGGAGTCGAGCTCGCGGGTGCGCTCGGCGAGCTCAGCCGGCACACGCTGTCGAAGGAGTTCCGGCGCGTCGATCCCAGCGCGACGCGGGTGATCCTCGTCGAGGGCGGCCCGCGGATCCTCTCCGCGTTCGACCCCGAGCTCTCGCGCTCCGCCGCCCGCACGCTCGAGCGGCTCGGCGTCACGATCTGGACCGACACGCGGGTCTCCCACGTCGACGGCCACGGGGTGCGTGCGGGTGACGAGTACGTGCGCGCGGCGACCGTGCTGTGGGCCGCCGGCGTCGAGGCCTCGCCGATCGGGCGCGCATTCGGCGTGCAGCTCGACGCGGCCGGCCGCGTGCCGGTGGAACGCGACCTCTCGGTCGCAGGCCGACGCGAGGTGTTCGTCATCGGCGACGGTGCGCACTTCGAGCACGACGGCGAGATTCTGCCCGGGCTCGCACCAGTGGCGATGCAACAAGGCCGCGCCGCGGCGCGCAACATCCTCGCGGATCTACGCGAGCACCAACGCGAGCCGTTCGTGTACTTCGACAAGGGCACGATGGCGACGATCGGTCGCGCCAGCGCGGTCGCGCAGAGTCACTCGTTCAAGCTCGACGGGTTCACCGCCTGGCTGGCGTGGTGCTTCATCCACATCCTCTACCTGGTCGGGTTCCGGAACCGGGTGCTCGTGCTGATCCAGTGGGTGTGGTCGTACATCCGCTACAAGCGCGGCGCGCGGATCATCACCACGCGCGAGTGGCAGCTCGACGAGCCGGAGATCGGGATCGGCGCGCACGAGCACGACGACGACGACGACGAGCACGAGCACGAGCACGAGCACGACCGAGCGCCCCGCGACGACGCGCGGACGGGGGCCTCGGCGTGAGCGAGCTGCTGTTCGACGTGCGCAAGCTGGGCAAGGCGTTCGGCTCGAACGTCCTGCTCGAGAACGCCGACCTGCAGGTGTTCAAGGGCGAGACGCTCGCGATCATCGGCGACAGCGGCTCGGGCAAGAGCGTGTTCCTCAAGATGCTCGCGGGGCTCGTGCCCGTCGACGACGGCGAGATCATCTACAAGGGCCAGAAGATCGCGGAGATGGATCGCGCCCAGCTCGACAAGCTGCACCGCGAGGTCGGCTACGTGTTCCAGAGCGACGCGCTGTTCGACTCGATGATCGTGCTCGACAACATCGGCTATGGCCTCCGCGAGCACACCGACATGGACGACGCGGCCATCCGGGCGCGCGCAGCCGCGTGCATCGAGATGGTCAACCTCAAGCAGGAAGACCTCGAGAAGTTCCCCGCCTCGCTGTCCGGCGGCATGCGCAAGCGCGTCGCACTCGCGCGCGCCATCGCCATCGAGCCCGAGGTGCTGCTCTACGACGAGCCCACGCAGGGCCTCGACCCGCAGAACATCACCAACATCGCGCAGATGATCGAGCGGCTGCAGCACGACCTCAAGGCCACCAGCGTCGTCGTCACGCACGACATGCGCACCGCGTTCGGCGTCTCCGACCGCATCGTGATGCTGCACGAGCGTCGCTTCCAGTTCGCGGGCACCCCGAGCGAGCTCATGCAGACCAAGCAGCCCGAGGTGCGCGAGTTCATCGACGACGCCAAGGAAGAGCTCGAGGCGATGTTTCGCGAGCAAGCTGCCTCGGGTTGAGCGCAGCCGCCGTTACGCAATTCCGCGGATTCACGGCGTACGGCAGCGAGCCGTAGGCTGGAACGCGATGGGGGGCAGGCTCGCAGCGGCGACGATCGCGGCGTGGCTCGGAGCGATCGGCTCCGCGCACGCGGCAGACCAGTGGAGTGATCCGCTGCCCGGCGTGCGGCTCCTGCGGCGCACCACCAACGTGCCGTGGAAGATCTTCGCGCTGCAGATCGATCTCTGCCACGACGGCGTCTCGCTGCGCGCGACGAAGACGAACGAGCGCCAGCGCACCGTGTCGTCGTTCGCGGCGCTGGTCGGCGCGGACGCGGCGATCAACGGCGACTTCTTCTCGTACGAGGACTACGGCACGAGCGGGCTCGCGATGGGGGCCGCCGAGCGCTGGAGCGACACCGCGGACACGAACGGCGCCGGCGTCGTGGCGTTCGGGCGCGGCCGCGCGGAGATCCGAAAGCCGAGCCAGGTGATCGATCCGCCCGAGGCGTGGATGCGCGAGGTGATCTCGGGGCATCCGGGCCTGGTCGAGAACGGCACGCCGATCGACGCCAACAGCGGTGAGCTGTGCACCACGAGGCACCCGCGCACTGCGAGCGGCATCTCGGCCGACGGCCGCACGCTCGTGCTCGTCGTCGTCGACGGGCGCACGGAGCAGAGCGCGGGCATGACCTGCACCGAGCTCGCGGCGTTGCTCGCCGAGCTGGGGGCCGACGACGCGATCAACAACGACGGCGGCGGCTCGAGCACGATGTGGCTCGCCGGCGACGGCGTGCTCAACGCGCCGTCCGACGGGGCGCAGCGCGTGGTCGGCAATCACCTCGGCCTCGTCGCGTCGGGCGTCGGCGAGCCGGGCTCGTGCGATCGCAGCCGCGAGGAGTCGTCGCTGCACGGCGAGGCCACCGACGCGAGCACGACGACCGACGTCGACGGCGACGGTCGTGCGGATCTGTGCGCGCGCGCAGCCGCGGGCTTCCGCTGCCACCTCGCGAACGACACCGGATTCGGTGAGGCCAACCTCGGGCCCGAGCTGTCCGACGAGCTGGGCTGGAACGCGCCGAGCTGGTTCGGCACGCTGCGCATGGGCGACCTCGACGGCGACGGCAAGGCCGATCTGTGCGGCCGCGATGCGGTCGGCGTACAGTGCTGGCGCAGCGAGGGCACCGCGTTCGCGACGACGCCGATCGTCGGGCCCGAGCTCTCCGACGAGCTGGGTTGGGCGGCGGCGAAGCACTGGGGCACGATCCGCATGGCCGACGTCGACGGCGACGGACGCGACGATCTGTGCGCGCGCGCGGCCGACGGGCTGATGTGCTGGCGCTCGACCGGCGACGGCTTCGCCGAGCCGTTCACGCTCGCGGGCCTGTCCGACGAGGCCGGCTTCGCCGCGATGTCGCGGTTCGGGACGATCCGCATGGCCGACATCGACGCGGATGCGCGCGCCGACGTCTGTGCGCGCACCGACGTGGGCATGCGCTGCTGGCTGTCGACGGGCACCGGCTTCGGCGCGGCGATCGAAGGTCCGGCGTGGTCCGACGACGCCGGCTTCGGCCACGTCGAGTACTGGAGCACGATTCGGCTCGTCGACATCGACGCCGATCGACGCGCGGATCTGTGCGTGCGTGCGGCCGCCGGCCTGCAGTGCCACCTCTCCACCGGCGACGGCTTCGGCGAGGCGATCGCGGGGCCGGTGTGGAGCGACGAGTCGGGCTGGTGGGACTACTCGAACTACTCGACGATCCGCTTCGCGGATCTCGACGCCGACGGCGATCTCGACGTGTGCGCGCGCGCGAACGCGGGCATGCGCTGCGCCGCGTGGGATGCCGGAGCGTTCGGCGAGTCGTTCGAGGGCCCGGCCTTGGCCGACGATGCCGACTGGGGCTCGATCTCCCGCTTCGGCACGCTGCGCTTCGCCGACCTCGACGCCGACGGTCGCGCGGATCTGTGCGCACGCGGAGCGGGCGGCGTGAGCTGCTGGCGCTCGAACGGGGCCGGCTTCGATGCGGCGGCGATCGCCGGGCCAGCGTGGAGCGACGACAGCGGGTGGTCGAGCTCGCAGTACTTCGAGACGCTGCACGCGGTGCCACCGCGACAGCGCTGTGTGATCGACGAGCGCTGCGACGATGGCGTCGACGACGACTGCGACGGCGAGATCGACGAGGGCTGCGAGGCCGGCACGAGCGAGGGCTCGACGGGCGACACCGGCAGCGGCGGCGAACGGCCGGGCGGCAGTGGGGACGATGCCGGCAGCGGCAGCGACGACGGCGGCGGCCTGCCCGACACGTTCGGCGAGCAGGAGGACGAAGGCGGCTGCGCGTGCGCGAGCGAGCCGGGTGCGCACGGCCTCGCGTGGCTCGGCGTGGTGCTCGCGGTGCGACGGCGCCGACGATAGGTCGAAGTGGGTCGCGCGGATCGGCGGCGCCCTGCGGCGCTCGTCAGTCGCGCACGAGCTCCCAGCAGGCCGCGTCGATGCCGAGCACGTCGCAGAGGATCGGCGAGCTCGTCCCGCAGGGCAGCGGGCTCACGAGCTCGTACTTGCCGTCGGCGCACACCACGTAGAGCTCGCCTTCGCGGCGATCCACGATCTTCGGCGTGCACGCGATGCCGCGGCTCTCCAGCAGGCGCGTGGCGAGCTCGTGATCGTCGAGGCCTTCGAGGTGGCCCCAGCGCCGCAGCAACACTCCGACTGCTGCGAGCGCGACCGCGAGCAGCAGCGCCTTGATGGTGGAAGCGCGCACGGCCGTGCAGACGCCCCGGCCGTGCCCGGGATTCCCTCAGGGCTTCGGCTTCGGCTTGCGCTTCGGTTCGTCGGCGACCGCGAGCGGGCCGCCGACCGCCATCTCGAGATCGATGACCGCCTCGCGGTGCTCGAGCAGCGCCTCGAGGTGCAGTCGCCGGGCGTCGACGACCTTCTCGTCGATCTCGCTGGCGACCACCGGATCGATCGCGCCGCTCGCCAGCGCGGCCTCGGCCTCGCGCGCCGCCGCCTCGGCCTGCGGCAGCAGCTCGTGCTCGAGCTGGTGCGCCCGCTTGGCGGTGCGCTCGACCTCGCCGACCGCGAGGTCGACCTCGGCGGCGACCGACGCGATGATCGAGCGCTCTTCGACGTCGCGCTGGTGCACCACCGCGCGCATCGCCCGGACCTCGCCGCGGTTCCAGCTGAAGATCGGCAGCGTGAGCGCGATGCCGAAGCCGAACGCCGACGGCGACGCATCGCGCGAGACGCGGTACTGCAGCTGCGCCCAGTCGAACCATGGATACGCGCGCCCGCGTGCGAGATACACGTCGGCCTCGGCGGCGACGCGATTCGCATGCGCGCCACGGAGCGCGGGGCGTGCCGCCATCGCCTGGTCGGTGAGCCGGTCGCGGTCGAGCTCCTGGTCGACGAGCTGCAGCTGCTCGGACCCCGCCGCGAAGCGCACGCCGGCCGGGATGCCGGCGAGGCGGGTCAGCTCGCGCTCGACCTGGGTGATCTGATCGCGGACCTCGGCGTGGTCGGCCTGCGCTTCGGCGTGTTGGACGTCCGCCATCGCGACGTCGAGCTTCATCGCCACCGCCTGCTCGGCCCGCGCCGCGATCTGATCGCGGCGCTGCCCGAGCAGCTCGACCGCGCGCGCCGTGTGCTCGAGATCGGCGGACAACATCGCCAGACGTGCGTACAGCTTGTAGACCTGCGCCCGCAGCAGCCGCTTCTCGTCCTCGGCCTCGCTCTGCGTGCTCTGGGCCAGCTGCTTCGCGCTCTCTGCCCCCGCGCGTCGCGAGCCCGGACGGGGGATCGGCACGCGCAGCCCGATGTTCATCGAGCCCCGCTGCGCGAGCGCGTCGTTGACGTCGAAGTTGGTGAAGCGCAGCTGCGGATTCTCGAGCTGCTTCGCGACGCCGGCCTCGGCTGCGATCGCCTCCGACTCGGCCTGCAGCGCGGACACCTCGGCGCTGTTCGCCAGCGCGAGCTCGTAGGTCTGCTCGACGCTGAGGACCTCGCCGGGCGTCGGGGCATCCGGGCGGTTCGCGTTCGCGCCGGTCGAGGTCCGCATCGCACGCCACTTCGCCTGCGTCGACGAGGCCGAGTACGGCGCGGCGTGGAAGCACGCAGCGGAGCTGCAGAGCGCGAGCAGGATCAGGGCGCGGGCCATGGTTGCTCCATCCATTGCGGGGTCGCTGCGCCCGCATCGAAGACCAGCACGAGCGCGTCGGACTTCGCACCGAGCGCGACGCCCTCGGGCTTCAGGCCCGGGAACGTCCACAAGAGCCGCGGTGACGCGAGCTTGCTGCGATCGTCGACGACGAACAACGCACCGTCCTGCGAGCGGGGATCCGTGGCGCCGGCCGCCGTAGCGGTGACGAGCAGCTGGCCGCCCGGGAGCTCGAGCAGGTCGGAGATGCCGGCACGCACCGAAGCACCATCGGCACGCACGGTCAGCGGAACGTGGCCCCACAGCGCGAGATCGCCGGGACCGATCGCACCGCTACCGAGCACGCGATCGGGATCGGCCATGTGCCAGACCGGTGCGCCCTTGCCGTCGACCGGGCCCTTCAGCCCCAGGAGCAGGCCGCCCGTCGCCGTCGCGGTCATGCCCTCGATGTCGAGCGCGTTGCTGTCGGGTAGCCCCAGCGCTGCGAGCGTGCTCGCGTCGAGCAGCTTCGCGAGCTGCACCGAGCCCGTGGCCCTCGCGGAGCTCGCGGTGAGCTCGACCTTGCCGAAGAACTGCCGCGCGGCCGGCCGCTTGCCCTTCTTGCTGACGCTCTGCGACGTGAGCAGCCAGAGGCCACCGTCGGGCGTCGCAGCGATCGACTCGATGTCGCTGAAGCCCTTGATGCCGTCGATCACGATCGGATCGGCGTCGACGTTGCCGCTCGTGTCCATCGTGAACACCCACGGCGCGTGCTCGGTGGTGTCGGCGAGCCCGGTGTCGTCGCTGACGACGATGTAGCGCTCGCGCGCCGCCGACCACACGATGCCGGAGGGCTCGAAGCGCGTGCGCGCAGCGAGGGATCCCGGCACCACTATGGGCTTGGGCACCACGCCCTTGGCCGGCGGCTTCGTCGGCGTCGTGGTCGAGGGCGTGCTCGCAGCGACGGCCGGTGCGGCGACGGCGGCCGGGAACGACGACACCTCGCCGGTGAACTCGATCGCGACCGACTGGCCTTGCAGGAGCGGTACGGGGTCGTCGACCGCGATGTAGATCGGCCGCCCCCACTGCGTGATCCGAGAGTCGCGCCAGCAGCGGATCGGCAGCGCCCCGACCTCGGCCGCGAGTCGCTCGACGTGACCATTCAGCGGCGGCACGCTGCCGTCGAGCGGCTTCAGCCGCACCCGCTCACCCACCTGCACGCGCGCGCCGTCCTGCTCCGTCGTGCACGCGACGACCTGCGGTACACCGCCGCCGTTCGGGCTCGAGCCGGCGGCGATCGTCGCCACGATCGCGCCTTCGACCGCCACCTCGCCGGGCCGCAGGAGCACGCTCGTGATCTCGCCGTCGCCGGGTGCTCGCAGCGTGAGCGCCTCCTTCTGCACGGCGAACACGTCCATCTGCGCCTTGACGACCTTCAGCTCGGCGAACAGCGGATCGGTGACCTTGGTGGTCGCGTCGGCCGGCAGGCTCTCGCGGCGCGCACGCGCGCGGGCGGCCTGCGTGTCGAGCTGGCGGATCAGCCCCGTCGCCGCCGTCTGCTGCTCGCGCAGCGCCGCGCGCTGGACGAGCAGCTCGGCCAGGTCGCGTCGATCGGCCATGCGCTTCTCGACCAGCTCGCGCATCTCCTTTATCTGATCGTCGAGCGCCGAGAGCTCGGCGCCCGCGACACTGCGCTCGCCCTTCGCCTGGACTCGCGCGAGCTCGGCCTCGCCGACCGACTCTTCGATGCCGCGGGTCTCGTCGGCGATCTGGATCGCGGTGAGGGCCGTGACGGCACCGAGCTCGGCCTCGATGCGGCGACGCTCGGCGTCGAGCGCCTGGATCTCCGCGTCGAGCACGTGATCGTCGAGCGTCGCAATCACTTGCCCGGCGGTGACATGCTGCCCCGAGGTGACCAGCACGCTCGTGACGCGCGCGGGCGAAGGTGCAGCGACGGTGTAGACCACGCCTTCGACGTAGCCCCGCGCGCTGCCCATGTTCGTGTCGTACCAGATCCACCCGGCGGTGCTCATGGCACCGAGCCACACCGTCCAGGGAAGCACGTGTCTGCGCAGGAAGCCGACCATGGCCTAGAGCTCCACCGTGGGCTCCTGCAGGAGCAGTGAGACGCCCTGGATGCCGGGGATCTCCTCGAGCCCCTGCACGAGTGCGACGCGGTGCTTCGGATCGGCGAGCCGGATCTGATAGGCGTGCTCCATCGCCTGGCCCTGTGCCACCTCGCGCAGGGTGACGAGCGCGACGAAGCTGCTGTGCTTGCGCAGGAGCCCCATGAGCTCGGCCTCGTTCGCGCCGATGGGCAGCTGGAACCGCAAGAGGCCGTCGAAGCGGCGCTGCGTGCCGAACTCGCTGAAGGTCAGCGTGAACACGGTGAGGCAGAAGAGCACGGTGCCGAACGCCGCGACCGCGTGCGCGCCGAGCCCCGAGGCGATGCCGACCCCGAGCGCTGCGAACACGAACATCATGTCGCGCGGGTCGCGGAGCGCGGTGCGGAAGCGGACGAGCGCGAGCCCGCCGGCGATGCCGAGCCCGGCCGCGATGCTGTTGCCGATCGCGAGCATCAACATCGCCGCGATGGTCGAGCCGATGATCATCGCGTGCACGAGCCCCGTGGAGTAGGACATGCCGCGGAAGGTCCAGACGTAGACCGCGCCGATCACCTGCGCGAGCCCGAACGCGAGCAACAGCGACAGCGCCGCGTGCTGCGGCGTGGGCATCGTCTGCGCACCGGAGAGCCAGAGCTCGTTCACCGCCAGCCTCCGACGTTCCGAGGCACGCGGGCATCGGTGGGCTGGTAGAACGCGCGGATCGACGTGCCGTACTTCGAGAATGCCCCGCGCACCAGCCCGATGCTGCGCGCGATGTTCACCATCCACAACGGCACCTGGTTCGTGAACTTCATCTCCAGCACCACCAGCGACTCGTGGGTGTTCTGCAGCACCGCACCGTCGAGCGCGCGCCAGCTGCCGCCGTCCTCGTCGTCGAAGCTGAGCCGGTCGATGAGGCGGGCGCGCACGTGGGTGTCGAAGGTGACGCGCCCGTAGTCGTCGATCGTGCTCACGTAGGGCTCACGCTCGTAGCGGACGAGGGTCACCGGCTGCACGTGCAGCGTGCGCGCGTAGGCCAGGAACCGCTCGACCGCCTTGCGGTCGTACGAGGCGAGGTCGGCGGGGATCGGCGCGCCGGGATCTTCGAGCAGCCCGATCCACTGGTCGGCGCCCAGCCGTCCGCGGGACTTCGAGATCACGTCGTTGTAGCGGCGCTTGACCTCGAGGTAGACGGGGCTGTTCGGCTTCGCGTAGCGACGAACGCGCATCTTGAAGCGGTCGAGCTGCTCATGGTCGTTCCCCCAGAAGAGCGTCAGCCCGGCGGTGTCGAGATAGAGCGTCTCGACGGTGTAGCTGCGGTTCGGGTTGGTCGCGGCGAACGGATCGATGCGACAAAACGGCTGGATCGCGGCACGCAGCGCGCCCGCGGTGCGGCGATCGACGAGGAACTTGTACTCCCGTCGCTCGATCTGGCTCGGTGATTCGGACAACTCGCGACCTCGGCCGGCACGCGCCCAGCGGTAGTACTCTACCAGTTGGGTGCCACCCACGAAGTTCATGGCCGGCTGAGCCGCTGCCATCGGTCCCACGGGCGGCTCCGACGCCGCACATCGCACGACCGGCGCCGCGGCGTCGGCGGGGGCCTACATCGGCCGCCCGCCCCTGCTCACTCGTGACGTAGCGCCTCGATGGGCTCGAGCCGCGCGGCCCGGATCGCCGGATACAGCCCGGACACCAGCCCGACCGCCAGCGAGACCCCGGTCGACAACGCGATCGAAGTCGCCGTGACCACGGTCGGCCAGTCGGCCCAGGCCGCGACGATGTCGGCGATCGCCAGCCCCATGCCGATGCCGGCCGCGCCGCCGGCCAGCGACAGCGCGAACGCAGTGAGCAGGAATTGCGTGCGGATGTCCCGACGCCGCGCACCGACGGCGCGGCGGATGCCGATGGCGCGCGTCTGCTCGAGCACCGACGCGAGCATGATGTTCATGATCCCGATGCCGCCCACGAGCAGCGAGATCCCCGCGATGCAGCCCATCACGACGTCGAACAACCGCTGGGTCTCGCGGCTCTGGTCGAGCAGCGCCTGCGGGACCACGATCTCGTAGTCGTCCGCCCCACCGTGCAGCCGGTCGAGCAGGCCCGCGACCACCGCGGCGACCTCGGTCGGCGCGCTGCCTTCGGCGATCCGCACCGTGATGTCCGCGAGCGGCGACTCCAGCGGCTTGCGCTCGAACTTGCGCAGCGCCGTCGACAGCGGGACGTGGATCTCCAGGTCGCGCGACGCGACTGCGACGCCCTCGATGCGGTGCTCGGCCGCACCCTCGGCGGCGAGCACCCCGACCACCTCGAGCCACACGTCGTCGACCTTCACGTGCTGGCCCAGCGCGACCCCGGCTCCGAAGAGCTCGCGCCGGCTCGCCGCGCCCAGCACGCAGGTCTGCGCGTGGCTGCGCTCGTCCTCGGCGTCGAGCAGTCGTCCCTCGGCCAGCCGCAGCCCGACCAGCATCGCGTGCTCGCGTGCAACCCCGAAGACCGCCGCCTCGCTCTTGCCGGTCGCCGAGAAGATCTTGTAGGGCTCGAGCTGCACGCGCGGCACGGCGAGCTCCGCGTCGGGCACCGCCTCGACGATCGCATCGGCATCGCGCAGCGAGACCCCGATCGACTTCTTGCGGATCTCCTTCGCGTCGTCCTCTTCGAGCGCCTTGGCGCGCACGATCACGTTGCGCACGCCCATGCGATCGATGAGCCCGAGCGCGCGCTCCTCGGCCCCGGCGCCGATCGACAGCATCGCGATCACGGCGCCGACGCCGAACATCATGCCGAGCATGGTCAGCGCCGAGCGCAGCTTGTGCTCGCGCAGGTTCTCGAGCGCCGCGACGAGGGCATCGCTCGAACGCATCACCGCGGCTCCTTGCGGGCGCCGTCGTCGCTGCCGCCGAGCAGCTGATCGGCCGCGCGCATCGGATCGCGCAGCGCGATGTGCTCGCCCGGCTCGAGCCCCGAGGCGATCACCACCCTGCCCGCGCTGGCCTTGCCGAGCGTGACCTCGACCGGCTCGAAGGCCGCGCCCACCTTGCGGTAGACCACGAGCTTGCCGTCGCGCTCGAACACGGCCTGTCGCGGCACCACCACGGCCTCGGGCTGCTCGATCAGCACCGTGGCGCGCACCCGCTGGCCCACGCGCATCCTCGAGGTGTCCCCGGCGATGGTCAGCGTCACGCCGAAGTAGTTCACCGGCACCTCGGGGTGGCGCGGCTGGGCGAGCGTGTCGACGCGGGCGATCCGGGCGGCGTGCACGACGTCGGGATGCGCGTCGACGACGAGCTCCGCGGCGAGGCCCGCGGCCAGATCGCCGGCATCGACCTCGAGCACGAACACCTCGGCCTCGAGCTCCGCCACGATCGGGAGCTCGGCGAGCTTCTGCCCCGCCCACACCGTGTCGCCGATCCGCACGAGCTCGCCGCGCCAGTCGCGTTGCAACACGAGCACGCCGGGATGCGGCGCGACGACCTCGAGCCGCGAGAGTCCTTCCTTCGCGTGCGCGACCTCGCGGGCGTGCTGGCTGCGCGAGATCTCGTGCAGCTCGAGCTGACGCGAGGCCACGCTGCGCTCGACGCCACGGACGCTGCGCGCATGCTCGGCCTTCGCCTCGGCCAGCTCGAGATCGATGGTGCCCTCGGCGATCTCGACGCGCGAGAGGATCTTCTCGTCCTTGGTCTCGAACTGCCGCGCCGCCGTGGCCTCGCGCTCGGCGAGCTCGGCGGTCAGATCGCGCTTCTTCCGGGTCGCGCCGCTGTCGAGCGTGCTCTTGTCGATGTTGGTCTCGGCGGTGAGCACGTCGTCTTGGTTGTCGGCGAGCGTGCGCTGCATCTCCGTGGGATCGAAGCGGATCACCGCGTCGCCGGCGGCCACGGTGCTGCCGTCCTCGGCCACCCACGCGATCTTCATCGGGCCCTCGGCGTCGCGCGGCGCGAGCACCGGGGTCGCCTTCGCGGCGCGCAGCACTCCCTCGGCGCGGACCCTCCGCACGAAGCGCGCCCGCGGCTCGACCTCGAGCGTCGGCACCTCGGGCGCGAGCGCCGTGTCGCACCCGACCGAGAGCACGAGCGCGAGGACGAGCGCCCGCATCATGGCGATCCCTCCGTCGGCACGACGAGCTCGTCGCCTTCGGCGAGGCCTTCGAGGACGACGACGCGCTCGCCGTCGCGCGCACCGAGCACGACCGGCACCACCTCGATGCCGCTGCCGCTGCGTCGGTGCGCGACGGGCCCGTCGGGTGTCGACACCACGCGATCGAGCGGGACCAGGAGCGCGTCCGCGATGCGCTCGATCTCCACCGCGCCGCGGAAGCGCATGCCGGGACGCAGCCGCAGCCCGAGCGTGTCGTCGATGACGATGTCGGCGTGCGCGACCTTGAGTGGGTTCTCGGGCGACGCGCGCTGCACCGTCTGCGAGATCCGCCGGATGCTCCCGCGCAGCTCGACGTCCGCGTTCGCATCGACACGCAGCGCGACGGCCTGCCCGGCCACCACGCGCTGCAGATCGACCTCGTCGATCTCGCCGTCGCCCTCGAGCTCCGCCAGCGAGACGACCTGCAGCACGTTCTCCGCCCGCCACGCGGAGTCGCCGACCTTCTTCTTCTTGCCGTCCCAGTCGGTCTGGTGGATGACCGCGCCCGCGCGCGGCGAGACCACGGTCATCTGCGCGATCGCGGCCTCGATCAGCTTCACGCGCTCGACTGCCCGATCGTGCTTGCTCTGCCACGCGGCGATCTCGGCGGCATCGCGCCGCGCCGCCGCCTTCGACTTGCCGGCGAGGTGCGTGATCTTGGTGCCGGCGAGCTCGAGGTCGAGCTTCGCCTTCTCGAGCTCGATCACGGCGGTGATCTCGGGCGGCGCGTCGGCCTTCACCGCGGCCTTGCGCTGCTCGGATTCCGCCTCGGCGATCGCGAGCTGCTCGTCCTGCCGCGCGACGCGGGCCCCGGCCTGCTTCAGCGCGAGCTGGGTCGCGGCGGAGTCGCGCTCGGCCGCCTTCTCCTCGAGCCGACGCTCGAGCTCGCTCGTGTCGAACGCGAGCACCGGGGTCCCGGGCACGACCTCTCTGCCCTCCTCGGCCATCATCGCGATCTTGTAGTTCCACACGTCGGGCAGAGGTGGCGGGCCCAGCCGATCGGAGTCGACCGCGCGGAGCTTGCCGCCGACGTCGACCGTCACGACGAGCTCGCCCCGCTCGACCCGCACGGCTTCGTCGCCGGCCTGCGCCGCCGTGCACCCGAGCACGAGCGCGAGCGCGACGAGCCCCGCCCGCATCAGCCGGCCTCCGGGCGGGCGCGCAGCACGTCGCCCTCGGCGACGCCCGCGGCGACGGCACAGCGCTGCGCGTCGCAGGCCTCGAGCTCGAGCTCCACCTCGCGGCCGTCGGCCAGCCACGCGCGCGGCGGCTGGGCGTGCAGATCGATCGCGGTACGCGGGACGAGGAGCGCGTCGTCGATGACGCGCATGATCACCTCGGCGCGCACCGACAGCCCGGGCCGCAGGATCTCCGCGTCGGTCTCATCGAGCGCGATGCGGACCGTGAAGTAGCGCCGCGTGGAGAGCTGCGCAATCTCCTGCGCGACCGGGCTCACCGCGAGCACATGGCCACGCAGCGGTCGCTCGGGGAACGCGTCGACGAAGCAGCGCACGGCCATGCCCGGCTGCACACGCCCGTCGTCGACGTCGTCGAGCCGCGCCTGCACCACCATCTGCGAGAGATCGGGGATCCGCGCGATCGTGAGCCCCGGCCAGATGTTGTCGCCGACCTGCAGCTTGCGGCCCTCCCACGGATGCACGCCGACGAGCACCACTCCGTCCTCGGGCGCCAGCACGTCGAGGCTCGCGAGCTGATCGCGGGCCGCAGCGAGCCGACGCACCGCCTTCTCGTAGGCGATCTCCTTGATGCGGGCCTCGAGCTTGCTGCCGGAGCGCGCCGCGTGGAGCTCCGCATCGGCGGTCGCCCTCGCCGCGGCGGCGCGGGCCAGCGCGAGCTCGAAGTTGCGCGCCTCCCGTCGCGAGAGCAGCTGCTCGGGCACCTTCGCGTCGAGCTCGGCCTTCGCGATCGCGGTGCGCTGCTTCTCGACCTCGAACGCCTTGTCGGCCTTCGCGACCGCGTCCTTGGCCGCCTGCTCGACGATCGCGCTGCCGGCCTCGACGACCGCACGCTCGAGCTCGCGCAGTCGATCCGCGACGGCGACGTTGTCGAAGCCGATCACGCGGTCACCGGCCTTCACGTGGGCACCGTCCTCGGCGAGCCAGCGGATCGCGAGGTTCCAGTCCTCGGTGCGCGGGCCCGAGAGCTGGGTCGAGACCGCCGCGTCGACCTCGCCGGTCAGATCGATGCGCTGCTCGAATGCGCCACGCACGACGGTCGCTTCGCCGGACCCCGACCGACGCGGAGCGCTGGCCTCGGTCGGCGCGCACGCGACCACGAGCACCGCGAAGAGGAGCTCAGCTCGCATGGGCCCCCGCTTCGGCGAGCAACGCCGAGGCCACCTCGCGGCCGCTGCCGTCCGCGACGACCTTGCCGTCGGCGAGCCGGATCGCCCGCGGGCACATCGCCGCGATCGACGGCTCGTGCGTGACGACGACGATGGTGTGCCCGCGGCCGTGCAGCTCGTCGAACAGCGCCATGATCTCGCGCTCGGTCGCGCTGTCCAGGTTGCCGCTGGGCTCGTCGGCGAGCAGCAGGCTCGGCTCGCCGACGAGCGCACGCGCGATCGCGACGCGCTGGCGCTGACCGCCCGAGAGCTCGTGCGGCCGATGGCGCTGACGATCGCCGAGCCCGACGCGCTCGAGCGCGGCCACGGCCTCCGCCCGTCGCTTGCGCCGCGCGATGCCGCGGTACACGAGCGGCAGCTCGACGTTCTGCAGCGCAGTGGCGCGCGGCAACAGCTGGAAGCTCTGGAACACGAAGCCGATGTGGCGGTTGCGGATCCGCGAGAGCGCGTCGTCGGACAACGCAGCGACGTCGGCTCCGTCGATCTTGATCACGCCGCTCGTCGGCCGCTCCATGCAGCCGATCACGTTCATCAGCGTGGTCTTGCCGGAGCCCGAGCGTCCGACGATCGCCACGTACTCGCCGCGCCCGATCGCGAACGTCACGCGGTCGAGCGCCGCGATCGAGTCGCTGCCCATCCGATAGACGCGACGGAGCTCGACGAGCTCCACGATGGCCGGGGCATCCATGGCGTGCCTCTCACGAGGTTGACACCCACGCGCGGTCCCTGGGTTCCGCGGGCGGGGATGGCTTCGCTTCGCAACTCACGTGCCAATCGCGCGAATGTTCCGCACCCCGTGGCCGGACGTGCGGCGGGACGGTTCGTTAGCGACGGGTCGGCACGGACCGGCCGCACCACGTGCCGAGCTGTCGCGGGCGGCCGAACTCGGAGAGCGCTCAGCGGGCGGGCAACAGCCGCGCGTCGAAGAAGAGCGTGCCGGTGCCCGCGCGAGCAGGCGGTACCGCGAGGCGGTGGAGCCCCCGCTCGGCGCAGGCCAGGTACGCCGTCTCGGCCGCGACGTCGCGCTCGCCGAGGAACATGTCGTGGAAGAGCGAGACGCTCACGCTCTCGTCGACGACGTAGCCCTCGCGATCGATCGTGAGGTCGACGCGGCTGATGCCCGCGCTGCCCGGCGAGGCGCGGCTCGCCGAGTCCCAACACATGCGCACGACCGCGAGGAAGCGCTCCTTGTCGGCCCCGCGCACGTCGTAGTCGCTGCCGCCCCACACGAGGTCCTGCACCATCGACGGTGCGGTCGTCGGCAACGGCGTCTCCCTGGGGCTGCCGTGCGCATCACCGGCGGCGTCGGGATTGAAGTGCGCGCAGCCGGCGAGCCCGCCCTGCATCACGCTGGCGCACGCGAACAGCACTGCATGGATCCGTCGCATGGTTGCCGTCCAGGCTGACGGATCCGCGGGCGCGCAACAACCGGCGTAGGTGCGACCCTCGCAGAACGCGGCCCTCCGCTGCTCACGGACAGTTCTCGGAGGTCACCGAGTCGCCGGTGCCAGGCACGCCGGCCTCGACGAACTCGAGCGGGATCGACTGGCACTGCGCCATCCCGCAGTCCTCCATGCGCATCACGTGCGCGTGCGGGCCGGTCGAGTAGCCGGTCGAGCCCGACAACCCGACGGGCTCGCCGCGCGGCACGAACTCGTCCACCGCCACGTCGACGCGGTTGAGGTGCTTGTAGAGCGAGGTCGTGCCGTCGCCGTGCCGGAGCACGACGAGGTTGCCGTACGCGAAG
This sequence comes from uncultured Nannocystaceae bacterium, assembly GCA_964519175.1. Lineage (GTDB taxonomy): Bacteria > Myxococcota_A > Polyangia > Nannocystales > Nannocystaceae > Xiheibacterium. The sequence goes on from CAZFKC010000049.1 coordinate 21,901, forward strand.
CACTCCGGTCCACCGCCGTTGTAACAAGGGTCGCCGGGGCCGGTCTCGTCGAACGTGTACGCGACGATGCCGTCGGCCATCGCGACGAGCGGCGTCTCGATCGGCACCGAGAAATCGAACGCATAGAACGCGTTGCCCTGGTGCGTGAACGTGCCGTCGTTGCCCTGGGCGATCGTGCACGAGTAGTCGCACGGCAGCGGAAGGTAGAAGCCGTCGGGCGGCTGCAGATCGGGCGGGTCCTCGAGCGTGCAGCTCGCGAAGGCGCCCGACACGTAGCCGTGCAGCCCGTCGTGATCGATCTCGAACCACGTGTCGATGCCGTCGACGACCTCGCCGGTCGTCTCGGCGACGACGTCGACGACCGCGTTGTTCGGCAGCTCGCCGACCGCCTCACCACCGGTCGACGGATCGGGCCGCACGAACAGCGAGTTGCCCGGCATCACCGAGACCTTCGCGCGCGGGCAATCGTTCGCCGGCGGCAGGTCGGGCAGCGGTGCGTCGCCTTCGGAGCTGTCGGCCGGCTCGCCCTCGCTCGAGCCGGGCTCGAGCGTCGTCGCGGGCGCAGTCGTCCCGGGCGCACCGCTGCTCTCCTCGGCCGCGGTGCCGCTGCTCTCCTCGCCGTCCCAGGCCGCGGTCATGCCGCTGCCCATCTCGCCCCCGCTCGCGCAGCCGCACGCGAGCACGAGCACCCCCCACGATGGAAATCGTGTCCGCCCCACGATCCTTCATTAGATCGCAGGGCCCCGCCGCACCATCGTGCGATGCCCGCACTGCTCGCCCGAACGTAGAGCGAGCTGCGTAGCCGGCAGAATCCCGCGAACGAGCGCGGTCAATCCTCGTCGCCGGGGACGTCGAACGCCCGCTCGTACAGCTCGGGCAGCGCGAGCTCGATGCCGAGCGCGGGCAGCACTACACGATCGGCATCGCGCGCGATACGGAGCAGCCAGGCGCCGTCGAGCTGGCGCGAGAACACCTCGAGCTTTCGCTCGCGCTGCGAA
>CAZFKC010000049.1:22998-74074 GCA_964519175.1 uncultured Nannocystaceae bacterium
GCGGTTGCCGAGCACACCGACCATGCTGCCGACCAGCACGTTGTGGCGCAGCGACGCGCCCGCCATCGCGAACACCTCGCCACGCCAGTACTCGTGCTTCTCCGCCGCGATCAGCTCGGCCGCGAGGTACGCCTCGGGCGTGACGCGCGGTCGTGCGCCGGAGGTCACCATCGCACGTCCAGCATAGCAGGACGTGCGATCAGTTGTACTGCTTGTCCTTCGCGGGCGCGCTCGACTTCGCCGGCGGCTCGGGCGGTGCCTCGGTGTGCTCGGCCTCTTCGTAGGTGAACACGAGCTGGTTGTTCTGCATGTCGACGTGCACGCTGCCGCCGCGTTCGAGCTTGCCGAACAGCAGCTCGTCGACCATCTGGCCCTTGATGTGCTCGTCGATGATGCGCGCCATCGGACGCGCGCCGAAGAGGCGATCGAAGCCGCGTTCGGCGATCCAGTCGCGCGCCGGCTCGGTGTACGTGAACCGCACGTTGCGGTCGGCGAGCTGCAGCTCGAGCTCGCCGAGCATCTTGTCGGCGACGCGACGGATCACGGTCTGATCGAGCGCCTGGAACATCACCGTCTTGTCGAGCCGGTTGCGGAACTCGGGGCTGAACGTGCGCTCGATCGCCTTGTTGGCGTCGGACGCCTGCGGGCCCTCGTCGGCGAAGCCGACCTTGCGCGCGTTGATCTCCTGCGCGCCCGCGTTGCTCGTCATGATGAGGATGATGTTGCGGAAGTCGGTCTTGCGCCCGGTCGTGTCGGTCAACGTGGCGTTGTCCATCACCTGCAAGAGCACCGAGAAGATGTCGGGATGCGCCTTCTCGATCTCGTCGAGCACGAGCACCGCATGCGGCTGCTTCGACACGGCGTCGGTGAGCAACCCGCCCTGATCGAAGCCGACGTAGCCGGGCGGCGCGCCGATGAGCCGGCTGACGCTGTGCTTCTCCATGTACTCGCTCATGTCGAAGCGCAGGAACGGCAGCCCGAGCAGGCGGGCGAGCTGCTTGGCCAGCTCGGTCTTGCCGACGCCGGTGGGACCCGCGAACAGGAACGAGCCGATCGGCTTGTCCGCGCGACCGAGCCCGGCGCGCGCGCGCTTGATCGCGTGCGCCACGGTGCGGACCGCGTCGTTCTGCCCGTAGATGACCTCCTGCAGGCCCTCGTCGATGCGAGCGAGCACCTTGCGATCGTCGGTCGAGACCGACTTCGGCGGGATGCGGGCCATGCGGGCGATGACCGCCTCGATCTCCGGCACGTCGATGATCGTCGGCGGCGGAGTATCGGCGGCCGTCGGCGTGTCGTCGCCGAAGCCGGCGCCGTCCTGACTGCGATCGCCGGCCAGCGCGTCGTTGAGCGTCACCTCGGGCACGGCGGCCCCGAGTCGCGCCGCGGCGCCGGTCTCGTCCATCACGTCGATCGCGGAGTCGGGCAGATGGCGATCGCGCAGGTACTTGTGCGCGAGCTCGACCGCCGACTGCAGCGCCTCGGGCGTGTACTTCACGTTGTGGTGGCGCTCGTAGACCTCGCGCAGCCCCTGCAGGATGAGCAGCGTCTCCTCGCGGCTGGGCTCGGTGATCTCGATCTTCTGGAAGCGGCGCGCGAGCGCGGCGTCGCGCTCGAACGCGCTCTTGAATTCCTTGTACGTGGTCGAGCCGATGCAGCGCAGCGCGCCCGACGACAACGACGGCTTGAGCAGGTTGCTCGCGTCCATCGAGCCACCGCTCGTGGCGCCCGCGCCGACGACCGTGTGGATCTCGTCGATGAAGAGGATCGCGTCGGGATCGGACTCGATCGCGGCGATCACCGCCTTCAGGCGCTCCTCGAACTGCCCACGGAATTTCGTGCCGGCCAGCACCGCGCCCATGTCGAGCGCGTAGATGTGCGCATCCTTTATTGCAGCGGGGACCTTGCCCTCCTGGACGCGCAGCGCGAGGCCCTCGACCACCGCGGTCTTGCCGACGCCGGGCTCACCGACGAGCACCGGGTTGTTCTTGCGCCGGCGGCACAGCACCTGGATCACGCGCAGCACCTCGGCGTCGCGGCCGATGAGCGGCTCGATCTTCCCCGCGCGCGCCTTGGCGCGCAGATCCACCGCGTACGCCGCCAGCGGATCGTCGGCGACGTCGCCCCCGTCGGCATCCTCGTTCCCACCCGGCGCCCCGGTCGGTCCGGCGCCCGGGCCGCTGCCTGGTTGGGGCGACCCGCGCCGCGCGATCGAGCTCGACTGCGGACCTTTGCCGATGCCGTGCGAGATGAACAAGGTCACGTCGCGGCGCGTGATGCCGTGACTCGAGAGGATGTAGACGGCGTGCGACTCGGGCTCGGCGAAGATGGCGACCAGCAGGTTCGCGCCGGTGACCTCGCGCTTGCCCGCGCCCTGCACGTGGTAGACGGCGCGCTGCAGCACGCGCCCCACCCCGATGGTCTGGTGGCACGTGAAGTTCGCCCCTTCGGGGATCCGCTCCATGTTCTCGTCGAGGAACTCCTCGACGTCGGTGCGGATGGCCTCGACGTCGCCGCCGCAGCCGCGGATCACCCGCTGCGCCGAGGGGTCGTCGACCAGCGCGAGCAGCAGGTGCTCGAGCGTGAGGTACTCGTGCCGACGACGCTGCGTGTCCTCGATCGCGTGGTTGATCGTCTCCTTGAGCTCTTCACTCAGCATCGTCTTCGTCGTCTTCCGGCTCCATGGACGCCATCAACGGGTGATCGTTCTTGCGCGCGAGCAGGTGCACCTGCGCGACCTTCGTCTCGGCGATCTCGTGGGTGTAGACGCCGGCGACGCCCTGACCGTGGTGGTGCACGTGCAGCATCACGGCGGTGGCCTCGGCTTCGCTACGGTGGAACACGGTCTCGAGCAACCTGACCACGAAATCCATCGGTGTGTAGTCGTCGTTGTGCAAGATCACGCGGAACATGCGCGGGCGCTTGAGCTTCTTCTCCTCGCGCTCGCGGATCGCTACGCCGGTCTGGCGCTCTTCTTCGCGTCGCTCGCTCATCTCCCACTCGCTCATTGGTTTGCCCAGTCGTGCGCGGGCGGGTCAGGACTGCAGGGCCCACGCTCGAAGATTCTAGCAAACGAGATCGTCGCCTGCCCCCCCGCGGCTACATGAACACGCCGGACGAGTTGTCCGAGGCGCCAACTCGGCGTACACGCATGAGACGTGGGCCTCACCCTGCGAACGTGCCGAGCGCTGTCGAGCGTCGATCCCGCGGCCTGGGACGCGCTGGATCACGGCGGGAGCCCCTTTCTCGAGCATGGCTTCCTGCGCGCGCTCGAACGCTCGCGCTCGATCGGTGCCCGATCGGGTTGGGATCCGCACTACATCCTGGCCGAATGGGCGGGTGATCTCGCGGCGCCGAGCGGCGATCGGGCGAGCTCGGCGGGCGGTCCGGCCGCAGCGCCCGCCACCTTGGTCGGCGCCGTCGCGTGCTTCGTCAAGCAGCACAGCTACGGCGAGTACATCTTCGACTTCCCGTGGGCGCGCGGGGCTGCGCGCGGCGGCGTCGAGTACTACCCGAAGCTGGTGATCGCGGCACCGGTCACGCCGGCGACCGGGCCCCGCATCCTGCTGCAACGCGAGGACGTCGTCGGACCCCCGCGCGAGCTCGTCGCGCGCGCGCTGGTCGAGCACGTGCGCAACGTCGCGGACGAGCAGCACTGCTCGTCGATCCACTGGTTGTTCACCACCGCCGCCGAGCAGAGCCTGCTCGCCGGGCTCGGCTTCATGCCGCGCGCGAGCTTCCAGTACCACTGGCACAACCAGGGCTACGGCACGTTCGACGACTTCCTCGCGCGACTGACCAGCCGCAAGCGCAAGCAGATCCGCAAGGAACGGACGCGCGCCCGCGAGGCCGTCGACGCGATCGAGTGGGTCGGCGGCGCCGAGCTCGAGCCGCGCGATCTCGCCGCCATCGATCGGTTCTACCGCAACACCACCGACGCGCACGGCGGCCAGGACTACCTGCGGCCCGGCTTCTTCGAGACGCTGGTCGAGCTCGCGCCGCATCGCGTGTGCTGGGCGCGGGCGACGAAGGCCGGCGAGCTCGTCGCGGGCGCGTTCTACCTCGAGACCGAGCGCGCGCTGTTCGGCCGGTACTGGGGCTGCGACGCCTCGATCGAGCTCTTGCACTTCGAGCTCGCCTACTACGCCGGCATCGAGCGCTGCATCGAGCGCGCCGTACCGCTGTTCGAGGCCGGTGCACAGGGCGAGCACAAATTGTTGCGCGGCTTCGAGCCGTCGCCGACGTACAGCAGCCACTGGATCCGGCACGATGGCCTGCGCGCGGCGGTCGAGCGCTTCCTGGCCGAGGAACACGGTGCGATCGGACGTTACCTCGAGGAGCTCGCGGCGCTCGGCCCCTATCGCGAGGGCGAGTAGTCCGGCCCGCGACTTGCGTGGCATCCTTGGAGTCCGGTGGCGCAGGACTCCAGCGAGGTGCCCGGCCGCCCCCAGGGCAGCGGCACCGCGATCGACAGCCTCGACGCCGAGCTCGGGCGCGCGCAGGAGAAGGCGGCGCTGCGACTCGAGCGTGGGCGCACGATCGGTCGCTACGTCGTGCTGTACGAGCTCGGTGCCGGCGGCATGGGGGTCGTGTACGCGGCCTACGATCCGGAGCTCGACCGCAAGATCGCGCTGAAGCTCTTGCACGCCGACTCGACCAGCTCGCGCGGTCGTCAGCGACTGCTGCGCGAGGCGAAGGCGATCGCGAAGCTGACCCATCCCAACGTGGTCACGGTGCACGACGTGGGCACCTACGAGGGGCGCGTGTTCGTGGCGATGGAGTACGTCGACGGCGTCACGCTGCGGCAGTGGCTGCGCGAGCGCCAGCGCGCGTGGCAGGACGTGCTCGACGTGCTGTGCGATGCCGCCGGTGGGCTCGCGGCCGCGCACGCCGCCGAGCTGATCCACCGCGACTTCAAGCCCGACAACGTGCTCGTGGATCGCGGCGGGCGCGTCGTGGTGCTGGACTTCGGGCTCGCCCGCCGTGCGCAGAGCCACGACGACAGCGGCGTGCAGTCGAAGAGCGGCGAGCGTAGTGCCGAGCGCAGCAGCAGCGGCGAGCGCAGCCGCGACGACATGCGCAGGCGCGCGCTGACCAGCGCTTCGCGCGACAAGCCGAGCGAGCGCGACAAGTCGGCGCGCGACAAGTCGGCGCGCGACAAGTCGGCGCGCGACAAGTCGGGCGAGCGCGACAGGCCGGCCGAGCGCGAGGACCTGCCGCCGCCGTCGGGCGACTTCGACGTCGAGCTCACGCGCACCGGCGCGCTGCTCGGCACGCCGGCGTACATGGCACCCGAGCAGCACCTCGGCAGCGCCGTCGATGCACGCACCGATCAGTTCGCGTTCTGCGTCGTGCTGTGGGAGGCGCTCTACGGCTCGCGACCGTTCAAGGGCGAGTCGGCGACGCAGGCCGCGGTCAGCGTCGTGAAAGGCGTGCTCGAGGAGCCGCCCAAGGGCACCGGTGTGCCGAACTGGCTGCGCCGCGTGTTGCAGCGTGGGCTCTCCGTCGAGTCCGGGGCGCGCTACCCCGACATGCACGCGCTCCTGGCAGCGCTGCGTCGCGACCAGGCCCGCAAGGTCCGGCGTGGGCTCGCGCTCGGAACCGGTGTGGTCGGGCTCGGCGTGGGTGCAGTGCTCGCGTTCGTGGCGGCATCGCGCGATCGCGAGCTGTGCGAAGGCACGGCCGAGCGCCTGCGCGGCGTGTGGGACGACGACGTGCGCACGCGCATGCGCGGCGCGTTCGAGCGCTCCAACGTGCCGTACTCGAGCACCGCGTTCACCGGTGTCGAGCAAGCGCTCGACGAGTACACCGCGGCCTGGGGTCGCCAGCACCACGAGGCCTGCGAAGCGACGCACGTGCACCACGATCAGTCGCAGGAGATGCTCGATCTGCGCATGGCCTGCCTGCGCGCGCGGCTCGGCGAGGTCGGGGCCCTGGTCGCCGAGCTCGAGTCGGCCGACGCACCGGTGATCGAGCACGCGGTCGAGGCCGCCGAGTCGCTCGGGCGCCTCGAGTCGTGCAGCGACACGCTCGCGCTCGCGGCCCGCGTGCGCCCGCCGGAGGATCCGCGGACGCGCGAGCTCGTCGACCGCCTGCGCACCACGCTCGCCGATGCGAAGGCGAAGGAGGCCGCCGGTCGCTACGACGCCGCGCTCGCGCTCGCCGAGGAGGTCGCCGAGCGGGCCGCGGGGCTCGACTATCCGCCGGTGCTCGCCGAGGCCAAGCTGCGGCTCGGCAGCGTGCTCGAGCGCAAGGGCGAGTTCGCGGCCGCCGAGCGCGAGCTGCTCGAGGCGATCTGGCACGCCGAGGCCTCGCACCACGAGTCGGTGGCCGCCGATGCCTGGGTGCGGCTCGTATGGGTCACCGGAGTCGAGCGTGGCGACCCGAAGACCGGCGAGCTATGGATCAACTTCGCCGATGCGGCCGTGCAACGGCTCGGCACCAACGAGCTCCTGCGCGCCACGCTGATCCACAACCTCGGCGGAGTACGGTACGCGCAGCATCGCTTCGACGAGGCCTTCGATCGCTATCGCGAGGCGCTCGAGCTGCAGCAGCGCCTGCTCGGCCCCGACGATCCGCAAGTCGCGATGACGTTCAACCACATGGGCAACGTGAAGATCGAGCAGGGCGATCTCGCGACGGCCCGCGAGTACGTGCTGCGCAGCTACGACGTGCGCAGGCGCGTGCTCGGCGAGCGACATCCCAAGGTCGCCGCGTCGATCAACAACCTGGCGGTGATCGCCGGCAAGCAGGGCGACCACGAAGCGGCGCTCGAGCAGGTCGAGCGCGCGCTCGCGATCGTCGGCGACAGCGGCGGTGCCGAAGAGCTGGTCAGCCTCACGGCGGGCAGCCAGTCCGCGTTGCGGGTCGGTGCCTCCGAACGGGCGGTGCGCTACCTCGAGCGCCTGCTCGAGCTGCGCGAGCGGGCGACCCCGGCCTCGCCGCTCGACGTCGCGACCGCGCTCGAGATGCTCGCCGAGGCGCGCGAGCAGCAGGCGCGCATCGACGAGGCCATCGCGCTGCTCGAGCGGGCCGTGAAGCTCGCGCAGGATCCGGCGCCTCGCCATGCCGCCGAGCTGCTGCTGCGGATCGCCGCGCTCGAGCGCGGGCGCAGCAAGGCCGACGCGGCGAAGTCGGTGCTCGACCGCGCACAGGCGCTCGCGACCGGCGAGAAGGAGCGCGACCCGGCGCTGCTGGATCGCATCGCGGCCGCACGCGGCGTCGAGTAGCGAGCGCTACATTCCGCCGCAGGTGCCGAGCTCGCGGGGCTCGAAGCGCTCGAGCGCCTCGATGACCCCGTCGCCGTCCGCCTTGCTCGCGGGCTCGACGACCACGAGCACTCGACCGCCGCCGATCCGCGGCTCGAGCTCGCGGAGCTCCCGCTTCGGGATCCGCGTGCCGGCCTGCATCGCGCCCACGAGCCCCATCAGCAGACCCGTCACGCACCCGAGCCCGAGCCCGAGCGCGACGCCCATGCCGAGCAGCAGATCGAGCGCACCCGCGACGCCGCCGGCGATCGTCATGACGAGCCCACCAGCCCCCATCGCGATGAGCAGGTTGCGACCGAACTCCGTGGCGCCGTCGGGCAGGTTCGTGCCGTCGATCGGCGTGCGATCGAAGGTCTGGATCGTGCACGCGCCCGCCCGTCCGAACTCGCTGCGCACCGCGGTCTCGGCCGCGGCAGCCGTGCGCGCGGTGTCGAACAGCGCATAGACGACGGTGGCCAAGCGTCGCGACCTTGCCGGCTCCTCGCGCACGATGCAAGCGCAGGCCTTGCGGGGACGCCGAGGCTGCGCGACACCAGGGGACGCCATGATCCGGCTCTTCGGCACCACCACTTCGCCCTTCGTCCGCCGCGTGCGCGTGGTCGCGGCCGAGCTCGACCAGCGTTGCGAGCTCGTCGACACCGCGACCCCGTCCGGTCAGGCCGAGCTGCGCGCGCGCTCGCCGATCTGGAAGGTCCCCGCGGCGGAGATCGACGGGCGGCTCGTGCTCGACTCGCACGCGATCGTCGAGCTGCTGCTCGCGACGCACGGCCCCGGTCCGCTGCGCGCCTACGATCCGCTCGACGTCGAGACGCGCAACACGATCGCGGTGATCGACGGTGCGCTCGAGTCGCTCATCAACGTCATGTACCTGGGCAAGGACGGGGTGAGCCCCGAGCAGGCCAGCTACCTGACGAAGCAGCGCGAGCGCGCGGCGGCGGCGTTCGCGTGGCTCGAGCAGCGCGTCGATGCCGGCGACGGGGTGTCGCTGTCGCCGCCGGGCGCCGGCCTGGGCTCGGCCGAGATCGCGCTCGTGACCGCGATCGGCTGGGTCCGCTTCCGCGAGACCTACCCGATCGACCGGCACCCCGCGCTGGTCCGCTGCTTCGAGCACCACGACGCGCGGCCGAGCTTCGTCGCGACGCGGCCCTACGCGTAGCCCATGCGTGACGCGCCGAACCCGGCTACTCTGGGCGCGATGGAATCCTACGACGTCGAAGAGCGCATCGCGCAGCTCGAGCACGAGCTCGCCGATCTCCGTGCCACCCGTCCGAAGGCCGAGCGTCCCCGCGGGCTGCCCAGCACGCCCCGTCGCCGCGCATGGACCACGATGATCGCGCTCTCGCTCTTCGCGACCAGCTTGCCCGTCGCGACGTGGCTGCACCTCGGCGCGACCGAGGAAGCCGCTCGCATCGCTCGCAAGAGCGAGCAGCACCACGAGCGCCGTCTGCAGCTCGCGGCCTACCGTCAGGAACGCACGATGCGGTTCGTGGATGCGGCGCTCGACGAGCATCGCCCGGAGGCCGACCGCGAGGCTGCGCTGCGCTTCCTCGCGAACGAGCTCGGCGACAAGAGCGCGGTGCGGCGCTGGGCCAGCAAGGAGCTGAAGCGCGACGACGGAGCACCGGCGAAGCGCGACGAGCCGTCGCCGTGCGGACGCCGCTCGCGTCAGCATCCCTGACGCGTTTCGGGTTGGTATCCGTGGGTGGGGACGCGCGCGTCCCCTGCCCGTGGCTAGCGCGGCGGCGCGGTGATCGAGATCATCACGCCGTCGATGTAATCCTCGATGAGCGCATCGAGATCACCCACTGGAAGGAACGGGTGATCGCTGCGGATGCGCCGCGTGATCATCAAGGATGCGAGCCCGTGCATCGCCCCCCACCAGCGCGCGAACAAACGCCGCGGGTCCTTGGGCATGCCGCCGCCGAGCGTCGCGAACTTCTCGAGGAAATTCTGCCGGACGTCGGCCTCGAGCTGGTGGATGACCTGCGCGTGCGAGCCGCTCAGCACCTCGGAGTTGGGGGTCTCGCCGACGAACAGCACCGTGTAGAGCCACGGGTTGTCGCGGGCAAAAGCGACATAACGGCGCGAGACCTCGAGCAGGCACTCGCGCGCATCTGCAATCATCAGCGCGTCGAGCAATGCGCGGCCCACTGACAGGAGCCCCCGCACCCTCAGCTCGCGCATGATCGCAGCCTTGCTGTCGAAGCAGGTGTAGAGCGTCGTCGCGCTCGTGCCGAGCTTGCCGGCGATCGCACGCATGGTGACGCCGTCTTCGCCGTAGGCTTGGCCGAGCTCGAGGCTCGCCCCGATGATCGCTTCGCGGAACGCCTCCGCGTCGCTCGCAGTGGTCATGCGCGGTGAAAGTACCAGGTTGCGCAACGCGGACCGCCTCGGTCGCGCGTGTCGCGACGAACGTCGTTCGAGGACGAACCGCCCGGCCGTGTCGATTCGTCCCGCAGCGCGGCCACTCGGTCGGTCGTCCGGAGCCTGCCCGAGCACGTGACCCAAGGCGCATCCACAGGGCCGGACGCGAGGGCGAGCTGGCGATGGTTTCCGGTATAACGCCAGATGGGGATCGTCGATGAGCCACACGCAAACGAAAACCGTCGGCTTCGATTGCAACCGCGGCCGCTACTCGGTGCTCGCGCTGGTCGTCCTGGCGATCGGGTGTGCCGAGCCCGACGGGCTCATGCGGGCGGAGCCGGCCGAGGTGACGGTGAAATTCGACTTCGATCACCGTCCACTGCCCGACATTCCGCTGCCGAACGACATCGCGACCCGCCACGATCCCACCTCGCCGACCGGCCTGCGCATCAACGCGTCGGTCGTCGCCAGCACGTCGTACGAGCAGCGCACGCGCGCGAAGATCGACGGTCTCGACGGCTGGGGCGTGTACCAGCCGATCACGATTCCGTTCACGGGGCCAATCGACGTGCTCGGCATCCGCGAGCGCCACGACGACGTCGACTACAACACGTCGGACGACGCCGTCTATCTCATCAACATCGACACCGACTCCGACGAGTACGGCCGCGTCCATCACCTCGACATCGGCAACGGCAACTACCCGATCGTGCTGGAGCGGCTGGACAACTACGGCGCCAACGATTCCCGCGAGTGGAACATCAACCTGGTGTTCGACGAGACCGACGAGGATCTCAACGGCAACGGGCGCATCGATCCCAGCGAGGACGAGAATCGCGACGGCGTGCTGCAGGCCGAGGAGGATCGCAACGGCAACGGCGCGCTCGACCTGTCGGAGGACAGCGACGCCGACGGCGTGCTCGATCGCCCGAATTACTTCCCGGGCCGCGCCCCCGCACGCTCCGATCTCGCCGGTCGTGCCGACGCGCTGATGAGCTTCTACGAGCGCGAGACGAACACGCTCGTCGTCGCGCCGATGGTGCCGCTGCGCGAGGAGACCACCTACGCCGTGGTGGTCACGCGCCGCATCCTCGATCTCGACGGCAATCCGGTGGGCTCACCGTTCCCGTTCGTCAACCACGCCGCGCAGACCGACGCGCTGCGGCCGTTGCTCGACGTGCTGCCCGACGGCCTCTCCGCCGAGGACATCGCGTTCGCATTCCCGTACACCACCGAGTCGATCACCAAGGATTGGTTCGCGGTCCGCGAGGGGCTCTACGGCGAGGGCGTGCAGGCCCACATCGGCGAGGAGTTCCCCGCCCGCATCGCGCGACTGTTCCCGCTGAAGGACACCGGCACGGGCGGCAAGTTCGAGGGGCACAACCCCTTCATCCTCAACCAGGAGGACTGGAAGCCGGTGCTCAACGTGCTGCTGCAGGCCTTCTTCGAGGGTGGCGACACGACGAGCCAGCAGTTCCAGGCGATCGTCGACGGACACGACTACATCGACTACCACGTGCAGGGCACGTACTTCTCGCCGCAGCTCTTCAACCGCTTCGACGAGCACGGCAAGCGCCTGCCGCTCGACGAGCAGTCGTGGCCCATCGATCTCGAGCGCACGCCGGCCGCCACGCGCCCCGAGGAGATTCCGTTCTGGATCGTGATGCCGCGCAAGGAGGTCTCGGTGCGCGGCCAGGGCAAGATGGCGCCCGTCGTGCTGCTCGGCCACGGCTACGGCAGCAACCGCGCGACCGAGCTGCTGGGCTTCGCCGGCTTCCTCGCGCAGTTCGGGGTCGCGGCGATCTCCACCGACAACGTCTCGCACGGCGTGCCGGTGACCCCGGAGCAGGAGGGCATGTTCCGCCCGCTCATGAAGTCCGCCGGGCTCGAGCCCGCGATCGATGCCGTGCTGTTCACCCGCGGCGGCGACGTCGACGGTGACGGCTGGCACGACCAGGACCTGAACAAGGACGGCACCGTCGACAGCGGCGTCGACTTCTGGACCGCCTACCTCTTCCACATGCGCGACATGGTCCGCCAGTCCGCGCTCGACTACATGCATCTCATCCGCATCATCCGCAGCTGGGATGGCAAGCGGCAGTGGGAGATGGATCTCGACGGCGACGGCAAGTACGACATGATCGACGTCAACGGCGACGGCGTCATCGACCTCGCCGGTGACTTCGACGGCGATGGCGTCGTCGACATCGGCTCCGAGTCGCCGATCTACGTCATGGGCGGCTCGCTCGGCGGGATCATGGCGACGACGCTCGGCGGGCTCGAGCCCGAGATCGACGCGATCATCCCGATCGCCGGCGCCGGTCGCCTGATGGATGTCGGCAACCGCTCGCTGCAAGGTGGCGTGCCGCAGGCGGTGCTCCTGCGCGTCATGGGTCCGCTCTACCTCGCGACCATGATGGACGACGGCACCACGCGCATCCACAGCCAGGTCACCGAGCTCAACGACGACAAGGACATCCCGATCTCGACGCTCACGGGGCTCCTGCCGGGCGACACGATGGTCGCCGAGAACCTCGACAACGGCGAGATCGGCTGCTCGTATCTGCTGCCCGACGAGAACCCGGGCGACGGCGTGGCGGCGCGCGCACGCATCTCGTTGCCCTCCGATCTCGGCGACGCCACGGTGATCCGCATCTATCGCGGCGACGTGCTCGTCACCGGCAGCACCGAGTGCGAGCTCGTCCCCGACGCGAAGCCGCTGAAGACCATCGACGAGCTCGACGGCCCGCCGCTCGATGCCGAGGGCATGCCGATGAAGTTCGAGGGCGTGCCGATCCCCGGCGGCAAGTTGGTCGCGTTCGCCGAGGGCTTCGGGCTCGCGCGCAACCGTCCGTCGCTGCGTCGCTTCATGAGCCTCGCGCAGATGGTGCTCGACCCGACCGACCCGGGCGTGCTCGCGCGCTACCTCGCTGCCGAGCCGCTCGAGTACCCGACCGGCGGCACGACCGGCGCGACCTTCCTCATCATCACGACGATGGGCGACATGAACGTGCCCGCTTCCGGCGGTGTCACCGTGGGTCGCGCGGCCGGCGTGATCGACTTCCTCAACCCCGACCCGCGCTACGGCAAGCCGCTCAACCAAGTGCTGCTCGACACGCGCACCGCCGAGTCGGTCAACCGACTGCGCCGCTACACCTACCAGAACGTGCCGAGCAACGAGAAGGTGCGGGGGCTGCTCGGGCTCGACGACAGCTTCGGCGTGAGCGTCGACGTCGAGAACTTCTCCGACGGCCAGGACATCTGGGGCACCAACATCCCGCGGCTCGATCCGCCGATGCGCGTGGCGACGACCACGGACATGTGGGGCAACGACCTCGGCGGCTTGTCGGCCGCCGCGTTCCCCTACGCGATCCCCGAGGGTCAGCACGGCTTCGCGCTGCCGGGGCAGATGACGGACTGGGCGATCTCGATCTGCCGCGAGACCTACGGCAGCAGCGATCCGCAGTGCGACGCCGACAACTTCGTGGGCAAGACCTACGACGTGGGCTGGTTCATGTTCCACACCTTCGGGAAGTTCCTGAGGGAACCGGGCACCGTTCCCTACGCGTACGGCTGCTGGGAGAAGAACCCCTGCAACCAGATCGCGGACGTCCCCGCACCGCGCGATCCGGCGAGCCTGCCGTAACCGGACGGCCACGCGACCGCCGTACAGCGGTCAGAACGGCTCCGCGCGGCAACCCCCGCGTTTGGCCGTTTGGACAGGTTTGCTCCGCCTCTGCTGTTGCTACGCTCGCGCTCACGTGGAAGCGACGAACCGTTATCGAATCTTGCTGGTGGAGGACTACGAGCCGCTCCGCCGCACCTACGAGCGCACGTTCATCGAGTCGGGCTACGAAGTCGCTGCTGCGGACTCGATCGCGACGGCACGCGCCGCGTATGCGGATCCGGCGATCGACTTCCATGCGGCGGTGCTCGACTACCGCCTGCCCGACGGCAACGCGGCCGTGATCGTGAAGGAGCTGCTCGATCGCAATCCGCTCTGCCGCTCTGCCGTCGTCACCGGTGCGGTCGACGACGAGACGGCGATGGAGAGCGCTCGCTGTGGCGCGCACGCGTACGTGCGCAAGCCGGAGACATTCCCGAACCTGCTCGCTGCGCTCGCAGGCACGGTGAGCTCCACGCTCGACTGGCGACGCGCGCTGGGTCAGGCCGCGAACACCGGCGAGCCCGTCGTCGCCGCCAACGCGGTGCCGCAGCCGGTCGGGCTCGACATGCGCGCGGCGATGGCCCGCATGGCGCACATCGCCAACCTCTCGCACATCGAGACATTGGTCGCGTGGCGTCTGCTCTGGGGCGACTCCAACAAGCGCATCGCGCAGCTGCTCGGCTGCAGCGAGCGCACCGCGAAGTACCACGTGGCTGCGGTGCTCGCCGGCACGAAGGCGCCGACCCGCGGCGCGCTGCTCGGTGTGCTGCTGCGTGATGCGGGCGTCGAGGATCCGTGGGAGAACCGCGCGGAGCCCGACATCGGCGTGCGCGAAGAAGAGTAGCGCTCGCTCACTTCGCGACGCGGATCAGCTCGACGCCGTCGACCGTCATCTTCCACGTGCCGTTGTCGTCGTGGGGCGGCGCGGTCACGTCGAAGGTGGTCTTCACGACCATCACGCCGACCACGAAGTCGTCGCCGTCGAAGCCCTTGATGGGGCCGTTGATCTCGACGTGACTGGCGCCCGACACCTTGTGGTACGAGCAGCCGCCGTCGACCGTGATCACGAGCTGGACGCCGCCGCCGCGCCACTCACCGGCGTACTCGAGCTTGTCGGCCGGCAGCGGCTGGCCCTTGCACGCGAGCAAGGTCGTGGCGAGCAGCAGCGTGGCGAGCGGACGGCGCATGCTGGCAGCCTAGCGCGCTAGCACGCGGCGCGCTTGCTGAAGCGCGCGCCCGGACAGCTGCCGCTGCCCGAGAACGTCGCGCCGTCGCAACCGCAGTACTGGCGCAGATCCTTCGTGCACGGACGCGAGGTCGGCATGCACTTGCCCGGCACGTCGCAGCCCTCGCCTTCGCAGACTCCGCTCGCGCACTCGCTCGCGGCCATGCACTCGCTGCCGTCGGCCTTCGGCGTGCCCGCGGGCTCGGTGCTCGTCGTCGGCGTCGGCTCGGGCTCGGGCTCCGGGGTCACGGCAGTGTCGACCGGCGGCGGCGTGGGCTCCGGCGCCGCAGCGGTGTCGGTGGCCGGCGGGGTGCCGCTGCACGCAGCGAAGAGGGCGATCATCGCGAGCATTCGGTGGAGCATCGGCGCCGGAGCATACCAGCTCGATGGAGCAGGTTGCCGAGGGCGCCATGCCGTGGTGAGCTGCCGCCGATGTCCGACCCCCGCGCCGAGCTCGAGGCCGCCCAACAACGCCAGCGCGAGGCTGCCGCGCGCAACCGGCCGAGCCGCGAAGAGGCAATGGACGCCGTGCGCACGCTGATCCGCTGGGCCGGCGACGATCCCCAGCGCCAAGGGCTGCTCGGCACGCCCGACCGCGTGGTGCGCTCGTACGAGGAGTTCTTCGCCGGCTACGCCGACGATCCGATGGAGATGCTGAGCCGCACCTTCGACGAGATCAGCGGCTACGACGAGGTCGTGATCCTCAAGGACATCCCCTTCGAGAGTCACTGCGAGCACCACATGGTGCCGATCGTCGGCAAGGTGCACGTCGGCTACCTGCCCGATCGTCGCGTCGTGGGGATCAGCAAGCTCGCGCGCGTGGTCGAGGTGTTCGCGCGACGCCTACAGATCCAGGAGAAGATGACCGCCCAGATCGCGCAGACGATCCTGCACGCGCTGCAGCCCCGCGGCGTCGCGGTCGTCGTCGAGGCGACGCACGAGTGCATGACGACGCGCGGCGTGCATCGCCCGGGCGTCGGCATGGTCACCAGTCAGATGCTCGGCGTCTTCCGCGACGACGGCACGACGCGGCGCGAGTTCCTCACGCTGATCGGCCGCGGGTCCTAGCCAGCGCCGGCCGCAGGCGCTCGAACGCGAGGCGGCGGTGCACGAGCACGCCGTCCTCCTCGAGCGCGTGCGGAGGATCGGGGACGAAGATCGCCGCCGGGCCCGGGGCCTGCGACGGCGGCCAGCGCAGTCGACCTCCGACGCGCGCCTCGGCCTCGTCGCGGAGCCCATGCGGATCGGCCAGCACCAGCGCACAGCACAGCGACGCGCGCACGTCGGCGCCCTCGCGCAGAGCGGTGCGGGCCGCGAGCTCGGCATACGTCGCCGGCCACCCGCCGAGCTCCGCCGCGTAGCGAGCGGTGTGCACCCCGGGCGCGCCGCCGAGCACCGCGACCTCGAGCCCGGTGTCGTCGCCGAGCGCGAGCTCGGCGGTCGCACGCGCGACGGCTTCGGCCTTGAGCCCCGCGTTCTCGCGGTAGCTCGTGCCGGTCTCCTCGGGCAGCACGACGCCGAGCTCGCCCGCGCTCCGCAGCTCGAAGGGCAGCGCACGCAGCAGCGCACGCAGCTCGTCGAGCTTGCCGGGGTTGGCGGTGGCGAGCACGAGGATCATGCGGTGCGTGCGAAGGAGCTGCGGGCCATCCAGGTCTGGACGCTCTCGAGGCCGAGCACGAAGAAGGTGAACAGCGAGCCCGCGATCGCCAGCACGCCGGCGCCGAGCCCGAACGCGAGGAGCCCCATCGGCGCGTCGCCGATGAACGGCACGATGCGGAGCACCGCGATCACGCCGGCGATCACGCCGAGGATCGACAGGGCGCGGACGATCGCACGCACGCCGTCGCTGCCGCGCACGAGCCCCACGATGATCCCGACCGCGATCGCGGCGCGGACCCACTGGGCGGTCGTGGCTGCGCCTGTGACGATGATCCAGACGTCGAAGCAGAAGCTGAGCGCGAAGAACCCGATCACGAGCTTGAGCGCGGTCGGCATGGGCGGGATGGCGTCGTTCATGATCCCCACTGCGTGCAGCGAGCGCGAGTGATCGACTCAGTCGGCGTGCTCGAACTCACGGCTGCGCGCATCGAGGTCGTCCTGGAGCCGGTCGACGAGCGTGGGGTCGGCCTCGAACGCGCGCAGCGACGCGCGCAGCACCTCGCGTGCGCGCGCGAGACGACCGCGCACCGTGTTCGCGCCGATGCCGAGCACGGCCGCGATCTCGGGCCCGTCGAGCCCTTCCCAGTACGCGAGCTCGACGGTGATCTGCAGGTCGACCGGCAGACGGCGCAGTGCGAGCTGCAGCAGGCGCTCGTCGTCCTTGCGCCCGACCGCGGCGCTCGGCGAGGTGCCGAGCTCCGCGATCGACGTCACCTGGGGATCGAAGCTCCGCGCCTGTCGTGCGCGCAGGTGATCGACGAGGCGGTTGCGCGCGATGCCGAACAAATAGGCGCGCACGCTCGCGTGCTCGTCGATGTGGTCGCGACGCTCGACGCAGTCGGCGAACGTGCGTTGCACGAGGTCCTGCACGTCGTCGCCGAGCTTGCTGCGGAAGAAGCGGGCGATCGCGTCGAAGTGGCGCTCGAAGAGCTGCTGACCGGCGCGCCGATCGCCTCGACGCCACAGGGCGAGCAGCTCGCGATCGGTCTCCACCTCGGTCGGCGATGGTACCATCGCGCTCGCCCATGTCGGCCGCGTCTGCGCCCATGTCGGCTGCGCTGTCGCAGCGGGTCGCCGCGCTGCGACCCGCGACCGATCTCGTCCAGCGCGAGCTGCAGCGACAGGTGGCGGCGGGATTGTTCGACGAGGCCCCCGCGCCGCTCGCGATCGGTCGCTACACCGTGCTCGCGCGCGAGGGTGCCGGCGGCATGGGCACGGTGTTCGCGGCGTGGGATCACCGGCTGCAACGACGGGTCGCGCTGAAGGTGCTGCATCGCACGCACGGGCGCGACGCGCAGGACCGCATCCTCGACGAGGCGCGCGCGCTGGCTCGGCTCGCGCACCCGCACGTCGTCGGTGTGTACGACGTGGGCCGCGACGGCGACGAGGCGTTCATCGCGATGGAATTCGTGGCCGGCGATGCGCTCGGGCTGCACGTGCGTCGGGTGTCGGCGACGGCGGAGCGACTGGCGACGTGGCTGGCGGAGGCGGCGAGCGGGCTCGCGGCCGCGCACGCGGCGGGGCTCGTGCACGGCGACGTGAAGCCCGGGAACCTCGTGGTCGGCGACGACGATCGCGTGCGCGTGATCGACTTCGGGCTCGCGACGGCGCAGGGGGCGATGCGGGCGAAGGGCGGCACGCGGGGCTACCTCGCGCCGGAGCTCGTACGCGGCGAGCCGCCGAGCGCGGCGTCCGACGTGCTCGCGCTCGTCGTCACCGCGGACGAGCTGCGCGAAGCGATCGGGCCCGGGCGCTGGCCGAGGCGGCTGCGGCGGGTGCTCGCACGGGGACGTCACGACGATCCGGAGAGGCGCTGCACGATGACCGAGCTGCTCGTCGCGCTGCGTGCGTCGGCGCGTGCGCCGTGGGAGCGTCGCGTGGTCGCGGTGACGCTGACGCTCGGGCTCGGCGTGCTCGCGCTCGACTCGGCGCCGCCGCCGAAGTGCGAGCTGCCGATCGACGCGCGCTGGCATGCCGGCCTGCGCGACGACGCCGAGCGTGTGCTCGCGCAACGCGGCGAAGAGGGCGAGGCGCTGTGGGCGAGCATCGCGGCGCCGCTCGATCGCCACGCCTCGGCGTGGGTGATGGCGCGCGATGCCGCGTGCGCGCTGCCCGAGTCGACGCGTGCGCCCGTGGTGGCCTGCCTCGACGATCACGTCGTCGCGCTCGAAGCGGTGGCGACCCAGCTCGAGCGACTGCCGCGCGCGGATCAGGTGCTCGCGGCGATCGAAGACCCGGCGCGCTGTGTCTCGGAGACGCTCGAGCTCGGCACCGACGACGTCGAGCACCGGCATGCGCTCGCGCGCGTGCAGGTGGCGGAGGCGCTCGGCGACTACCCGGAGGCGCTGCGCCTCGCGCTCGAGCTCGACGCGGCCGCGCGACGCACGGGCGATCCGATCGCACGCGCACAGGCGGAGCTCGAGCTCGGCGATCTGCAGGCGCTCGCGGGCGATCCGCGTGGCGCGGTGCCCCGGCTGCACGACGCCTACTTCCGCGCGGCGGCGCACGGCGATGGGCACCTGGCGATCCGCGCGATGCTGTCGATCATGCAGATCACCGCGGACTCGATCGGCGATCCGGCGGCAGCCGAGCGCTGGCAGCCGGCCCTGCTCGCCGCGATCGCGCGCGACGAGCCGCCGATCGCGACGCGCGTGCGTGCGCTCGAAGCGATGGCCCGGCTCGCCGAGCACGCCGCCGACTGGACGACGATGCGCGCGATGACCGACGAGCTGCTGCGGCACGACGAGGGCCAGCTGCGCGACGATCCGGTGGCGAGGTATCGCGCGCGGCTGCTGTATGCAGGGGTGCTGCGCCAGCTCGGCGATCCGGTGGGGCAGGTCTCGCAGCTGCTCGCGGCGGCCTCGATCGTCGAGGGCGTGCACCCGGCGGGGCATCCCGACATCGGGCTGACGTACATCGCGCTCGGCTCGGCGTGGGACGACCTGGGCGAGCTCGAGCGCGCCGAGGCAGCGCTCGAGCGCGGGATCACGATGCTCGAGCGCGCGGAGATCGTGGATCGCCTCGGCGATCCGCACTACCTGCTCGGGCGTGTGTATGCGGCGCAGGGGCGGGTCGACGACGCGCGTCGCGAGTTCGAGACGTCGGCGCGATTGCTCGCGCAGTACCGCGGTGCGGCGCACCCGGACGCGATCCTCCCGCTCGTGGGATTGGGCGAGCTGGCCACGAGCACGGGCGATCTGGTCGCGGCGCGCGAGCACTACGAGCGGGCACTGCAGATCGCGGTGCGCCCGACCGACCGCGGCTATCTGCACTTCGGGCTCGGCCTGGTGGCGGCGACGGCCGAGGAGTGGGATCGGGCGATCGCGCTGCAAGAGCAGGCGCGCGCGCTGCTCGGCGACGAAGATGCAGAGCGTGTGCTGCACAGCGAGACGTGGTTCGCGCAGGCCCAGGCGCTGCGCGGCCGCGGCGACGAGGCCGATGCACGCGCGGCGTTCCTGCGCGCGCGCGAGCTGGCAGAGCGAGAGCCGCAGCTGCTCGAGGTGCTCGCGGCGGTGGATCGCGAGCTGGAATGAGAAAACCGCCGGAGCGAGGCACCTCCTGTGCCCTGCTCCGGCGGTCGTGATCGAGCGACGAGTCGACGCTACGCGAGGAACGAGGTCGGCTGCGGCGTCGCGAGACTCAGCGGCACGCTACGCGGCTTCACCGTGAGGCCGATCGGCCGCGGTGCGGGCGTGGGCGGCACGGCCGTGATCACCAGATTTTGCGCCGAAGTCGGGCGCGGAGCCGTGATGACGAAGTTGCCGTTGCCCGTGGACTGCCCCTGCGCGCCAGAACCCGCGATCGAGTAGTTCAAGCTCGGCATCGCGGTGCTCGCCCTGACGAGGGTGAGCGCGAACGAATCGCCGGGCAGGAGGTTCGACTCGATCGCGGTGACGAACCTCGGGGCTCCCGCGAATTCGACCCAATCGCCTTGCGCGTTGACGAAGAGCGTCAGAGCGTCTGCGAGAGTGGCCTTCGAACCGTTGTTGAACACGAGCACGGTGGACATGAAACGATCTCCTTCGACCCTCTAGTGAGAGCGGCGGGAAGATCGATCCTCTGCGGGCCGAAATTCGCTCAGTCCGCGAGCGCGCGCGCACGACGAGCGGCGTCGGGACGAACCCCCAGCGCGGCATAGGCGGCCGCCGAACGCCGCGCCAGCGCAGCAATTCGCGGCGAGCCGGGCTCGAGCGTCGCGAGCAATTCGGCGAGGTGCAGCTCGAGCTCTGCGCGCTCATGGGCCGCCACGGCGTCGTCCAGTGCCGCGACCTCGACGAGAGCCTGCTCGAAACCGCGCTGGGCCTCGATCGTGTCACCTCGTGCGAGCGCGACGCGGGCCAGCCCGTGACGGGCCTCTACCTGCGACAGCGGATCTCCGGAAGCCCTCCGCACCCGGTCGTAGTAAGGACCTGCGCGCTCGCATTCGCCGAGCTCACAGAGCAACCATCCGATGTTGTTCGACAAGGGTACGAGATCGCGGGTCGATCCCACGGCGTCGAGCTCGGCGAGCCTCATGAGATCCACACGCAGAGTTGCCGCATCGTCGCCACGGGCCGCATGGATCGCCGAGAGCACGATCAACGCATTTCCGCGTTCGGAGTGCTCGGGTGGCAGTTGCGTGCGCTCCAACTCCCACGCTTGCTCGGCGTGGACGCGCGCGGCCTCGAGCTCGCCGAGCATCTGCTCGGTCTGCGCGAGCAGTACGAGCGTTGCGGCAGTGCCCACCGAGCCGGGTTGGACCGCAGACTCGTCCGCCAGCAACTCACCGAGCTCGGACTTCGCACGGCGCCACTCGCCTTGCGCCCATGCGAGCCGTGCAAGGTTGAATCGGGTTGCGAGCACGTTGGAGTTGCGGGGTCCCAGCACCCGCGAGCGCTGGGCCAACACCTCGGTGTAGAGCGTGTGGGCGCGCGAGAAGTCTCCGTCCAGAGCCGCAAGGTGCGCCAGGCGTTCGACGATCTCGAGGCGCCGCAGGCTGCCCAACGGTATCCGAGGAAGCACGCGCTCCAGATGTGCAGCGCTGACGCCCGGCGCTCCATGCAGCGTGGCGATCTCCGATCGGGCTATTGCGGCGTCGATCTCGGCGGACGAAGAACCGCCGAGCCGCAGGGTCGCCGCATCTCCCTGTGCCGCGAAGCGCTCCGCGTCCGCGAGTTGTTCGAGATCCGTCGCGCACAGTCGTGCGAGCGAGAACCAGATCTTCGGAGCCAGGGCATCCAGGCCGTGCGCTTCGGCCAGCTCGCCGGCGCGCAGCAGTCGATCGCGCGCCTCGCCGTCCCGAGCCAGCTCGTCGAGCGCTCGGCCCTCCACGAAGCACGCCTCGGCCAACGTCGCGCCGAGCTCCGCCGACTCCGCGGCCATCGCGGCCGTCTGCGCCAGCGCGAGCGCCTCCGTCGCCCGGCCGGCCGACAGCTCGAGCTTCGCGTGGTCGATCGTCGCGAGCACTGCGGCCGCGCGGGGGTCGTCGCGCTCCGAGGCCTCCCCTGCCAGGCAGTCGTGCGGATCCACCACCGCCGCGCGCAGCTCTTCCATCCGCACGCGCGCCTCGGGGGTCGCCGACAGCGTCTCCACCAGTGACGCACGCCCGTCGTCGACGCGGCGCAGGCACTGCATCGCGCGATCGAACGCGATCGGATCGCTGCCCCGCGCTTCGCACACCTGCATGCGCGTCGCGGCCCACGTCTGCGTGTCGGCCTCGAGCGCCCCGAGCACGTCGGCGATCGCCGCCGCGTCGGCACCGTCGTCGCGCAGCGCGGTCCTCAAGCGCTCGCGATCCGCTTCGTCCACCACCGACGTCGCCGCGCGCTCGCACGGCGACGCGCTCGTGGCGACGACCAGCCCCACGCCGAGCGTGAGCGCCACGCCGCCGATCCACGCCGCCTGTATCCGACCGCCCAGCGCCTTGCGCAGCGCAGCCACCAGCTCGCCCATGTCGGCCCAGCGCTCTCGAGGGTCCGCCGCGAGCCCGCGCGCGAGCACGCGATCGATCCGTCGCGGCGCACCTGGGACCGGCCGATACGCGCTCGCCTGCGTGATCGTCCCGCGTCCGAGCTTGCCGATGGTGTCCGTCGTGTACGGCCGCGCGCCCGCGAGCGCTTCGTACAGCCCCACGCAGAACGAGAACTGATCGCTCTTCGCATCCGCGATCCCCTGCACGACCTGCTCGGGCGCCGCGTAGCCCGGCGTGCCGCCGCACTCGATCGTGCTGGCCTCCCCGACCCCGTCGACCGAGTCGCGATGCGGTGTGCGCTCGATCCCGACCAACCCGAAGTCCACCAGGAACACGCGCCCGCTCGCATCGACGACCGCGTTGATCGGCTTCACGTCGCCGTGCACGAACTCGACCGCATGCGTCGCCGCGATGCCCTCGGCGAGCTGCAGGTGCGCACGAACCACCTCGCGCCAGCCGTGCTGCCCGCCGCGCTGCCACGCTTGCAGCGTGGTGCCGTCGACGTGCTCCATCGCGAACCAGAGCCCGTACCGCGAGTCGCCGAACCCGAACACCTGCACGACGTTCTCGTGGGACACCCGTGCGAGCGCCTTCGCCTCGCGTAGGAAGTGCGCGCGCGCGTCGTCCGTCACGGCATCGCGCTGGTGCAGCTTGATCGCGACCGTGCGTTTCAGCCGCGGATCCCACGCCCCATACACGCGCCCGAACTTCCCGGCGCCGATGCGCGTGCGCACCTCGAAGCGATCGATCGTGACCTTCGGCTCGTCGCGCCCGAGCACGTCGTTTGCGAAGGCTCGCCACGCGAGCCGGGCATCGATGTCGTCCTCTTCGATCTCCCGCGCGACGCGGCGCAGTGCACCGTCGAGCGGTTCCTCTGGCTCGGGCATCGGGGGTCTGTCCGGGCAGTGACGCGGCACCGCGCAACGATCCACGCGGCGCCGAGTCCGCCCGAAATGGTACCATCGGCGCGAGGATGGCCACCGAGGACGAGCTCTGGGCCCGCGCCGCCGCCGGCGACGAGCGAGCGTGGCTGGAGCTCTGCCGAACGCTGCATGCCCGCGTGCACCGCTTCTTCGGCTTCAAGGTGCCGGACGACGACGTCGCCGATCTGACCCAGCAGACGATCACGCGGTTCATGGAGGGCCGCGCGCGCTTCGAGGGTCGCGGCGGCGTGCGCAGCTACGTGTTCGGAATCGCGTTCAACGTGCTGTGCGAGTACATCCGGCACCGTCGCGTGCGGGGGGTCGCCGCCGATCCCGACGAGTGCTCGGCCTACGATCTCGCGCCGCGGGCATCGAGTGTGCTGCGGATGCGCGAGGATCGACGCGCGCTGCTCGAGGCGTTGCGCCAGCTCACGCTCTTGCAGCAGACGCTGATCGAGCTGTTCTACTTCGAGGATCTGACCACGGTGCAGATCGCCGAGCAGCTCGGCATCCCGGACAACACGGTGCGCGGCAAGCTGTCGCGCGCGCGCGCGCGGCTGCGCGAGCTGGTCGAAGGCGGCGGCTCGGCGCCCGCCGGCGAGGACGCGGCGGACGACCTCGACGGCTGGGCCGCAGGTTTCGCGAAGCAGCTCGACGAGGCGTGATCCTATGCCGCCAGCGACACGGTCGTGAGCCGGTGGAGCAGCACGTCGATCGCGAGCCCGAGCACGTAGAGCACCCCGAAGCGGCGGTTGTGATCGAACGCGAACGCGACGAACCAGAGCGGCCAGATGTTCTTCGGTAGCGCCGCCGGGGGCTCGGCCGGTCGCGGGCTGCGATAGCAGCGAATCGTGCGCCGCAGCGCCGGCGCAGCGGCGGCGACGAGGAGCAGCGCCGGGCCGAGCCGCCCGGAGAGCACGAGCTGCCCGACGATCGCGTACTGCAGCACGAGCATCGCGATCACGCTCGCGCGCGCGATCGGGTCGCCGAGCAGCACCGGTAGCGTGCGGATGCCCTTGTCGCGGTCCTGCGGCAGCTTGTCGATGTGCTTGCCGAAGATCACCGTGGTCGCACCGATCGAGAACGGCAACCCCGCGAGCACCACGGTCGCATCGATGCCGCCGGTGACGACGTAGTACCCGCCGCCGACCATGAGCGGCCCCCACACCACGATCACCGCCAGCTCGCCGAGCCCGATGTACTTGAGCGGCCACGTGTAGAACAGCACGAAGAACACGCCGCTTCGCCATCAGCACGAGCGTCGCGCCGCCACGCATCCACACCAGGAGCCCGCCTGCGACGAGC
The DNA here is from genome assembly GCA_964519175.1 of uncultured Nannocystaceae bacterium. Lineage (GTDB taxonomy): Bacteria > Myxococcota_A > Polyangia > Nannocystales > Nannocystaceae > Xiheibacterium. The sequence continues at coordinate 47,357 of CAZFKC010000049.1, forward strand.
GCGACGAGCCCGGTCATCACGATGAGCCGGACCATCTCCGCGCGGCTCAGCAGCCCGTGCTCGAGCGGCTGCGGCCCGTACTGCGCCCGGAAGTAGTCGCCCTCGTCGACGCCCTTGAGGTGATCGGTGAGATCGTTGACGAGGTTGTTGGTCGCGTGCGCGAACACCAGCCCGATCGCGACCAGCGTCCACGACAGCCACTCGAACTTCCCCACGCGCGCCGCGAGCAGCCCCGCGATCGTCGCCGAGATGAGCGTCATGATCAGCACGGCGGCGCGCGTGGCCACGAGCCAGCGCGCGATCGGATCGAGCTCGTCCCACTGCTGCTTGTCGATCCGCGGGATCACGCGCAGCGCTTCGAGCCAACGACGGGGCTGCAATCGGGCCACGACCGGGAGCATAGCCCGGCGCTCGCCTTGACCGAGACCCATCGTGGTGGTGAAGTCGAACGGAGCCGACGATGAGCGACGACTGCAAGGAACCCGGGCTGCTCGCGCCGGTCATCGATCGCAACCGGTGCGAGGGCAAGGCCGACTGCGCGCGCGTGTGTCCGTACGACGTGTTCGAGATCGCCGTGCTCCCCAAGGACCAACGCGGCGCGCTCGCCTTCGGTGGTCGAGTGAAGTCGTTCTTCCACGGCTGGAAGCAGGCCTTCGCCGTGCGCGCCCAGGATTGTCACGCCTGCGGGCTGTGCGTCGCTGCGTGCCCGGAGCGGGCGATCCAGCTCGCGCGCCCAAAGGGCGCGTGAGCCCGCAGCTCACCGCTCGCGCACGACGACCGGCTTCGCGTGCCAGATCTCCTCGGCGTACTGCAGGATCGTGCGGTCGCTGGAGAACCGCCCCGCGTGCGCGAGGTTCTGCACCACCATCCGCATCCAGCGCGGCTGGTCGCGGTAGGCCGCCGCCACGCGCTCCTGGCACTCGACGTACGCGTCGAAGTCGGCGCAGACCATGAACTGGTCCTCGTTCCACATGTCGTGCACGACGTCGGCGAAGCGCGACGGGTCGTCGGGGCTGAAGAAGCCCGACCCGATGAGCTCGAGCGCGCTGCGCAGCCGGGGGCTGCGCTCGATGAACTGCGACGAGTGGTAGTGGCTCTCGTAGAGCGCGAGCGCCTGCGCGGCGTCCATGCCGAACAGGAAGAAGTTGTCGGGCCCCACCGCCTCGCGGATCTCGACGTTCGCGCCGTCGAGCGTGCCGATCGTGAGCGCGCCGTTCATCATGAACTTCATGTTGCCGGTGCCCGACGCCTCCTTGCCGGCCAGCGAGATCTGCTCGGAGACGTCGGTGGCGGGGATGACCCGCTCGGCCACCGAGACGCCGTAGTTCGCGACGAACACCACGCGTAGCCGCCGACGGATCGCGGGGTCCTCGTTGATCGTGGCCGCGACGTCGTTGATGAGCTTGATGGTGAGCTTGGCCTTCGCGTAGCCGGGCGCCGCCTTGCCCCCGAAGATGAACGTGCGCGGCACCCAATCGCGGTCGGGATCGGCCTTCATCGCCTGGTAGAGCGAGATGATGTGCAGGCAGTTCAAGAGCTGCCGCTTGTACTGGTGCAGCCGCTTCACCTGGGTGTCGAACACCGAGTCGACGTCGATCTCGACGCGGTTGCGCTCGCGGATGAACTCGGCGAGATCGACCTTGTTCGAGCGCTTGATCTCGGCGAGCTCGGCGTGGAGCTCGGTGTCGTCGACGAAGCGGCCGAGGCCCTCGAGCTGCGGCAGGTCGGTGATCCAGCCGTCACCGATGCGGTGCGTGATCGCGGCAGCGAGCCGCCGGTTGGCCAGCAGTAACCAGCGCCGCGGCGTGACCCCGTTGGTCTTGTTGTTGAAGCGCTCGGGGAACATCTCGGCGAACTCGCGCAGCACGTGCGTGCGCAGCAGATCGGTGTGGAGCTGCGCCACGCCGTTGATGCTGTGCGAGCCGACCACCGCGAGGTGGGCCATGCGGATCTTCTCGCCGTCGACGATCGCCATGCGCTGCCGCTTGGCCTCGTCGGTGGGCGCGGCGATCTGCACGCGCCGCAGGAACCGGCGGTTGATCTCCTGCACGATCGCCAGGTGGCGCGGCAGCAGCTTGCCGAACATGCCGATGGGCCAGCACTCGAGCGCCTCGGGCAAGAGCGTGTGGTTGGTGTACGCGGTGGTGGCCTGGGTGATCTCCCACGCGCGCTCCCACTCGATGTGCTCCTGATCGACGAGCACGCGCATCAGCTCGGCGACGGTGATCGCCGGGTGCGTGTCGTTGAGCTGGATCGCCGCGCAGTCCGGGAAGCGGTCGAAGTCGGTCTCGGTCTTGCGGAAGCGCCGCAGGATGTCGTGGATGGAGCAGCACACGAAGAAGTACTGCTGCTTGAGCCGCAGCTCGCGGCCTTCGGGCGACTCGTCGTTCGGATAGAGGACCTTCGAGATCGTCTCGCTGTCGGCCTTGCTCTCGACCGCACGGCGGTAATCGCCGTCGTTGAAGACCTCGAAGTTGAACTCCTTGCTCGCACGCGCACGCCACAGCCGCAGCGTGTTCACGGTCTGCGTGCCATAGCCCGCGATCGGCGTGTCGTACGGCACGCCCAGCAGTTTGTGGGTGTCGACCCAGTGCACGCGCAGGTGCCCCTGCTCGTCGAGCTTCTCCTCGGTGTGGCCGTACATGTTGACCGCCACCGTGTACTCGGGCCGCGCGACCTCCCACGGGTTGCCGTAGCGCAGCCACGCGTCGCCGCGCTCGACCTGCCAACCGCTCTTGATCTGCTGCTCGAAGATGCCGAACTCGTAGCGGATGCCGTAGCCGTATCCGGCGATGCCGAGCGTGGCCATCGAGTCGAGGAAGCACGCCGCCAGCCGTCCGAGGCCGCCGTTGCCGAGCCCCGGATCGTTCTCCTCTTCGAGCACGTCGCCGAGCTCGAGCCCATACGCGCCCAGCAGCTCGCGCGCGACGTCGTAGATGCCGAGCGTGATGAGGTTGCTGCCGAGCGCACGCCCCATCAGGAACTCGGCCGACAGGTAGTAGACCCGCTTCACGCGCTGCTCGTAGTAGGTGCGCTGCGTCCGGATCCAGCGCTGCACCAGCCGATCGCGCGTGGCATGGGCGACCGCCTCGTAGACGTTGAGCAACGTCGCCGACGGCGGGTCCTTCATCGTCGTGTAGTAGAGGTGATCGAGCACTGCACGCTCGAGCGTCACCGGATGCATGCCGGTGCGATCGTCCTCGACCAGCACCTGGGGATTCGCGCTCAGGCCGGCCTGGTGCGTGCCCAGGGGCTCGAACGCGCTCAGCAGGTCGGCGGGATCGTCAGAATTCGGTGTGCTCGTCATCTTCGAGGATCTCGATGGGGTCTTCGGCGTCGCCGTATGCGGCAATCCACTCGAGCAGACGGGTATACACCAAGGTGTCGGCGTTCGGATCACCGGCGGTCGCGGTGCGGAGCTGATGCAGCATCTCGCTGCGCTGCTCGACCGTGTAGCTGCTCGCCATGGTCAAGAACACCGCTTCGAGCTCCGAGAGCGGGCGATCGGGGGGCGCAACCGGGGCCCGTTGCTTGCGCCACTGCAAGATGAGATCGGCGAGCAACGCCCGGCGATACTCGGCAGCGTCGAAGCCCGGGGGCGGATTCGCGACCGCGTTGCGATACTCCTCGAGCGCGAGCTGGATCGTCTCGCGCGGCATGCCGCTCAGGATCGTCGCGCGCTGCAGCTCGGCTTCGAGCTCCGGGATCGACTTCGCCATCAGCGCGCGTTGCTCGGGACTGCGCGGTGGAGCATCCGGCGGCGGCAGGGCTTCGTCCGGACGCGCGGGCGCGCTCGGCTCGACGACGGCCGCGGGCGCGCTGGTTGCGGGCTGCCGCTCGCGCAGGAGCAGCCACGACCCGACGGAGACGCCCGCGACGAGCACGAGGCCGGCCAGTACGGCCCCGACGACGAGCGCACGCGGCGGGGCCGGTGCGCGCATGCGCGGCGTCGGCACGTGTGACGAGTCCACGGTGGCCATGAGCGCCGACCACAGCTCGTCGGCGAAGAGCTCCGCCGATTGCGGACGATGGTGCGGCGACTTCGCGAGCGCGCGCATGAGACAGGCCTCGAGCGCCGGCGGCACGCGCAGCCCCGGACGCACCTGCGCGAGCGGCAACGGCACCTCGGTGGTGTGCTGGTGCACGTACGCGATCGCGTTCTCGGCGACGAACGGCGGCCGACCGGTGAGCATCTCGTAGAGCACGAGGCCCAGCGAGTAGAGATCGGTGCGCCCGTCGACCGGCTTGCCGGTGAGCTGCTCCGGCGACATGTACTGCGGCGTGCCCAGCATCGCGCCCGCCGCGGTGCCCTCGCCCGCGCCGTCGACCTTCGCGATGCCGAAGTCGAGCACCTTGACGAACTCGGGTCCGCGATCGCGGCGCACCAGCATGATGTTGCTGGGCTTGAGATCGCGGTGGACCACGCCGCGCAGGTGCGCGTGCGCGAGCGCCTCGCAGCACTGCGTCGCGATGCCGACCGCGCGCGCGGAATCGAGGCGGCCCTCGGCGCGCAGCAGATCGGCGAGCGTGCGCCCGGCGAGGTGCTCCATCGCGAGGAAGAGCGTCCCGTCGGGCATGCGCCCGTAGTTGAAGATCGCGACGATGTGCGGGTTCTGCAGCCGCGCGGCCGCCTTCGCCTCGGTGGCGAAGCGCTCGGAGATCGTCTTGTCGCGCGACAGCCAGGGGTGGATGACCTTGATGACGGCCTGGCGACCGATCGCCGGCTGGTCGGCAAGGTACACCCCGCCCATGCCGCCCTCACCCAGCTTCGCGCGCACGATGTACTGATCGAGCACCCAGCGCCCGATCATCGCGTCGGACGCGACCGGACCCATGTGCACGCCGGTGCCCGGGAGCGTCTCGAGCTCGACGCCGGTGAGCGTGATCCCGCAGCGAGGACAGTTGCGTGCGCCGGGGGGGATCGGCGCGCGACACTGCGCGCAGCTCGTCACGCACGGCAGGATACCAGCGGCCTGCCGTCACCGGGGCCGGGGCGCGCGATCAGGGCGTTACGCGGCCGAGGCTGACCTCGGTCTCGAGCGCGAGCACCGACGCCACCTGCGCCTGCAGGTCCTCCTCGGACGCGGTGGCGAAGTCGATGCCGTCGAAGAAGCGATCGTAGGTCTTCGACACGGTCAGCTCGACGGGGAACGACTCGTCGCCCTGCACGACGAGCGGGCCGCCAGCCTCCATCGCCGAGACATCGAGCTCCACGTGCAGCGCTTCGTTCGAGGTGATCGTGAACGGCACCATCACGTCGCCCTTGCTCGCGCCGCCCTGCAGATAGAACGTCGCGCCGCCGAACTCGACCCCGGCGGTCTGCGTCGGGTCGGGGCCATACTCCACCGAGATCCCGCAGAACTGCGCCGCCTCGACCTGGATCCCCGCCAAGGTCTGCACGTCCAGGTCCTGCGCCTTGATGTCCTCGGCGACGGGGCCCCAGTAGGGATCGAACGCGAGCTCGCGATCGTCGCAACCGTGCAACGAGCCGCCCGAGGTCGTGATGTACGCCTTCATCAACGTCACCGTCCAACCGTCGTCGGTCTCGAACGTGCGCATCTGCCCGTCGGCGCCCCGGTCGGGGAAGCTGCCGGCCTCGGGCGTCGCATGGTGCGTGACCGAGAGGTTCACGAGCGTGCGCGGGTTCTCGAGGTCGTCGAGGATGTCGCAGCCGGTCGAGAACGAGGCGAGGAGACCGAGGACGGACGCGGTGCGAGTGAGGCGGGACATCGGGGTGGCTGCCTTTCGGACGCTCCATCGGTATTAAGTCAGATTACATAAACTATCTCAAGTAAATTCGTGGCGCGCGGGTCGCCCGCGGACCGTCCGATCGGCCGCAGACGGCTCGAATCTGCGATTCTCGCGTGATTCTCGGGCGTCGCGCCGCGTCGTCCACAGCTTGTTCCAAAGCCGACATAACTACACTGCAATTGACGGGCAGGCCCAGGTCCGCTAGTCGGCGATCGATGCCGCGCCTGCTGCTGCCACTGGTGCTGCTCGTGCTCGCGATCGCCTGCCATCGGCATCCGCCGCCGCGCGCGGTGCCGATGCCCACGGCTCTTCCAGAACTCACGACGCCGGGCACGGACGTGCACTCGTATGCGCGGCCCGAGCAGGCCACGACGACCCGCATCGAGCTCGAGCTCGACGTCTCGTTCGAGGCGCACACGATCACGGGCATCGCGACCTACGAGCTGCGCCGCGGCGATCCCCACGCACCACTCCTGCTCGACACGCGCGGGCTCGAGGTCCAACGCGTCGAGCGTTCCGGTGACGGCGAGCGCTGGCAAGCCGCGCGCTGGGTGCTGGGTCCCAGCGACGCGCGACTCGGCGCCGCGCTGCGCATCGAGCTGGCGCCGGACACCACGCGCGTGCGCGTCGCCTACCGAACGTCACCCGAGGCCTCCGGCCTGCAGTGGCTCGCGCCGCCGCAGACCGCCGACGGCGTCGCACCGTTTCTCTACACGCAGTCGCAGGCGGTGCACGCCCGCTCGTGGTTTCCCTGCCAGGACACGCCGGCGGTGCGCGCTCCGTACCGCGCGCGTGTCCGCGTGCCCGCGGGGCTGCGCGCGTTGATGTCCGCCGATCCCATCAATGCCGACCCAGCGAGCGGCGAGTTCACGTTCGCGATGGACCTGCCCGTTCCGTCGTACCTCGTCGCGCTCGCCGTGGGGAAGCTGGAGTTCGCCGAGCTCGGCCCTCGCACCGGCGTCTGGGCCGAGCCGTCGGTGCTCGCGCGCGCACGCAGCGAGCTCGGCGATCTCGAGCGCATGCTGACCGCGATCGAGGCCGGATACGGCGAGTACCGCTGGGGGCGCTACGACGTGCTGGTGCTGCCACCCGCGTTCCCGTTCGGCGGCATGGAGAATCCCAAGCTCACCTTCGCGACGCCGACGATCCTGGCCGGCGATCGCTCGTTGATGTCGCTCATCGTGCACGAGCTCGCGCACTCGTGGTCCGGCAACCTGGTGACCAACGCGAGCTGGGAAGACATCTGGCTGAACGAGGGCTTCACCGTGTACATCGAGCGGCGCATCGTCGAGACGCTCTACGGCCGCGAGCGTGCGGACATGGAGGCGGTGCTCGGCCGTCAGGATCTCGACGAGGCCTTCGACGAGCTCGCCCCTGCCGACGAGCGCCTGCGCCTGCAGCTCGCGCAACGCGATCCCGACGACGCGCTCTCGGACGTCGCCTACGAGAAGGGCGCGCTCTTGCTGCGTGCGCTCGAAGAGAGCTACGGCCGCGAGGTGTTCGACCCATTCCTGCAGTCGTGGTTCGATCGCCATGCGTTCGGCAGCGTCACGACCGAAGAGTTCGTCACCTTCGTGCAGACCGAGCTCGAGGGTCCCCACGATCCGTTGCCCGGGCAGCCGCAGGTCGAGCTCGGCGCGTGGCTCGACGGCGCGGGCCTTCCCGCCCACGCACCCGTGCCGAGCGCGACGGCGTTCGCGAAGGTCGACGCCGTCGTCGCACGCTTCGTCGCCGCCGAGCCGGGCGTCGACGGCCTGCCCAGCGAGCGGTGGACGGCGCACGAGTGGCTGCACTTCCTGCGCGCGCTGCCCCGCGAGCTGCCGCGCGAGCGCCTCGTCGAGCTCGACCGTCGCTATGCGCTCTCGGGCAGCGGCAACGCCGAGATCCTCGCGCAGTGGCTCGAGGTCTGCGTGCTGCGCGGCTACGGCGAGGTCGACGGCAAGCTCGAGACGTTCCTGCGCACGATCGGCCGCAGGAAATTCCTGCTGCCGCTCTACCGCGCGCTGCTCGAGGCCCACCGCAAGCCCGATGCCGAGCGGATCTACGCCACGGCGCGCGCCGGCTACCATCCGATCACCCAGCAGAGCCTCGACGAGATGCTCGGCAAGCCCGGGTGATCGATCGGCGTGGTCGCGTGTCAGCCCGTTTGCACGAGGACCACCGCATGAGCACCGACGACGACACGCCCGACGCCGATCCCAGGGCCGGCGTCCTCGAGGTCGAGGTGGCGCGCGAACGCACGCGCGAGGCGATGTTCGGGCGGGCCGGGGCTCGCCAACGCGTCGGACGTTTCCTGCTGCTGGCGCCACTCGGGCGCGGCGGGATGGGCATCGTGTTCTCCGCGCTGGATCCCGAGCTCGACCGCAGGGTCGCGATCAAGCTGGTGCGTCCACGCCACGGCGACCCCGATCGCGCGGAGTCGCTGCGCGCGCGCTTCGTGGCCGAGGCGCGGGCGATGGCCAAGGTCTCGCACCCGAACGTGCTCACGATCTACGAGGCCGGCTGCGTCGCCGACGATCCCTCGCTCGTGTACCTCGCGATGGAGCTCGTCGATGGCACGACGCTGCGGCGTTGGGTCGCCGAGCGCGAGCGGGGCTGGCGAGAGGTGGTCGATGCCCACCTCCAAGCCGCACGCGGGCTCGCGGCGGTGCATCGCAGCGGGTTGGTGCACCGTGACTTCAAGGGCGAGAACGCGATGGTCGATCCCGACGGCCGCGTGCGTGTGATGGACTTCGGGCTCGCGCGGGACGTCGTCGACAGCATCACGGACACGCGCCCGGACGCAGCTTCGCCGGGGGCCACCACGCAGTTGTCCGGCACGCCGGGCTACATGTCGCCCGAGCAGCTCCGTGGCGGTCCGGTCGATCACCGCGCCGACCAGTACGCGCTGTGCGTGTCGCTCTACGAGTCGCTGTGGGGATGGTTGCCGCCGAGCCACGGCGCCCGCGAGCTCGCGCTCCCGCCCCGCACACCCGCGCCCGCATGGGTGGGTGCCGTGATCCGCCGCGGGCTGTCGCACGACCGCGAGCAACGGTTCGTCGACATGGACGAGCTGATCGACGCGCTCACACCGCGAGAGCGCGTTCGCACGATGGCGACCGTGGGCGCGCTCGCACTGGTGAGCATCACGGGACTGGCGCTCGCGGGTCGACCCGCCGCATGCCCCGACGTGGGCGATGACGTCGGACGCATCGCCGCACCTGCGACGCTGGCGGCGATCGAGCCCGCCTTCGTCGCCACCGGGCTGCCGTACGCGACCAGCGAGGCGCAGCGCAGTGCCGCCGCCCTGCGCTCGTACGCCGAGGCGTGGGCGCACGCGCGTCGCGAAGCCTGCGAGGCCGCGCGCAGTGGCATCCAGTCGGACGCACGCAGGGATCGACGCGCGCACTGCCTCGAACGTCGTCTCCGCGAGGCGACGAGCATCGCGGCGCTGCTGCGCGATGCGGACGCAGCGATCGTCGATGCGGCGGTGGGCATCGTCGAAGGTCTCACGCGACCCGAGCGCTGCGACGAGGACGCCTTCCTCGAGTCCGTGGGCGGTCCCCCCGACGACCCACGGCTCGCCAGCGACGTCGCCGATCTCGACGCGCGACTCGCCCGCGTGGAGGCCCTGCTCGACGCAGATCCGAGCACCGCGAACACGCTCGCGGAGCAGGCGCTCGTCGACGCCGATGCCACGGGTTTCGCACCCGTGGTGGCACGCGCCGAGCTGCTGCGTGCGCGCGCGCGCGCGCGCGCCGGAGCAGTGGTCGAGGCGTTCGATCAGCTGCGCGCCGCATTCTTCGCGGCGCGACGCACCGGACAACCGAGCGAGGCCGCCACTGCTGCACTCGAGCTCGGGAGCACACTGTCGACCGGCGCCGGCGAGATCGCGTCGGCGCGGCTGTGGCACGAGCTCGCCGGCTACGAGATCGAGGTGCACGGGCTGACGGACCTCGAACCGCTCGCGGTCGGCGTCGCGGCCAGCATCGCCCACTCCGAGGGCGAGTGGGAAAAGGCACTCGAGCTCTCGGAGCAACAGCTCTCGCTGGTGAGCGCTTCGTGCAGCGCCGGCACTGGCGGCTGCGATCGGCTCGGTGAAGTGTACCTCGATCTCGCCCAGACCCTCGTCGATCTCGCGCGTCCCGACGAAGCTGCCGAACACGCACGCCGAGCACTCGAGCAGGAGCTGAGCTTGCACGAGCCCGGTCATCCCAGCGTGGCACGTGCTCGCGTGCGGCTCGGCGAGACGCTCTCGATGATCGGTCGCGTCGAAGAGGCTTTCACGCAGCTCTCCGAGGGGGTGACTGCGCTCGAGCATCGCTTCCAGCGGGGCCACGACGTCGTCATCGACGCGCGGGCCAGACTTGCGCAGACCTTCACCACGCATGGCCGCGCAGAAGCGGCGATTGGATTGCTGCGTGATTCGCTCGACGACGCGAAGAAGGCCAAGCTTGCGGCCGCGATCCCGTCGCTCCACCACTCGCTGGGGTTTGCCTACTACTACGCGAACCGTCTCGACGAGGCCGCGCACGAGTTTCGCGAAGCGATCACCAGCTCGGAGCGGCTGTTCCCGGGCGGTCACGTCAACACGGCGATGGCGATCGGCAACCTCGCCAATCTCGAGTTCGAGCGCGGAGATTTCGGAGCAGCGCTCGCCGGGTTCACGCGAGCGCTGGAGCTGCGTCGTGCGCATGTCAGGGGCGACGACCCGGGTCAGCTCCCGATGCTCGTGAACATCGCGGCCTCGCTCGCGCGACTCGGCCGCGAGCGCGACAGCATCGTGTGGCTCGAGCAAGCCGTCGAAGTGACCCGTGAGGGCACGCTCGAAGATGCGTCGGCGAACGTCCGCATCGCGCTCGCGACGCTCGTACTCGCCGACGATCCCGAGCGCGCGTTCGCTCTCGTCGCCGAAGTCGAGCGTCGTTGCGCAGCGCTCAGCCCCGAGCAGCGCGAGACGGCCGGGTGCGCGCGCGCGGCGAAGTGGCGTGCGCAGCAGCAACTCGACGGCGATTGATGGTCAGCCGCGACGCGCAGGCCGTCCACCCTCGAGCACACTTCGCTGGATCTCCGCCGCCCAGTCGTCGAGGTTGGACAGCGTCGACTCGAGCGGCGCGGCGCCGCTGCCCAGCTCCGCGAGCCGCTCGCGGAGCTGCTCGATGCCGCGACGCAGACGCGAGCGCACCGTGCCCTCGGGCAGCTCGAGCACGACGGCGAGCTCGGGCGCAGGCAGCTTCTCGAAGTAGTACAGCTCGAGCGCGAGCTGCAGCTCGATCGGGATCCGGCGCAGCGCCTGCAACAGCAGCAAGTGATCCTCGCGGGTCCCTCGTGCGAACGAGGGCTCGACGCCGAGCTCGGCGCACGACGACACCGCCGGCTCGAAAAGCGCACGTCGTCGATCCTGCGCGCCGTAGTGGTTGTAGAGCCGACTGCGCGCGGCGCAGAACACGTAGGTGCGAAAGCTGGCGTCGCCGCGAAAGCCCTCGACGTTCTGCAGGCACGACATCAGGGTCTGCTGCACCAAGTCCTCGGCGATCCCGTCGTCGACCTTGGTGCGGAAGAACAGGTACAGCTGACGGAAGTAGCGATCGAAGAGCTCGTTCGCGGCGCCGTCGTCACCGCCGCGCCACGCGTCGAGCAACTCGAAATCGTCGCGCTCCACCAGGCGAGGATAGCGCCTCGACGGCCCGGCCGCGAGCGGGTAGCGTCACCTGCAGTGGCACGTGACCGTACCGTCGGCGCAGCGCAGCGCACTCGCTGGAGCCTGCTGCGCCTGTTCGTCACGCTGCTGCTCTGCGTGATCGGTGTCGCTCGTCCGGCCGTCGGCCATCGCGAGCAACCGACGCGCGAGCTGGCCCGCCGCACTCCGCCGCGCGCCAGCACGCAGGGCGATCGTCGCGAGCACGGCACCGTCGGCGCACGTGCTCGACCCGCGACCCCCGATGGCGAGCTGGCCACGTTGCCGACGCACCGGCTCCGCGCAGCCGAGGCCGCCGCGGTCCTGCTGGCGACCAGCGCTCCGATCGGCACGACCGCCGCCACCGCAACGCAGCGCTGGGCGCCGGCCCGGGGTCCGCCCACCGCGACGCCGCTGCCGATCTGAGCCCGCCGAGGAAGCGGCGGGCCCACGCGCGTCACGACCTGCGCGCCGACTCCCCGCTCTCGTCCTCGGAGGCTCTCCCATGTCTGCATCCGTTCCGGGCTGCCTACTCGGCGCCGGCACCGTTTCTCCACTCGTCCAGGATCTCGGCGTCTGCTTCGTCGCGTCGGCCGTGTTCGGCGTCGTGTTCGAGCGACTCAAGATCCCGACGATCGCGGCGCTGCTCGGCGCGGGCGTGCTGGTCGGCCCGATCGGGCTGTCGCTCGTCGAGGACCAGGCCAACATCGACACGATCGCGACGCTGGGGCTCACGCTGCTCTTGTTCGTGATCGGCCTCGAGGTGAATCCGGCGGGCCTCCTGGCCAGCGGTCGCACGCTGATGGTGACGGGCGCGCTGCAGGTGCCGATCACGATCCTGCTCGCGACCGGCGTGTTCGCGTCGCTCGCTGCGCTCGACTGGACGATGCTGAGCGGCCGCTACGTCGCGCTCTACCTCGGGGCCGCCTGCGCGTTCTCGTCGACGCTGCTCGTCGTCAAGCTGCTGCAGGACAAACGCAAGCTCGACAGCGTATCGGGGCGCTACTGCGTCGGCCTGCTGATCTTCCAGGACGTGTGGGCCATCGTGTTCCTCGCGCTCCAGCCGAGCTTCGAGCAACCGCGCGTGGGCCCGATCGTCTCCACGTTCGTCGGCATCGGGCTCGTCGTGGCGATCGCGGCCGCCGGTGCGCGCTGGCTGCTGCCGGCGGCGTTCCGCGTCGTCGCGAAGATCCCCGAGCTCGTGGTCACCGCCGCGCTCGGCTGGTGCTTCGGGCTGGGCATGATCGGGGTCCACCTCGGCGACATCCTCGGCGGCCTCGGTCTGCACGTCGACATCGCGGTGTCGATGGAGATGTGTGCGCTGATCGCCGGCGCGAGCTTGGCCGCGTCGCCGTACACCCACGAGGTCGTCGGCAAGGTCTCGATCGTCCGCGACTTCTTCGTGACCCTGTTCTTCGTCGGCCTCGGCATGGGCGTGCCGGTGCCCGAAGGCTCCGACGTGGTGTGGCTGGCGCTCGTCTTGTCGGCGGTCGCCATCGCGCTGCGCTATGCGGTGTTCCTGCCGCTGCTCTACACCACGGGGCTCGATCGCCGGCACGCGCTCGAGACCGCGACCAAGCTCGCACAGGTGTCGGAGTTCTGCCTCGTGATCGCCTATCTGGGCGCGCGCTTCGGGCACCTCGACGCCTCGATCGTGAGCGCGACGATCTTCGCGTTCGTGCTCACTGCGTTGCTCACCCCGCTGCTGTTCGCGATCTCCGACCGGCTCTACGACTTCGTGCGGCCGGCGCTCGATCTGCTCGGGTTCAAGGCGCCTGCGTCCGCGACGGACACGGCCGACGGCGAAGAAGCGCCGCGCATCGTGCTGCTCGGCTTCCACCGCGTCGCTGCGGCGCTGGTGCATGAGCTCGAGCGTCGCGAGTCGTCGGTGCTCTCGACGATCCAGGTCGTCGACTTCAACGTCGCGATCCACGACGACATCCGCAAGGTCGGCGTGCGGGTGGTCTACGGCGACGTCACGAACCCGGTGACGCTGCAGCACGCGGGCGTCGGCGAGGCCGAGCTGGTGATGTCCACCGTGCCCGACGAGCTGCTCAAGAAGACCAACAACGCGCAGATCGCCAAGCTGGTGCGCACGCTCAATCCGCGCGCGACCATCATCACGCACGCCACCCGCGTGGTCGACGTCGCGGCGCAGCTGGAAGCCGGGGCCGACGACGTGTTCCTCAGCTCGGCCCACATCGCGACCGCGATCCTGCCGGCGGTGCTCGCCGCTGCGGAAGGATCGCTGTCGTCGTTCGTGGAAGCGCAGCGCGCAGCCCATCCGGAGCTGCGCGACCGCGACCACGTCCTCGACTAGCCACCGCGCTCATGCGGCGTCGCGCGCCGCGACGGTCGAGGGCGCATCGGCGGTCGTGATCTCCTCGATCCAGTGCTTGCGGGCGGTGAAGCAGCGGATCGAGCGCTCGCGCGCGAGCGCCAGCGCGTCGGCCGTGAAGCCGCGCTCGCTCACCACCCAGAGCTGGCCCTTCGCATCGCGGTGCCACACCTCGAGGTGCGCCACATCGACCTGTTCGAGCTCCCCCGCGCTGCCCTGCACGACGACGTCGACGCTGCGCGCGAGGTGGTGCTCGCGCCAGTTGTCGACCACGAGCAGCACGACCGCGGCCACGGTGGTCGCGACCGCACCGACGCGCAGGACCTCGACGAGCCCGGGATCGATGCCTGCCCGTGCCGACGCCATCGCGACCGTGCCGGCGCACAGCAGCAGCATGAGCGCGAGGTAGCCGAGCAACGCGTTGTACTCCTCGGGCAGCACGTAGCCGGAGAGCCGCGCTCGTTCGGGGTGCTCGCCATCGGCGACCGCATCGGTCGGGAGCACGCGGGTGTTGACGGACATCTTCTCGCGCAGCCAGCTGATCGCGCGGAAGTGGAAGGGATGCTTGGCGGACTTGCTCATGGGAATTGCCTCGTGGATGCGCACTGGACGAGATGGGCGATCGGGTCGGCGACACGCGTGTGCCACCGGGATCGAGGCGCACGCACGTGCGCTCGATCGGGACCAGCGATTCAGCTCATCCGGTCGGGCGGACCACGGGGCTGCGCCATGCCGCGCAGCTTCGCGACGGCATCGGTCGCGGGGGACTGCAGCAATGCGAGCGTCCACGAGCTCGGCGCGCCGACTTCGACGCCGAGCGCAGGCGGTGCATCCGCCTGGGTGTCGCGCGCGTCGCCCTTGGCTCGACTCGTGTCGAGGTCGGAGTGGCCGCGCAGCGCGAGCGGACCCGCGAGCGCCGCCACCGCCTCGACCCGACCACCCTCGCCCGTGCTTCCGGCCGGCGCGCGCCCGAACCCGGCGACCGCCAGGAGGACGGTCAGCAGGAGTACGAGCAGGCGGGGGCGGCGTTCCACGGGCTTCGGATCTCAGACTGACCTGAAACGAGAAAAATCCAAGCCGGGGCGCCGCGCGATCGGGTCAATGTGATGCACGCCGACGTGAACCGAGCGTGCGCGCCCGGCACAGCGGCCGTCTCGTGGTGCTGCGTTCGGACGGATGACAGGGGCGCAGGAGCAGTCCGGTCACGCCGCTGATCAGCGCCACCGCCGTGCGCGGCCCGAACCGTTCCAGTCGCGCGGCGAAGTCGATCGCGAAGCGAGGGGTCAGCGACACCACGAGCCCGCCGTCGCCGCCCCATCGCAGGGAGCTCGGCACGTGGCTCGTTCCGGCCACGTAGAGCTCGGTGTAGAGCAGCGTGCTCGGGTGCACCTGCACGCCGAGCGAGCCGGCCAGGAAGCCGCCCAGCGCCTCGCGATAGGCGCCCAGCTCGTACTCTGCGCCGAAGTTGAAGTCGAGCATGACGAGCTCGCCGAACGGCTGCGTCACGATGAGCGTCAGCTCCGCGACCGGCATCACGCCACGCTGGATGCCGATGAGCATGAGCGGCTGCAGTGCGACGGCGGGTCGCCAACGTCGCCAGTCTTCGTCGACGAACCGCAGCTTCGCGCCGAAGGCCTCGCGTGCCTCGACACGTCCCTCGTGATCGGCCCACTCCGCCGTCTCCGCGTCGAACAACCGCAGCTCGAAGCGGCGCGTGACCCCGATTCGGATGGCCGTGGGGATGCCGACGGGAAAGCGCCGCGCACCACCAGGGGTGACATCGGCGTTGAGCCCGAGCTCCACCTGCAAGCCGCCGCGCGGCACGGTGATGCTGCTGTTGGCGAAGTCGGGACGATCCGACACGACGGTGTGATCGGACGGATCGGGATCGTCGTCCGGCTCGGGGTCACCGGCCAGCGCGAGCCAGCACGCGAAGAGCGCTGCCATCGATCACAGCAGCTGATTCGCAGCACCGTCGAGCAGGAGCGCGCCTTTGATCGCGACCTTGGTGCCCAGCTCGAGCCCCGAGACCACCTCGACGCGGTCCCCGAACACATGGCCGAGCTGGACCTCTTGCGCGACGAACGTGCCGTCCTTGCGCTCCACGTAGACCACCGTGCGATCGCCGTTCTTGATGAGCACCGCGCCGACCGGCAGGGTCAGCGAGTCCGCGGCGTCCGACTGGATCATCGCGCGGGCGAACATGCCGGCCTTCAGCTGGTCCACGTCGCGCGGCTTGAGCGAGATGTACACGGGCGCACGACGCACCGCGGTGTCGAGCAGTACGCCGATCGACTCGACGGTGCCGACGCGCGGCTCCGTCTGCGATGCGATCTGCACGGTCACCGGTGCGCCTTCGCGGAGCAGGTCCAGATCGTCCTGGAAGACGTCGGCGACCACCCAGAGGTCCTTCGGGTTGCCGATCTCGAACAACGGATCGCCGTCGGGATCGACCTGGGCGCCGACGCTGGCATTGCGGCGCAGCACCGTGCCCTCGATCTGCGACGTCACGATCACGGTGCCGCCGAAGCTCTTGCCGAGCAACGCGACGTTGCGCTTGGCGGCGCGTACCCGCTCCTCGGCATCGCGCACGCGCACCTCGGCCATCGCGCGCTCGTACTCGCGGCCGACGCCCTTCGCGATCATCTCCTCTTGGCGAGTCAGCACGCCCTTGGCCGCGTTCAGCTCCACCTTCGCGCGTGCGAGCTCCGCGTGGTAGTCGGACGCGCCGGGACTCGCCAGCGTCGCCAGCGGATCGTTGACCCGCACCTTGTCGCCGACCTGCACGTGCAGCTTCATCACGCGCGATGCGATCGGTGCGCCCACGCGGGACAGCGCGCTGTCGCGGAACACGACGCGCGCCGGCGCACGGATGACCACGCCTTGCTCGTCGCTACCGACGTCCTGGACCTCGACGTACGGACGTGACGTGTCCGCGAGCCGGATGCCGTCGTTCTCGACCCACGCGTTGGTCGGTCGCGCAGACTCGGATTCCGCAGGCTCGGCGTTGTGCTGGGCTTCGGCCTTGCATCCGAGGGCGAGCACGAAGAGCGCGGCGATGAGGTGCTTGTGCACGATGGGCATGGGGTTCTCCTTCACGAATGGGCTCCGGTGCCGGGCGGCTCTTCGAGGTCGAGCTCGAGCTTCTCGGGCTCGACCAGCCGGGGCGAAGCGATGAGTCGATAGAGGACGGGCACGACGAACAACGCGACGATCAACGTCGTCGCCATGCCGCAGACGATCACGATGGCGAACGGCTTCTGGGTCTCCGAGCCGACGGCCTCCGAGACCGCCATCGGCAACAGGCCGAGCATTGCGAGCAACGCGGTCATGAGCAGCGCACGGAACCGCGTCGACGCGCCGGCTGCGATCGCGGCGTCGAGTGGCTTGCCGGCCTTGCGTTCGTCGTCGATCGCGCTGATGACCAGCAGACCCGCGAGCGAGACCTGGCCGAGCAGCGCGATGAAGCCGACCGCCGCGCTGACCGACAGCGGGATGCCGGTGAAGTAGAGCCCGAACAGCCCGCCGGTGAGCCCGAACGGCGCGGACACCATCACGGTGGTCGCGCTGCGGCCGGAGCCCAGTGCGCCGTAGAGCAGCAGGAACACGAGCCCGAGCGCGACCGGCACGATGATCTGCAGCCGCGCCATCGCACGCTGCTGGTTCTCGAACTCGCCACCCCACACGAGGTACGTGCCCTCGGGCACCGGGATCTTCTCCTCGACGGTGGCGATGGCCTCGTCGACCACGCTGCCGAGATCGCGGCCCTCGACGTTGAACTTCAGCGCCACGTAGCGGCTGTTGGCCTCGCGCATGATCGAGATGCGTCCGTCGGCGAGCCGGATGTCGGCGAGCTCGCGCAGCGGTACGCGAGCGCCGGTGGCGGTGGGCACCATCAGATCTCCGATCTTGCCGGTGTCGGCCTTCTCGGAGCTCGGCAGGCGCACGCGGATCGGCACCAGCTTCTCGCCTTCCCACATCGTGGTGACCACGCGACCCGCCATCGCGGTCTCGACGACCTCGGCGGCGTCGTCGATCGTGATGCCCGCGCGTGCGAGGGCCTGGCGATCGAGACGGATCTGCAGCTGAGGCACGGTCGCGTCGCGATACAGCCCCAGATCGACGATGCCCTCGACCTCCGCGAGCGCGTCCTTGGCGGCGAGCAACGTGTCGCGCATCTGCGGCAGATCGGTGCCGAACGCCTTGAGCACGACCTTGCCGCGCACGCCGCTGACCGCCTCTTCGACGCGATCCTTGATCGGCTGGCTGAAGTTGAACTTGACCCCCGGGATCTGCGAGAGCGACTCCCGCATCTCGGCGACGAGGCGGTGGGAGTCGTAGCCCGGGCGCCACTGGTCGCGGGGCTTCAGCCGCGCGAACGTCTCCGACATGTTGGTGGTCTCGTTGTCGAGGCCGTCTTCGGGCCGCCCCTGCTCGGACGGCGTGCTGATCACCTCGGGGAATTCCTTGAGACGGCGACGCACCTCGGCGAGCACGTCCTGCCCGCGCTCGAGGCTGATCGAAGGCGGCATCTCCACGACGATGAACACGTCGCCTTCGTCGAGCTCCGGCAGGAACTCGGTGCCGATGCGCGGCGCGGTGTACATCCCGCCGACGAACAGCCCGACCCCGAGCGCGAGGCCCAGCGCCTTCTTGCCGCGCAGCATCCAGCCGAGCAGACCGGCATAGCCGCGGCGCATGAGCACGAGCGACTTCGGATCCTTGGTCTGCGCGTCCTTGGGCCGCATGAAGATCGCGCACAGCGCCGGCACCACGGTGAGCGAGAAGACGAGCGCACCGATCAGCGCGAAGCTGTAGGTGAGCGCGAGCGGACGGAAGATGCGGCCTTCGACGCTCTCGAGCGTGAACACCGGGATCAGCGCCGCGATGATCACCGCCATCGCGTAGAACGTGGGTCGCGCCACGCGGATCGCCGAGCGGCCGATCAGCGAGAGCATCTCCCGCTTCGTCTCGGGCTTTCGTTCTCGGGCCTCGTGGATCGAGCTCTCGACCAGGACGACCGCGCCGTCGACCAAGATGCCGAAGTCGATCGCCCCCATCGAGATCAGGTTGGCGGGCAGGTCGATGAGGTAGAGGCCGCCGAACGCCGTGAGTAGCGCGAGCGGGATGACGACGGCGACCACGAGCGAGCCGCGGATGCTGCGCAGGAACAGCCAGACCACGCCGACGATGAGCACGAAGCCGTGCAGCAGGTTCTCGTTGACGGTCTCGAGGGTGAGCCCGGTGAGATCGCTGCGGTCGTACATCACCTCGATGCGCATGCCTTCGGGCAAGATGCGCTCGTTGAGCTCGGCGACCTTCGCGTGGATGCCCTTCAGCACCTCGTCGGGGTTCTCGCCGCGACGCAGCAGCACGATGCCTTCGACGATCTCGCGCTCGTCGTCGTAGCCGACCGAGCCCTGCCGCGGCGTGTACGACTGCACGACCAGTGCGACGTCGCCGACGGTGACCGGCGTCCCGGCGTCGACCTCCAGCACGATGTCCTTGATGTCCTGGGTCGTCGTCAGGTAGCCGACGCCCCGGATCATCAGCTGCTGGTCACCGCGGCGCTGGAAACCGCCGCCGACGTTCAGGTTGCTGTGCTCGATCGCGTCCGAGACCTCGTGGAGCGTGAGCCCGTAGGACGCGAGCTTCGCGGGGTCGACCTCGATGTGGAATTCCTTGAGGAACCCGCCCATCCCCATCGCGTCGGCGACGCCGGGGACCTGCTTGAGCACACGCGCGATCGTCCACTCCTGCGCGGAACGCAGCTCGTAGAGATCGTGGCGGTCGCTGGTGACGCGGTAATAGAAGATCTTGCCGAGCGGCGTCGCGTCGGGGGTCAGCCGCACGAACGCGTTCTCGGGCACCTCGGCGGTGGCGATGCGTTCCTGCGTCTGCATGCGTGCGCGGAACGGATCCATCCCGTCCTCGAACACGCACCAGATGATCGTCAGACCGAAGCCGCTCTCGCTCCGCATCTGCATCATGCCGGGGTTGCCGTTCAGCGCGCGCTCGAGCGGGATCGTGACCTGCCGCTCCATCTCCTCGGGCGCCAGCCCGGCGACCTGCGCGACGACCTCGACCTGCACGTTCGTGACGTCGGGGTACGCCTCGACGGGCGTACGCGAGTACGCGAACGCGCCGTAGGCGGCGATGAGGAGGGTGACGAGGACGGCGGCGAACCTTCGTTCGACGCAGTGCTTGACCAGCAAGGCCAGCATGGGGAGCTCCGATGGCGAATAGGCCTGTGCAAGGCGCCGTGCGACCTCGCGACGCGGGACCGGACGCGACGCGACCGATCTCGAGACCAGCACCGCCGCGGTCGGCTCGCTTCGCGATGGACGTCACCCCACGGGATCGACAGCGATCCCTCGGAGGCTCCGTGCGCGGGAGCTCGATGCGCGGCTACGCCAGCACTGGCGGGCCACGACAGGCGTTGGCCCGCAGCGGACGACGCGACAGCCGTGCATCCCACGCGCCGTAGCCGAGTCGCTCACCGCGATCGGCGTGGCGATCGGGACCGCGGACGCCGTCGACGAGCGCGAGCTCGTCGTCGTCGGTGGCCGACGCCGGATCGACGCCCGCCGAGGCGACGCGGGGCTGGTGTACGCCCCGCTGCTTCTCGCCGCGGTTGATCGCGATGCTGTGCCCGTCCGGGCGCGAGGCCTCTTGCTCGACCCGCTCGATCGGCGCCGGGCCTCGCAGCTCGCGCGTGCCCGCCCCCGGCGCGAGTCCGAGGACCGCGGTCAGCGCGAGGATGACCAGGCGTGCGAACGCACCCATCGAAACGTCCCATCCTATCCGGGCGCGGACGGGACCGCAACGTGAAGCCGAGCCGAGCGCGGCGTTCGTTTTGGGCCGGGGGAGTGCGTTGCCTCGCGGGGACGCTAAAGGTATGGTCGGCTCGCCTCGATGGGTCTGCGCGTGCGCAAGCTGCTGGCGTTCTGGCTGATGACGGCGCTCGTCGTGCTGGTCAGCCCGACGCGCAGCTCGCGAGCGGCCGAGCACGACGGCGTCGAGCGCACCGGGTACGGCGAGGTCTCGGCCCATGCCTCACGGCGCGCTGGAGTCTCGCCCGCGACCGAGAGCCCGAACGTCGACGACGACGTCGACGACGTCATGGCGTCGGCCGACCCGCGCATCGGCGTGCGGGCGGACGAGGGTCACGTCGACACGTCGACGGCGGTCGACGTCCGAGCACGCTGGCTGCGGACCAACGGTCGCGCCGGGCCCCGCGGTCCACCTCGAGCCTGAGCAGCGAAGTCGCCACGACCGGGCACGCGAATCCGCTTCGCGGTCGCCGGTCGTGACGTGGTCGTCCGCGTGCCGCTCTCGAGCTCCGTGCGAGGTTCTCCGTGCTCCAACACATCATCGGTATCTGCATCCATCGCCGGCTCGCGGCGATCGTCCTCACGCTCTTTCTCGCGGTCTACGGTGCGTACGCGTACCTGCACACGCCCGTCGAGGCCTACCCCGACGTCACCAACGTGCAGGTGCAAGTCGTCGCGCAGCTTCCTGGGCTCGCGCCCGAGGAGATCGAGCGGCAGGTCACGATCCCGCTCGAGCGCGCGCTGAACGGCAACCCCGGGATGATCCAGATGCGCAGCGAGAGCCTGTTCGGGCTGTCGCTCG
This sequence comes from uncultured Nannocystaceae bacterium, assembly GCA_964519175.1. Taxonomy (GTDB): domain Bacteria; phylum Myxococcota_A; class Polyangia; order Nannocystales; family Nannocystaceae; genus Xiheibacterium. The sequence continues at coordinate 68,737 of CAZFKC010000049.1, forward strand.
TGTGGTGCGTGTTCGAGGACGGCATGGACTCGTTCGTCGCGCGCACGCAGACATCCGAGCGTCTGCTGACCGCGGAGCTGCCCGCGAACGTCGAGGTCAAGCTGACGCCGAACGCGACGCCGCTCGGGAAGATCTACACGTACCGACTGCAGAGCGATCGCCACGATCTCCACCAGCTGCGTTCCGAGCAGGAGTGGACGGTGTCGCGACTGCTCAAGCAGGTGCCGGGCGTCGCGGACGCGGTCGGCATGGGCGGGTTCCTGAAGGAGTTCCACGTCGAGGTCGACTCGGGGCGACTCGCCGCGTACGGGCTGACGCTCGCGGAGGTCGGCGATGCACTCGAGCACAGCAACCTCAACGTGGGCGGCGGGTTCCAGCTGCAGGGCGAGCAGCAGCTCGTGATCCGCGGCATCGGTCTGCTCAAGTCGCCGCAGGACATCAAGGACGTCGTGCTCGAGGTCGAGTCCGGCACGCCGGTCACGATCGGCGACGTCGCGCGGGTCGTGCAGTCGCATACGCCGCGCCAGGGCACCGTCGGCTACGGCGCCGAGCCCGAGATCGTCGAGGGCACCGTGCTGCTGCGACGCGGCGAGAATCCCGAGGAGGTGCTGCGTGCCGTCCACGCCAAGATCGCGGAGCTCAACAGCGAAGTGCTCCCCGAAGGCATGTGGATCGAGCCGATGTACGACCGCAGCGTGCTCACCGGGCTCACGCTCGAGACGGTCAACGAGAACCTGCTGCACGGCTTCGTCCTCATCGTCGGGATCGTGTGGCTGTTCCTGCGCAGCCTGCGGGCGTCGCTCGCCGTCGCGGTGGTGATCCCGCTCGCACTGCTCACCGCGTTCACCGGCCTCTACCTGTTGGACCTCCCGGCCAACCTCATCTCGATGGGTGCGATCGACTTCGGCATCATCGTCGACGGCGCCGTGGTGCTCGTGGAGAGCGTCATCCACGAAGCGCAGCACCAACGGCCGAAGAGCCGCGCCGAGATGATCGAGCTCGTGCGTCACGCCGCGACGAGCGTCGCGCGCCCGACCTTCTATGCGATGGCGGTGATCATCGCCGCGCTGATCCCGGTGTTCACGCTCGAGAGCGTCGAGGGCCGCATCTTCCGCCCGCTCGCGCTCACGTACAGCTTCGCGCTCGTGGGCGGCCTCGTGTTCTCGCTCACCGTCGTGCCCGCGCTGTGCGCGTTGCTCGTGCGTCGCGAGGACGTCGGTGGCGGCGAGCCCAAGACGATCGTCACGTTGCGGCAGCTCTACTGCCTGCTGCTCGCCGCCTTCTTGCGGCTGCGCGTGCTGCTGGTGCCGGTCATCGCCGGCGGACTGCTCTTCGCCGCCAGCGTCTCGATCCCCAAGCTCGGCACCGAGTTCCTGCCGGAGCTCGACGAAGGCGACGTGTTCGTGGTGGTGGAGATGCCGCCGTCGATCAGCCTGAAGCAAGGTCAGGATCTGCTGACGCAGGTGCGCACGAAGCTGCTCGAGTTCCCCGAAGTCGACAGCTCGCCGTCCGAGCAGGGGCGCCCCGAGGACGGCCTCGACAACGAGACCACCAACATGGCGCAGGTCTTCGCGCGGCTGAAGCCGCGTGAGCAGTGGCGCGAGGGCTACGACACGCGGCGACTCGTCATGGAGATGCGCGAGTCGCTCTCGGAGATCCCCGGCGTGAAGTTCAACTTCAGCCAGCCGATCAAGGATCGCGTCGAGGAGGCCGTCAGCGGCGTACGCGGCAAGGTCGTCGTCAAGGCGTTCGGCACCGATCTCGAGGGCATGCGCGACACGTTGACGGGCGTCATCGAGGTGGTCGAGCAGGTCGACGGCGTCGTCGACCTCGGCCTCTATCGCGATGCCCGCGCCCCGCAGCTGCAGATCGAGCTCGACCGCGGTGCGCTCGCGCGCGCGGGGGTCAGCACCGACGATGCCGCCGCGGTCATCGAGACGGCGCTCGCAGGTCGCGTCGAGACGGTGATGTGGGAGAACGAACGCATGGTGCCGGTGCGGCTGCGCCTGCCCGCGTCGGAGAAGGCCAACATCGACCGGATCGGCGACCTCGTCGTGCCCACGCCCACCGGCGCGCGCGTGCCGTTGCGCGACCTCGCCGACATCCGTATCGACGACGGTCGCATCTCGATCCTCCGTGAGGCCAACAGCCGCTTCGTGGCGATGAAGTTCAACGTCGAGGGCCGCGACCTCGGCAGCGTCATCGACCAGGCGCGCGAGCGCGTCGCGGACGAGATCGACGTGCCCGAGGGTCAGCGGCTGGTGTGGGGCGGCGAGTTCGAGAACCAGGAACGCGCGATGAACCGGCTGCAGCTCATCGTGCCCGTCGCACTCGTCATCGTGTTCATGCTGCTCTACAGCGCGCTCGGCAACGTGCGCAGCACCGCCGCGGTGATGATCTCGGCACCGCTCGCCATGAGCGGTGGCGTCTTCGGGCTGCTGCTCAGCGGCATCCCGCTCTCGGTCAGCGCGGCGGTCGGCTTCATCGCGCTGCTGGGCCAGGCCGCGCTCGCCGGTCTGCTCGTCACGAGCGCCATCGACGAGGCTCGTGGTGCGGGTCGCAGCGTCGACGAAGCGGTCATCGCCGGCGCCGCCACGCGATTCCGCGCGCTGTGGATGACGGCGTTGCTGGCGATGTGCGGCCTGCTGCCGATGGCGGTCTCGACCGCGGTGGGCTCGGAGACGCAGCGCCCGTTCGCCATCGTCATCGTCTGCGGGATGGCGACCACGCTGTTCGTCGCGCTGCTCTTCATCCCGCTGCTGTACCGGCTGCTGGCGAGCCTCGGCGGCAGCGGCGACACCCCCGAGTACGACGTCGCCGTCGACCCCACGCTCGGCACCATCCTGCGCGACGGTCCGGCGAGCATCGCCGACCAATCCTGGGCCGAGCTGCCCGGCCACCACTCGCTCGAACGCACGCCCGAGCCCGGCGACGATCGCTCGCGCTGGGAGGTGCGGACCTCGGGCATCGAAGACTGAGCCGGACCGCCGCGCCGGCCCGATGGGGCCGGCGCGCGTTGTCTGCTAGCCTCCAGGTAGCGTCATGCTTCCCCTCTTGCTCGGCTTGTTCGCGCTCGGCCTCGTGATGCTGAGCGGTGTCCGCGTGATGCGGGAGTACGAGCGCGCCGTCGTGTTCCGGCTCGGCCGCGCGCGCAGGCAGCTGGTCGGGCCCGGGCTGGTGCTCATGCTCCCGCTCGGCATCGACCGCGCGAAGATCGTCGATACGCGCACGAAGGTGGTGCAGATCCCTCCGCAGGAGGTGATCACGCAGGACAACATCTCGATCATGGTCGATGCGGTCGTCTACATCACGGTCGATTCGCCGAGCCACGCGATCCTCGAGGTCGAGCAGTTCATGACCGCGACGCTGCAGCTCGCCGCCACCACCATGCGCGCCGTGATCGGCCGCATGGATCTGGACGACATCCTCGCGCACCGCGATCGCGTCAACGACGAGGTGCGAACGATCCTCGACACGCGCACCGAGCAGTGGGGTGTCGAGATCTCGGCGGTCGAGCTCAAGGACATCGTGCTGCCGCAGGAGATGAAGCGCGCGCTCGCCCGTCAGGCAGAGGCCGAACGCGAGCGCCGCGCGAAGGTCATCGCGGCCGAAGGCGAGCTGCAGGCGGCGACCAAGCTCACCGAGGCGGCCGACGTCATGGCCCGCAACCCGGCGGCGATGCAGCTGCGCATGTACCAGACGCTCAAGGAGATCTCGAGCGAGCCGGCCGCGAAGATCGTGCTGCCGATCCCCATCGAGTTGCTGAACGGCAGTGCCGCACGCGGCGTTTCCGTCGAACAGATCGGGGCGATCGTGACGCAGGCCATCGCCGCGTCGTCGACGCCCGCGACGGCACCGGTGAAGATCAGCCAGGGCGAGCCGCTTCGCGAGATCGGCGAGCGCTCCATTCCTTCCGTGCCCGCGAAGCGGGCCACCGGCGCCGGCGAGTGACGGACATGTCGATGCTGCTCGGAGCTCCCTCGGTCGTCGTCGCGCTCTCGCTGGCACTCGCGGATCCGCCGGCCGTTGCGGCCGGCTCCTCGTCGCCCAGCGCGGCCGAGCGCACGACGCCGATGACCGCGCGCGATCCGGCGGCGACCGCCGCATACGACGCGGCGGTCGACCTCGCGCGCCGCGGGAAGCCCGAAGCCGCGATCGCGAAGCTCGACCTCGCCATCGAGCTCGAGCCCGCGTGGAGCGAACCCGTGCGGCTGCGTGCCGATCTCTTCGGACGACTCGCCGAGCGCGACCGACCGAGCAAGGCCTTCGATATCGCGCGCGCGAGCGATCTGCAGCGGCTGGTCGCGCTCGAGCCGGGCGTCGACAGCGAGCGTCGCCAGCGGGAGATCGCGGCGCTGCAGCAGCGCAGCCAGAAAGACGCGGAGATCGAGCGCAAGCGTCGGCGGCTCATGGTGCCGGCGATCTTCGTCATCATGTCGTCGGCGGGCTTGCTCTCCGCCGGCGCGCTCCTGCTCGGACAGAAGCCCCGCGAGTTCCTCGAGCCCACCGCGTTCCGGCAGCACCGCCGTGACCAGGCCGGCATCGCGCTGCTCGTGATGGGCGGCCTGCTCGCGCCGCCGGCGATCGTCCTGGGTGTGCTCGCGGGGCGCCAGGCGAGGCGTGACGCGAAGCGACGCGACTTCGAGATCGAGACGCAGCGACCGCGTCCGCAGCTGGGCGTTTCGCCACAGCTCACGCGACGCGGCGCCGGCATGGGCATGTCGCTGCGGTTCTGAGCTCCCGCGCGCGTGGGCTCGGCTATCCTCGGCTCGATGACACGCCACGCCGTGCACCTTGCCTGCGCACTTCTCGTGCTCGCGTCATGCGAGCGCAAGCCCAGCACTCCACCCGACGATCCCGCGAACGACGACGGGGCCGTCGCAGCCGACGATGCGGGCGAGGACGACGAGCCCCAGGCAAACGACGAAGCAGGCAGCGACAAGCCGCCGCCGGTCGAGCAAGTGCTCGAGATCGACGGCCCGCTTCCGAAGACGGCGATCGACACGTTCTTGCAGGAACGCATCAACGAGGTCCGTGATTGCTTCGACGAAGCGATGCAGAACCCCGACGGCCTCGAGCTCAACGGTGCGGTGGTCGTGCGCTTCGCGGTCGGCAAGGACGGCAAGGTCTCGGCGGCGACCGTCGAGCTCGACGAGATCGGCTACAAGCCGAGCGCGAGCTGCATCGGTAAGGTCGTCGAGGGCTACGCCTTCCCGAAGCAGAAGGGCGAGTCGACGGTGCACCTGCCCTTTTACATGAACAACTTCTGAGCTCGGCGGCCGCCGGACTAGCAGGGTGCGGAAGAACGCGAAGCGTTCTTCCGGACACCCTGCTCCGT
>CAZFKC010000050.1:0-9236 GCA_964519175.1 uncultured Nannocystaceae bacterium
GGCGGGTGCGATCGGAGCACCGGCGGCAGGGCAGGATCCGTCGAAGATGGACAAGTCCTCGCCGCGCGACGTGAAGCTCGCGCCCGGCGACAGCAAGGCCTGGAAGCAGACGCCCGCGACGCCCGACGCCGACGACAAGCAAGCGCCCCGCGCCAGCGACGGCAGCGTGCGCCCGGTGGGCGGCGACGCGGCGCAGAAGGTCACGCCCGTGGCCCCCGTCGAGAGCAAGATCGACGTCGAGGCCAAGATCGCGCCGCAGTAGTTCTGCTACGCTCCCCTCCCCCGCTCGCGTAGCTCAGTCGGATAGAGCGACGGTTTCCTAAACCGTAGGCCGCAGGTTCGATTCCTGCCGCGGGCGCTGGGCGGACGACACGATCTCGCGGGGTTGTGCTGCTCGGAGTCGTGCTCGGGGTGCGGGTTGAGAAGGGTTGATGAGGGTCGAAACGGGGTGAGTTTGCCTGACGGTTGCCTGACAGGCAACGCCTCGTCGTAACCTCGCGCTGTGGCGACGTTGAACAACCGGATGCGGGCGAAGGTGTTGGAGACCATCGAACGCTGCGCGAGCGCGTGCGAGTTCGTGCGCGCGGAGGACTTCCACGCCGACTTTGATGCGGAGGGGCTCGGGTTCACGATCCGCTACCTCCACGATGAGGCCTTCACATTCCGGGTGGGACCTCATCCTGGCCTTCGCGACCGCCTGCTGAGCATCGAGCTTCCGGGGGATGTGGAGGACCGCGACGAGAGGTCTCGGACGTGGGAGACGCTGGCCCCCGCGATCACGGGTTGGGCTCAGCGTGTCGACGAGGAGCTCAAGGCGCTCCCCTACATCCGAAAGCTCGGCGAGGTTACCGCGCGTGTTGACGAGCTCGAGAAGCTGCTCGCGGGCATCGACCCGAAGCGCTACGCAACCAAGGACGAGCTCGAGGCGCTTAGGAAGCGTCTCGACGAACTGGAACGGCAGGCTGTGGCGACGATGGAGGCGAACGCGGATGCGACGGAGGACGTTGCGGCAGCCGTCACGAAGCTGCACGCCGACGTGGAGGCGCTCAAGCAGGCCGCGCCGAACATGCCGCTGCGCTCGGTCCTTCGCTGGGCGGCGGTACGGTTCTGGGGCTACATCAAGTCGCCGAACGCAGCCGCCGAGATTAGCGGCGCCGTTGAAAGCGTGAAGGCGCTCACCTCGGGCATCACCGGCTGAGGCCGAACGCAGAGCGGCCGCTGCGTGCCGTGGTTCTCCGACACGCAGCGGCCGTCCACCGCTCACACGCGGTCGACTCGGAGCGGAACCCATCCAGGGTGGCCCACGAGCCGCCGAAACTTCAGTCGAGCCAGGGCGAGCGAGGCAGCGCCCGCTCCTCCTCGAGCCGCTGCAGCCACGCGCACGCGACCTGCTGGTCGATGGTCATGGGCGTATGGCCGGTGGCGACGCTGGCTCGCACTTCGTCCGTGTCGCGCCGCACGGACTCGAGCTCGGACATCGGTGCCGCCTCGGGGTTGGTCGCGCGCTTCACCATGACGCGCCCTCCCGGAGGCAGCCGTCGAGCACGACGCCGGCGAGGTCCGAGCATCCGTGGTCAGGCAGGATCGCCGAGATCCAGCATCCGTCGCTGTCGTCGTCCTCGCACTGCGACTCCAGAGCGATGAGCCACCAGCCGTAGTGGTCGCGCCCGCTCTGCGTCTCGGGCTCGCACGTCGCCGCGCAGTCGCCGTGCGCGTCCACGGCCGCCGTGCCGGCGAGCCACGCCGCCCCCTGGCAGTCGCGGTAGCAGTAGCTGGCGTCGCGGCAGTCGTAAGGAACCGACTCGTCGGCCGGCTGAGCGATCGACAGCGGCGCCGCGGCGGAGCGATGGGCCGGCGCGGCATCGGTGTCGCACGCGACGACGAGGAACAGGAGGGCCGCCAGCGCGGCGTGGAGGTGTCGGCTCATCATGCGGATGCATCCCGCGCCGAAGTTCGACCCGTCGACCCGACGGCTCCGCACGCGGCCGGTGGACGCGGACGACGACGTTGCGACTGCGCTCGCAGCTGTCGACGTCGAGCCCGACGACGTCGAGGCGTAGCGCCTCCGCCCTGCCCTGCGCGCGACCGTCGACGACGCAGGCGCGTACGCGGTCCTACGGCGTGCCGCCGACAGCCCGCGAGCGAGGCTCGCGGGTCGCGGGGCGACCAACAGGGGCCACCGATGCGACCGCGTGCGCAGGACGGCGCGTAGCGACGTCGAGGCGTACGGATCGGCGCTGCGGCCTACGGTCTAGCGAACCGTACCCCAACGAAGCCCCGCGCGGCGCTGGGCCGGCGCGTCGTCGCGTGCTCGAGCGCGGCAGTCCGGCCAAATCGGCGCGGCCGCTGAGAGCCGCGGGTGCACGCGCGGCACGCTATTGCACCGCGCCGATTTTGGTAGGGTCCGCCGCGGCCATGAACGCATCCATCCAACACGCCATCGACCGCGTCGCAAAGCTCATCGCCGACGGCCAAGCCGTCATCGCGACGACGCCCAAGGCCGCGACGACGCGACAGCGGCCGGTGCGAGGCTCCATCGAAGCTGGCTTCGTCCAAGTCTCAAAGCAAACGACGCCGCGTGTCGATCCAGCTCGCTACGCCGGGTGGCGAGCGCGTGCCGAAGCGACGCTAATCGACATCTTCGGAGAGAAGCACGCCTACACGCGAGCATTCACCGGCATCGGCAACTCGACCGCCACGACCAGCGTCGTGCAGCAAGTTGGCGTGTTGCAAGGCGTCGCCGACGCGATCGCTGGCGGTGAACTGCTCGCGTTCGCGAGCGACGTCGTCTCGGACGTCTTCGCCGACATGCTCGAGATGGCGGAGCACATGTTCACCACCCCCGGCTACCACCCCGCAGCGGCGGCGATGCTCTGCGGCGCCGTCTTGGAGAACACGCTCAAGAGGTTGTGCGACGCCAAGGGCATCCCACGCAACCGGGATGGCATCGACACGTTGAACACCAAGCTGCACGCCGCAGGCGTCTACAATGCCTTCACGCGCGACAGCGTCACCGCATGGCGCCGGCCTCGGAACGACGCGGACCACGGCGACTTCGACCAGGTGCACGCGAATGATGTGCGCTCGATGCTCGATGGAGTGCGCAAGTTCGTGGCCGAGCACGCGTCGGCGCTGGGTGGTCAGTCCTAGCATCGCGAATCGATCGCGGAGTTCGTGGCCGAACGGCCAGTCCTGTCCAGTGATATCGTCGTCGGATGGCCGACGACTCGATGTCCCCCTTCCTCGGCTTCAGGCCGACGGTGCCTGTGAACCCGGCCGCTCTAGCTCGCTGGGATGCCCAAGAGCGCGACGCCGAGTACACGTTCATAGCACTTCGCACTCAGATCGAAGCGTTGCGGGAGTCGGCTGCCGCTGAAGGCAACGAGGTCGGGTGGCTGGTGCCCTTCTCGAACGACGTCGTGCACGTTCGCGAGGTCGGCTGGGAGGGACGTACGGTGATCTTCGTCGGCGGAACGCTGCACGACAAGCCGGTGCGCCTCGTCCTCCATCACAGCCAGATGCAGATGCTGCTGGTGCCGGTGAAGCCGGAGACCGGCGAGCCTGCGCGCGTGCTGTATCTGGTGCCGAAGCCCGAGCAGGCGGACTCGGAACCGGATGCTCCGTAGGTTCAGCCTGGCTCCTGGATGAGATCCGCGCGGCGATCGGCGGCCGCGTAGGCGCACGCGCGATCCGGCGTCGGTCAGCTCGAAGGCTCGGGGTCGAAGTCGGTGCCAACCGCCGCGTCTTCGATCTTCTGCAGCCCTGCGTCTGCCTCGTCGAACATCTCGACGAACGCGTCGATCGCATCGTCGCCATCCTTCACGACGGCGTTCGCAAAGCCTCGCATCGCTCGCAGCAGGAACCGAGGAACGACAAGCATCTGGTTCAAGTGCATCGGATGATCGGCGCCGCCCGGAAGAAGCCTGCCGTCGTCATCGGGCTCGAGGTAGTCGCGTCGCAGGCTGACCCAGGTGCCGTGCACGTTGTGCGACCCCTGTTTCTGGAACGCCGCGTAGGCGAGCGAGGGCATGCCGATGTCGACGAGCATCTGCTTCAGGTCGGGGAGCTTCTTCGTGTTCTTCACCTCGTCGTCCGTCATGCCGGCGGACGAGACGAACTCCGCGATCGAGTCGAGCATGCGACGCTCGATCTGCAGCACGGTGCCGTTGCGCTTTGCGATGGCCTGCTCGATCTCCTTCTTCAGCTCGACATCGGTGTCGAGGCTCGTCGCGAAGAATCTCCGAAGGCGATCATCGTGATCCTTGTTGCAGAGCCACATGAGCTTCACGCACGACTCGAAGATGCAGCGGTCGAGGATCTCCGTGGTCTCACGAAACGGTCGCTTGGACGCCATGAAGACGTTGGAGAACATCAGCCGCACGCAGCGGTTGATCAGGCCCGTCCACACCGCCCATCGCAGCGACGGGACAGCGGCGATGCAAGGCGATCGCGGATCGACGTGCGCGACGACTGCACCGACCTGTGCGACGTACTTGTACCACTCGAACGCGATCCGTCTGTAGTCGCCCGACGTGGCGCACTCCTCCCAGTCGCTCGCCTCGAACTTCGGCGGCTGCGGCAGATCGTTTGGGTCCATCGCGGGCGGGGTGGTCATCCCGGCATGATGCCGAGATCGACGCGCGCGGGCTACAAGTGGCGATGGAGCTAGTGGCGCTTCACTCTGATGGCCGGCATCCAGTCGCGAGCCACCGCGATCAGCTGCTCGACGTCGCGCTGGTCGAGTTCGCCGATCGGTGTCCACTCATGACCATTGCCGTAGTTGTAGTCGTGCTCGATGGCCATCCCGGTTGCGGTGATGACGAACCGGATGGTCCCGACGGTGACGATGGTGTTGGTCTCGATCTCGGCCACGGCTGCATCTCCTTCCCGCGAGCCACTCAGCTCGACGCCCGCTCGGCGCGTCGCTGTGCGGTGGTGAGCTTCTTCAGAAGCTCGCGCGCCTCGGCAGCATCGACTCGCACGGCCACTCCGTCGTCACCGCTCGTGACGAAGAAGAGGCCGCCATCCTTGAGCACTTCGATGCGGACCTCTCCGCCGTCCTTGTCGTTGTCGGACACGACAAACGCTTCCAGGATCACCGTCGCCATGCTCATGCCTTCAAGGCGCGCTGCGTCGCCGCAGGCTGGAGAGCTGGTCGCTCGGCCTTCCACGCGTCGTGGACGTGCTTGATGTGTCGATGGTTTGTGTTGGCGGCGAACAGAGCCGCGTACGTGTCGACGAGCTCGAAGATCGTATCGCGGAAGTCTGCCTTGTACTCAGCCTCGTCGACGTGGCCATTGCGGATGCAAGCGCATAGTCGATCGATCGCGTTGAGGTACTGTTCGCGGCGCGTCTCCTGCAGTTCGATCAACGCTGGGTCGGCCCCATTCTTCTCCAACGCGTGGTTCGCATCTTCGAAGCGCACCCGGGCTTCCACGATCATCTGTTCGATCGACAGTACCGCCATCAACGACGCCGTGCGGTTCGCCGCGATGGCCTCGTGGATGCCATCGACCATGCGACTCAGCTGCTTGTACGCGACGTAGACAGCCGCGGCCGCCACAACCACGCCGAGCAGCCCGACGAGGACATCCAGCAATGCCAAGCTCACGGCTACTTCTTCGTGGGCGCGGGCGCAGGCGGAGCGGGTGCCGGCGCGGACGTGGGAGCAGGAGCGGGCTTCGCTGCCTCTGCGGCGCGGGCTTGTCGGAACAACGATCGCGACGCGTGGTCTTCTCGGACCTCGCGGCGCGGGTCGCTGCGAACGACCTCGGTGATCACCTGGGGCTTGTCGTCCTGCTTGCTGCTCATCTCGGATCGAGCCTAACACGCAGCACCAGTGCTCCGGCCGCGGACGCGGGGCCGCGCGATGCCGTGGGAGATCTGCTCCGCTGCGGATCGACCGCCTAGTCTCGGAACAACGTTCGTCTCCCGCAGAGCCGTTGCACGACTCACTTGGGGCGGTGGTAGGGTGAGCGATCATGCACACGAACAAGAACGTCGAGCGCGCCCGCACCGTCTTGCAGCAACAGTTCGCGGCGTACCACGCTGCTATCCGAGCGGGCCGTCCGTCTGCTGAGCTGCTTCGGCTGCAGGCCAACGTGGGCGTCGCATCGCAGGCGTTCAACGCTGCACTGTGGACGTCGCGATAGTGGCCGATCGGCCATACCGTCGACGTGGCACCATCGACCGCGATGAACGTCTTCGTCTACGACCCGAGCACTTCGGTGATGTCCGAGCCGACGGGCACGAAGCACGACACGCTCGACGCGGTCGGCGTGCTCAAGCACATCCGCGACATCGCCCACGACATGGACGGCTTCATCGACTTCGTCACCGAGGCGGGGACGTACCGCATCTTCAAGCGCACGACCGACGACGAGATCAACGCCATCGCGGCCGAGATCGCGAAGCTGTACGCCGAGTGGCGGAAGAACCGGCCGACGATGGACCCGGGCCCCGACGTTTAGCTACGGCTACTCGGTGCCGGTCGTTTCGTCGGAGCCGTGCACGCGAGCATTGCCCTTGACGACGCGCACCTGGACGCTGTGATCGGGCGGTGGCAAGCCGAGCTTCTTTGCGCGGAGGTGGGCAACTTGCGGCGGCGGAGCTTGGACAACGCCACCTACCGGCGCACCGTTTTGGAGCGCGACGCTGTGGGCGATCGATGCCACCGCACGCGTCACGCCGTCATCCCAGTTCTCGAACAACTTGTCGTGCGTGCGATGCAGTTGCTCCAGCATGGGCGTCGCGACGTTGCCGGTGCTGTACGGCGTCGGGATGGCGGCCGTAATCCACCGCAGTTGGTGCGCGGTCTGGGTGAGCGTGACCTGGTCGGGGAGTCCGACGCACACGATGAGCAGCTCGTCGGCGAGCGCGCGGATGCGGTTCGACGTCGACGCGTACTCCTTGATCAGCCCCGCCTCAACCCATTCCCTGTAGAAGACGAGTTCGGTGAGCGCGTCGTTGACCGCGAGCAGGATGCGATTGCACGAATCCTCGGCGTTCTGCTGGCGCGTGTACTTCACACCTACGAACACGCCAACGAGCGTCCCGACAACACCGATGAGCGCTGCGATGATCTCCACGGAGCACCCACAACGCGGATGTTCAGGGTGCTATTCCAGGTTCGTCGGGCTCTCCTATTGCTCGCTGCCGATCCCCGGCTTGCTCGGACCGCCGCGCGCGACCTACCATCGAGTGCGTGCCAGCCTTCTGCCCGAGCTGCGGTGTGCAAGCGACGGAGGGCGCTCGCTTCTGTGCGTCGTGCGGCGGTGCGCTGCAGCCGGGCGCGACGCCGCCGAGCAGCGTCACGGAGCAGGCCGCGAAGATCGTCGTCGACCAGCACAACGCGGCTCGGCGCGCGCAGATGATCTCGGCGCTCGTGGTGCTCGGCACGCTCGGCTACTGCACGTACATCAAATGCCCGATGCTGCCTTGGGTCGACACCGACGCGGCGGAGCGCGACCCGGCGCAGCAGAAGGCGCAGGATGCCGAGAAGGTGGATCGCGATGCGCGTCGAGCCAAGATCGTCGCTGCCGTGTGCACCCCGGAGATTGAGCAGGTCGGCCTTCCCGTCGTCCACCGCTTCGTGGAGAACGAAGAGACCGACGGCATGGCCGTCGTCTACGTCAAGCCGGAGGTCTGGGCGGCGCTGAGCATCGACGCGAAGACCGTCTTCGCCGGGTGGGCGGCGCTCTGCAAGCGCAAGAAGGACAAGCTGTCGATCGAGGACGGCAGGTCCGGCGAGACGCTCAAGCTGTGGTCACTCGACTCGGGGTTCCTCTAGTCCTCGCGCATCGGCGCGCCGACACGCCGTCGATCGGTGGCCCCGTTGGTGGCCCCGGAGCAGTGCGACGCCGCGGGACGACGCGGCACGAGCAGTCACGCGACGGCAGGAACTTCTCGATGGGTCTCGCGGGCTTCGGTGCCAAGCGCCTGCGATCGTTGATGTTGCACGAGACCCATCGAGTCGTTTCCTAAACCGTAGGCCGCAGGTTCGATTCCTGCCGCGGGCGCTGGGCGGACGAACCCGCGTCACGGCGGCGTCGCGTCGTAGACGAACAGCCTGAACTGTTGGTCCGTGACCTCGGCGCACCACTGGCCCTCCACGCAGAGGCGCGCGAGGTCGACGATCGCTCCGTGGTCGCCCCACGTCGCGCGCGTGCCGTCGACGACCTCGGCGCTACCCGTCGGCGAGACGAACTCGACGGCGACGCGGCGGATCTTCGCGAGGAAGCTCGGGGCCAGCTCGTAGCAGTCGTCGGCACAGAGGCCGTCCACGACGTCGAGCATCAGCGGTGCGAACAGATCGGGGGTGTCGGGACGCACGAGGTCGAACGCGTCCACGGTTCCGCCCAGGAGGTGGCCCTCGGCGTCGCGCAGCGTCAGCCAGCGCTCGACGTACGGCACGAAGCGGGTCTGTTGGGTGACGCGCACCACGTCGCCCACCGCGACCGCAGCCATGCGCAGCGCCTCGGGCGGAGCCGGCATGCCGAGGTAGGGATCCTCGTCGGGAATTGCAGGGCAGTCGATCACGAAGGTCAACCGATTCTGGGTCGGCACGATCTCGAGCACCGTGCACTCGATGTCGTCCAGCTCGTCCGGGACGTCGATCTCGTTGTTGATGTACGAGATCACCGCGGACTCGTCGTAACTCGGGGCCGGCTCGCAGGCAGACGGCGCCGCGGCCTCGCACACGCCGCCCGCCGAGGGATCGTCGGTGCTGCTGCCCTCGGGGCCCTCGCTGCTGTCGGTGGGTTCCGCGGCCGTGCTCGAGCTCGAGGTCCCGTACGGGTTCGTGCCCGACGCGGTCGCGCTCGAGAAGTCGCCCGAAGAGTCGGAGTCGGCCTCCCCGGAGTCGGCCTCGCCGGAGCGGGGCTCGTCGCCGCACGCGAGGAGCAGACCCAGCGCGGCCCAGGGGAGTCGATCCACACACGCTTTGCATCGCATGCGGGCAACGTTGCGCGATGGGTTGCGATCGATTCCGGCGGTCGACGTTTTCCTGCGGACCGATCGATCGGCCTGCCACGCGGCCCGTCATCGCGTCGCGCCAACGGGCCGGGTGGCTGGTACGCAACGGCGATTCGGGCGCCTCGCAGACAATCACCTTCGGTGAGGGCTCAGCCGCTCGAGCCCGAGCTCGTCGCGACGTCACCGCTGGTGCCGCTGCTCGTGCCATCGACGGCGGTCTCACCGGAGCTCGAGCCACCCGAGCTCGAGCCACCCGAGCTCGA
>CAZFKC010000050.1:9336-11943 GCA_964519175.1 uncultured Nannocystaceae bacterium
GCTCGATCCGGTGGAGCTCGTCCCATCACCCACGCAGTCCATCGGGATGAGGGCGCACGCCGCCGGATCGCCTGCATCGCACGCGTCCTTGCGCGCGTCGCAGAGCCACTCGTAGCAGTACTCGACGTCGGTCGTTTCGGCGGCCTGTTCGCACGCGGCACGGCACACGTCGTCCATGCATTGGGCTTGGCAGAGCAGCAGCACACGGCAATCATCGGGGTAGTCCAGGCCCGTGCTCGACGAGCTTTCCGTGAGGTCCGAGGTCGTCGTCCCGTCCGTATCACCCCCGATCGGCGGTGGGCCTGGTTTCGAATCCTTGCACGCGGTGACTAACAGCAGCAGCAAGAGGGCGTGTCGCATCGTTCGTGCAGGATGAGGGCGCACGCTCGTGGCCGCAAGCGTCGCACCGCGTGCCGACGCGGCCCATTTCGCAACCGACCGACGGCGTCGTGCTACCGTGACAGCGTGGTCGGTGAGCGGTCGAGGCCGTACGAGCGCCGTGACGCCGGCGGCGTCGTCAGTCGTCCGAGCGCCGATGCCAATGGGTGCACGATGTCGATGCTCTGCCCTGCCCGCGCGCACGTGGTCGCGATCCGGACGCTCCTGCGGAGCGCGCCGCTGCTGCTCGCCGCATGCGGCGATGCGGGCATGCACGGCGGCCCGGGCTCGAGCGAGGCCTCGTCGAGCACCGCGGAAGACGACCCGAGCTCGAGCCCGACCTCCGGCCTCGGCTCGTCGGACACGAGCCCATCGACCGCAGGCAGCACCGACACCACCGGCAGCGGTGGCAGCACCGCGTCGGGCGCCGAGAGCAGCACGTCGTCGAGCAGCGGCGACACGACCACCGGGACGCCCGGCTGCACGCCGCGCGTCGTGGTCATGGGCTACTGGCCGCCGACCAACGAGATGCTGCGCCCGTGGAGCACCGACCCCCAGCAGAACCCCGATGGGTGGATCGGCGCGGACTGGGGCGGGCATGGCTACGACGTCTACTCGTTCTTCCCGGAGTTCCCCCCGGACGGCGATCCCACCAACGACGAGATCGGGCAGGACGGCGCCGTCGGATCGCCCGACTTCGATCTACGCGTCGACTACCAGGCCACCTCCGCCGACTTCTGGCGCATCGTCGACGAGCACGCGCCCGTCATCGTGCTGACCACGAGTCGCGGTGGCGACATCGGCTGGGAGCTCGAGGCGATCGACGGCGGCCACGGGATCGGCAACGACGGCGATCCCTCGCTCGACTGGTACCCCGACGGCTACGGCGACGTCGTCGTGCCCACCGAGGCCACCGTCGATCCGCGCACGTGGGACGCGATCACGACCTACCGTCAGGGCGTCACGCTGCCGAGCCAGCTCCCGCTGCAGGACATCTTCGAGGCGACCTCGGCGCTCGGCGTGACCGACGTCGCGATCGACGACACCGGCACGAGCGGCAACTTCCTCTCCGGCTTCCTCGGCTTGCACGGGCTCTACTACCAGGCCACCACGCGTGCCGCCGTCGCAGCGGGGCACATCCACGTCGGCTTCGGGCTGCCCGTCGCCGACGCGAGCATGCTCGTCGAGGCGACGTTGCACGCGCTGCTCGAGGCGCATCCGGCCGACGCGATCGCGTGCCCCGACTGACCCCGCGGCAGCGATCGGTGCGCCTGAGTGATCGTGCGCCCGTCCGTCGGCACTACCGGCTCGAGAGGTGGCCGCACGCATGTCCCAGTCGAGAATCCATGACTTGATGCTCTTGCTCGGGGGCCTCGTGGCGGTGCCCGCATGTACCGATCGCGATCCCACGGATCCGAACGACCCGAACGGAGACACGGCCGGCGTCGATCCGCAGCAGCGCGACCAGCTCGACGACGCGGTCGAGATGTGCAAGCCGTTCGGGCGCAAGTACGCCGAGTGCTACGCCGGCGAAGGCCCCGGCTACGTGTCGATGGTCGGCTACTGCATCGCGTCGGTCGGCTATGCGATCGCCGAGAGCCCCGCGTGCGGCGACGCGTACTCCGAGTACTTCGCGTGCCTCGCCGCGATGGACTGCGAGGACGTCTTCGGCGACGACGCCGAGCCCGGCGACGACGAGCTCGACGAGGACGACGGCGACGAGAGCAGCGAGCCGTGCCTGGCCGAGG
The DNA here is from genome assembly GCA_964519175.1 of uncultured Nannocystaceae bacterium. GTDB lineage: Bacteria > Myxococcota_A > Polyangia > Nannocystales > Nannocystaceae > Xiheibacterium. Next base: position 11,463 of record CAZFKC010000050.1, read on the forward strand.
TCGAGGCGCTCGAGTCCGCGTGCGACTTCGGAGAGGTCGTCGAGGGCTCCGATGCGCCGCCCGACGGGGACTGAGCACGTCCGGTCGCACGGGCGACGCACGAGCGACGCAGCGGTTGCGCGCGTGCATCCGTGCGAGCGCAGCGAAGTCGCCCCTCCCCACCCGAGTGACGCGAGTTGGCGCCAGGTTCACGGCCGCCGACGTGCGCTCGCGACCGCCGGCGAAACCTGCGCTGCAGCTTCGTCGGGGCCTTCGTGCGCTACATTCGGGGCGCCATGATCCCCGCGGCGACGAACGAGCCCGCGACCGCGTGTCCCGACGAGGATGCGCTCGCGGACTTCGTGGGCGGGACCAGCACCGAGCGCGCCCGCGAGGCGATCGAACAGCACATCGACACCTGCTCGCGCTGCGCAGCGACGCTGGCCCTGTTCGGCGGCGCGTTCGCGATGCGCTCGCTCGTCGCAGCGCGCGGCCACGACGA
>CAZFKC010000050.1:12043-18115 GCA_964519175.1 uncultured Nannocystaceae bacterium
ACGGCCGGCACACCGGCGGCGACCGCCGCACCGACGACGACCGCCGCACCGACGACGGCGGGGACCCGGCCGCCGCGCCGATGCTCGATCCGGAGCAGCGCTTCGCCGGCCGCTATCGCATCCGCGAGTGCATCGGCGCCGGGGCGGGCGGCACCGTCTACGCGGCGTACGATCCGGAGCTCGACCGTGTCATCGCGCTCAAGGTCCTGCGCGGCGCGGTGACCGGTCGCGGCCACGCGCACCGCTTCACGCGCGAGGCGAAGGTGATGGCGAAGGTCGCCCATCCCAACGTCGTCGCCGTGCACGACGTCGGGCTCTCGGGCCAGCACGTGTTCATCGCCACCGAGCTCGTCGACGGCGTGACGCTCGACGTGTGGCTCGCCGGAGCGCGCCGTCCCTTCACCGAGGTGCTCGACGTGTTCGTCGCCGCCGGGCGCGGGCTCGCGGCTATCCACGACACCGGGCTCGTCCACCGCGACTTCAAGCCGCACAACGTGATGGTCAGCCCGGCCGGCGCGCACGAGGGCATGCGCGTGCGCGTCACCGACTTCGGGCTCGCACGGCTGCGCCCGGAGCTCGAGCGCGGCGACGAGGATCTCGTCACCGCCTCGGATCATCCCGCGATGTCGCCGGGCATGCTCGCCGAGACGCTGGCCACGCAGACGCGCACCGGCACGCTGGTCGGCACGCCGGCGTACATGTCCCCCGAGCAGTGGCGCGGCCGCCCGGCCGATGCACGCTCCGATCAGTTCTCGTACTGCGTGGCGCTGTTCGAGGCGCTCTTCGGCGCGCGCCCGTTCAGCGGGCGCACCGCGGCCGAGCTGTCCGCGTCGGTGTGCGAGGAGGACGCGCGCGTGCCGTCGCGCAGCAAGGTGCCGCGCTGGCTGTCGCGCGCGGTGCTGCGCGGACTGTCGCGGGATCCGGACTCGCGCTTCGCCGACATGCGAGCGCTGCTCGACGCGCTCACCGAGGCGCCGCGGCGGATCCGTGCGCGTCGCGGTGCGCTCGTGGTCGGCGTCGCGCTCGTCGCGGTCGCCGGTGCGGGCTACGGCGCGCGCGGGCTCCACGAGCCCTCCGCGTGCGACGGCGATGCCGCGCGCTGGGCCGGCGTGTGGGACGACGACGTGCAGGCCGAGCTCGCGGTTCGGCTGCAGGGCTCGCCCGGCGAGCTCGAGGCGCTCGTGCCCATCGCCGACGACTGGGCCGCACGCTGGCAGTCGACGCGCGTGCAGGCCTGCTCGAGCGGCGACGCCGATCCCATCGCTGCACGCGGCGCGATGCTGCAGCTCGCGTGTCTCGATCGCCGCTTCGTCGAGCTGCGCACGACCCTCGAGGTGGTGCGCGAGCCGTCGGCGGGCCGCGTGCCCGCAGCGCAGATGCTGGCGGCCATCTCGGCACCCGAGCGCTGCGCCGACGGTGCGACGCTGCTCGCGATCGAGCCGCAGTACGGCACGCCGGTGGCACGCGGGCTCGCCGAGGAGCTCGCGCCCGAGATCGATCGCATCGAGGCGCTGCGGATCGCCGGGCGGCTCGACGAGGCGCTCGCGGTCGCGATCGCCGTGCTCGCGCAGGCCGAGATCGACGGGGACCATGCCGTGCGCGCCGATGCCCTGCTCGCGCTCGGCCAGGTGCACTCCGCCCGCAAGGAGCCGAAGGAGGCCGAGCACGCGCTGCGGGCCGCGGTGTGGGCGGCAGAGGCGAGCGGTCACGTCGAGGCGGCGGTCGATGGCTGGACCGAGCTCGCGAGCGTGGTCGGCGGCATGCAGGAGCGCTACGAGGCGGGCATCGAGGCCGCGACGCGGGCCGAGGCCGCGCTCGTGCGCATGCGCGATCCCTCGCGCGAGCTCACCCTCGCCGCGGACATCGGCACGATCGAGAGCGTGCACGGGCACTACGAGCAGGCGCTCGCGCGGCACACCGAGGTGCTCGCGCGCGCGCAGGAGCTGCTCGGCCCCGATCACCGCCAGGTCGCGCGCATGCACATGAACATGGCCGCCGTGCTCGCGAAGCTCGGCCGCTTCGACGAGGCCGTGGTCCACGGCGACGCCGGGCTCGCGATCCAGCGTGCCGAGTACCCCGGCCCGCACCCGGTCACCGTCGACATGCTCAACACCGTCGGTGCGCTCGCGGTGCACGAGGGCGATCTTCCGCGCGCACGGCAGGCGCTCGAGCAGGCGCTCGCGATGGCCGACGCCACGCTGCTCGCCCAGGACCCGTCGACGGCGGGCATCCTCAGCAACCTCGGCACCATCGACATGGAGCAGGGCGAGCTGGCCCGTGCGACGGAGCACTTCGAGCGCGCCATCGCGATCTATCGCGCCGTGCACGGCCCCGACCACCCCGACGTCGCGCTCGCCCTGCACAACCTCGCGAGCGCGCAGGACAAGGCCAAGGACCCGGAGGCGGCGATCCGCACCTACCGCGAGTCGCTGGCGATCCGCATGCGCACGAGCGGGCCCGAGCACCCCGGCACCGCGAACACGATGCACAACCTCGGGCTCGTGCTGGTCGGCCACGGCGGCCTCGACGAGGGCATCGCCCTGCTCGAGCGCGCGCTCGAGCTGCGCGAGCGCGCGAAGGTGGACCCGTTCCGGCGGGCCAGCTCGGCGTTCATGCTCGCGAAGGCCTACGAGCAGCGGGGCGAGCGGAAGAAGGCGATCGCGCTGGCGGAGCAGGCCCAGGTGCTGCTGCAGGGCATCGCACCGAGGAAGGCCGACGTGCTGACCGCGGTCGAGACCTGGCTGGCGAAGCATCGGGGCTGATCGCGCTCCGCGATTCTGCGGATTGCCGCGCGCGCCGAGCCCGACGACGATCGCGGGCATGCGGGCGCAGTGGGCGGGCTCGGTGGTGGCACTCGTGTGCGCGTGCGGTGGCGATCCGTCGCCGGCCGCGGACAGCAGCAGCGACGCCACGGCGGTCGGCTCGACCACGCCGGGCAGCGGCGATCCCTCGTCGCCCTCCGAGCCCGGCTCGAGCGATGACGGCTCGACCGGGTCCGCACCCGAGTCGGAGAGCTCGAGCTCGGGCGAAGCCCCGCTGCCGCTCGTGCCCGGGCTGTTCGCCGAGTACTTCACCGGCTACCACGACATCGCGCTCGCCCGCGTCGAGGCCGGCATCGATCACGTGTGGGCGCTCGAGGCCCCGAGCGCCGAGCTGCCGGTCGATCGCTTCAGCGCGCGCTGGACGGGCTGGCTCACCGCGCCCGCCTCCGACACGTACACGATCGTCACGCTCGCGGACGACGGCGTGCGGGTCGCGATCGACGGCACCGTCGTCATCGACGACTGGATCCCGCACTTCGTCACGCGCAACGAGGGCTCGATCGCGCTCACGGCCGGCGTGCCGGTGCCGATCGTGGTCGAGTACTTCGAGGCCGACATCGAGGCCAGCGTGCAGCTGCTGTGGTCGAGCCCCACGATCGCCGAGTCGCCGATCGACGACGGCGTGCTCTCGACCGTCGAGCTCTCACCTGCGCTGACCGGACCGAAGCCGCCCTACGTGAACCCGGTGGTGCCGTTCGACTGCCCCGATCCCGGCGTGCTGGCGCTCGACGACGTCGATCCGCCGGGGTTCGCGATGGCGTGCACCGGCGGCAGCTTCCCGCTGCGGTTCTCGCGGGACCTCGTGACGTGGAACGACACCGGCGTCTCGCTTCTGCCCGCCGGCAAGCCGTCGTGGGCCGCGAACGGCGGCCGCAACTGGGCGCCCGAGCTGCATCGCTTCGGCGACGGGCTCGCGGCCTACTTCACCAGCGTCGACGGCGGCAACACGCTGTGCATCGGCGCGGCGATGGCCGACACGCTGGACGGCCCGTGGATCGAGAGCCCCGCTCCGATCGCACAGCACGACTGGGGCGTCATCGATGCCACCTTGGTGATGGACGGCGGCACGCCGTGGCTCGTCTACAAGATCGACGGCAACTCGATCGGACAGCCCACGCCGATCCGCGCGCGTCAGCTGGCCGAGGACGGGCTCGCGTTCGCGGACGGCAGCAGCCCCACCGAGCTCATCACGAACGACGGCGGTACGTGGGAGGGCGGCGTGGTCGAGGCGCCGTGGGTCGTCCAGCGCGACGGCACGTGGTTCATGTTCTACAGCGGCAACGTGTACGACCACCGCTACCGTACCGGCGTCGCACGCTCCTCGTCGCTGCTCGGACCCTGGGAGAAGCACGGCGCGCCGATCCTGGGCAACAACGAGCGCTGGGTCGGGCCCGGCCACGGCAGCGTGGTGACCGTGAACGGCATCGACTACTTCGTCTATCACGCGTGGACGAACGCCGGCGACGGCACGAACGCCGGCGGCGGTCGCCACGTGCTCGTCGATCGCATCGACTGGGTCGACGGCTGGGCGCAGATCGGCGACGGCACGCCGAGCCGCACGCGGCAGCCGTGGCCCGGCGACACGCTGCCGTGGACGCCGCCCGCCGTGCCGGGCCCGTAGGCACCGGCGCGCTTCAGAGATAGCACTGCCCACACACGAGCATGCTGTGCAGGTCGTCCCAGGTGACGTGCGTCATCGGGATCGCGCGCACGACGATCTCGCCGGACTGGCCCGCGAGCAGCTGTGCACGCGAGTCGCTCGGACCCAGGCGGCTGGTCTCCTCGAGCGCGTAGCCGCCGAACGCACCCTGCAGGCCGGCCTCGATGTAGCCGGCGGGATCGGTGTTGTACCAGCGCCCGCCACCGGGCGCGTCGACACCCGCGCTTCGATCGCCACGCCGCAGCGCACCGGTGCGCGCGAGCTCGTGCAGCTCCCAGATCTGTCGCTGCAGCGCACGCACGACGTCGGCCGCGGTCGCGGCCTCGCGCTGCGCGACCGCAGGCAGCTTCGCCCACTCGGGATCGAACTGCACGGGCGGTGCGGTGAACGCTTCGTCGAGCATGCGCAGCAGATCGCTCGTCTCCAGCTCCTCGCGCAGCGCGACGCGGGGCAAGAGCCCGAGCAGCGCACGCAGCCACGTCTCGAGCCCACGCGCGTCGCCGTGGCGCGCCGCGATCTCGATGGCGGCACGATAGAGCTCGCGATGCGTGCGCGCGCTGGGCATGGGGGCGTTGGCCGCCTCAACGACAGCTGCGGTCGCGAGGTGGACACCCGAATCGTACGTGCAGATGATCATCGTGGGCAGGCTCGTGGCGAACGAGCCCCTTGCGGGCCCAGCGCCCGTGTGCGTACTGGAAGACCTCTTGCAGCGTGCGTCGGGAGACGCCGTGCTTCTTCGCCCACTGGTAGATGCGGCCCTGGACCTCGTAGTCGAGGAAGATCGCGACCGGGCCGCCGGGTCGCTTGCTCTGCCGCCAGAACGCCTCGATGAGCGACCAGGTCGCGGCGAGGTCGAGCGGCGCGAGGTGGGCGGCCACGAAGCGCTTCGGGTAGCTCTTGGGCACGCGCTGGAAGTAGAGCCCGAGGTCGACGTCGCGGCCGGTCTGGTGGGAGCGATGGCCCGACAGGCGACCGCCGCGCTGCGCGGAGATGTCTCCGATCGCGAGCCGGTGCACCGACGGGTGCTTGCGCTTCACCGCCGCGATCGCCTCGCGGGTCGAGCCCACCACGTGCGGGGCTCCCCACGCGCGCTTGGGATGGCGCAGGTAGTAGGCCTTGTCGGCCGGCAGCTGCACCGCACCGACGAGGCGTGCACCGCCCGACGCGGAGGCGTGCACCTTCTTCGGCTTCGTGGGTCCGTCGTCGTCGGCCTCGTCGTCGTCCGCGTCGTCGTCGTCCCGGTCGGCCGGCGGCACGGGCAGCTCGCCGTCGGGCGGGGCCGGGAGCGCGCGCAGGTCCGCGTCGTCCTCGTCGTCGCTGACCTTCGGCGCGGTCGCGCTGCGGGCGAGCAGCAGCTTGCGGCCCACCACGATGTCGTTGCCCTCGAGCCGGTTGAGGAAGCGCAGCTCGGCGACCGTGGTGCCGTGCTCGCGCGCGATGCTCGACAGCGTGTCGCCCGCGACGACGCGATGGAGTCGCGCGGGCGCCTCGGGCTTCGCGACCGCCTTCGGTGCGGTCGGCCGCTTCGCGGTGACCTTCGGCTCGACCGGCTCCTTCGGCGGGCCGGGCTTCTTCGCCGTCGCCACCTTC
>CAZFKC010000050.1:18215-23060 GCA_964519175.1 uncultured Nannocystaceae bacterium
CGGCCGGCGTCGGCTTCTCGGCCGACGTCGGCTTCGCGGCGGACGTCGGCTTCGCAGGCGCGACGACCTTCGCCCGGGCGCAGTGCGGCAGCACGAGCTTCGCACCGATCCGCAGCGGCTCGGTGAGCTTCGGGTTCGCGGCCCGCACCTGTTCGAGCGTGCAGCCCTCGGCGCGGGCGAGCGCCCACAGCGTCTCGCCACGGGCGACGACGTGGGTCGCAGGCGGCGGAGCGTCGGCCGCCCGCGCAGGAGCTGCGACGAGCCAGGTGGCAAACAGGAGTGCGCGCATCGATCTCGTACTCACCATGATCACGACGAGCGCCGTGCAGCAAGTTTCACGAGCGCCACACGAACCGCCCTCGTCCGGAGATCGACCACGACGCGCGCGCGGCCACCTTCGATTCCACTCGAGGTCCACATGCTCAAGCGGCGAGATTCCCACGCGTTTCGTGGTCTCGCTCCACCGCATCGTTCCCCTCGATGAAATCCCGCGCGCGTGGCATGCCTTGGTCGAGATGAGCTCCGCGAATCCCGAGGACGGCACCGCATCGCTGCGGGCTCGACTCGCGCGCCTGCTCCGCCGCGAGCACGCGCTCGCGGTGCTGCCGATCGTCGCGGCAGCGATCGTCGCGCTCGCGAGCTCGGCCGTCGCCCAGTCGCCGCTCGCGACCCAGCGCGGCCTCGTGTTCGTGCTCGGCCCACTGCTGCTGCTCGTCACACTGCACGCACGTACCGCGGGCTACCTCCACGACGACGCCGTCGCGATGACGCTGCCTCTGCCGATCGACGGCCGCGATCGCTTCGCCGCCGCGCACCGCCGTCACCTCGCCGGGCTCGCCTGGCAGTCGGTGTGGGGGCTCGGCGCAGTGGTGCTCGCGGTGCTGCTGGCCGGCGCCTCCGCTGCGACCGCGCTCGCGCTCGCGCTCGACCTCGGTGCGCTCGTCGTGGCGGCGCTGCTGCTCGAGCCGCTCGGCGCCGCGATCGCGGCCCGGCTCGGCCAGCGCGTGCCGGCGGAGAGCTTCGCCGCGCAGCTGCAGCGCTCGCTCGGCGGCGGCTGGACGCTGCCCGAGGCGGTGGTGCACCTCTACGCGCCTGCGTTCGCGCTCGGTGCTGCCGCCGCGGTCGCGATGCCGTGGCAGCTCGCGATCGATCGCGCGACCGACGGCGAGCTCGTCGGTCGCACGCACCTGCTGATCTGTGCAGGCGCGCTGCTGCTCGCGATCGCGGCGCGGGCCGCTGCGCCACGGCTCTACGCGCAGGGCGTGCACGATGCGGTGCCGTGGCTGCGCGAGGCGATGCGCACGCTCGCAGGCCCCTCGGCGCCCGAGCCGGCGCCGCGCTGGATCGCGTGGTTCAAGGACCCCGCGTTGCGCCTCGTGGTGCTGCAGCACCAGCGGCTCACGCCCGTGCCGACGCTGCGGCTCGTCCTGCTCGTCGGCACCGCGGTGATCATGGCCGTGCGCGCGCGACCGGTCGGCCCGATCGAGCTCGGGCTCGTGCTCGCGCTCGCAGCGTTGTGGCTCGTGCCCGCCGGCGCAGTCGTCCGTGAGCGCGAGGCCCGACGACGCGCGCTCGCGTCGTTGCCGGTCGTGCCCGCCGAGCGCCGCGCCGCCGCCCTGCTCTTCGCTCCCCTCGTGCTCGCGACCGCCGTGCTCTGGCTCGGCACCGGAGGCCTGGCCACATGAGCAGCGCACCGCTCCGCGCCGACCGCGTCACCAAGCGCTACGGCACCCGCACCGTCGTCGGCTCGGCCACGTTGCACGTGGACGCCGGCGAGCTCGTCATCATCCGCGGGCCGAACGGCACCGGGAAGTCGACGCTGCTGGGCTGCGTGTGCGGGCAGATCGTCCCCGACGAAGGCAGCATCGCGATCGACGGCCACGATCTGCGCAGCGATCCGCTCGGTGCACGAGGGCGGCTGCGCGCGCTGGCCCAGGTGGCCGAGGCGCCCGCGGGCGTCACCGGGCGCGACTGGCTCGCGCTGCACGCCGACGTGTTCGGCGATCGCGGCGCGCCCGATCGCTTCGCCGACGCGGCGCTGCAGGAGGTGCTCGACCAGCTCGCGACCACCTACAGCGTGGGGCTGCGGCGCCGGCTCGGCTTCGCGGCGCTGCAGCTCGGCGAGGCGGCGCTGCACGTGCTCGACGAGCCGTTCGCGGGCGTCGACCGCGACGGTCGCCGCGGGATGATCGAGCGCATCGCCGGCCACCTGAAGGGGGGCGCGGGCGTGCTGGTCGCGGCCCACGATCACGAGCTCGCCGAGCTCGCCGAGATGCGCCCGCGCGTCGTCGACCTCGCGCAGCTGCAGGCCTGACGACGGCAGGCCGGACGACGGGCCGACCGGCCTAGAAGCCGAGCACGGCCTCGACGCGCAGACCGTCGAGCTTGCTGCGGCCCTGCAGCGCGACGAGCTCGATGAGGAACAGCGCGGCGACGACCGTGCCGCCGCTGCGCTCGGCGAGATCGCGGGCGGCCGCCGCGGTGCCACCGGTGGCGAGCAGGTCGTCGACGACGAGCACGCGCTCGCCCGGTGCGACGCCATCGGCGTGGATCTGCAGGCGATCGGTGCCGTACTCGAGCGCATAGCTGGCCTCGTGCACCTGCGCGGGCAGCTTGCCGGGCTTGCGCACCACCACGAAGCCGGCCCCGATGCGCGCCGCGATCGCCATGCCGAACAGGAAGCCGCGCGACTCGATGCCGACCACCTTGTCGATCGCGCCCACGAGGTCGGCGATCTGCGCGACGTGCAGATCGAGCGCAGCGGAGAGCGCGATCGGATCGGCGAGCACCGGCGTGATGTCGCGGAACAGGATGCCCGGCTTCGGGAAGTCGGGGACGTCGCGGATGCGTGCGCGCACGAGGTCGCGGTCGCGCTCGAGGCGGGCGGGATCGAGGCGGGCGGGATCGAGGCGATCGTCGTCGGGCTTCATCGGGGCTCTCCGGTTGCGGCTTGGCCGACGAGCGCGCGCGCGGGCGCGAGATCGGGGGCAGTGAGATCGGTGTGCAGCGGGGTGATCGACACGAGCCCGGCCGCGACGGCGCCCGTGTCGTGATCGAGATCCAGCGAGCTCGCCTCGGGCGGGCCGCCGATCCAGTAGTAGGGCCGGCCCATGGGATCGGTGCGCGGCTCGACGGCGTCGCGGTAGCGCCGGTGGCCGAGCCGCGTGACGACGGGCTCGCGCACGACGCCGAGCTCGTCGGAGGTGGGCTCGCCCTCGAGCGCGCGGCCGTGCGGGAGCGGCACGTTCACGTTGAGCAGCATCATGCTGCCGCTCGCGAGCAGCTGCTCGGCGAGGCGACGCACGATCGGCGCGGCCCAGCGAGCGCCGTGCTCTCCGCGCTCGGCGGAGACCGCCATCGCCGGCACGCCGCGCAGGAACGCCTCGGCCGCGCCCCCGACGGTGCCGGAGTAGAGCACGTCGCTGCCGAGGTTGAAGCCCGCGTTGATGCCGGAGCACACGAGCGCGGGCTTGCGCTCGCACAGGTGCATGAGCCCGAAGTACACGCAGTCGACGGGCGTGCCGGTGACGTACCACCAGCCCGGCCGCACGGAGTGCGCACGCAGGTGCGTGTGGAACGAGATCGAGTGTCCGGCCCCGCTGCGCTCCGTCTCGGGCGCGCACACGATCACCTCGCCGAGCCCGGAGAGCGCGTCGGCCAGCACGGCCAAGCCGGGGGCGAGCACGCCGTCGTCGTTGGTGACCAGCAGGAGCGGCAACGCCACGGACGCACCCTCGGCAGGAACCGCGGCCCCGGGAAACCCCGGAGCCGCGGAACCGTTCTCGTCGGGGCGGCGGGATTCGAACCCACGACCCCTAGACCCCCAGTCTAGTGCGCTACCAGGCTGCGCTACGCCCCGAAAACGGCGGGGGCGGTATACCGTGGTAGCGAGCAGAAGCGCAAGGACGCGAAGCGTACTTGCGCCCTGCTCGCTCCGTGCCCGTCCCCGTGCCCGTGCCCGTTGCCGGACGCGCTACCGCGCCCCGTCGCGCCCGGGCGCGAACGAGAGGTACCGCGAAGGGTCCGCCGCATTCCGCTCGAGCGGCTCGTCGGCCCGCACGAACGTCCGCAGCTCCTCGAGCATCCCGAGCGCGACCCCGAGCGATTGCCGCGCGAGGTACCCGCCGCTCGGCTTGGCCACGGGCGCGTCCTCCCCGCTCTCCTTGAGCTGCGCCCGCGCCCCGGCGATCGTGAAGCGCTGCTCGTAGAGCAGGTGCTTGATCCGCAAGAGCGTGACGACGTCGCGCCGCCGGTAGACCCGCTGCTGCGTGCGCGACTTCTGGGGCCGGATCGCCTTGAACTCGCTCTCCCAGTAGCGCAGCACGTAGGCCGGCACGCCGACGATCTCCGCGACCTCGCCGATCTTGAAGTAGAGCTTGTCCGACCCGAGATCGACCGCTGCGTCCCCGCCGTCCTTCGCGGGCGCACGCTCGGAACCACGGGCGCCGCGCGCCTTGCTGCTGCTCGCCGCCATCGATGTGGGCTCAGCCGGGGTTCAACGCCTGCTTGAGCACGGGCGACGGCTTGAACGTCAGCACCTTGCGGGCGTCGATCGTGATCTCGGTGCCGGTCTGCGGATTCCGACCCGGGCGCGGCTGCTTCTCACGCACGACGAAGTTCCCGAAGCCGGAGATCTTGATCTTCTCACCGGCCTCGAGGGTCGACTTCATCACATCGAAGATCTTCTCCACGAGATCGGCCGCTTCTTTCTTGGAGAAGCCACCGACTCGCTCGCATACGCGATCGATGATGTCGGCTTTGGTCACGGGCGGATCGTTGCGCATCCCTCGACGGGGCGCAAGCCCAGTCGAGGGATGCGCAACGATCCGCCCGTGCCGTGCCCGT
>CAZFKC010000050.1:23160-42419 GCA_964519175.1 uncultured Nannocystaceae bacterium
ACGCGCGCGAGCAGCCCGGCCACGATCTCCTCGTGCAACCGCTGCACCTCCGCATCCGTCACCGTCCGCGCGACGCACCGGTAGTGCATGCGCAGCAGCAGGGCGCGCCGCCCCGCGGCGATACCCTCGCCGCGGTAGTCCTCGACGAGCTCGACGGCCGCGTCGCCGCGATCCCCGACCCCGAGCCGCGGTGGATCGTCGCCCTCGACACGCACGCTCGCCGCGATCTCCTCGACGGCCGCGACGAGCGTCGCCGCCGGCACGGCGACCGCGACATCCAGCGACAGATCCCGACTGGTCGCAGGAAACCGCGGCAGCGCCCGCAACCGCGGCACGACCGCAGCGGGCACCGCCTCCACCCACAGCTCGCCATACGCGACCTCGATCGCGCGCGGCAGATCCCAGCGCGCGAGCACGTCGGGATGCACGCGCCCGAAGCGACCCACCACCCGACGCGTGGTCGAGCTGCCGGGCGCGAGCACGAGCTCGGCCTGCGCACCGGGATGCAGCCAGCTCACCGCGGACGGTGCCATCTCCACGCGCGCAGTGTGACCGAGCCGGACGAGCGCGTGCACGAGCATCGCGCCCACGCGCCGCGGATCACCATCGCCACCGGCCCGCAGCACCGCGACGCGCGTGCGCTCGTCGGCCAGCGTGCGATCGATCGCCGCGGTGGGCCCGGGCGCGACCTCGTGCTCGGCGAAGCGATAGATCCGTCCGCACTCGAACAGCTCCAGCGCGCGCGCGTGTCGGGCCATGTTCACCGCGAGCGCGTCGAGCAACCCGGGCAGCAGATGCGTGCGCAGCACCCCGGCCTCGTGCCGCATCGGGTTCGCGACCCGCACCACGGCGTCGGGCCCCGCTTCCTCGGGCGTGATCGCGGTGAGCTCGGGGCGCGTGAACGTGTAGCCGAGCGCCTCGTGGAGCCCGAGCTCGCGCAGCGCATCGACCAGCGTCGCCTCCACGTGCTGACGCTGCCGCAGCTCGGGGCTCTGCTCGGGCCGCACCTGCGACGGCGGCGTGGCGCGCATCGGCAGGCGCTCGAGCCCGTGGTGACGCACGACCTCGTCGATCAGATCGACCTCGCGCTCGAGATCCGGTCGGAAGGTCGGCGCCGTGCAGCTCCAGCTCGCGCCCTCGCCCTGCACGTCGACGCCGACCCCCGCGAGGATGCGGCGCATCTGCGGCTCGGGCACCGCGATGCCGAGCAGCAGCTCGCTGCGCGCGGGCCGGAACGCGATGACGGCCGGCTTCGGCAGCTTGCCCTCGGCGATCGCACGCGCCACGGGACGCGCACCCGCGAGGCTGATCAGCAGCGCACAGGCCTCGGCACACGCACCGCGCAGCCCGTCGCCGTGATCGACGCCGCGCTCGAAGCGATGGCTGCTGTCGGTGAGCACGCCGTGCCGCCGCGACGTGCGACGCACGCCCGCGGGCAGGAACCATGCGGCCTCGAGCAGCAGCGCGGTGCTCGAGGGCTCGACGCCCGACTCGGCACCGCCCATGACGCCCGCGAGCGCCATCGGTCGGTGCGCATCGGCGATGACGAGGTCCTGCTCGCCCAGCTCGAGCTCGCGATCGTCGAGCGTCCGCATCGGCTCGCCGGCCGTCGCGAGCCGCACGACCACCCTGCCCTCGTGCAGCCGCCCGCGATCGAACGCGTGCAGCGGCTGCCCCCACTTCATCATCACGAGGTTCGTGACGTCGACGACGTTGGAGAGCGGACGCAGCCCGATGCGATGCAGTCGCACGCGCAAGGGCAGCGGCGAGGGCCCGACCGTCGCGCCCTCGAACGCGACGCCGAAGTAGCGGCCGCAGCGATCGGGGGCCTCGAGCGTGACCAGCCGCCGATCCTCGGGCGCGTCCGGCAGCTCGCCGATCGTCGGTGCCCAGTGACCGCCGAGCTTCACCGCGAGATCGCGGGCGACTCCGACGTGGCCGAGCGCATCGGGACGGTTCGGCGTGACGCCGAGCTCGATCACCGTGTCGACGACACCGGGTACCGCGACCGGCAGCGGCGTGCCCGGGACCGCATCGCCGTCGAGCACGACGATGCCGTCGCCGTCGGGGCCGATGTCGAGCTCGACCTCGGAGCAGATCATCCCGGAGCTCTCGACGCCACGCACCGCACGCGCGCCGATCTCCATGCCGTTCGGGAGCTTCGCGCCCGGCGTCGCGAACAGCACGCGACCGCCGGGCGGCGGCACGTTGGGCGCCCCGCACACGACCGTGCGGACCGCGGTGCCGTCGAACAGCTCGACGACGCGCAGCTTGTCCGCGCCGGGATGCGGCGCCACGGAGCGCACCTCGCCGACGACCACGCGCTCGAGCCCGTCGCCCTTGCGGTGCACACCCTCGACCTCGAGGCCGAGCCCGGTGAGCGCGACCGCGAGCTCGGCGTCGGTGCGCTCGCCGATCGCGACCGCGTCGCCGAGCAGCTCGGCCAGCCATGCGCGGGAGATCAGCACGGGAACTGCTCCAAGAAGCGCACGTCGCCGTCGAAGAGCAGCCGCAGATCGTGGATCTGGTGCATCAGCATCGCCATGCGATCGATGCCGAAGCCGAACGCCCAGCCGGTGTAGCGCTCGGCATCGATGCCGCACGCCTCGAACACGGCGGGGTGCACCATGCCGGAGCCACCGAGCTCGATCCAACCCGAGCGCTTGCAGACGCTGCAACCGCCGCCGCCGCAGAACGGGCACTGCATGTCGAACTCCGCGCCCGGCTCGACGAACGGGAAGAACGAGGGCCGGAAGCGCACCTGCAGATCGCGCTCGAAGAACGCGCTGACGAAGCGATACAGCGTGGCGCGCAGGTCGGCCATGCTGACGTTCTCGTCGATGCAGAGCCCCTCGATCTGGTGGAACATCGGGCTGTGCGTCGCGTCGTCGTCGCGACGGAACACGGTGCCGAGCGCGACGATGCGGATCGGCGGCTTGCGCTCGAGCATCGTGCGGACCTGCACCGGCGACGTGTGCGTGCGCAGCACGAGCTCACCCGGACGATGGGGCGAGCCGGCGGGCGGCGTCACGAAGAACGTGTCGGCCATGTCGCGCGCCGGATGATCCGGACCGATGTTGAGATCGTCGAAGTTGAAGCGCGCGAGCTCGACGTGCGGACCGTCGACGACGTCGAAGCCGAGCATGCCGAACACGCGCTCCAGCGCGCGACGCGTGCGCGTGACCGGATGCAGCGTGCCGGCGGCGATCTTCGGCAGCCACGTGAGATCCTCGATCTGCCCGAGCGCAGCGGCGCGCAGCTCGGCCTCGATCGCGGTGCGCCGCGCGGCGAGCTGCTCGGCGAAGAACGCCTTGGCGAGGTTGATGGCCTTGCCCGCCTCCTTGCGCTGCTCCGGTGGCAGCGCACCCAGCGACTGCGAGAGCTGGGTGAGCACGCCTTTTTTGCCGAGGTACTTCACCTCGAGCGCGTAGACGTCGTCGAGCGACTTCGCGGCCGGCAGCTCGTGCTGCAGGGCCTCGCGATGCCGCTCGACGTCGTGATGCTCGCTCACTTCGCGAAGCCTATCGTAGCCCGATGCCGATCGCCCCCCGCTTGCGGGGGGCAAGCGGCGCGTCAGCGCGCACCGCCGAGCCCGTGACGATGGCGGGGGGAAAGGAGAGACTCAGGCCGCGGCGGACGTAGCCACGCCGGAGGCCTGGACGATCGCCGTGAACGCGCCGGGATCGACCACGGCGAGCTCGGCGAGGACCTTGCGATCGATCTCGATGCCGGCGCGGATCAACGCGCCCATCAGCTGGCTGTAGGTCGTGCCGTTCAGGCGCGCGCCCGCATTGATGCGAGCGATCCACAGCCGACGCATGTCGCGCTTCTTGTTCTTGCGACCGCGGTAGGCGTGCATCCATGCGCGGTGCACCGCCTCGACGGCGCGGCGCCACATGCGACGACGACCGGCGACGAAGCCCTTCGCGAACTTCAGCACCCGGTTGCGACGACGGCGGGCTTTGAATCCTCTGCGTGCGCGAGGCATGGCGACCTACCTTCCCCCGTACGGGAGCATCAGCTCGATGTGGATCTGATCGGGCTTGCTCACCACGGTGGTGCCGCGGAGGCGACGAACGCGATCGGCGTTCTTCTTGGTCAAGATATGGTTCTTGTGGCTGTGCTTCCGCTTGGCCTTGCCGGTCGCGGAGAAGCGGAACCGCTTCTTGCTGCCACTGTGGGACTTCATCTTGGTCATGGGACCCTGGGGGGCGGTGATTATCCGAGTTCGTCGTTCCAGGCAAGGCCTGGCACGACGAACTCCGTGCCCGTGCCCGTGCCCGTGCCCGTCGCTCAAGCGTCGGGCTTGGCGTCGGCCTTGCCGGCCTCGGCCTTCGCCGCAGCCGCCTTGGCCGCCTCGGCCTTCGCCGCCTGCTCGGCGGCCTCGGCGCGGTCGGCATCGTCCATCTCGTCGTCGTCGTCCTCGTCGTCCTCGTCCTCGTCGTCCTCACCCGCAGGCTCGGTGCTGACGGGGGGACGCTCGACGACGGGCCGTGGCGGCGCCGCATCGAGCGGGCGCGGACGCGGGGCCGCGGGCGCAGGCGCAGGCGCGCCGGGCCGCGCGGGCTTGGGCGCGAGCACCATGTTGAGGCGGTTGCCCTCGAGCTGGGCCATCTGCATGACGGTCGCGAGATCCGCGACGCCCTTGCACACGCGGTCGAGGATCGCCCGCCCCGTCTCCGGGTGGGTGATCTCGCGGCCGCGGAACTGCACCACGAGCCGGACCTTGTCGCCCTCGCCGAGGAAGCGCCGGATGTGGCGCAGCTTGAAGTCGAAGTCGTGCCCGTGGGTCTTCGGGCGGAACTTGACCTCCTTCACCTCGGAGGTCTTCTGGTTCTTCTTGGCCTCGCGCTCGCGCTTGGAAGTCTCGTACTTGAACTTCCCGTAATCCATGATCTTGCAGACCGGTGGATTGGCCTTCGGATTGACCTCCACCAGCTGCAGCCCGACCGTCGCCGCGAGATCCATCGCGTCGGTGGTCGACATGATCCCGCGCTGCTCGCCCTGGTCGTCGATCACCCGCACCTCCCGGGCGCGGATGCGTCGGCCGACGCGGTGCTGCTCGGAGGGGCGTGGGGCGGGTCTGGATTTCGGGCGCGAGATGGTCGTGTCTCCGGTTCGTGCTTCCGCCGTAGGGCCGGACGGTCTCGAACCGTCGACCTCTACCGTGTCAAGGTAGCGCTCTACCCCTGAGCTACGGCCCTGCGGACGACGACCGCGTGGGCAAAGCACCTCGCGGCCGGCCAGGGCGTTTAGCGCGTCCGGGCGCACACCGTCAAGCGGATCCCCGAAACGGTGCGCTAGCCCCTGTTTGCGGCCACCGCCGTCGCCACGATCATCGGTGGCCGCGCACGCCGGCGTGGCCCTGGAGGCCGGCGAGCAGGCTGGCGTGGCGGCGGGCGATCATCGCGCGGCGGAGGGTGCCGCCGGCGGTCAGCTCCCCGGCCGACGCCCGCAGTGGCTCGGGCAACACCGCGAAATCCGACACGTGCTCGTGACGCGGCAGCGTGTCGTTCACCTCCGCGATCGCCGTCCACAGCAGCTGACGGATCCGCGGGTGACTGGCGAGATCTGCCCGGCTGCGGCAGCCGAGCCCCTCGCGCTCGGAGATCTCCATCATCACCCGCTCGTCGACGTCGACGAGCGCGACGAGCTCGCGGCCGGGCTCCGCGAAGCTGGGCCCCACGACGAGCGCGTGGGCGATGCCGGGCTTGCCGCGCAGCCGCGTCTCGATCTTCGCCGGCGCGACCGACTTGCCGCCGGTGGTCTTGATGACGTCGCGCTTGCGATCGAAGAGCCGCACGAAGCCCTGCTGCAGCTCGGCGACGTCGCCGGTGCGCAGGAAGCCCTCGTCGTCGAGCTCGGCATCGCGGCCGAGCGGCGTCGCGAGCGAGGGACACTTCACGCGCAGCTCGCCGTCGGGATCGAGCGCGAGCTCGCAGCCCGGCAGCGCCTGTCCCACGGTGCCGAAGCGGTAGCGCTCGGGGCGGTTCCACGTGACGACACCACCGGCCTCGGTGAGCCCGTAGCCCTCGAGCACGAGCACGCCGGCCGCGTGGAAGAACTCGGCGAGCTCGCGCGAGAGCGGCGCACCACCGCACGCGATGAAGCGCAGCCGATCGCCGAGCCGTGCGCGCATCGGCGCGAACAGCAGGCGATCGGCGAGCTTGCGGCGCAGCGACAGCCCCAGCGAGAGCGACTCGCCGCGCTGTGCCGCCACGCTCGCGCGACGACCGACCTCGAGCGCGCGCTCGACCGCGGGTGCGGCCCAGGCCGCACGCGGCAGCGCGTGTTGCCAGCGCAGCGCGATGCGCTCGAGCAGCTCGGGCACCGCCGCGAAGAAGGTCGGCGCGACCTCGGCGACGTCGCGCTCGAAGCCGGCCGCGTCGCCGAACGAGGTGACGACGCCGCCCGCCATCGCGCCCCACAGCATCGCGCGCGCGAACACCTGCGACGGCGGGAGCACCAGCAGCTGCTCGTCGTTCGGACCGACGCCCGCTGCGCGCGCGAGCGCATCGCCCTGCCACACCGCGCCGCCGTGGCGGAGCATGACGCCGCGCGGGCTGCCGGTCGTGCCCGCGGTGTAGAGGATGGTGAGCGGATCGTCGGGCGCGATGCGCTCGGCCGCGTCGTCGATGCGCGTGCGGAGATCGGCATCGGTGTCGAGCGCGCGTCGACCTCGCCGACGCAGCGACTCCCAGGGCTCCCAGCTCGCGACGTCGTCGCCGGCGCGCTCGTCCGTCGCGCCGTCCGCCGGCATGCCGATGCGCAGCCGCAGCGGGTGGTGCACGCCGACCAGCCGACCCGCGCGCGTCGGTTCGACGAACAGCACCTCGACGCCCGCGTCGCGCAGCATGAGCTCGAGCTCGGGCGCGGGGCTCGTCGGCAGCGGCACCGAGATCGCGCCGAGCCGTGCGATCCCCAGCTCGGCGATCGCCCACGTGGTGCTGCCCTCCCCCAGGAGCGCGACGCGATCGCCCGGCCGTACGCCGAGCGCCGCGAGCCCGGCGGCGATCTCGCGGGAGCCCTCGGCCCACGCGCTCCAGGACAGCGGCCGCCAGGCCCCGAGGACGCGCGCGCGCAGGGCCGGTGCGGACGCGCGACGTCGCACGGTCGCCGCGAACGACGCCAGCAGGTTGCGCGCGGGCTCGGAGGCACCGAGCGGGGGCTCGAACACGGTTCCGAGCATGCGGCCGCCCAGCGGGCGACCCCGATCCTTTACCACACCCGGGCCGGGCCGGGGCCAGCGCTCCGCCACCTCGCCGACGGACGTGGGGTCCGAGCCGCCCGCGCGGCCGAATGGCCCCGGAGGTGCTCGGCACGGCCGCGGTTCGGGCTAGACTCTGCGCGCCGACCGGTCCACGAAGGGGACGGGGCCGGCACTTTCATTTCGCCTGAAGCTTTGTCGGCGTCCGAGCCCATCCATGTCGCTCGGCGCGTCTTCGCTGGCACGCGCCCGGACCTCCGCCCTTGCCGACGCTCGCAGGCACCAAGCTCGACAAGTACGACATGCTCGAAGAAGTCGGGCATGGCGGCATGGCCGTGGTCTATCGCGGCCGCGACTGCGTGCTCGATCGCGAGGTCGCGGTCAAGGTGTTGCACCCACACCTGGCCGATCGCGAGGAGTCGCGCGAGCGACTGCGTCGCGAGGCGCTCGCGGTCGCGAAGCTGCGCCACGACAACATCCTCGAGATCTTCGACTACTCCGGGCCCGCCGCCGCCGAGAGCTACATCGTCACGGAGTTCATCCACGGCCCCACGCTGCGGCAGTGGCTCGACGAGGACTACGTCCCGCGCCCGGCCGTCGCCGCGCTCGTCGTGCACCGGCTCGCGCTCGCACTCGCGCAGGCCCACAAGGCCGGCATCGTGCACCGCGACATCAAGCCGGAGAACGTGATGATCCGGCGCGAGGACGGCTGCGTGAAGCTGATGGACTTCGGCATCGCGCAGATCCTCGACAACCAGAAGCTCACCATGACGGGGCAGCTGATCGGCAGCCCCGCGTACATGGCCCCGGAGCTGATCAACGGCCGCCCGCTCGACGCGCGCACCGATCTGTTCTCGCTCGGCATCCTGCTCTACCAGCTCGCGACCGGCGAGCTGCCGTTCTCCGGCCGCAACCCGCACGAGGTGCTGAACCGCATCGCGGACGGCAACTACCCGGCGCCGTCGACGGTGTGCCCGCTCTGCGACGCGGAGCTCGAGGCGATCATCGCGAAGGCGCTCGCGAGCAACCCCGACGATCGCTACCAGTCCACCGAGGCGCTGGCCAAGGAGCTCGAGAGCTACCTCGAGGAGATCGACGTCGACCCCGACGCCGGCGAGCTCAAGCTCTACTTCCGCGGCCCCAAGGACTACCTCGCCGCGCTCGACGAGCGCGTCAGCAAGGCGCTCATGGGCCACGCCGATCGGGCCGCGCGCGAGGGGCTGCACGCGCGCGCGATCCGATTGCTCGGCCGCGTGCTCGAGCTCGACAAGGACAACAAGGACGCGCGCGCGATGCTCTCGCGGCTGCGCGTCCGGGCCCGGCGCATGCGACAGGTGCTGCTCGGCGGCGCCGCGCTCGCGGCCATCGGGCTCGTCGGCGCCGTCGCGGTGCTGCTGCCGCCCGGGGCGCTCGAGCCCGATCCGCCCGCGATCGCCGACGGCCGGCTCGAGGAGCCGCCCGGACCCGCGACCGCGTCGATGAGCGGCTTCGCGGTGAAGCCCCCGGTCGCCAGCCCGCCGCGCGCGAAGCCCGAGCCCGGTGGCAACGACGCCGATGCGGCGCCGGCGAGCGACGGCCCGAACGACGGCCCGAACGACGGCACGACGGGCGGCGACGCGCGGCCGCGCACGCCGGGCAAGGCGACGCCGGGCAAGCCGCAGCCGCCGCGCGAAGAGGTGCTCACGCAGTGCGCGATCCGGCTGCAGGGTCCGGGTCCGTCCACCGCGAAGAACATGCAGCTGAACGTCACGCCCGAGGGCGGCGAGGCGGACAAGGTGCAGGTCGACGGGGTCGACGTGCGCTTCGAGTTCCCCGGCACGATCGCGGAGGTCGTGCTCGCGTCGCGCGGCTGGGAGGGTCGCGTGAAGATCGATCGCAAGGCGTGCGCGGCCGGGCTGCCGATCGCCCTCGTCGCGAAGCCGAAGCCTGCGAAGCTGTCGTTCGAGGGCGACGGCACCGACAAGATGGTGATCACCTGCACGAAGGGCTGCCCCGACGACGTCGCGAAGGAAGGCCACCTGAACGGCAGGTTCCCGGCGATGCCGTTCGATCCCGGCGAAGACACGCGCGAGGTCACCGTGCAGCTCGTCGCCGAGAACTTCGCGACCGAGGTGCGCAGCTTCACGCTGCATCCCGGACCGAATACCCAGCAGATCAACCTGAAGCCGCGCACGGCCGGATGACCGTCGAGCTGCGCGCGCGCTCACCCTCGCGGCCACCCTCGCGCGTGGCCGGGTGGCTGAGGTAGGCTGGGCGCAGGCGGGATGCCCTCGTTGATCAGCTGCTGGCTGTGCCTTTGCCTGGCGTTCGCACCCGCCGGTGGCCGTGGTGCGCCCAAGCCGACGCCGGGCAAGACCAGCCCCGCGCCCACGAACGGCAAGGGCAAGACCAACGGCAAGGGCGACTCGCCCCCTGCCCCGTTCGCCCACGCGGCGCTGCGCGAGGCCGACGAGGCCTGGCGCAGAGGCGACTACGCCGAGGTGCGCCGCTGGCTCGAGCCCATCGCCGGCGATCCGCAGGTGAAGCTCGAGCCCCAGGACGAGCAGGCGATGCTCGTGCTGCTCGCCGACGCGACGCTCTCCGACACCTCGCTCGACGCCACCGATCGCCGAGACCAGGCCCGCTCGCACCTCGATCGCCTGCTCGACGATCACCCGAGCTGGCGCATGCCTCGCGACATCTACACGCCCGAGCTCTACGATCTCTACGTCGAGGTGCGCGTCGATCGGGCCGGTCGCCAGGGCCAGAAGTGCGAGGCCGGGCTCATCGTCTGCAAGAGCGAGAAGGCCACCGCCGACGACACGATCGCGACCGAGCAGAAGAAGCGCGCCGATCTGCAGAAGCGCTACGACGCGCAGGAGGTCGAGGTGCGCGAGGTCGTGCAGCGCACGCGCATCCTCGCGGCGATCCCCGGCGGCTTCGGCCACTTCTACAACGGCTCGCCCGCGCTCGGCGGCACCTTCCTCGCCGCCGAGCTGATCTTCGGCGCGGCCGGGCTCGGGCTCATCATCCGCCGCAACGTGGTCGACGGCTGTCGGCGCACGCGCGGCTTCCAGAGCGGCTCGCTGGTCTGCGACATCCGTGGCGAGAACGACGCCGCGGTGATCGAAGAGCGCCGCGATCAAATCGCGCGGCGCCGCAAGGCCGAGGAGGCCATGGCGTGGTTCCTGCTCGGTACCGTCGCGCTCGACATCCTGATCGCGCAGATCCTGTTCAAGCCCACCCGCACCAAGACCGTCGACCGCAAGGCCCGCAAGGAGCTCGACGCCGCGGGCAAGACCCCGGACGGCGCGCAGGGCCGCCGCAGCAAGCCGCGCGCCGGCAGGCCCCGTGCTAGGCTGCGTGCTGCACCGAGCGTCGGGCCGCACGGCGTGGGCCTGGGCTTCGACGTTCGCTTCTGAAGCCGCCCGTAGCGCCCGCGATGCCGTACTTCCAGTACCCCGGTCCCCAAGGTCGTCCGCAGCGTCACCCGATCGTCCGTCAGGTGACGACGATCGGCAGCTCGCCCGATTGCCACCTCGTGCTCGGCGGCGCCGACGTGCTCGACACGCACTGCACGCTCTTGCACGAGCCCGGCAAGTACCTGCTGGAGAGCAGCCAGCGCGCGGCGATCTTCTTCGTGCGCGGCAAGAAGACCCGCAGCCACGAGCTGCGCCACGGCGACGTGATCACGATCGGCCCGCACGAGCTGGTGTTCAGCGCGGTCGACGACGTCGCACAGCCCGCGACGGGCACGGCCTCGGCGACGCCGCCGGCCGTCGATCAGATCGACGCGATGAAGCGGCTGGTCGACTTCTCCGAGCTGCTGCTGCGCCCCGGCGATCTCGATCACCTGCTGTCCGAGCTCATCGACCAGGTCGTCGCGCTCACGCGCGCGAGCAAGGGCTTCCTCGTGCTCGCGGACGACAGCGGCGCGTACCAGATCCGTGTCGCCCGCAACCTCGAGCGCCAGCCGGTCGACGACCCCAGCGAGCTGTTGTCCGACAACATCATCCGCGAGGTGATCACGAGCCGGCAGGCGCAGATCATCAGCGACGCGTACAGCGACACGCGCTTCCAGAGCTCGCTGTCGGTCATCAACCTCAAGCTGTGCTCGGTGATGTGCGTGCCGCTCATCGTGCGCGGCGAGCTGCTCGGGCTCATCTACGTCGGCAGCGACAACGTCCGCGATCTGTTCCGCGCCGAGCAGCTCGAGATGCTGAAGATCTTCGCGACGCAGGCGGCGCTGTTCATCAAGAACGTGGGCCTCCTGGTCGAGCTGCGCGAGGAGTCGGCCGAGCTGGCCGAGCGGCTCGAGAGCTTCAAGTTCGGCGAGATCATCGGCAGCTGCCCGCAGATGATCGAGGTCTACAACCGCGTCGAGAAGGTCGCCGGCACCGACATCACGGTGATGGTCACGGGCGAGACGGGCACCGGCAAGGAGCTCATCGCCCGCGAGGTGCACAACCGCTCGCCGCGCGCGAAGGGCCCGTTCATCACGGTCAACTGCGGAGCGATCCCCGAGAACCTGATCGAGTCCGAGCTGTTCGGGCACCTGAAGGGCGCGTTCACCGGGGCGATCGCGAACCAGATGGGCAAGTTCCAGGCGGCCGACAAGGGCACGATCTTCCTCGACGAGGTCGGCGAGCTGCCGCTGCAGCTGCAGGTGAAGCTCCTGCGCGTGCTGCAGGAGCGGCAGATCCAGAAGGTCGGCGAGGCCAAGACGACGCCGATCGACGTGCGCGTGGTGGCGGCGACGAACCGCGAGCTGGCCGACGAGGTCAAGCAGGGCCGCTTCCGCGAAGACCTCTACTTCCGGCTCAACGTGATCGGCGTCGAGCTGCCGCCTCTGCGCGAGCGCGGCGACGACGTGCTCTTGATCGCGCGCTACCTGGTGAAGCGCTACGCGAAGGAGTACGGCCGCGACATCGATCCGGCGAAGGCGTTCGCGCCGTCGGCCGCCCACGCGATGATGCGCTTCGGCTGGCCGGGCAACATCCGCCAGCTCGAGAACCACATCAAGAAGGCGCTGGTGCTGGCCGAGGGCCCGCAGATCCACGCGAAGGATCTGGATCTCGAGGCGCCCGAGGGCGCGAAGGTCGAGGACCAGTTCATCCTGCCGCTCACGGAGGCGCGCGAGGCCTGGCAGCGCGAGTACATCAACCGCGTGCTGGCGCTCAACGGTGGCAACCGCACGAAGACGGCGCGCGACCTCGGCGTCGACCCGCGCACGATCTTCCGCCACCTCGAGAAGGAAGGCAAAGACGGCTGATGCGACGGGGGGCGCAGTCGGTCGCGCTCGGCGTGGCGATGGCCGCGACGGCCGGCTGCATCATCCCGGACAGCGGGATCGATGCGCGCGGCGAGGCGGTGAACCCCGGCCCCGTGCGCATCCTGCAGTCGACGGCGCTGACGGAGAGCGCCGACGAGGCCTGTGCCGCGGTCGGAGACTCGCTGGCCGCCTGCCCGATGATCCCGGACGTGCTCTTCGGCCTCGTCGACGCGCAGTTCTGTCTGTGTCCGAGCCCGACGACGGATCCGAACCGGCTGCCCTACTTCGACATCTACGTCGAGGATCCCGACCAGACCGCCGACGGCGACTCGCTCGACTCGATCTTCGGCGCGTTCCTGCTCGATCTGCCGCGCAGCGCCGACGATCCCTCGGAGTTCCTCGCCTACGAGAACCTGCTCTCGCCGACGACGCCGGCCGCACCGGTGCCGTTCGGGCTCAGCTACGCGAACCCGATCGAGCGGCCCGAGCCGCTCGTGCGTCGCTGGACGATCGGCGACGAGGAGGGCGTCGACTTCTGCAACGACAACGCGTCCTCGCCCGAGCCTGCGCTGGCGCCGGGGCTGCACTCGCTGCGGCTCGTCGTCACCGACCGTCCGTGGTACCGCGCGTTCGTCTACGACGACAACGGGAAGATCCGCGAGGACGAGGCCACGAAGGAGCAGGTGCGCGTGCCGGTCGAGGAGGCCTCGATCGGCGTGCCGGACACGCCGGCGGGGGCCAGCTACGCGGTCGCCGACTACGTGTTCCGCTGCAACGATCCCGCGGCGCCGACGCCCGACGGCATGCCCGCGTGCACGTGTCAGGTGCCGCCGGAGGTGCCGCAGTGAACGCGCTCCTTCACTCCGCGAGCACGGCTGCGTTGCTGTCGGCCGCCTGCATCATCCCCGACCGCGACATCCAGATCGATCCGGGCATCGACAACCTCAGCGCCGTGCGCATCGTCGAGCGTGCGCCGCGGCTCGCCGAGATGGACGAGCTCTGCGAGGTCGACGACATCGAGAAGGCGCGACTCGAGTACTGCCCCGAGGTCCGGCGCGCGCGGCCATCCGGGCTCATCGAGCCCGACGAGGGCGAGCTCTGCGTGTGCCCGGGCGGGCCGCGCACGGATCGTCACGCGATCGAGAACTTCATCATCTACGCCGAGGACGCGGACCGCGAGTTCGATCGACCCAAGGACACGATCTACGGCGTCGCGCTGCTCGACCCGGCGCTCTTCGAGTCGAACCCGACGAGCGCCGTCGCCTACGAGAACTACTGGCAGGCCGGCCGTACGGGCGAGATCGTCGCGGTCGGTCAGGACGACCCCGAGGATCGCACGTCGGCGCCGGTCGGCCGGCGCGTGCTCAACCTCTGGCAGTTCCCCTTCGGCAACAGCGACGACTCCGCCGGGCTCGCCTTCCACGTCGATCTCTGCAACGACAACAACGGGCGCGCACTGACGCCGGGGCTGCACAACCTGCGCTTCATGGTGACGGACCGCCCGTTCTTCCGTCCGCTCGCGCTCGTCGATGGCGAGCCGGCCAAGACGAAGGACGGCAAGCCCGCGTACGACCCCCAGCAGTTCGGCGTGCCCGATCTCGCTGCGGGTGCGACCTACTCGACCATCGACTACGTGTTCGAGTGCTTCGACTCCGAGAACCCCGACTGCGATTGCGCGGTGCAGCAATGAGCATGCGAGCGGCGCTCTGGTCGATCTCCGCCGTGCTCGCGTGCAGCACGGTCGCGCCCGCGCCCGAGAGCGCGGAGTGCAGCGTCGACGACGACTGCAAGGTCGCCGGCGAGGTGTGTGCTCCCGACACGCGCGTGTGCGTGCCCAGCTCGGCGGTGCCGCCTCGTCGCGATCTGGCGTTCGACATCCAGGAGCCGCAGGGCTTCCGCGCCGAGGTGAGCGCCTGCGACTGCGAGGTCACGCAGGACACCGCCAACAACGCGCTGCGGGTGCGTCGTCCGCTGGTGCGCCAGCTCTTCGAGCTCGACGTGTACAAGGATGGCGAGGTCGATCCCGAGACGACGGATCCCGACGACGTGGTCGCGGCCGACATGCAGCTGTCGTCGACGACGCGCTTCTCCGCGGGCACGGTGCCGCCGACGATTCCCTATCCGATCACCGATGGCGCGCTCGAGAACCCGCAGCTCGTGCAGACGGTCGCGGCCTGGTCGCGCTACCACCCCTACGACGTGGTGCCGCCCCAGCTCGACGACGGCGGCTACGTGCTGTGGCGCGTCGTACCGGCCAGCGGCGCCGCGATGGTCTACCAGCTGATCCGACCCGCCGAGAGCAACCCGCTCCGGCCCTGTCAGACCGACGACCAGTGCCGGGCCAACCCCCGCGACATCAACTTCTGCCTGCCCAGCACGGGCGAGTGCACGAACATCGGCGATCCCCACTTCGCGTACGGCTTCGCCTACGACCAGCGCTGCGATCGCGAGATCAGCGGTCGTGCGATCCGCGTCGATCCGATGACATTGGCGCCGGTCGCAGACCCGATGGGCAACGTCGGCATCGAGGCCGCGCGCATCAGCCTGCGCTACGCCGACACCGAGGGCGAAGATCGGCTCGGGCTGTTCTCGCTCGAGGGCGAGCCCGTCGAATCGCGCGACCCCGAGTGCGAAGCGCACGACCGCGACGATCCCGACGACGACGAGGGCTGTGTGCGCCCCGACGAGCTCTGCGATCCGGACACGCGGCAGTGCATGCTCGCGCTGGCCGGACGTGCGGCCGACAACGGCGGCGTACAGACGGCGGCGGACGGCGGCTTCGCGACCCACGTGTTCAGCTACTGCGCCCGCGATCGCACCGATCTTCCGCTGACGCGTTCGTACGAGCTGTCGGTGTCGCCGACGGGCGCCACACCGTCGGTCGACTTCGCGTTCGACATCGAGTTCCCGCCGCTCAACAACGGGGTCGCAGGCGGCAAGGCGCTGCCCGAGACGCTGTGCATCCCCGACTGGGGACCACCCGTCGGCGTCACGGTGGATCTCGAGGGCGACGCACGCACGCTGCTCGGCAGCGGCGCGCAGGCCTACAAGTGCTGCGACGTGTCGTGCCTGCCGGCGACGCCCGAGGACGCGGCCGCGGCGACCGAGCTGCCCAGCGCGACGAAGTGCGACGGTCGCACGAGCGCAGGTCCGCCGACGGCGGTCGTCGACACGCCGCTGAAGGACACGCTCGCGCCCGAGGTGTGGCTCGAGGCGGGGTGCATGCCGCCGCTGCGGGGCGCGGACGATCGCGTGGGCGGCATCCGTTCGCCGATCGACTGCAACGCGACCCAGGGCACCTGCTTCCTGCCCGATCTCGCGGCGGGCCGCGACGGTGCCGCGCGCGACTACTCGATGCGCATCGAGATGCCGGTCGGCTCGCTGTTCCGCTCCTTCGTGCACGCGCTGCCCATCGATGCGAGCTCGGCGACCACGCCCCAGAGCTTCGAGCTCACGCCGCGCGTGCTCGTCCGCGGTCGGGTGAAGCTCGACGATCCTTCGTGCGAGGCCGCGGCGCCGGCCGACGGCGACTGCGGCTCCGAGGGCGCGGTGGTGCTGGCCGAGCGCCTGCGCATGCCCACGGACGACCCGGAGACGAACGCGTTCCCGCCCTACTTCCACCAGGTGTCGACCTACTACGACGTCGTCGACGGCCAGCGCGGCGCGTACGTGCTGCCGCTCGATCCCGGGGTCTATCTGCTCACGGCGCTTCCGGTCAGCGGCACGGCGGGCGGCCCCGCGGCGATCTCGGTGGTCGATCTCCGCGACGAGCGGGACGTCGCGCGGGATCTCGTGCTCGAGTCGGGGATCATCGTGACGCTCGATCTCGGCGAGAGCTTCGATCGCAGCACGCAGGTGGTGCCGCTCGATCGCGGCTCGTGGCGCGGGCAGCTGCACCCGGGGCGCATCGACGATCCCGACCCCGCCGAGCAGACCCTCGATCTCAACGCGCCCGGCGAGTGCATGTCGGCGACCGGCGACGGGCGCTGCCGCATCCGGAGGCTCGTGGCCGGCGCGGGCATCACCGGCAACCTCGCCGGCGAGGTCCGCTTCATCGCGCGGCAAGGCGACGGCGGCTCGTGCCCGGTCGACGAGACCGCGCCGGCCTGCCCCGCGCCCCCGTGAGGCGGTCCTCCCCGCGCCCCGGCCCCGCCGGCCGGGCCCGTCTCCGATCGGTGCGTCAGCGCACGCCTTCGGGCGCCGCCCCCTGTCCCGCGCTGGACACTTGACCGGGCGCTCCACCTGCCGGACACTCGGGGCAACTGAGCCCAGCTCCTGAACCACCCCGTTGGATGCGAATCGCTTCGTGGATTCGCATCGTGGGTGCTGTCGGGGCGATCCTCTGGGGGGTCGTCGGCGTCTGGCAGGGGCTCGCTCAGCAGACTCTCGGGATCCCTCCCGAGGAGATCGACTGTGCATACCGCGTCAAGCTCCTGCGCGATCGGGTCGTGGCCCTCACCGAGCGTTCCCCGCTCGAGGGCGCACGCGACCCCCAGGACGAAATCGTTTCCAACCTCATCCGCGAGACCCGTGCGGCCTGTGCCAGCCGCGGCGATGTCGAGAGCACGAAGCACCTCGACGCGATCGCCGATCGTTTGCGCGACCATCTGCAGTTGCGCACCCGCGAAAGCCAGGCCCGCCATGAACTACTCGCGCTCTAGGACCCTCCATCATGTCGAATCCCCAAGACCCCGGCGCGGACGCGCCGGATGGCGTGCGCGCGCCCGAGGCCGCGCACGTTCCTTCCTCCGCATCGGCTGAGCCCTCCGACGTCGACGATCTCTTCGCAGACCCGCGGCCACCCGTTCCCGAGCCCACGCAGAGCGAGCCGAGTGCCGCTCCGTCCGAGCCCGCACCCGCAGCGCACGACGCTGCCGCCCCCGAGCCCGCAGCGCACGACGCTGCCGCCGACGCCCTCGAGCCGGCAGCGCACGACGCTGCCGCCGACGAGCCCACCCACGACGCGCCGGCGCCTCGCCGCGCCGCGCCGCGCGAGGAGCCGCCCGCCGACGACCTGATGTCGCTGCCGCTGCCGCCGTCGTTCGACGGCTTCAAGCTGCCCGACTCGCTGCGCGCCGCGATCGCGGCCGCCGGCTGGACCAAGCCGACCCGCGTGCAGGTCGTCACCTTCGATCCGATCTCGGCCGGCAAGGACGTGCTCGTGCAGTCGCAGACCGGCACCGGCAAGACCGGTGCGTTCTGTCTGCCGTGGCTCGCGTCGCGCTTCGAGGCCGAGGACGCCGCGAAGACCGGCGTCCAGATGATCACGCTCGTGCCCACGCGCGAGCTCGCGAAGCAGGTGTGCGACGAGCTCGTGCGCCTGGCCGCCGACGCGAACGTGCTGCCCCTGCCCGTCTACGGCGGCACCGCGATGCAGCCGCAGCTGAATGCGCTGCGCGCCGGCGTGCACGCCGTGGTCGGCACGCCCGGCCGCGTCCTCGATCACATCCGCCGTCGCTCGCTCGATCTGTCGCGCGTGCGCATGGTGGTGCTCGACGAGGCCGACGAGATGCTCTCGATGGGCTTCCTCGAGGATATCCACGCGATCCTCGACGCGTGTCCGAAGGACCGTCAGACCACGCTGTTCTCGGCCACGGTGCCGAGCGAGGTCGAGCGCATCGCCCGTCGCTACATGCGACAGCCGATCTCGCTCAAGCTCTCGGGCGACGCGATCGCGGCCGCCGAGATCCACCACGCGTACTACTCGTGCACGAGCGCGGTGAAGACCCGCGACCTGCTCGACGTGATCGCGGCCGAGGAGCCGACGATCGGGCTCGTGTTCTGCAACACGCGCGAAGAAGTGAACATGGTGTCGTCGGTGCTGCAGCGCGAGGGCTTCGCCGCCGAGCCGCTCAGCTCCGATCTCACCCAGTCCGCGCGCGAGCGCGTGCTCGGGTGGATGCGCGAGGGTCGGCTGCGCTTCCTGGTCGCGACCGACGTCGCGAGCCGTGGCATCGACATCTCGCACATCAGCCACGTCATCAACTACTCGTTCCCGGAGAACGCCGAGAGCTACGTGCACCGCACCGGCCGCACCGGTCGTGCGGGTCGCCCGGGCCAGGCGATCAGCCTCATCTCGCCCCACGAGCTCGGCAACTTCTACTATCTCAAGCTGCAGTATCCGACGATCGCGTTCAGCGAGCGCCACCTGCCGCCCGCCGAGGATCTGCAGGCCACGCGCAGCGAGCTGAAGCTCGATCACGTGAGCAGTCTGTTCCCCGAGCTGGTCTCGCCGGAGTGGACCTTGCTCGCCCGCAACCTGATGAAGGATCCGCGCGGCGAGCGGGTCATCGCCTACTTGCTGAGCGAGGCGATGGCGAAGCAGCCGCGCCGGCAGAGCCTGCTCGAGTCCGAGGGCGCCGGCGAGGCCGATGCCGCCGGTGAAGGCGATCGCGCCGGCTTCCGTCCGCGCGACGGCGGGCGCGGCCGCGATCGCGAGCGTGGCCGCTTCGGCGGTCGCGGGCGCGATGAGCCGCGCGGACGCGACGAGACGCGCGGTCGCGACGAGCACCGCGGACGCGACGAGTATCGCGGACGCGACGAGTCTCGCGGTCGCGAGGGGCAGCGCAGCGACGAGGCCCGTCCCACGGACGAGGCGCGCGGGACCGACG
This sequence comes from uncultured Nannocystaceae bacterium, assembly GCA_964519175.1. Lineage (GTDB taxonomy): Bacteria > Myxococcota_A > Polyangia > Nannocystales > Nannocystaceae > Xiheibacterium. The sequence goes on from CAZFKC010000050.1 coordinate 42,230, forward strand.
AGCCGCGCAGCGCCGAGGCGCCGCGCGGGCGCGACGAGCATCGCGGACGCGACGAGCACCGCGGACGCGATCGCGGCCGTGACCGTGGGCGCCGTGACGACCGTCCCCGCGACGATCGTCCCCGCGAGGCCCGCGACGATCGTTCCCGCGAGGCCCGCGACGATCGTCCCCGCGAGGCCCGCGACGATCG
>CAZFKC010000050.1:42519-74032 GCA_964519175.1 uncultured Nannocystaceae bacterium
CCCGCGAGGCCCGCGACGATCGTCCCCGCGAGGCCCGCGACGATCGCCCCCGCGACGACGCGCGTGGCCCGGGCCGTGGCGAGCGGCATCGCGATCGCGATCGCGATCGCGACCGCGGGCCCCGTGAGCCCCTGCGCGCATCGACCGATGCCGGCGCGCACGCGGGCGGCCTGGCCGACAGCGGCGAGCAGATTCCGCTCGCGAGCGAGTCGGGCGTGTTGCCGTTCGATCCCCAGGCCGGCGAGCTGCTCGAGGCGCGCGACACCTCCGCGTGGCGCGACGCACCGACGCACGACGAGGCCTCCCTCGAGCGCACCGACGCGGTCGGCGAGGCCATCGAAGGCGAGCGCGTCGAGGGCGAAGGCGGAGCCGAAGGCGAAGGCCAGGGTCGACGTCGACGTCGTCGCCGTCGCCGAGGTCGCGACGGTGCCCGCGACGAGGCCGGCGTCGAGACGCGCGAGCGCAGCGACGACGACTCGGACCGCGTGGCCGACGGCGAGACGGTCGGCGACGACCGCGACGGCGCGGCGATCGGCACGGGCGAGCACGACGAGCTCGGCGAAGGTGTCGCGGCCGACGGCGAGCCGGACGACGGGCTCGAGGCCCCTGCGCACGCGGGCGACAGCTCCAGCGCCGACGCGGGTGCCTCCACCGGAGGATCTCGACGACGTCGCCGCCGACGTCGTCGCCGTGGCGGAGGCGAGCGCGGAGCCGAAGCCGCGCAAGGCCAGACCCAGGGTCCGGCCCAGGCGCGCGGTCCCTCGAGCGAGCCCACGGCGGCGCGCGACGATCAGGACGGCGACGAGGACGACGAGGACGACGAGGACGGCCAGGCCGCGGGCGGCGACGCCTCCGAGTCCGGCGAGGAAGGCCGCGGCCGACGTCGCCGTCGCCGTCGTCGGGGACGGCGGCGCGGTGGCGAGCCCCAGCAGGCCCCGGTCGTCACGGCCCCGCTGGTCGTCCCGGTCCCGAAGGTCGGCCAGGACGAGATCGTCGTCGACATCGACGAGTCCGAGCTGCAGCTCGTCCGCGATCAGTTCGGCGAGATCGACGAGCTCGACGACTTCACGCTCAAGGCCAGGCGCCGCGGCGTGCTCGACACGCTCGCCGAAGAGGTCGAGCTCGAGGATCTCACGCTGCGCGATCGCGAGACGCCGGCGTCCGGTGACGAGGCCACGAGCGTCGAGCACGGCGAGCCCGCCGGCGACGAGGCCGAAGGCGAGTCCGATGGCGACGGCGAAGGCGAGACCGAGGGCGAGGCGGAAGGCGAAGGCGAAGGCGCGGCCACGAGCGACGACGATCCGAACCGTCGCAAGCGTCGTCGTCGCCGGCGCAAGAAGAAGAAGGCCGAGCCCGAGCCCCCGCAGCCATCCCTGATGGCGCCGCCGCACAAGGACTTCTGGGAGGTCTGGGCGTCGCACTTCAGCTACCGCGACTTCGAGGATGCGGAGGCGCCCGAGCCCGAGCCGGAGCCCGAGCCGCCTGCGCGTGGCTTCGATCGCAGCGTGCCGGTGCCCGAGGGCGAGTGGGTGACCGTGCGGCTGTCGATCGGACGTGCCCACGCGCGCAAGGCCGCGGACGTCCGCGACCTGCTGGCCGAGCGCACCGGGCTCTCCGGCAAGGCGGTGCGCAACCTGACCGTGCGCGAGCAGGACACCGAGCTGCAGATCACCGCCTCCGCGTGGCCGCGGCTCGCACGTGCGTTCACGGGCGCGGCGATCGAAGGCGTCGCGGTCTCGGCCGAGCTGCTCGTCGACGACAACGCCGACGTCGAAGCCGACGACGGTGACGACGGGCTGCCCGCGGTCGACGAGCACGCGGCCGCCCACGACGACGTCGCAGCGGCGGCCGAGCTCGAGCCGGCCGCCGACGAGCCGGATCCGGGCGACGCGATCGAGCCCGCGCCCGCGACGTGACCGAGTCGATCCACCCGCCCTACCTCGCGCCCGTCGCGAGGCGGGCGCGCGTGGCCGAGCTCGCGACCGAGGTCGACGCCGAGCTCGTCGTGCTCGGCACGAGCGTCGACGGCGAGCCGATCGAGGCGGTGCGCGTGCCTGCGCGGGCCCGTTCCGCCGATGCGCGCGTGCTCTGCTGCGCGAACATCCACGGCATCGAGTGGGTCGGCAACCTCGTCGCGCTCGGGCTGCTCGAGCGGCTCGGCGGCGACGCGCCCGAGATCCATGCGCTGCGCGAGCGCGCCGAGGTGTGGATCGTGCCGTGCCTCAACCCCGACGGCTACCGCCGCACGTGGGAGGCGGCCGGCCACGGACGGCTCGTGGATCTGCGCACCAACGCGCGCGGCGTCGATCTCAACCGCAACTATCCGCTGCCGCCCGGCATGCGTCGGCTCGCGTTGCCGGGCGCGGGCTCGATGCGGCCCGGCGACGGGACCTACTGCGGGCCGTCACCCTTGTCGGAGCCCGAGACGCTCGCGCTGCACGAGCTCTGCCTCGCGCAGGGCTTCCATGCGGCGACCGGGATGCACTCGTTCATGGGCACGCTGATTCCCGCACGCGTGCGCACGCGGGCGGCGTGGCGCGCGTATGGATCGCTGTGCGCTGCGTTCGCGGGTGCGCAGCCGCTACGGAAGTATCGGCGGCTCGCGAGCCGGTTCATCGATGCGTGGACCGGCGAGCAGGAGGATCACCTGCACCACGGGCATGACTGCTGGGCGATCTGCGTCGAGACGTTTCCGTTCTTCGCGAGCGTCTCGCAGCACTTCCGGGCGCCCTCGCGGTTCTGGCGGTTCAACCCGCGCTCGCCGGAGCCTTGGATCGACAACGATGTGCCCGGGTTGATCGCGTTCTATCGGGCTGCGCTCGCGTTGCCTCGGCCCAGTCGCGTTGGGTGAACGAGCGCTTCCTCCCCTGCCCCTTCCCCCCTTTCGGGCACGGGCACGGGCACGTCTACGTTCACGGGGCCGGGCTGCTGCGCAGCCGGCTCACTTGTGAAAAGGATCCTTCAGATCCGGCGAAGAGCTGGTCCCGGGCTTCTTCGGCTCCGTCTTCGGCTCCGTCTTCGGCTCGGTCTTCGGTTCCGTCTTCGGCTCGGTCTTCGGTTCCGTCTTCGGCTCGGTCTTCGTGCCGGCCGGCGTACCGCCCGCGCTCGGCTTGTCGGGCTTCTTGCCGTCGGGCTTCTTCCGCTTGTCCGGCTTCTTCGGATCCGCGCCCGCGGCCGTCGCCGGATCGGCCGGCGGCAGCACGTCCTCGAGCTTCTCGAGCTTCACCTCGATCGTCTTCTTCGCGTCCGGCGTGATCTCGAAGCCGAGATCCTGATAGCCCGGCGCGCGCAGCCGGACGCTGAACGCATCGCTCGCACGCGGCAACGAGAACGGCTTGTTCGTGTGGCCGAGCAGACCGTCGTCGGTCTCGCTGTGGACCTCGGCGTCGACACCCGGCGTCGCGATCGTGATCTCGACGGTCGAGGGCTCGGCCTTGGGGGGCACGACGGCCGGCCCCGGATCACCGACGGCGACCGTGGTGGTGGGCTCCGTCGGTGCCGTGCTCGCCGCGACCGCCGCCGGCTGCGACTTGTCACCACCCAGCGTCTTCACCAGCACGAAGCCACCGCCGGCGAGGACCGCCGCGGCGACGCCCAGGCCGATGAAGAGGCCGAGCCGCGACTTCGGCGGCGTGAACGGCTCGTCGAGCTCGTCGCCGAGCTGGATCGCCGTCGACGAGCCCGCGAAGCGGATCTGCCCCGAGCGCGGGGCCGACACCGACTCGGCGACCACGCTGACCGCCGCGGCCCCCGTGCCGACCGCTTCGATCGCGCGCGCCATGTCGGCCATGCTCTGGAAGCGGAACTCGCGGTCCTTCTGCAGGGCCTTGAGGATGATCGCCTCGGCCTCGTACGGGATCGCGGCCTGACCGACGTACGCGCTCGGGGCCGGCGGCGCCTCGAACATGTGCTTGGTCAGGATGCCCATGAACGTGTCCGCGGTGAACGGCACACGACCCGTGAGCAGCTCGTACATGATCACGCCGACCGCGTAGACGTCGACGCGATGATCGACGCGCTCGCCCTTCGCCTGCTCGGGCGACATGTACTCGGGCGTGCCGAAGATCATGCCGGTACGCGTCAGCGCGCGACCGCCATCGCCTTCGTCGCTCTGCACCTTGGCGATGCCGAAGTCGAGCACCTTGATGAAGTCCTCGTTGCTGCCGCGTTTGATGCGGTAGCAATTCTCCGGCTTCATGTCGCGGTGGATGATGCCGGCCGCATGCGCTGCAGCGAGCGCAGTGCAGATCTGCAGCATGATCGCCTTCACGCGATTCCACGGCAGGCCGCCCTCGCGCTTGATGGTGCCCGCGAGGTCTTCCCCGTTCAGGAACTCCATCGCGAAGAACACCGAGCCGCCCGGCGTGGAGCCGAAGTCGGTGATCTCGACGACGTTCTCCTGCTCGATCATCGAGGCCGCGCGGGCCTCTTGCAGGAAGCGATCGACGAGGTCTTGCTTGTGCGAGTACTCGGGCGCCAGCACCTTGATCGCGAGGCGCTTGTTGATCGTCGTGTGCTCCGCGAGATAGACGCTGCCCATCCCGCCTTCGCCGAGCTTCTTGAGGATGCGGTAGCGCTCGGCGAGCACGGTGCCGACGAGGTCACCCGCGACGTCGGTGCGGATCGGGCCCGAGACCTGACCCGGCACGGGGGTGGGCACCGCGGGAACAGGCGTGGGCACGGGTACGGCTGCTGCACCGTACGATGCACCTGCACCGCCCGAGCTCGTGCCCGGTCGCGGCGGTGGTGCAGGCGTGCCACGCATCGGTGTCCCGGGAGCGCCAGCGCCTCCGGCCACCATGGTGGCGCCACCTGTCACGCGATGATCATTCGGGTCGGCCACGATCGCTCGATGGTCCTGAGGGTACCTTATTTGCCAGGAAAGGGATCTTTGAGGTCGGCCGGGCGCTTGGTCGGCCCGGCGGGAGGATCGGCGGGGCGTTTGTCGGACGCCGGGCTCGGTCCGTCGGTCGTAGCAGGTGCCGTGGGGGACGGCGAGGTCCCACCGGAGGTTTCGGCGGTGGGCTCGGACACGCGCCGCCGCTTGCCCTTCGAACGGTCGACGCTCGCCGTAGATTTCTCGTCATCGTGGGAGGGTCCCGCGGCGATCGGGATCACGTCGGGAGCAGGACGCACCGGCGTCGGTGCTGGCGCAGCGGTGGTGTCCGCCGGGGGCGGGACGATCGCGGGCGCGGCGGGCGGATCTGCCGCTTCGGGCGGCCGTGCGACCGCCGGCAGCTCCTGCGCCGCGGTCGTCTCGCGCGCGGCGGGCACGGCCTCCCCGACGTCGGCGGCGCTCGCCGAGGGCGCGCTCATCCACTTCGCGATCCCGAGGGTCACCACGCAGGCGACGGCCGCAGTGCAAAGCGCGATCAGGGCCGGCCGCACCTGGCTCGGCTTTCCGCGCGGCGGCGGCAGCACATAGGTCGGGGACTTCGGCTCGGGGGACGGCTCGCGTCCGGCGCTGGCGGGATCGCTCGCCGTCGCCCCGGTCTGCCCCGTCGGCCACTGCGACGCGGCCGGCCACTGCGGCCGCGCCGGATCCTGGGTGTCGCCGGGCATGCGGCCCGAGCCGATCGCCAGCGTCGCGCGCTGCACGACCGCCGCTGCATCCGCGCCGAGATCGTGCATGCACGCGAGCCGCAGGGTCCGCATCGCCACCTCGGCGCCGCTCGGTCGCTGCTCGCGGTCGATCGCCATCAGCGATCCGACGAGCTCGCCGATCTGGACGAGCCGCGCGAGCTCCGGCTTGCGCGACGCGAGCGTGGGCCGTTGCGCGAACACGTGCAGCTCGAGCGTCTTCGCCATCTCCTTGTCGTAAAACGGCACCGTGCCGGTGAGCATCTCGAAGAGCATCACGCCGAGCGCGTAGAGATCGGCGCGGTGATCGACGTCGTGGCCCTGCGCCATCTCGGGCGACATGTACTCGGGCGTGCCGAGCACCGCCCCCATCACCGTGATCCGCCGCGGGCCCGCGCGCGCGATGCCGAAGTCGAGCAGCTTCACGAGCGGATGCTCCGCGCCGTGCCGCGGATTCGCGAGGAAGACGTTGTCGGGCTTGAGATCGCGGTGCACGACGCCGAGCGCGTGGGCGGCCGAGAGCCCGGCGCAGATCTGCGTCGCGACGACGATCGCATCCGCCGGCGCCATCGCGCCCTGCTGATCGATGTGCTGCGCGAGCGTGCGGCCCTCGAGCAGCTCCATCACGTAGTAGGCGCCACCGCCTTCCATCTCGCCGAAGTCGCTGATCTCGACGACGTTCGGGTGCTTGAGGCTCGACGCGACGCGGGCCTCGAGCAGGAAGCGACGCGCGACGTCGGGCGCCTCGATGTGCTCCTTGCGCAGCACCTTCACCGCGAGCGGCTTGCCGATGAGCACGTGCGTCGCCGCGAACACGAGCCCCATGCCGCCCTCGCCGATGAGCGCGTCGAGGCGATAGCGGCGATCGAGCACCGTGCCGATGAGCTCGTTCGCGCGCGCATTCGCGGGCTGCACCGGCGTGCCGCCCGCGCCCATCGTGGTGGCATGCAGCGTGCGCAGGCGCGTGCCGTCCATCGGGCAGAAGCCCTCCTCCACGGGATAGGCCCCGCCGCAATGCGGGCACACCTTCATCGCAGGGCCAAGCGTAGACGCGGGTCCGCGCGGGGTCAAACCCGAGGTGCCGGACGCGCGCGACGCCGTCGCCGTCGCCGCTCGCACCGGGCGCACGCCGGCTTCGTCGCGCCGGCTTCGTCACGCCGGCTTCGTCACGCCGGCTCGTCGCGCCGGTTTCGTCGCACATGGTAACACTCGCCGAAGATGCCCGATCCGATCCATCTCGGTCGCCCCCTCGCGCTCGTCGACGTCGATGCCGTCGCGCGTCGCGGTGCCGCCGTCGTGCTCGACCCCGATGCGCGTGCGCGCATCGGCAACACGCGCGCGCGCCTGGAGGCAAGGCTCGCGACCGGCGCGACGATCTACGGGGTCAACACCGGCTTCGGTGCGCTCTCCGACAAGCCGATCGCGCCCGAGCACCAGCAGGCGCTCCAGCTCAACCTCTTGCGCAGCCACGCGATGGGCGTGGGCGCTCCGCTGCCACCTTCGACCGTGCGGGCGATCCTCGTGCTGCGCGCCCACGCGCTCGCGCTCGGGGCCAGCGGCGTGCGACCCGAGCTGCTCGATGCCCTCGTCGCGCTCATCGAGCGCCGCGTGACGCCGGTCGTGCCGAGCCAGGGCAGCGTCGGTGCGAGCGGTGACCTCGCCCCGCTCGCCCACGTCGCGCTGCTCGTGATCGGCGAGGGCGAGGCGTGGGTCGCCGGCCGTCGCATGCCGGGCGCAGCGGCGCTCGCCGAGGTCGGGCTCTCGCCGCTGCCGCTCGCGGCCAAGGAAGGGCTCGCGCTCATCAACGGCACCCAGGTCACCGCCGGCATCGGCACGCTCGCGCTCGTCGACGCCGCCGAGCTCGTGGCGGCGGCCGACATCCTCGGTGCGCTGTCGCTCGATGCGAGCCTGGGCACGACGGACGCCTTCGATCCCCGCATCCACGCCGGCAAGCCGCACGCCGGCCAGCTGCGCAGCGCGACCATCGTCCGCGACCTGGTCACCGACTCCGCGCTGCGGCGCTCGCACGCGGACTGCGGACAGGTGCAGGACGCCTACGCGCTGCGCTGCATCCCCCAGGTGCACGGGGCCGCCCGCGGCGCGCTGCGCTACGTCGCCGCCACCGTCGGCATCGAGCTGAACAGCATGACCGACAACCCGCTCGTGCTGTCCGACGGCGACGACGCGTTCGACGTGCTGTCCGGCGGCAACTTCCATGCGGGCTCGATCGCGCCCGCGATCGATCACATGTCCGTCGCGCTCACGACGCTCGCGACGATCAGCGAGCGCCGCACCGATCGCTTCATGGGCGAGCACACCTCGCGCGGGCTGCCGGCGTTCCTGGCCGTCGAGCCCGGGCTCGACAGCGGGTTCATGCTCGCGCACGTCACCGCCGCGGCGCTCGCGAGCGAGTGCAAGTCGCTGGCCTCGCCCGCGTCGGTCGACACGATCCCCACGTCCGCCGGCAAGGAGGACCACGTGAGCATGGGCCCCATCGCGGCGCGCAAGCTCGCGGCCGTCGTCGACGCGCTCGCGCGCGTGCTCGCGATCGAGGCGATCGTCGCGGCGCGGGCGATCGATCTGCGCGCACAGCCGACCAGCGCGCGGCTGCAGGCCGTGCACGCGGCGATCCGCCGCCACGTCGCCCCGCTCACCGCCGACCGCAGCCACGCCCTCGAGATCGAGGCGCTCGCCGCCGCGATCTGCCGCGGCGAGCTGCGCGAGGCCGCCGGCCTCCCGCACGAGCTGTCACTCGAGTGAGCGCAGCCTCCACAGCTCCACACGGCCGATCTTCACGCCCTGGTCGCGCACGTAGTCGCGCGCCAGCAGCTCGCGCAGCGCCTCGAACTCGCGGTGCGGGGCCGTCGAGCCCAGCACGATGTACGCGGGCGGCGTGGCCTCGAAGTCCTCGATCAGCCGCTTCGCCCACGGGCCGTCGACGAAGCGCTCGCGCGTCGCGGGCAGCCGCCACGTGTCGTCGTTGGGCCCCGTGATGAGCCCGAGCGACTTGTAGACCACCGTCGCGGAGCGCTTGCCCGTGAACGCGTAGAGGTCCCACAGGTGCCAGCCCCACACCCAGATCTTCGCGTCGTGCGGCAGCCGGGGTGCGAGGTGCTTCGCGATCGTGCGCGCGCCGTCGTCATGCGGACGCCCGCGATCGATGCGCATGTCGAGGTCGAGCCGCCACTGCCGCGCGAGCAGCACGATCACCGGCGCGAGCAGCACGAGCCGCGCGAGCGGCCGCAGGCGCAGCCCGAGCACGCCCCACGGCGCGGCGGCCAGGAGCGCGAGCGGTGGCGCGGCGGCGAGGAAGTAGCCCTTGTAGAAGCGCGCGCCGACCCAGGCGCTCGCGATCGTCACGAGCGCCCACGCCACGAGCGGCCAGCCGACGGCGCGATCACGGCGCGGCACCACGATTGCGAAGGCCGCGGCGAAGAGCGGCAGCGCGAGGAAGTTCACCGTCGCGAGCGCGCCCTCGATCGGCACCGCATGCGGGTGCTCGCGTCCACCGGACGCGACGTAGTCGAGCCCCCAGCGGTTCAGCGGATACGACGACGCGAGCGCGGCGAGCTCGCCCGCGAGCGCGTAGTGCAGCACGAGCGGCACGTGGGCCAGCACGACCCCGAGCGCGACGTGCCACCACGTGCGCAGCAGCTCGCTGCGATCGCGCGACCACATCGGCGGCAGCGCGGCGAGCCCGAGCGCGACGACCACCACGCCGCTCGGCTGCTTGATCAGCATGGCGCAGCCCGCCATCGCACCGGCGACGACGAAGCCGACCGTGCGCGCGCGGCCGGTGCAGCGCGCCGCCGCGATGCCCCACCCCATCGCGAGCACCTGCGGGAGCTGGGCCCACGTCACGTAGTTCGCGTCCATGCTGTCGAGGTGCGCGTCGACGAGCACGGCGAGCAGCGCGGCGACCGGCGCGGCCCGGGCCCCGAACGTGCGCCACGCGATCGTCGCGACCGCCAGCGCCGAGAGCAGCGCCCACGCATTCGCCCAGATCTGCAGGCGCCCGATGTCGGTCGCGTCCGCGCCCGCGAACGCCCACGCGAGATAGAACGAGCCCGGGGCCTTGAGCTCGACATCGGCGACGTAGGGCAGCTCGCCCGCCTCGAGCAACATCGCGTTGTAGAGGATGCCGCCGACGTCGTGCGACGCGAACCCGCCCTGGGTGAACCCGGGCCAGCGCAGCCACAGCCCGAGCACGAGCGCGGCGAGCACTCCCGTCGCCGCAGCGATGCGAAACGCTCGGCTCTCGCGCGGTGCTTCCATCACGACGGCGGCCGGCATCAGAACGACTGCTGGAACGTGAGGTTCACGGTGACCGGGGGCAAGAGCGCCTTCGCGTTCGGCACGCCCTGCACGTCGGCGAGGTAGTTCGGCAGCGCCTTGTCGAGGCACTTCTCGTTCTGGTAGCGCACGAGCGGTACGGCGAGCTCGAGCCGCACGAGCTGCGGCGTGACCCCGAGGATCGACAGATAGCCGGTGAGCGCGTAACCGACGGTGCCGTACCAGCTGTTGGCCGCGAACCAGCCCTTCAGCGAGCTGCACTGCGACGCGCTCGCGGCCCCGGCGAACAGCACCCCGCCGAGGCTGCGCAGCCACGCGAGGTGCACGAAGTTGAGCCGCATGTCGTTGACGAACACGTGGCGGTACTCGGCCTGGAAGCTGGCGAGCCCGAGCCCGAACGCCTCGTCGGCGTTGTAGCCCGACAGCCCCCCGATGCCGCCGACGCGCGCCAGCCCGCGGAACTCGGGCGCGCGCACGAGCGGCACGACGGTCTCGAGGTACACCGAGGTCGCGATCACGTGGTCCTTCGCGATGCGCCACAGGTGCACCCACGCGGCGTCGAGCACGAAGTCGTGCCGGTGGTCGCGCTCGCCCGACAGCCGCAGCGTGTGACGGGCGACGGCGCCGATCGACAGCAGGCGCCCGCGCTCGGGCCACCACGCGAAGCCGCGCGTGTCGTCGACCAGCGCGAGCGTCTCGATGATGCGCAGCCCGCCGCGCGGATCGAGCGAGCGTCCGTTGAGCGACGCGATCGTCGCGAAGGTGCGCACGCGTGCGCGTCGGCGCTGTCGGTTGATCTTGTCGCCGAACCAGAAGTTCGCGCCGGCCCCGAGCGCGATGTCGGTCTCGCGATCGCGGGCGACGAGCACGTGGCCGGTGCGCCGCAGGTCGCGACGGAAGCTGCCCTCGAACGACGCGAACCCGGCGATCGCGTTGAGCCGCGCGGTGGCGGTCCTGGCCGACAGGAACTCCGACGCCGCGATCGAGAGCCCGACCCCGGTGTAGAGGAAGCGGAACGAGCGCGGGTGCCGGTCGTTGAACAGCGGATCGACGTTGGTGTGGGGCGCGAGCGGGGTCTGCACCGTGCGCGTGCGCGGATCGATGCGCACCGACTTCAGCTTGGCGGCGGTGCGCAGCTCGAACACGTGCTCGCCCTTCGTCGGCTCGCGCGCGAGCGCCTTCGTGCTCTCGGCCCCGGCCGCGTCGCCCAGCTCGCCGTTCCACACCAGGAAGTGGGCCTTGCCGCCCTTCTCGGTCACGAGCACCTGCACCGGCTCGACCACCGGCACGAGGCTCTCCTTGCGGATCGTGATGCGGTGGAGCCACTGCGCGTCCGGGCCCGCACCCTGGCGCGTGCTCTGCACGTCCGCGACGCTGTAGTCGAGCTTCGGGTACGGGCCGAGCCACTGCGCGAAGAACCAGTCGAGCTCGCGCCCCCACACGCGCTCGGCGACCTGCTGCGGATCGCGGGAGGGATGCGCGAGCAGCTCGTCGTAGAGCTCCTTCATGCGCGGACGGCCCAGCGTGTCCGCGAGCTTCTCGTGCAGCCGCCGGCCCGTGGGCAGCTCGTGCGCGAACCAGAGCGGATGGTTGCGCACGCGCATCTCGTCCTCGACGCCGCGGAAGTACTGCGACGAGAAGCTGGCCTGCTGCGTGTAGAGGAAACGATCGACCGCGGGCACGAAGGTCAGCCGGCTCAGCAGATCGTGGGCGAACGCGTCGCGCTGCTCGCGGAGCACCCGCCACAGCTCGAGCACCGAGAAGCCGATCGCTCCACCGAGCCACAGATCGGTCGACGGATCGTGGCGCCCGCGCAGACGCGCCTCGACCAGCGCGTCGGCGATCGAGCGCGCGATCGCATCCTCGTGGAACTTGCGCACGACCTTGCTGGGGAAGATCTGGAAGGCCTGGTCGCTGATGACGACGACGCCCGGATGCATCTCCGCCACCTGCGCGCGCAGCGGGCCCTGGATGATCACGAGCGGCTCGTCGGGCGGCGGCGGCTGGCCGAGCGCGCCCATCAGCTCGACGATCTCCTCGGCGATCTCGAGCGCGATGCCGGCGAGGTCGCTGCGCAGCTGGATGCGGCGATCGTCGGGCACCTGCCCGCTCGGCCGCGGCTGCATCGTGTGCACGCGCAGCTGCGCACCGCGGTGGTAGCGGCTGGTCTCGTGCCAGCGCGTACCGAAGAAGACCGACGGATACGGCACCGTCTCGCCCTTGCCGCCCACGACGATGAGCTCGTCGTCGAGGAGCGCGCGGGGATGCTCCGCGCGCGCGCCGGGGCGCACGTCGCCGGGCGTCGCGAGCTCGGCCGACAGGGTCCAGCGCGCCGGCGCGACCACGCGGCCGCCCTCGGGCAGGTATTCGCCGCCCTTGGCCCGCGTGCTCGGCAACGGCGCGAGCGCGCCCGACAGGCTGCAGCGGCCGCGCACGCAGCCGAACGGCCAGTAGCGATGCGGCACGTCGATGACGTAGCGCAGCGTGAACTCCGTGGCGCCGGCGGGCAGCACCACGACGAGGTCCTTGCGCGGCCCGACGACGAGCAGCTCGTCCAGCCCCCAGTGACCGTTCACGGTCATGCCACCGGGATCGAAGGGACCATCCGCGTAGTTCGCGAGCGCGACCTCGTCGAGGCCCTTGCGGTCGGTGGGCGAGAGCGTGGGCTCTTCGGCCAGCGCGGCCGCGAAGTCGAGCAGCCGCACGCGCTCGCCGCTCGTCGCCGGCCGCGTCAGCGTGTACGTCGCGAGGCCCTGCACCCAGGCCCCGCTGCGCCGGATCCGGGCGCCACCGGGGCCGATCTCGCCGCCGCGCCAGAGCTCGAGCCGCACGTCGACCGCAGCGATTGCCAGTGGGCCCCGCGAGATCGTCACATCGGGCGGCGCTTCACTCGCCCGGGCCGTTAGCGGACCGAGCCAGCCGGCAATGTGCACGATGAGGAACGCGACGAAGTGGAGGCCCCGTCGCGGGGCGGAGGCCGAGCCGACACGCGAGCCGACGCGCGAGCCGACGGGCGGAGCGGATCGGCGGCAGCGTGCCGATGGACCATTGCGGCTCGGGGCCGACGCCGCGGATCGCTGCACTGCTCGGCCCATCTTGCACGAGTTCCGACCGTCCCGCGATCACGCGGTAGGTTTGACAGGTGCCTCGGGCTGGGTGAGGCTCTGCCTCATGCGTAGTAGCTCGTGTGTCGCCTGGCTCGGAGGGCTGGGGCTGTTGTTGCCGACGAGTGCCTGGGCAAACGTGGCTCCCCCCGCGCTTCCTGCCGGTGATCCGGCAGCGACGGAGCCCGCGCCGGCCGAGCCCGCACCCACCGAAGCCACGCCGCCGGTCGAGCCGGCGCCCACCGACGCTGCGCCGGCGGAGCCGGGTGTCGATGCGAGCGGCAGCCTCGATGCATCCGTCGATCTCGGCGGCGATGCGCAGGACGAGGTCGCCGAGGCCTCGTCGGGCTCGAGCGAGGCGGCCGGCGATGCGGACACCGGGACGACGTTCCCGAGCGACAAGAAGGCCCAACGCAAGGTCGACGCGATCCGGGCCGACGATCCCGGGATGATGAAGGACGGCCGGCGCGAGCCGGTGATGACGAGCGACGGCGGCTCGATCGGTCTGTTCCACGCCGCGCTGCCCGACTTCGGCGGCCGCTACAGCTTCCGCTTCCGCGTGCACACCGACTTCTTCAAGAAGGAGGGGTTCATGTACAGCGGGGCGAACGGGCCCGACACGCACTCGCGGGTGCGCGGCGGCATCTCGCTCAGCTTCTCGCCGTTCAAGTGGGCCGAGCTCTACTTCATGGTGAAGAGCTCCGCGAACCGCAACCAACGCAACCAGCCCGACCGCCAGGATGCCGAGGCCGTGTTCGCGCTCGGTGACATCGACTTCGGCTTCAAGGGCGGGTGGCGCTTCAAGAACGGCATCGGCGTCGGCGGCTTGCTGGGCCTCGGCCTGCTGTCCGGCAGCGAGCGGCTGCGGACGTCGTCGGTGAACTTCTGGTTCGACGGGCTCTTCTCCGCGGATCTGCGCTACGCCACGAAGAAGCACGTGCCGGTGCGCATCACGGCGAACATCGGCTGGATCCTCGACAACTCGCTCAACAAGTCGGTCGCGAACTACGGTGCGATCACCGACGGGCCGAGCCGCGAAATCTCGCGCTTCTCCCTCGGTGGCAACCACAAGCGCGTGCGCATGAAGTACGCGGTCGACTTCCCCCTGCGCGTCGGCAAGAAGAAGCAGGTCGGGCTCGATCCGATCCTCGAGTGGAACTGGGACGTCTCGACGCAGGAAGAGCCCGCGTTCGCGCAGACGGGCGCCCAGCCCTCGCCGCTGCCGCGCTCGAGCCAGTGGCTCACGCTCGGCCTGCGCGCGAACGTGGTCTCCGGGCTCTTCCTCGATGCGGCCGCGGACATCGGGATGGTCTCGCCGTCGTTCGAGTTCGGCCCGCGGCAGCCGCCGTGGCAGATGATCCTCGGCCTCGGCTGGAGCTTCGATCCCAAGCCGCAGATCAAGGAGGTCGAGAAGACCGTCGAGGCACCGCCGGCCTCCACGCCCGCGCCGCTCGAGGGCCGCATCATCGGCCAGGTCGTCGATCCGAACGGCGCACCGATCCCCGACGCGAAGCTCGTGTTCCCCGGTGCGGCCAGCAACGCGATCCTCACCGACGCGTCCGGTGCGTTCACCAGCTTCCGCTTCCCGGCCGGCACGATCACCGTGCAGGTCGAGGTGAACGGACAGGTCGCCGCCGAGGCCACCGCCGAGGTGAAGGACGGCGAGGACACGAACCTCCAGATCCAGCTCACCACCACGCCTGCACCGCCGACCGGCGAGATGAACGGGCTCGTGACCGACGAGAACGGCGCCGGCGTGCAGTACTCGATGCACGTCAACGGCATGGGTGTCGACGAGCCGTTCAACTCGATGCCCGACGGTCAGATCGCGCTCGAGCTCTACGCCGGTGACTACCGCGCGACGATCACCGCCGCGGGCTTCAAGGAGAAGGTCATCACCTTCACCGTGCCGGCCAAGGCGAAGGTGCAGATCAGCGAGAAGCTCGAGCGCGACGCGCCGGTCGCCACGCCGCGCGTCTCGGCCAGCAAGAACACGATCAAGCTGAAGGGCGGCATCAAGTACGAGGGCAACGCGGTCGCGTCGTCGAGCCACTCGCTGCTCGACGAGCTGGCCTCGTTCCTGAACGGCCACCCCGAGATCGAGTCCGTCGAGATCGGTGTGCACACCGACGACCGCGGCGCCGCCCAGCAGCGCTCCGACGAGCGCGCCGACAGCGTGAAGGGCTACCTCGTGGCCAAGGGCGTCGCGGCCGGCCGCCTGTCCTCGAAGGGCTACGGCGCCAGCAAGCCCGTCGCGGTGAACCTGACCGAGCAGGGTCGCTCGAAGAACAACCGCACGATCCTGACCATCAAGAAGCGCAGCTGAGCGAGCCCCCAGGGGCCGTCACGGGCGCCGCGGTACGCGCTGAAGCGCCGCTTGCCCGGGCGAGCGGGGGTCCACCTCGCGCGTGCGGAGGCGCTGCGAACGCGCGTCAGTTTGCCGATCTCGGCCATCGTGCTACTCCCGCCCCATGCCCATGCCCAAGCCCGGTGACGCCTCGGCTGCCCCCGCCCGCGAGCCCACCGCCGGTCAGAGCGCGCGCTTCCGCATCAAGCTCGACCGCCTCGGCCGCGTCATCCCCGAGATCGAGCGGGTCGACGACGACGACGAGACCGCCACCGTCGAGCGAGCGCCGCAGCAGCCCGCGCGCTGAGCCCCACGCCCCTAGTTCCCGGAGTACGCGTCCGCGAGCTCTGCGATCGCGCGCATGAGCTCGGGCGGGACCGCGTCGGGCTCCTTCGCCAGCGTGCGCAGGTGCT
Source organism: uncultured Nannocystaceae bacterium (assembly GCA_964519175.1). Classification (GTDB taxonomy): domain Bacteria; phylum Myxococcota_A; class Polyangia; order Nannocystales; family Nannocystaceae; genus Xiheibacterium. The sequence goes on from CAZFKC010000050.1 coordinate 58,257, forward strand.
GCTCGTAGTCCTGCATGCCGGTGCCCGGCACGCGCGGGATCCGATCGAGCGCCACGCGGATCGCCTCGACCGTGTCGAGCGCCATGATCCAGCCCTGCACCGCGTAGAGCTTGAAGAGTCGGTCGATCCACACGCCGGACGAGGTCTTGTCGGCGAGCTGGATGAGACAGCGGTTGCACGCATCGGCGGCCGGATGCGAGACCGGCACGCGCGCCGCCACGAGCTGGGACGACAGCGCCAGCGCATAGCGCTCGGCGTCCTTGATCTTGCCCGCGCGCAGGCTCTTCTCGACCAGCTGCCCGATGAGCGACGGGAACCGCGTGTCCTCGCCCGGCGCGAGCGTGCGGCGGATGTCGTCGTCCTCGGCGACCTGCGACGTGTCGATGCCGAGCACCGCGATGAGGTCGCGCCCGATGCGGATCTTGTCGCCGTCCTTCAGCCCGCGACGGCCGACGATGCGCTCGCCGTTGACGAACGTGCCGTTGCGGCTGCCGAGGTCCTCGATCTCGGTGTCGACCGCTCCGACGTGGATGCGCGCGTGCGTGCGCGAGACGAGGTCGTCGTCGAGCACGAGCCAGCACTCGGGCATGCGTCCCACGTCGTGCTTGCCCTCGGGGAGCAGAACGGTCTTGCCACCGATCCTGAAGCGGAAGCGCGGCACGTCCGTCGCCCACGATAGCGCAGATCGACCGCGCCCGAGCGGCCCATCGCGGCGCCGGTCGCTCAACGCACCCGGAACTGCTCGTCGCCCCGGATCGCGCCGTCGCCGATCGTCAGGCGCACGACCTGCCCACGCACGCCGGTGACGCCGCCACGACCACCGGCATCGACGGCGAAGGCGACACCGGTCTCGGGCGCGGGCACCACCCGCACCGGATAGGTCAGCGGCGTGTTCCCGACGACGATCGTGTCGTTGTAGGCCTGGTAGCCGGTCGGATTCGGCGTCGTGAACTCCTCGCGATAGTTGCGAGGGATCCGGGCCCGGCGGAACCGCGCGTAGCAGTCCGGGAAGCGCTCCGACTGCAGCAGCCCCGTGGTGCCGGACAGATCGAGCAGGCTGACCATGTCGATGACGAGCGTGCCGTAGGGGTTCGAGAAGCGCAGCGCCTCGACCGGCGTGCCTTCGTACTCGAACGCGTGATAGAGCGTGCTGTCGTCCTGGCTGCGCAGCTCGACGATGCGGCACGGATTCGGGTCGGAGGGCGACGCCTCGTCGGCGTTGGGACAGTCGGGGATGTTCGCGAACGTCGAGGCCTCGTCGGCGCCGAGCTGGATGCGGCTCGTCAGCAGGTTCGAGACGGTGGGGTCGCGGCGGCACTCCTGCGTGTCCGGGTCGGTGATCACCTGGTCGGGGATGAACGTCGCCGGGCCCTCGAGGCCCACGGTGAACGTGTTGCGCGTCGCGACCGCGTACCTGACGAACTCGGCGAAGCAGCCCGGCCCGGGCAAGAGCGCCTGCCGGCAGTTGAAGCTGCCGCCCTCGCACGGCGTGCGGCACACGTTGTCGATGCAGAGGTACTGCGCGCCGCCGACCCCCGGCTCGTCGCTCGTGCCCAGGCCCGCGCACTCGTCGTCCGACGTGCAGCCGCCCGAGGGCTGCTGCTTGCCGTCGGGCAGCGCGCAGGTCAGCCGCGCCTCGCACTCCCGGAGGCCGAGCTCCGCGTCGCTGCAGTCGGAGTCCGCGGGATAACAGTGCGCGTCGCACTCGACGGGGAAGTCCCCCGGGCAGGGCACGCCCTCGAGCTTCGGCACGCGGCTCGTGTCGAGGCACGCGTTCACCTCGTCGCCCGGCTTCGCGCCGAGCGGATCCACGAGGTTGTCGCGCCCCGCCGGCGTCGGGCAGTCGCGGCGCATGAACGTGGTCGCGGGGATGTCCATCGCGCCGAGCGTCAGCTCGGTCTGCTTCGCCTGCGTGATCACGTACTCGCGCCGCGGTGCACCGCAGGGATCGGCGATGAACGGCGCACACACGCTGCGCAGCCGATCGAGCTCGGTGTCGTAGGCCTCCGCGGAGACGCAGATGCCGCTCTGGCCACCCGGCGCCGTGGGGTCGCGCAGGCATCGACGACCCGCGCCGCAGTCCTGGTCGGCGCCGCAGCCGAAGAGCACGAGCTTGTCGCCGGGCAGCACGCCCTCGTCGCAGAACGTGGCGCCCTCGTCGACGACGCGCACCTGCGTGTGCTCGACCGGATCCGTGCCCGGGATCGCGCCCACCTGACACGTGCCGCCGCCGTAGTCGCTGGGGTCGTCGCACACGACCCGCCCGGTGGTGCTCTCCGTGCCGGGAATCGCCGGCTCCCAGATGAGCTGCCACTTCACCGCGGGGCGCCACTGCCGGTAGTCGCGGACCGCGACGCGGGCGGGGAAGTTGTCGTAGAGCGCGTCGCCGTCGAAGCTGCCGAGGTCGTCGCGATTCGCGGGCATGCCCAGCGATTGCCAGCGCGCCTTCTGCTCCGCGGAGTAGTCCGAGCTGCCGTCGGCGAAGTAGGCCAGATCGATGCGCCGCAGGCTGGGCGCGAGCACCTGGGTCAGCTGATCCTCGCCCGGCAGCACGCGATTGGGCTCTTCGTCGGTGACGAGCGGCAGCACGCTGGGCTCGCCGCTCTGCGGGTCGGTGACCGGCCACAGCATGTGCGGGCGGATCTCGACGTTCAGCAGGCCGATCGGATCGACGCTGTCGTCCGCGCCCGCGGCCGTCACCGTCGGCAGCGCGTCGTCGTACTGCCCGAACACGCCGAGCACCACGCGGCCGAAGCTGGTGACGCCGATGCCGACCACGCCCGCGCGGGCGAACGGCGAGCGCGAGCGGTTCTTGTCGTCCTTGGGATCGAAGGCGCGCTCGAACGTCCAGTCGGTGATCGTGGAGCCGCCGATGTTGTCGCGGATGCCGGGACCCTGCGCGAACGGACGGCGCTCGGCCTGCCCGCCCTGCGAGCCGGGATCGATCGGGTGACACGCGCGCGAGCTGGCCTGTGAAGGGTCGACCTGCGTGTCGCACTCGACCCCGAGCGACGTGCCGTCGAAGTTGCGATCGACCACGTGCGTGGAGCCGTCGCCGGCGATCACGTAGAGGAACTGGTGGATGCCGCCGTCGATCGTCATCGGCGGGGTGGGACGGATCGCCACCACGCCCGCGGGCCGCTCGAGCTCGAGCCGACGTAGATCGTCGGGCGGCGCGAAGCCCAGCCCGGCGTTGCTGGCGTCGTCGCGCAGCAGCTCGATCTCGAAGATCTCGTCGCTGCCGCTGCCGCCGACGAACACCGACGCGAACAGGACCTCGCTCTCCTCGGGCGCCGCATCGGAGCTCTCGTCGGGCTCGATCAGCGCGAGCGCGACCGGGAAGACCTCGGCATCCGAGACGCTCTGCGCGTCCGGCCGATCGTCGGGCAGGTCGCCGTCGAACTGCTCCGGGCACTCGATCGGGCACACCGGATCGGGGCCGGTGTCGACCAGCGTGACCGCGCCGTCGTCCCCCACCACGAACTGCCGGCTCTGCAGCACGCGCTGCGTGTCGAGGCTGATCTCGGCGACGAGCTGACAGGCCGGGAACGTCACGAGCACGCTCGCGGACGCGTCGGGGTCGCACACGCCGACGACGTCGTCGCCACCGCCCGTCGCGTCGTCCGCACCGCCCGTCGCGGTGTCCGAGTCGTCGGCCGAGCCGTCCTCGGCCCCGCCGATGGGTCCGTCCTCGTTGCCCGCGAGCGAGAGCCCGCGGGGCATCGCGATCATGTCGCCCGGGCTGGCGCCGAGCGGCGTGCCGTCGCTGCGGCGCGGCACGATGGTGGTGACGAGCCCCGACGGCGCGCTCTCGGGCTGCGTGCCGACGGCATACGCGGCGAGCGGCGGCATCTCGATCGCGCTGAGATCGCAGCTGTTCCAGTTCGCGGTGACGACCCGGCAGTCCGGCGTCTGCACGATGCGCGACGGCAGCGCCCCGACCGGCACCAGGTTGTAGCCGGGCGCCTCGGGATCGAGATCGACCATGCCGTTCGTGTCGCAACGGCGGAACATGCCGACTTCGTTCTTCTCGGAGTTCGCCACGAAGCCGATGAGCTGCGGGCTCTCCTCGTCGCTGCAGCTCGCGCGCGAGGCCGCGTCGCACTGGTTGAGCGCGAGCACCTGGATGCCCTCTTCGAGCGGCCGGACGCACGCGAGCGTGACGTCGAGCGGACGATCGAGCACGCGGTTCGGCACGATCACCGTGTTCTGGTTGCGACACGAGAGCACGCCGAGCAGCGCGACGGCGAGGGCGAGGAGCGGGCTTTTGCGCGTGGGCTTCATCGCGAGAACGGATCCTGCGTGCCGATGCGGGCGATCTCCTGGAATCGCGTCGGACGGTCGGCGGCGAGGTCGATGACGCTGATCGAATTCTCGAGGTTGTTCGACACGTAGAGCAGCCGGCGCGGCACGTCCACCTCGAGCTCGAACGGGCCGGTGCCCGCCACGACGGCGCCGATGACCCGGAACGCGTCGAGATCGATGACGTAGATCAGCGCCGCGCGATAGCAGGAGATGAGCGCGTAGCGCTGGCCGCCCTCCTCGTAGAGCTTCATGCGCGTGGGCTGGTCGCAGAGCTCGAGCGGCGGCCGCGAGGGGTTGTCGGTGGCCTCTCCGTCGGTGCCGATGCTGGTGTCGAGCTGCAGCAGCGCGCCCGGGTTCGTCTGCACCACGAGCAGGTCGTCGCCGCGGTCGTCGGCGAAGGCGATGTCGCCCAGCACCGGCGTGAAGCTGGCCCCGCCCGGATCGAGGCCGCCCGGGAAGATCTGGTTCTGCGAGCGCACGCGCGGCTCGCAGACGATCGTGTTCTTCTGGTCGACGTCGTCGGGGCCGGCGCACTTCTTGGCGTACTCCGGATCCGCTTCGTCGACGGTGGGGTCGACGCCCTGCACGGTGAAGCTGACCAGCAGTCGCGTGTAGCGGAACGCGGCGTAGACCAGCGGGCGCGCGCAGTCGAGCGTGATCGAGGGTGCGTTGTCTTCGTCCGTCGAGCACGGGCGCTCGGCGAGCCCGAGCCCGCCCGTGAGCGCACCGCCGACCGACGGGAACGCGTTCGACTGGTCGACCATCGCGGGCCGGCAGGCGTTGCACTCCGCGGCGTGGTCGATGCAGTCGAGCCCCCACGGCACCGCGGTCCACGGCCCGTTGCCGGAGTGCGGCTCGCAGCACTCGTCGTGCCCGTTGGTCGCGCAGATGCACTCCGCCAGCGCCGCGTCGCCGCAGGCCACGTCGCTCGGCACGCAGCACTCGGCCGGCTGCCCGATCATGTCGATGAGCGAGAGGCTGGTGCCGTCGGAGTGCGAGACGTAGCCGAGCGGCTGCGTCGGCGAGACCAGCATGTTGAAGGGCTCGCGATCCATCTCCACGAGCCCGGTGTCGTTGCGCAGGTGGGTGAGCCGGTTGAGCTTGCCGCAGCGCTTGTCCTCGTCGGTGTCCTGGCGGCACTCGAGCCGGGGCGCGACCTCGTCGCTCGGCACGGAGGGCGCCGGCGCACCGTCGGTGTCGCCGGTCTCGGTGTCGCGCACCGCCCCGGACTCGCCCCCGCTCCCGTCGCTGCTGCTGCTCGTCGACGCGTCGCCGGACGGCTCGTCCATGGCGCCATCGCGCGGGAGGATGTCGATGAACGTGACGCTGGGATCGCCGCGCACCGGCAGCCACAGCCGTGGGCGCTCGCAGCCCTCGCCCGGCGCGCGGTCGGGATCGTTGCACGACGAGGTCAGCACCGTGCCGAAGTCGCCGATGCGCGTGAAGGCGCCCGCGGGGATGAACGGCCGCTCGTCGCACTCCACCACCTGGGGCAGGAGCGCGAGCCTTCGGCAGGGGAGCTCGTCGTCGACGTCGGAGCCCACGTCCAGCACGCAGCGGCCGTTCGGATCGCAGTACGGATCGACCAGGAAGCTCTCCTGGTCGATCGCCCACTTCGAGAAGAAGCGGTCCAGATCGATCGCGACGACGGTGCCCGCGTTGAAGCGCAGGTCGTTGTTGCTGTTGACGACGAACAGGTACTTCGCGCGCTCGCCTTCGTCGGCGCGGGGGTCGAGCAGCAGGCCCGACGGGAAGAACAGCTCGCGCTCCTCGGGCGGACGGCCGATGTTCGCGTTGCCGCAGCCAGCGAGCAGCACGACGCCAGCGAGCAGCCCGAGCGATCGCGCGCCGACGGGGCGCCGCCGGGAGGCCCTCGGGCCCCGCCCGTGGGCACTCGGCGGATGCAGCTGCGAAGACGCGCTCATCGGAACGGCGGCGCGAACCTACCATAGCCGGGGCGCGACCCGGTCCCCGCGGGACGGCCTGGTTGCGCCCGCGTGCGCGCGATCATCCGTCGCGTCCGGGCACGTCCCCCGCGACCGCGACCTCGCCCAGCTGGATCCCGAGTTGGGCGCCGAGCTGGGTGCCGATCTGGGCGAAGAACGCCACGGAGCGCAGCGGCTGGCGCAGGTGCGCACGGAGCTGGCCGGCGGTGAGGTCGCGCAGCCGTCGACGCGCGACGGCACCGAGGCTCGGCCCCGCATCGCCGCGGGCGAGCGCGGCCGCGGCCGCCAGCACGTCGGCAGGCATCGCGGCCGCACCGCGACCGTGCAGGAGGCAGAGCGCTCCGCCGCGCTCGGCGTCGAACGGGACGTCGGTCGCGGCGATGCCGGAGCCGCACACGCAGCAGCTGTCGAGCGCCGGCAAGTGGCCGAGCTGCAGCAGCAGCGCGAGCTCGTAGCGGCGCAGCACCATCGGCTCGGGCGGCTCGGCGAGCGTCGTCGCGATCGCGCCGTGCAGGCGCTCGAACAGCTCCGGCTCCGGGTGCGAGTCCTCCAGCAACGCGTCGGTGAGCTCGCAGAGGTACGCGACGTAGGCGAAGCGCGAGAGATCGCGGCCGAGCGCGCCGTGATCGAGCTTCGGCGTGAACGCGTCGAGCCGCCACAGGCCGGTGCGCGACGGGTGCAGCTCGGCGATGCCCACCGCGCCTCCGCCGAGCCCGCCCGCGAAGCGGCGACGGCTGCGCTTGGCCGAGCGCGCGGCGCTGCGGATCTTGCCGTGCGTGGCGGTGAACAGCACCGCGAGCACGTCGGCCTCGCCGAGCGGGCGCGTGGCCAGCACGATGGCGTCGCAGCGCGACGCCGTGCTCATGCGCCGACCCCGAGCAGCAGCGCCGCCAGCCAGAAGTAGAACAGCAGGCCCATCACGTCGACCGCGGTGGTGACGAAGGGGCCGGTGGCGATCGCCGGGTCGACGCCGAAGCGATCGAGCGCGAGCGGCGTGCAGGTGCCGACCGCGGCCGCGACGGTCATCGAGCCCGCGCATCCGGCTGCGACCACGACGCCCAGCCGCCACGGCTCGGCATGATCGGCGCCGACCCAGATCGCGACGCAGCCGATGAGCAGCCCGTAGATGAGCCCGAGCGACGCGCCGAGCCCGACCTCGCGCACCACGAGCCGACGGAGGCGCTCGGCCTCGAGGAAGCCGACGGCGAGGCCGCGCACGACGATGGTCGAGCTCTGCATGCCGACGTTGCCGCCCATGCCCGCGACGACCGGCATGAAGAACGCGAGCGCGGGCACGCTGGCGAGCGCGGTGTCGAAGCCCGACAGGCTCATCGCCGCGACCGATCCGCCAGCGGCGGCGGCCAAGAGCCAGCGCCAGCGCGTGCGCAGGCTCTGCCAGAACGCGCGGGTCTCGGCCAGCTCCTGGCCCGCGCCGGCCATCTTGAGGATGTCCTCGGTGGCCTCCTCGCGGATCACGTCGACGACGTCGTCGACCTCGATGACGCCGTGCAAGATCCCCTGCTCGTCGATGACCGGCACCGTGATGAGGTCGTAGCGACCGACGAGATCGGCGACCTGCTCCTGATCGGTGTCGAGCCGGACCGCGACGACCTCGGTCTGCATGATGTCGCGCACGCGCGCGGACGGGCGGCTGATCACCAGCGTGCGCAGCTCGCAGGTGCCGACCAGCTTGCCGCCCGGCTCGAGCACGAACACATAGAAGAGATTGCGCGGGAGATCTTCGGTCTGGTGCAGCGTGGAGATCGCCTCCGCCGCCGTCGCATCGGGAGGCACCGCGACGAAGTGCGGCGACATGATGCCGCCCGCGGTGTCGTCGTCGTACGCGAGCAGCTCCTCGAGCTCCTCGGCGTCGTCCTTGTCGAGCCGCGCGAGGATGTCCTTCAGCCGCGCCGGATCGATGCGCCCCAGGATGTCGACCGCGTCGTCGACGTTGAGCTCGTCGACGAGCTCGGCGGCCTGCTCCGGCGCGAGCCGGGCGATGAGCGCGCCCACGGCCTCGTAGCGCATCTTCGCGACCACGAGCGGCCGGCGGTCGCCCGGCATGAGCTGCAGGACCTGCTGCAGATCGTCGGGGTCGAGGTTGTCGAGCTCCGAGGCGATCTGCACCTCGTCGAGGCGCGCGAGCACGCGACGCAGCCGCCGCAGATCGCCACGACGCACGAGGTCGTGGATCCGCTCGGTACGTATGCGCAGCTCCGCCACTTCTGCGCCGGCATCATACGCGCCGCGCTCGCGAACGCGAGTCCGGCTCTCCGACGCGCGGGCGAATCAGGTGGGGCTGCCGGTCGCGCTGCCGACCAGGTTGAAGGCGGCGAGGACGACCATCGCCACGAACGCGGCGACGACGACCCACAGGAACACGGCGGGGCTGGGCATCCGCGCGCGCACCTTCGCGACGATGCCCTGACTCGCGCCCGCCTTCGCGCGCAGCCGCGGGGCGCTGCGCTTGATCGGGTGCGCGTCCTCGGGGGTCGCCACGACCGGCGGGCTCGGGGCTCGCCCACCGCGCCGCGCGGTGAGGGCTGCGCGCTGTCGCTCGTAGAGCAGATCCATCACCGCCTGCACGTCGACGCCGAGTGCCCGCGCCGCACAGCGGAGGAAGCCCTTCACGAACACGGGCCCGGGGAGCGCGTCGTAGCGATCCTCTTCGAGCAGCTCGAGGCTGCGCCGCGGGATCTTGGTGGCGGCGGCGAGCTGCTCGATGTTCAGGCCGCGGCGTTTGCGTTGCTCACGCAAGAAACGCCCAGGTGACGGGGCGTCGGACAGGGCATCGTCGATGACCCGCTCGCCGTCGGCGGGGGCCACCACACGAAGCAGGCCGTTGTCGCCATGCATCGGGCCGGAGTTTGGCCTGGCCCACGCACGCGAGGCAAGGGGCCTCGCACGATCGACCGCTCGATCGATCGGTGTTTTTCGCTCGACTCAGCGCTCACTGCGCGTCCGCGTGGGCCAACGCCGCGTCATTGCTCGGGTCCGAACCAAGCAGTCGTTGGCACTCCACTGCGAGGCAGCTGCGTGGCGCGAGATCGACACAGCTCTTGAACGCGATCTTGGCGTCCTCGTCGAGGCCGACCCGCAGTCGCGCGGCCCCGAGCACACGGTGCGCGTCCTGGATCGGACAGCGTTGGTTGTCGACGACCTGCACCGCTTGCTCGATCGCCTGCTCCGAGAGCCCGGCCTCGAGATAGACCTGCGCGAGCCGATAGCGACCGACGCAGAAGTCCGGGTTGAGCAACACGGCCTGCCGCAGCTCGGACGTCGCGGACACGAGATCTCCGGCGTTGAAGTAGGCCCACCCGAGGTTCGCGAGCGCGGAGTAGCGGTCGGCGTAGAACTTCTGTTCGAGGGCCTTGCGCGCGTGGGCGATCGCCTTCTCCGGCGCGGCGAAGTGCAGGTCGACGACGGCGAGCGAGTTGTAGGCGCGCCCGCGACCCGCGGCACCGTCGACGAAGTTCTCCGCGGCGGCAGCGAAGGCCTCGCCCGCGTTCTTGTGCAGCTGCTGTGCGCGGGTCCGCTGTTGCTCCGCCGCGTCGTCGTCGAGGCACTGCTCGCCTTCGATCGCATCGATGAGGGTCTTGCCCTCGTTCAAGAGCAGCACCCCACGCAGGTAGTACGACTCGGCGTGCTTCGGATCGCTGGCGAGCGCGCGTTCGAGCTGGAGCTTCGCGTCCTCGAACATGCCGTTGTGGAACGAGCCGACCGCGACGTCGTAGTGCTTGTCCGCGGCGCTGGTCCCGTCGCTCGGCGTCTCGCGCTTCGAGCGACCGGCGCACGCTGCGAGGGCGATCGCGGCGACGACCAAGAGCCCTCGAGCGCGCCGCGGAGCGGTACGCATCGGGCCGCTCCCCCGCTGCGGGCGCCGGTGCCCGGGGGTGTGCGAGATGGCCACAGAACGCTCGAACGCGCCCGTTCTCGCCGGTTCGGTCGGGGCCCACGGATGCCGGTGCGGTGCCATCGGGACCGACACTACCCCGCGCGCGGATCAGCCCCAAAAATAAGGGTCGCACCGGTTCTGCGCGCCGAACGGTCCCGCCGGGCGCACGTGCACGTGCGCGTCGAGTGCCCGCCGATCCCGGAGCCAGGGTCCTCGCGCGGAGCCGGCCCACCACCGAGCACACGCGCCCCGCCCACCACGACGCGTGCGTCATGACCGAACGCAGATGATCGGATGCGACCGACGATCATCGCGGCCCGCTGCGGGCCTGCGTGCCGCCGACGGCCTGCGTGCGCCGACGACGGATGATCGCGCGTGCGCACCCGCGAATCGCGCCCGCCGCTTCGCAACTGGTTCTCGATTCACCCCCTGGTATGCTGCCGTCGTGGCAGTCTCTTACCTCCTCGCGCTGCTGGACGCGCGCCCGAGCGGGCCGCCGTGGTCGGCGGAATGGCTGACTGGCGTGCTCGCCGAGCGGCTGCACGCGCGGATCGCCCGCGCCGCCGAAGGTGGAACGACGCATCGCCTCCGTGGCTGGAGCGTCGGCTCGGTGATCGGCAACGAGACGTTCGTGCAAGCGCGTCCGATCGTGCGCGACCCGAACAACGAGCCCGTCGAAGACGTGCTGCGCACGCCGGCGCCGTGCACGATCGCGAGCTTCCAGGCGGGCACCGACGACGAGCGCTTCGCGGAGACGAATCCGTCGATCCGCATGGCCCGCTTCCGACGCTGGGTCGGCGTGCGCTCCGAGCCCGAGCTCGACCCCGACACGCGTCGCCGCATCCGCGAGGAGATCCCCGACTTTCTCGCGCGCAGCCAGACGCTCGGCAACGACGGCGAGCTGGTGTTCCTGCGCTTCCTCGGGGCGCTGCACGCCGAGGGCGCGCTGGGTGGCCACTATGCCAGCCCCGATGCGGTGCGGCGCGCGCTGAAGATCACCTGCGCGCTCCTCGGCACCGGCCCGATCAACTTCATGGTCTCCGATGGCCGCACGCTCGGCGTGGTGCACAGAGGCGGCACGATGCTGGCGATCGCCCCGCCGAACCCCGGCGGCCGCGCGCTGAAGACCGACGACGACGCGCGCGTGCCGTGGCGCGGGAACCTGCTCTGGTTCGATCCGGGCCCGCCGCCCGAGACGCCGCCGCCGGGCGCCGAGCGCATCGCCGAGGGCATCTTCTCGATCGAGTGCCTGCGGCCGCACACCCTGGCCCGCGACTGATCGCAGCGGGCCGCACCTCGCTCGCTGGGCGACGCGCGACGCTGCCGTGGTAGGTTTGCGGCCCGCGCATGCGCGTGCACGTGCTCCACCACGCGGCCTGCTTCGACGGCGCCGCGAGCTCTGCGATCTTCACCGCGTTCTACCGCGCGCGCATCGCCGCGGACGCGAGCTTCGCGTACATCGCGAAGCAGCACCGGCCCGGCGATCCGTTCGACGACGAGGACTTCGCGGCCGACGACGTCGCGGTGCTCGACTTCCGCTACACGCGACACCCGCGGCTCGGGTGGTTCTTCGATCACCACGTGTCGGCGTTCCAGCTGCCGGGCGAGCGCGCGCACTTCGACCAGGATCGCAGCGGTCGCCGCTTCCACGACGCGGCCGCACCCAGCTGCACCGGGCTCATCGCCGCGATCGCGAGCGAGCGCTTCGGCTTCGATGCGCGGCCCTACGCCGAGCTGCTCTACTGGGCCGAGCTGATCGATCGCGCCGCGTTCCCCGACCCCGAGATGCCGGTGGAGCTGGCCCACCCTGCCCTGCGGCTGATGACGTTCGCGGAGCACAACCGCGATCCCCAGCTCGGCGCGCGCTTCATCGCGGATCTGATCGAGGTGCCGATCGAGGAGCTCGCACACGCGCACTACGTGCGCGACGTCCTCGCGCCCGTGCTCGTGCGGCACGAAGGCGACATCGATCTGCTGGGCGAGCGCTGCGACGCGGCGGATGGCGTCATCGCGTTCGAGCTGCTCGACCAGCCACCGCGCGCGTACAACAAGTTCATCCCGTACTACCTGCACCCGTCGATCCGCTACGTGGTGGGGCTGTCGATCGGCCCCGACGGTCGCATCAAGCTCACCGCCGGCTACAACCCGTGGCTGCCCCGCGGCGAGCGCGAGCACGACATCTCGGTGCTGTGCGAGCGCGTCGGCGGGGGCGGACACCCGTACGTCGGCGGGGCCAGCTTCGCCCGCGACGCGGAGCACGAGGCCAAGGCCGCACAGCGCTGGATCCTCGGCGTGCTGCGCGGGGCTGCGGGGCCGTGAGCAGAGGCGATGCCGAGCGCGCGCTCGTGCAGCTGCGCCGGCGCGTCGACGATCACTTCGCGGCTGCGGTCGCGCGCACGCCCGATGCGTTCGCGTGCCGGGCCGGCTGCGCGCAGTGCTGCGGCGTGCGCTTCGGCGTGTTCGCGGTCGAGGCCGCCCGCATCGCCGCCGCGCTCGCTCGGCTCGCGCCGCCGCTGCGCGCCCGCGTGCGCGCCCAGGCCGACGATCCCCGGCACACGGCCTGCGCGTTGCTCGTCGACGATCGCTGCAGCGTGTACGACGAGCGCCCGCTGATCTGCCGCTCGCACGGCTTGCCCGCGCTGCACACCGACGACGACGGATCGAAGCACGTCGAGGTGTGCCCGCTGAACTTCGTCGAGCAGGCGGCACCGCCGGCGAGCGTGCTCGTGCTCGACGCCCTCAACGCGCCGCTCGGCGTGCTCGCACGCATGTGGGACGGCGAGGGCGAGCGCATCGAGCTCGCCCTGCTCGCGCGCGCCGAGGATCCGCCGCCGTGACGCTCTCGGCGCGCCGCGTCGTGCTCGAGCTGCTCTCCGCGATGGGTACGCTGCCGAGCCCGGTGGCGGGGCTCGTCGAGGCCTGCGGGCTGCTGGGGATCTCGGCCGCGAGCACGCGCGTCGCGATCACGCGGCTCGTCGCGACCGGGCACCTGGAGGCGGTCGGGCGCGGCGCGTATCGCATCGGCGCCGCCGCGGCGCCGCTCATGCTGCACACCGCGCGCTGGCGCGAGCTCGAGCGTCGCGTGCGACGATGGGACGGCGGCTGGATCGGCGTGCACACGGCCGCGCTCGGGCGCACCGATCGTCCCGCGCTGCGTCGGCGCGAGCGTGCGCTCGAGCTGCTCGGGCTGCGCGAGCTCGCGGCGGGGCTCTTCGTGCGACCCGACAACCTGGCCGGTGGCATCGAGGCCGTGCGCCGCGAGCTCGGGCTCCTGGGTCTGCCGGCGGCTGCGATCGTCGCGCGGCTCTCCGCGCTCGACGCCGCGACCGACGAGCGCGCGCGCGGGCTGTGGAACGGCGCCGAGCTCTCGCGCGGCTATGCCCGCACGCGCGCGCGGCTCGAGGCCTGGCTCGCGCGCAGCGACGGCATCGCGCCGCGCAAGGCCGCGCGCGACACCTTCCGACTGGGCCGGGCCGCGCTGCACGAGCTCGCCTTCGACCCGCTGCTGCCCGACGCGCTCGTCGACGTCGCGGCCCGCCGCGCGCTCGTCGACACGATGCTGCGCTTCGACGCCGTGGGTCGCCGCGCCTGGTACGACGCCTTCGGGCTGAAGTACCGGATCTCCGCGCCCGCGCTCGGCGACGTCAGCGACGCGGACGTGCGGCGCGGAACACGAGCACGGCGCTCGTGAGCGTGCCGTGCAGCCACCACGCGACGCCCGCGAGCTCGCCGGCGTGCACCTGCAGCTCGAGCCAGGCCAACGCGCCGACGATCGCGAGCGCACCGTGCCGGACGTCGCGGCGCAGGCCGGCCATGCCGACCACGTGATCCATGCGGTAGCGGATCACGGTGACGAGGGTGAAGCCGTAGAGCGCGAGCGGGGCCACGAAGCCCGCGCCGTGGCGATCGAGGCTCCACACCTGCAGCGAGAGCAGCACGAGCGCGCCCTGCACGAGGTAGGTCCACGCGCGCACGGCGATGCGGGCCGGCCGCTTGCCGCCGCGCGCGGCGAGCACGACCGCGATCGCGAAGCCGTGCGGCGCACCGACGGTCGCGCAGGCGACGAGGCCCGCGGCGATCGACGAACGCATCCAGCCGATGATGAGCGACAGCGGCGAGAGCGGCATGTCGCTCGTGAACGGGAGCACGATGCAGGCCGCGAGCATCAGCGCGAAGAAGGCCAGCCGTCCGGGGCGCAGCAGCGGTGTGGCGGTGCTGTCGAGCTCGTCGCTCTCCATGCCGCATTCCTAGCACGGCGCTGCCGTGGCGCGGGCGGCGGGGCGCGTCGCTCGACGACCGTCAGCCAAATCGAGCCCGACGTGGCTTCGCCACGGCGGACAGCGAGCATGACCGCCCGCGCCAGGAAGAGCGCCGGAGGGCGCGACCAAGACTCAACTCCGCCGGCGCGGCGCGGCCATCGTGCGCAGCACGGCGAGGTAGCCGGGCGCGACGGCGGCGGGATCGACGTGCCCGCGCGCGACGAGCAGCCGGTGCAGCGCGGCCAGCTGGCCCATCGGCACGGCGGGCTCGAGGTGGTGCTCGAGGTGGTAGTTCACGGAAAACGGCGCGAGCACGGCCCGGGCGAGCCAGCCCGCGCGCGTGGTCCTGGTGTTGCGCAGCGGATCGGCGCTGGCCTCCATCGCGGCGTGCTCGGCCATCGAGCGCACCCGCAGGATGAGATCGAACGCGGTCACGAACGCCAGCGCCCACGCGGCGAACAGCCACGCGTGCCCGAGCGCGGCGAGCACGGCGAAGAGCGCCGCGTTGATCGCGAGCGGGCCTGCGCTCCGCCGCGCGAGCGCGGTGACGTGGTGGCGCAGCGAGATCCACGGGCGTCGCTTCGGTGCGGTGGAGGCGGTGTACTCCAGTAGCTCTGCGTCCATCGCCGCGATCGCGAGCACGCGCTTGCAGCCCGTCAGGCCCAGCGCGTCGCGGGCGAGCTTGCGCGCCAGCGCGGCCGGGCCGCACGGGAACGGCGTCGCGAGGCCGCGATCGGGATCGCGATCGGTGCCGGTGTGCGCGTGGTGGCGCACGTGGTGCTTGCGGTAGCGCCGGACGTCCGTCGCGATCGGGCGCGCGCACAGCCACTCGCCCACCCACTCGTTGCGCGTGCGCGAGCGGAAGAGCAGGCCGTGGGCCGACTCGTGCATCAGCACCGCGAGCGCGTGTTGGCGGCTGCCGAAGGCGACGACCGCGAGCGTGAAGACGAGGGGATGCGGGGCGAGTGCGAGGGCGGCGAAGGTGGCGGCGATCTGCAGCCAGACGGTCGCGACCGCGAGGGCGCCGGTGCGATCGCTGCGCTCGAGCAGGTGCGCGGCGTCGGGGGGGAGCAGGCCGGTTCGGCCGGGCATGCGTCGACGTTACGATTTCGGGCGGATTATGTGCAAGCGTGTAACAAGTGGCGCCCAGCGGTCGCGCGGGCGTTGAGCGCCCAGCGAGGAGCGCGGGCGCTGAGCGCCCAGCGGTCGCGCGGGCGCGGGCGGAGCACGGGTGGGGGGAGCGGAGAGAGAGGGGGCGGCTTCGAGTTTCGGCACTGTAGCTGCGTGCTCGGCCGCGTCCAGGCCAAGCCGCCTTCGGCGGTGCTCGCTTTGCTCGCAGCCTGGACCCGGCCTCCGCGCGCAGCAGTGGGG
>CAZFKC010000051.1:0-24421 GCA_964519175.1 uncultured Nannocystaceae bacterium
GTCGGCGCACGTGGCTCCGAAGCAGCCGGCCGCGTCGAAGGTCGCCGTGTAGATCGTGGTCGTCGTGTAGCTCTGCGAGAACGTCCCGTCGTCGACGAACGTGAGCGAGCCTTCCTGCACGATCGACTCCAGCACGAACCCGCTACCCGGACAGATCTCGGCGAACGGATCGTGGATCGCTTCGGTCCCGCAGGTGACGACGGGATCCCACGTGCCGACCAGATCGCCGCCGCACGGTGCGGGGGCGGGATCGCAGGCTGGATCGCCCGGCACCGTGCCGTCGCGCGCGAGCACGCTGCCGAGCGACTCGTACTGCGAGATGCCGACGCACGTGCCGGGGGGATCGCCCGTCGAGCTCTCGTCGCCGCTGCTCGAGGTGTCCGGGTCGACCTGCGTCGTGCTCGTCGGCTCGTCGGTGGTGCTGGTGCTCGTGCTGCTCGTGCTCGCGCTCGTCGACGCCGACGTCACGGTCGACGACGCCGATGTGGTCGGTGCGCTCGTCGACGGATCACCCGAGCTCGAGCTGCTCGACTCGTCCGAGCCCTCGTCGACCGCTGCCCCACACCCGATCGCGACCAACACCCACGGAATCCAGATCTTGCGCATCGCTGCACCCCCGCAGCCCCGCATGCTACCGGCCCGGCGACGCCGACGGTGTGACGGGCGCCACGGCGAGCTGCTCCGCGAGCTCGGTGATACCCGCCTGCACGTCGGGCTTCACCTTCGTCCCGTCTGCGAGCAGCTGCAGGCCGGCCCTCGTGTGCTCGCGCGCGGCCGCCTCGTCGCTGCCCGCCAGTGCGGCGCGGGCGAGCTGCAGCCGTAGCGCGGCATGCCAGCCGCCTTCGCTGGGATCGAGCACGCGCCGCGCGTCCTCGAGCAGGACGAGCGCCTCGGCGTGTCGATCGATCCTCGTGAGCACGCCGCCGATGCCGTAGGCCGCGCCGGCGCTGCGTACCGTCGCATGCTCGTGGATCTCGCGCGAACGCGCGAGCGCGAGATCGATCGCCGCGCTCGCATCGTCGCGGCGACCGGTCTCCACGAAGATCTTCGCGCGCAGGAGCGCGACCTCGTACTCGAGGATCGGATCGGCCCCGTTCCGCGCCGCGAGGGCTTCGTCGCACGCTTGCAGCGCGTCCGCGTATCGGCCGAGGATCCGCGACGCCGACGCGATGCCGATCCAGTTGTCGGAGACGACGGGGCCGGAGCTGCGCCCGAGGCCGTGCAGGATCTCGAGCGCCGCGCGAAAATCGAGGATCGCCTGCGCGTCCTGGCTCAGGTGCGTGCGGGAGACGCCGAGTGCGGTCAGCGTGGCTGCACGGTTCACGGGCTCGAAGTACGGGTGGGCGGTCTGGATGGCGAGGGCGCGCTCGAAGTAGGTCGCCGCGGTCGCCTCGTCGAGCGCGAAACCGTAGGCATCGCCGAGCGTCCCGAGGAACACCGCGACCTCGGGATGATCGGGTCCGTAGCGTGCCTCCGCGGCGGCGAGCGCACGCTCGTGCGTCGCGATGCCGACGCCCGAGGTCTCGGTGAGCACCTGACACATGGCCAGCTGCAGCAGCGCAGTCGCGGCGAACGGTGCGTCGTGGGCCGCGAAGATCTCCGCCGCGCTCGCGAACAGCGGCTTGGCGTCGTTGCAGCGGTCGCGGCGCTGGTAGAAGCCGCCTTCCTTCCAGTCGAGATCGGCGCGCGTGAGCTCGTCGCCGCCCCGGGCCTGGTGTCGCCGCGCGCGATCGAACATGAAGCGGACCTGCGCCTCGGAGCCGGGGGTGCCGTCGAGCGAAGCCGCGAGCATCGCCCAGCGTCGCGCGATGAAGTCGGGATCCCCGGTGCGCTCGGCGTCGTCGAGCGACCGCATCGCGTGCTCGACCGCGGCCGCGTCGTCGCTGCTGAGATTCGCGATCTCGGTCAGCGCGGCACTGGCGTCGGCGCGCAGCCGGGGGAATTCGCCCTCGGCAGTCGTGTCGAGGACCGTGGTCAGCTCGCGGCGGGCCTCGTCGAACTGCATCAGCGTCTTCGCCACGCGGCCACGCTGCAGCGCGCCGACGAGCTCGCGGCCACGCGCGGAGTCGTCCCCGTCCGCCACGGTGTCGCACTCCACGATGTCGGCGAGCAGGTCGGTGACGTCGATCGCATGCACGACGAGCTCGGCGTCCCGCCGCGTGAGCTCGGTGGTGAGCTCGTCGAACGTCGCCTTCGCCACGTCGAGGCACGCCGCGCGATCGGCCGCGCCGGGCTCACCGCGCCGGGTGGCCTCGCAGCTCGACGCACGCGAGGCGACCCACGACTCGGCCGCACGATCGACCTTGGCCTCGCTGCGCTCGAGCGTCGCGGCGGCCGCGGGGCTCGGGCTCGCTGCGAATGCGGCCTGCACCTCGGCCCTGCGCGCATCCGACCAGGCCTCGCCGAGATCGCTGGTGTCGAAGGCACACGCCCGCTCGCGCGCCGCTGCGAGCGTGCCTCCGATCGCGATCACGCCGCTCGCGACGGCGACCGCGGCCGCGATCGACCGCTTGCGCGAGCCCCGATGCAACGCGTGACGGAGCGCTCCGACATCGGGGAAGCGTTCCTGCGGATCCGGAGCGAGCCCGCGCAGCAGGGCGCGCACGACGAATTCGGGCGCGTGCGGTGACGCCGGCCTGCGGGGTCCGTGCGCGAAGCTCTCGCGGACCGCGGCGATGGTCTGCCCGGCATACGGTCGCTCGCCGAAGAACGCCTCGTAGAACGCGGCGCACAGCCCGAACTGGTCGCTCTTCGCATCGGCGTGACCGTCGAGCTGCTCCGGAGCCATGTACGCGACGGTGCCCACGATCGCGCCGGTGTCCGTGAGCGGTCGATCGAGCGCGCGGGCGTCGTCGACGCTCGCCACCGCCTGCAGCCGCGTCGCGTCGGTGGCCGCGAGCCCGAAGTCCGCGACGCGGAGCCGCTCGTCGTTGCCGACCAGGATGTTCGCGGGCTTGAGATCGCGGTGCACGAGCCCGGCGTGGTGCGCGGCCGCCAGCCCGTCGCACGCCTGCAGCGCGAACGCGAGCAGCTTCCGCCATCGCTTCGGACCGGTTGGCGCCAGCGCGCGACACCAGTGCTCGAGCGTGCCGCCGTCGACGAGCTCCATCGCCACGAACACGCCGTCCGCCGTGTCGCCGACCTCGTGGATCGTCACGACGTTGGGATGGTTGAGTCGCGCGAGCGCCTGCGCTTCGCGTTCGAGCCGGAGCACCGACGCGCCGCGCCCGGTGTGCAGCACCTTCACCGCCACGTGCCGATCGAGCCGCGGATCGTACGCGCGGTAGACGGTGCCCATGCCCCCGCGGCCGATCACGTCGATGACGACGAAGCGGCCGACGCGCACCGGCAGGACGTCGGCTTCGAACAGCCGCGCCTCGATCGCGGAGCGCATGCGACCAGCCTCGAAGCTCAGCGCCTCGTCACCGTGTCCCCCGGTCGCCTCGTGGTCCTCGGACTCCACCACGCATGAGAGTACCCGGCGGCGGGGCAGCGTTCCCGAGCGGGACGCGGTCAGCGAAAGACGTGCTCGCGGTAGAATCGCAGCTCGGCGATCGACTCGCGGATGTCGTCGAGGGCCCGGTGCGCGTCGGACTTGCCCGGGGCGCGCAGCTGCGGATACCAGCGCCGCGCGAGCTCCTTGATCGTGCTCACGTCGACGAGCCGGTAGTGCAGGTGGGCGTCGAGCGTGGGCATGTACCGCACGATGAAGCGGCGGTCCTGCCAGATCGTGTTGCCACAGAGCGGCGACGACTTGGCGGTGGTGTGCTGCGCGACGAACTCGAGCGTCTTCGCCTCGGCCTCGGCGAGCGAGATCGTCGAGGCCTTCACGGCTGCGGTCAGCCCGCTCGCGCCGTGGTGCTTCGTGCACCACTCGTCCATCGCATCGAGCACGGCGTCGTCGTGGTGGATCACCAGATCGGGACCCTCGGCGATCACCTCGAGCTCGGCGTCGGTGACGATCGTGGCGATCTCCAGGATCGCGCAGCGATCGGGATCGAGGCCGGACATCTCGAGGTCCATCCAGACGAGCGGAGCGTTCACGGGCTCGACGGATCTACTCCATCTCGCCCCGCGCTGGCCACCACGAAGCGCCTCAGCGACCGAGCAGTCGCGCCAGCATGTCGCGGACCCAGCCGGGGTGATCCGGAGGCGGGCCCTTGCCCTCGTCGCGCGGTGCGATGACGCGCGCGACGACGTGGCCCTGCGGATCGTTGCTCTCCGCTGCGCGCGGCTCGAGCCGCACCATGATCTCGCCGACGCAGTCGCTGCAGCGCGGCACCACACCGCGACCGCCGTAGGCACGCACCATGTCGCCGTGCCGCACCCGCAGATCGCCCTCGAGCTCGACCGGCAATCCCGACGGATCGAGCTCGGCCGTCTGCGCCATCTGCAGCGAGAGCCCGTGCAGCATGAACGTCGCCTGTTGCAAGAGCGCCGGCTCGCGGGGCAGCCCGTCGAGCTCGAGATCGGGCGAGCCGAAGCGCCGCATGCCGCGGGTGGTGAGCCGCACGTACGGCTCGCCGTGACGCTTGTCCGGGAACGGCACCACCGCGACCTGCTCGGCGAGGTTGCCGAAGCCGCCTTGCAGCCGTCGCCGCGTGAACGCAGCGGCGCCCATCGTCTCGCGCGTGTCGGGATCGTGGACGAGCGCGCCCTCGTCGGTCGCGACCAGGCGCACGAGCGTCTGCAGCAGTCGGAGCCCGCGCACGCCGTGCTCGTTGCGGTAGTCGGCGCGCAGCAGGATAGCGCGCCGATGCGTGCCGAGCTTGCTGCGCTCGGCGTCGGTGAGATCGCGGGTGAGCACCGGATCCGTCAATGCATCCTCCGGCAGCACCTCGGCGCGCCGCTGCGGATCGAGCAGCTCGATGTGCAGCCCGATGAGATCGCGGGGCAGCTCCTTCGGCGCGCTCGCGTACGGATCGGTCGGCGGCTCGGCGCGGACGAGCTGCACGAGCAGCGCGACCTCGGGTTGGTCGGTCTCGGCCGCCAGCGATTTCTCCACGAGCTGCTCGAGCTCCGCGCGCGTGGGCGCGGCCTTCGTGTCGTCGGGCACGAGCAGCAGGTAGCCCTGGCTCGTGCGATCGGCGAACACGATGCTCTCGGTCTTCGGCGGCTCGGGGGCGGTGGCGGGCGCCGTCTTCGGCAGCATCGACGGCTCGCGCGACGTCGCGCTGCTGCCGTTGGTCTGATCGGGCACCGACGGACAGCCCGCGATCAGCAGCGCCGCGAGCACCCGCTTCATCGCGACTCCGCTGCGAGCAGCTCGGCGACGAGCGACGGCTCGACGTTGCCGCCGGAGAGGATCACCCCGACGCGTCGCGGATTGCCGGGGATGCCCCCGCGCAGCGCAGCCGCGAGCGCAGCGACGCCCGAAGGCTCGACCCACAGCTTCGCGTGCAGCATCACGGCGACGAGCGCCGCCGCGAGCTCGCGATCGTCGACGCGCATGCAGCCGGTCACCCAGCGCTGCGCGATCGCGAAGTTGAGCGCACCGACCTCGACGGGCTTGAGGCCGTCGGCCAGCGTCGGGGCCGGCGGCACCTTCACGCGTGCGCCCGCCGCGAGGCTCTGCGCCATCGCATCGCAACCGACCGGCTCGACCGTCCACACCGCGACGCGATCGGGGGCGCTGGCCAGACACGCACCCGCCACGAGCCCGCCGCCGCCCACGGGCACGAGCAACGCGTCGAGCGTGCCGCCGCTCTGCGCCCGGACGTCGTCGAGCAGCTCGAGCGTCGCCGTGCCCTGACCCGCGATGATGTGGGGGTCGTCGTAGGGCGGGATGATGATGCCGCCGGTCTTCGCCTCGATCTCGAGCGCAGCGGTGTGACGATCGGCCGAGGTGGTGCCGGCGAGCACGATCTCCGCGCCCAGCGCTCGCACGCCCGCGAGCTTCACCTTCGGTGCGTCGGTGGGCATCGCGATCGTGGCGCGCACGCCGAAGTGCTTGGCCGCGAGCGCGACCGCCTGCGCATGGTTGCCGGAGCTGTAGGTGATGAGCCCGCGCGCGCGCAGCTCGGGGGCCAGGCGCGATGCGGCATGCAGGGCGCCGCGGGCCTTGAAGGCGCCGATGCGCTGGAGGTTCTCGGCCTTCAGCCACAGCTCGCAGCCGGCGATGGCGTCGAGCGCCGGCGCGCGCACGACGGGCGTGCGCACGACCATGCCGGCGAGCCGGGTCGCGGCCGCGCGCACCGCCGACACGTCGAGTCCGCCGGTGTCTGCATCGCCCTTCGGCGTCACGGTGATCGTGCGAGCGAGCGGTTCGTCCACGGGCAAACCTTGCCCGAAAACGATCCCGAACGCAGGCCGCCAGCCGGCGCGCCTGCATGATGCCGCGCAGGCCGGGACCGTCGCGCGCAGTCCACCGGCGCGGGCGGCTGTGCTAACGTCCGCGCGGATTGATCGGGGCCCTGCGAGCCGTATCGTGGCAGCGCTTCTTCGCCACGCCGCCGGGCTGGGCGGTGCTGGTCGCGCTCGCGGTGATCATCGTCGACCTCGCGACGATCGGCCTCGCCGGTCCGTGGGATCCCTGGGAGACGCACTACGGCGAGGTCGCGCGCAACATGCTCGCGCGCCACGATCCGCTCGATCCGTGGTGGCAGCCCGGCAACGGCGGGCCCGACGCGGAGGCCGAGAAGAGCTTCGCCAGCAAGCCGGTGCTCTCGTTCTGGCTGATGGCGCTGTCGATGAAGCTGTTCGGCATCGGCACGTCGGCCGATCCCGCCGAGATGCTGCGCACGCCGTGGGTCGAGCTCGCGCTGCGGCTGCCGAGCATGCTCGCGGGCTGGCTCGCCGCGTTCACGCTCGGCTTCACCGCGTGGCGGCTGGCCTCGCCGCGCGCGGGCGTGCTCGCGGGAGCGATCGTCGCCACGATGCCGCAGTTCGCGATCGTCACGCGGCAGGCGCTCACCGACATGATCTTCGTCGCGCCCGTGGTCGCGGCCGCCGCGGCGTGGGCACTCGCGTGGCTGCAGCCGGATCGCGAGCTGAAGCGCCTCGGTCGCGGCTGGCGCTCGCTGCCGCTCGATCGGGTCTACCTGCTCTTCCTCGTCGTGTTCGCGCTCGGCGTGGTCGTGCCGCTCGCGGTGATCCACGCGCACTCGTTCGATCACGGCACGTGGCAGCGCTTCGGTCGGGTGACGCGCCGCGCCGAGGGCCTGCGCGACATCCAGCAGCAAATGTGGATCCACTGGGGGCTCGCGGCCCTCGTGTTCGTGCGCAGCCTGTTCTGGCGCCGGCGCAGCCAGCCGCTGATGGCGATCCTCTACATCTGCGCCGGGCTCTCGCTCATCGGCAAGGGGCTCATCGGCCCGGGGCTCGTCGGCGTGATCGTGCTGGGCCACCTCGTCACGAGCGGGCGCTGGAACCTGCTGCTGCGCTGCGGGCTGCCCACCGGCCTCGTGTTCTTCGAGCTCGCCGGCGTGCCGTGGCACCACGCGATGGCGCTCTACCGCGGCGAGCGCTGGGTGAACGAGCTCATCATGGACAACAACCTGCGTCGCTTCGCCGCCGGCGAGCAGAAGCAGGCGGTCGGTGGGTTCGGCTTCTACCTCGAGACGCTCGGGCTCGCGGCGCTGCCGTGGTCGGCGCTCGTGCCGTTCGGTGCCGCGGCCGGCGTGCGCGCGTTCGTCCGTGATCGCGAGGAGCGTGGCGTCGAGCTCATGCGCATGGCGATGGTGTGGTTCGGCGTGTCGCTGTTCGCGATCAGCTACAGCACCACCAAGTACTACCACTACCTCGTGCCGTGCCTTCCGCCGCTCGCGCTCGTGATCGGGCTGTGGCTCGACCGCGAGCTCGAGCAGCCGCGCCGCGATCCGATCGCGTGGGCCGTCACGGCGATCGGTATCGCCGGCATCGCCGTCGTGATCCGCGATGCGCTGCACCAGCCGGCCTGGCTGGCGCACCTCACCACGTACCTCTACACCGGCATGTGGACCGAGGGCGCGCCCGCGGTCACGATGCTGATCCCCTGCTGCGCACCGTTCGCGCTCGGGCTGCTGGCGTGGCCGTTCCTGCGGCTGCGTCGGCATGCCGTGCTCGCGTTCGTGCTCTCGGCGCTCTGCGTCCGCAGCTGGGTCATCGGCGACTACATCCCCGCGTCGTCGGAGAGCTGGTCGCAACGCACCGCATTGCGCACGTACTTCGAGCAGCGCGGCCCCGACGATCGCCTGGTGTCGTGGTGGTTCTACTACCGCGGCGAGACCTTCTTCTCGAAGGCCGACATCTGGGTGATGAAGGATCCCGACAAGAAGACCTCGATCACCGAGCTGGTCGACGAGTACCGCGGGCGCGGGGCGACGCTCTGGTTCATCACGACCGTCCAGCACACGAACCGGCTCGGCAGCCACCTGCCGCCCGACGTGCGGCGCAATATCGAGCCGGTCTACGCCAACTTCCACTACTCGCTGTCGAAGGTGCAGATCCCGTAGTCGAGAGTGATCGAAAGACGAGCGCGGGTGTCTACACCCGCAGTGACGATCCCCGCCCGTCTCTTGCCCTTGCCCGTCGCGCTCGCCTGGCTCGCCACCGGGTGTTTCGATCCGACCCAGCAGGTCGCCACGGGCCCGGGCGATGGCGACGGCACCGGGGCCAGCGAGTCGACGGGCCCCGACGGTGCGGAGCAGACCTCGGCACCGGAGAGCTCGGGTGGAACGACCGAGGACCCGCAGAGCGACGAGAGCTCGACGGGCGAGCCGGCGGATGTCGGCCACTGCGGCGATGGCGTGATCGACGAGGGCGAGGTCTGCGATCTCGCGGAGCTGGACGGCAAGCTGTGTCCGTCGCTCGGCTTCGGCGGCGGCACCCTGCGCTGCGCCGACGACTGCACGTTCGACACGAGCGGTTGCGACGGCTGCGGCAACGGTGAGCTCGACGGCGACGAGGTCTGCGACGGCACCGCATTCGCCGACGCGTCGACGTGTCAGGACGTCGGGCTCGGGCTCGACACGGAGCCGCTCGCCTGCACGCAGTGGTGCACGCTCGACTTCGCCGAGTGCTCGGCGTGCGGCGACGGGATGGTGATGGATCCCGAGGAGTGCGAGCCGGGCGAGCTCGGCGGTGCGACCTGCGCGTCGAAGGGCTTCGACGGCGGCACGATCGCATGCACGGCCGGCTGCGCCTTCGATGTCTCCGGCTGCCAGCAGTGCGGCAACGGCACGCGGGAGGGCAGCGAGACCTGCGACGGCAACGACGTGCCGAGCACGTGCGAAGCGGAGGGCGCCGGCACGGGCACGCTGCAGTGCGCGGCGGACTGCACGTTCGACACCTCGGCATGCGAGGCGTGCGGCGACGGCTCGCGCGGCGTCGGCGAGGCGTGCGACGGCGACGACCTGGGCGGTGCGACGTGTGCCTCGCAGGGCTTCGAGGGCGGCGCGCTGGGCTGCACCGCGGACTGCACGTTCGACGTGGGTGCGTGCGATGGCGACGGCTGTGGCGACGGCGACGTCGACGGCGGCGAGTCCTGCGACGGCGACGATCTCGGCGGGCAGTCGTGCGCGTCGCTCGGCCACGACGGTGGCACGCTCGCGTGCTCGGCCGCCTGCGGCTTCGACGAGTCGGCGTGCGAGGACTGCGGCGACGGCGTGGTGAACGGCGGCGAGGCCTGCGACGGCTCGCCCGGCGCGGCGACGTGCCTGAGCGAGACCGGGCTGTCCGAGGGCGACGTGACCTGCACCGCCGCGTGCACGCTCGACACGAGCGACTGCTCGGCACCGGCGGCTCGCCGCGTGTTCGTCACGTCGGGCCACTTCCCGGCGAACTTCGGCGGCGTCGCGGGGGCCGACGCGATCTGTCAGTCGGTGGCCGACGACGCCGGGCTGTCCGGCGAGTTCGCGGCGTGGATCAGCGACGCGTCGAGCTCCGCCGCGGGGCGCCTCGTGCACTTCGACGGCCCCTACCAGCGGCTCGACGGCACGACGATTGCGAACGACTGGGACGATCTCACCGACGGCAGCCTCTTCGCGGCGATCTCGATCACCGAGACCGGCGCGCCGGTGAACGCCGGGGCGACGACCGTCGCGACCGCGACGACCGCGGCCGGGGCACTGCAGCCGTTCAACGGCCACTGCTCGGGCTGGACGAACGCCGCGGCCGGCAGCGCGGGCGTGGGCAACGAAGAGAACACCGCGACGTGGTCCGACTCGGGCGCGGCCGGCTGCAACACGCTCTTCTCGCTCTACTGCTTCGAGCAGTGAGCGTCGCGAGGGTGGTGCCGCGGGTCAGCTCGACGCGAGCGCCGGCTTGCCCGGGCTCGCGAGCGCCAGCAGCTCGGGCTTGCGCTCGAGCCAGCTCGCGCTCTTCTTGAACGCGGCCCGCTGGGTGGATTCGAGGTGCTTGGCCGCGTGGCGCGGCGCGATGCCCTTGCGCTGCAGGTCGAGCGCGAGCCCGAAGCACGCCTCGGGCATCGACAGCCCCGTGCGCATCGACTTGAGATCGAGCCCACAGCCGCCGCCGCAGCAGGCGTTCTCGTAGACGTACGCGCCGTTCGCGACCCACACGCCCATGCCGAGCAGGATCGCGGCGATCTCGGCATCGGCCTCGAGCGCCTCGGGCTCCACCGCGTGCCCGCCTGCGCGGTGGATCGCGATGCGCCCGAGCTCGCGCGCGATGCTCGCGTGCACCAGCGCCGGCACCTTGAGCAGCGCAGGTACGACCACGAGCGCGAGCTCGTCGCCGCGGGCAAAGGTGTGCATGAGCTGACCGGAGGGATCTCCGAGCGGCGCGAATCCGGGCGGCAGCTGCTGCTCGGCGCCGCCGCCATTTCTGGTGTGATCGAGCTCGACGAGCGCGAAATCCACGTCACGCTGTCCGACCTCGGCTTGTACGAGGCAGACGAGCTCGAAGACCGCGTCGAGGTCGCGCGGCTTCTCGATGGGTGGCGCACCGAGCACGCGCGGGCGCGATGCGGGCTCGCCCAGCCGCGAGCCCAGCTCGCCGAGGCCTTCGGCGAGCCACGCGCGGGCGTCGTCGTCGGGCAGGAACTCCACGTCCTTGGCTTCGGAGAAGCGCAGCATCGCGGCCGAGCGTAGCACTCGGGCTCGGGACGCCGCACCTGCGACACGGCCGATCTCCGAACTTGCTCGCCTCGTAACCTTTGGCAAACTGAAAGTGAGAAGGTCTGTAGTAGTGCGCTCCATCCCTGCGCGCGGCATCACCACCCTGGGTCTACTGCTTGGACTCGTAGTGTGGCTGGCGTCCCCGCTCGCGCAGGCCGGCGGCGCGCGCAAGGTCCCGGACCTCCGCCGCGACGCCGCGTCGTGGATGCAGCCGCAGACCCAGCGGATGCTCCGCCTGCCGGTGACCGTGCACCTCGCGACGCAGGCCGGGCACACGGTGACCACCCGCGACGACGTCGCGGCCTGGATCGTGCGCGCCAACGACGAGCTCGAGCAGTTCGGCATCGAGGTCGACGTCGTGGCGGTCAAGCGGATGCCGGCCGGGTTCAGCTCGGTCATGAGCTGGCAGTCGCGGCGGCAGCTGGCCGCGCTCGCGCCCCCCGACGGCACCGTGCACGTGTTCGCCATCGAGGATCTCGACGACGGCAAGCGGGCGCGGCGGATCCGCGGCCTGCACTGGCGCTACCGCGGCCTGGCCCGCGGTCTGCGCGGTCGCGAGTACGTGGTCGTCACCCGCGAGGCGCCGAGCACCACGCTCGCGCACGAGTTCGGGCACCTGTTCGGCCTGCGCCACTCGCAGCGCATGGACAACATCATGTGCAGCTGCCGCAAGGGCTCGGCGGTGAGCTTCACCGCGACGCAGGGTGCGATGATGCGCGACGGCGCACGGCGCTACATCGCGCGCTCGCACGGCAGCCCGCGCGGTGTCGCGCTGCATCGCCGCGACCGTCGCTGACGCGAACGGCTGCGGCGCCGATCGAGTATCGTCGCGCGCGATGCACCGCACCTCCGTGCTCGTCGCGCTGCTCCTCGCCGCCTGCGATCGCCAGGCGGCCACCGCTGCGCCCGACGCCGCGAGCAGCGTCGCGACGCCCGCGGCGGTGCCGGCGTCGCCCGCGACCGAGGCCACGCGCGCGCCGTCCGAGTCCGCACCGGTGTGGGTGCTGAAGCATGCGCGGCTCATCGACGGCTCGGGGGACACGCCGCGGCTCGACGTCGACGTGCTCGTCGAGGGCGAGCGCATCACGCTGGTGCGCTCGGGCATCACGCCGCCACCCGGCGCCCGCGTGATCGAGCTCGGCGGTCGCACGCTCTTGCCCGGGTTCATCGACACGCACGTGCACATCACCTCGAATCCGGCGCCCTCCCACGCTGCGGGCGTGGCGGCCTCGGTGCAGCTCAGCGAGGGCGACCTCGCGCTGCAGGGCGCCCAGAATGCCTACGCGACGCTCCTCGCCGGCTTCACGAGCGCGCGCAACGTGGGCGGCGGCTTCGCCGATCGCTCGGTGCGCGATGCGATTCGAGCCGGACGCATCCCGGGCCCGCGGCTCTTCGTCGCCAACCACGCGATCGGGATCACCGGTGGCCACTGCGACGGCGGCAACGGGCTGCATCCCGAGGTGTTCGCCGGCCGTGGCGGTCCGGAGGAAGGCGTCGCCGATGGCCCCGACGAGGTGCGCAAGGCGGTGCGACACCAGCTCAAGCACGGCGCCGACGTGATCAAGCTGTGTGCGACCGGAGGCGTGATGTCGTCGGGCGATGGAGTCGGCGACACGCAGATGACGCTCGACGAGCTGCGCGCGGCGGTCGACGAGGGCCACAAGGCCCAGCGCAAGGTCGCCGCGCACGCCCACGGCAACGCGGGCATCAAGCTGGCGATCCAGGCCGGCGTCGACAGCATCGAGCACGGCAGCGTGCTCGATCGCGAGGCGGTGACGATGCTGCGCAAGTACGGCACCTTCCTGGTGCCCACGCTCTACGTCGCGGTCGTCGTCGAGAAGCGCGCGGACGAGGGCACGTTGTCGGCCGAGACCGCCGCAAAGGCGAAGGCGATCGCGCCGAAGATGCGCGAGAGCTTCGCGCTGGCCAGCAAGGGCGGGGTGAAGATCGCGCTCGGCAGCGACGCCGGCGTGTTCCCGCACGGCGAGAACGGCCGCGAGTTCGCGCAGCTGGTCGAGCACGGGCTCGCGCCGATGGATGCGATCGTCGCGGGCACGCGCGCGGCCGCGGAGCTCATCGGCGTGGCCGACGTCGGGCAGGTGAAGCAGGGCTTCCTCGCCGATCTCGTCGTCGTCGAAGGCGATCCGCTCGCCGACATCACCGTGCTCGAGCGGCCCGCGCTCGTGATGAAGGGCGGCGTGCTCTGGCGCGCGCCGGAGTGGGCTCGGTAGTGCGCGAATCGAGCCCGACGTGGCTTCGCCACGGCGGACAGCGAGCACGACCGCCCGCGCCAGGAAGAGCGCCGGACGGCGCGACCAGAGCTCAATCGGCGGGACAGGTGAACGTGAGCGCGTCGCCTTCGCCGGTGCAGTAGTCGCTGCAGCACGACGCGCCCTCGCAGCCGCAGCACTCGGTCATGCACGTGCAGCTCGGCGGCTCGCAGGCGGGCGGCAGCTCGATGCACGCGGCGGTGGGCTCGAAGCCGGCAGTGACCGCGCAGTACTCCTCGCCGAGGATGCAGAACGAGGGGCCGCACGCGAACGCGCCGTTCGGCAGCTCGCACTCGCCGAGGAACGCGAGATCGACACCCATCGACGCGGCCTCGCACGCCCCCGGGTAGAGCACGTCGCCGCAGCCACACACCGGCCGCACGACCGGCTTGCACTCCGTCGGGCGGATCGTGCACGTGCCCGTGCTGTTCGAGGCGCCGCAGCTGTCGAACGGGAAGTCGCAGTACTCGGTGGCGTCGCACTCGTCGTTGCTCGTGCACTCGACGCCACCGCCGCCGCTGCTGCTCTCCGCCGCGCTGCTGCTCTCCGCCGGCGTCGTGCTCGACGACGACTCGCCGGCGGTCGACGACATCGTGGTCGGATCACCGGAAGGACCGCTGCTGCTGCCGTTGCCCTCGCTGGACTCTTCGCTGCCACACGCGAAGAAGAGCGAGGCGGACAGGCAGAGGCGCAGGCGATGCATGCGCCGAGTCGAACACCGCCCGCGCTCCGGGGCAAGCCTCGGCGGCGATTCTCGACGTATGCTCGCTCTCATGTCGAGCCCCTGGCGCATCGCGGCCCTCCTCGTGCTCGTCACCGCGCATGCGGGCCCGGGCGTCACGGGCTGCTTCGCCGAGCGCTGCACCGATCCCGTCGACGAAGAGCTCTCCGGCGACGAGCTCACGGTCACGCTGCGCAACGACACCGGTGCGACGCTCTTCGTGGTCGCGGGCGAGGGCTGCGACTGGCAGCCGTTCGCCATGGAGCGCGGGGGCGATGCGGTGAAGTGGTACCGCGGTGCGTGCGACTGGAGCTGCGAGGACGTGCTCGACAGCTGCGCGTGCGCGGCGGAATGTGCCGCGTCGTCGCTCGTCCGGCTCGATCCCGGGGCGAGCTACGACGTCGTGTGGGACCTGGCCCTCTTCGCCGCCGAGGATCTGTCGCTCGACTGCCCGGCCGAGGGCTGTCCGACCCGGTGCACGCGGCGGACGGTCGCCGGCGAAGGCGGCTATCGGATCACGGCGGCGGCGGGCCCCGACTGTGTCGACGGCGATGCGAGCTGTGCCTGCGAGGCCGGCGCGAACGCGTGTCTGGTCCATGGCGAGCTCGGAGGCACCGCGACCGCGACGGCCGAGGCCAGCTTCACGCTCCCCGACGACGAGGTCGTGCTCGCGTTCCACTGATTGACAGGCGCATGCGTGCCGTCGTCTGCTCGGAGCCCGCGCCTTCGTGCGCAGAACGGAAGGAACGTGCGATGGGATTCTTCGACAAGCTCAAGGGCGCCGTCAGTGCCGTCACGGGTGGGGCCGCCACCGTCACGATCGAGTTCCAGCCGCAGACCGCGTTCCCGGGCGAGCCGCTCGGCGTGCGCATCACCGCGACGAGCAAGGGCGCGGCGATCAAGGGCGACGGCATCTTCGTCGACATCCGCGGCGTCGAAGAGGTGAAGGTGCACAAGAACCAGTCGCAGGCGCTGACCGACGACCTGTCGCTGTCGCGCACGACGTACGAGCAGAGCTTCCAGATCTCCGGCCCGTTCGCGGTCGACGCGAACCAGACCCAGCAGTGGGAGGGGCAGATCCAGCTGCCGCCGAACGCCCAGCCCACGTTCGACGGCTCGCTGTGCGATCACGACTGGGGCATCCGCGGACGGCTCTCGATGTTCGGCAACGATCCGGACAGTGGCTTCGTGCGCATCCGCGTCGGGCTGCGGCAATAGCCTTCAGCCGAAGAACAGGCGCAGCGAGATCATCACCGTCTGCACCGGGCGGCCGGCGGTGTCCATGCGGAAGTCGTAGTCCACACCGACGCGACCACCGACGTGATCACGCAGCGTCTGCAGGCCGATGCCGACCACGCCGCCCACGCCCGGACGCATGTCGTTCAGGTTGCGGGTGGCGGCGAGGCCGGTCATCACCCCGAGCCCGCCGCGGACGTAGATCGGACCCCACGAGCCGGTCACCATCGCGTCGAGCCCGAGCGCCGGCTTCTTGCGCCCGAAGTACTGCACGAGGTGGAAGTCGGGGCCCACGCTGAAGCGCATGCGCTTTCGCGTGAACGCGAAGCCGGTCTCGAAGTCGTAGCGCAGACCGGGGCTGAAGCTGTCGGAGCGCATCACCGACATCGGTGCGACGCCGAAGAGGCCGTAGCCGGTGCGCTCCCACTTCGGGCCCTCGGGAACGACGGGCACGGGCTGTGCGGGTGGCACGAGCTCGGGGCTCGCGTACTCGTCGTACGTCTTGACGCAAGGCGAGCAGGGATCGGAAGCGAAGAGCGAAGCGAGAACGAGAGTCGAAGTGAAGCTCACGTCGAGCAGCCTGGGCACCGCTCGTTTCGGCGACCAGCGTGCAGCCGATTGCCGGTGACGTGCGTCGCACGGCATCGTGCTGCACGGGTGCGTATCGCGGTGCGCATCCCGATGCGAATCGCACGAAGCTGCCACTTCGACGCCGCGGATTGCGAGCCGGCTCACCGATGGCGAGTCGGTGTCCGCGCGCTCGTGCAACGGTTGCATTCCCGATGCGTGCGCGCGCGCCATTTCTCGCTCTGTCGCGGTCGTGTCACCGCACCGCCGCGCCGCGCGCTCGCGACGATCGGCGACGTGTGTTGCTCCGCAGCCACACACTCAGCGCGGATCGTCCGGCCAGATGGAGCGCAGCGGTCTCAGCCAGCGCAGCCACGCGATGCGGCGCCACAGCACCACGAGCACGACGATGTAGATCGCCAACGCGCCGAGCGGCACGAGCACCGACGGCCACCAGCCGGTGGGCCAGCGCGACACCGCGAGCGGGATGACGCCCATGAACAGCGGTGCACCGATCGGCACCGAGGCGGTCGCCGCGATCACCGTGCTGCGCGCGACCGGACCGCGCAGCTCGGGATCGACCATGCGCAGGAGCGCGAGCCCGGTCGGGATCGTCCCGGTGCAGGTGCCGTAGAGCAAGAGCGCGTGGGAGAACGGCGCCTCCGGGAAGGCCCGGCGCGCGAGCCACAGCGAGACCGCCAGGGTGAGCAGGCCGCCGATCGTCGAGAGCACCAGGATCGGCAGCAGGTAGCGGCCGAGGGTCTGCAGCTCGATCGCACCGAGCGCGGCGGCGGTGGTGAAGTCGACCGCGACGACGGCGATGCGCGCGAGCAGCCCGTCGTCGAGCGGCAGCGGACGCTTCGCGCGATCGGAGAAGCGGCGCACGGTGATCGCGAGCGCAGAGCCGACGATGAAGTGGAAGCCCCACAACGTCGCGCCGAGCGAGCCGCCCTTCGGCAGCACGCTCGTCGCACCGAGCAGCACCGCGAAGACGAGCGCGTACACGCAGCCGATCACGACCAGCTGCATCGTGAGCGGCTCCATCTTCGTGCTCGTGCGCACCTCGACGTTCTCGGGCGCGAGCGAGTGCGTGGCCGCCGGCTCGGCCGCGACACTGCTCGGCGCCGGCAGTGGATCGAGCCAGCCCCGGCGTCGCGCGAACGCGACGAGCGGCACGCCGAGCGCGCAGCACCACGCGAACCCGAGCGCCGCGAACGCGAGCCCGATCTGCGCGCCGTCCTGCATGCCGACCCGCTCCCACGCGCTGCCGAACGACAGCGCCTGTCCGGGGCCCTGCGCGAAGCCCAGCGTCACCATGAAGCCGTTGCCCGGATGGTGCTGCGTTCCGGTCGCGGCGGCCCAGCCGGCGAGCACCGCGAACGCCATCAGCGACTGCAACACCGCGAGTGCGATGAGCGCGAAGCTCAGCGAGCGCGCCGAACCGCGTCCGCGGCCCTCGACCGACGCGTCGCTCTTCGGGGCCGACTGCAGGCCCACCGCGATGAACACGACTGCGAAGCCGTGGTAGACGCCGGGCTCGAGCGCCGCGCGATCGAGCGGTGCGAGTGCGAGCAGATCGGGCCCGAAGAACAGCGCGAGCGCGCCGGCGGTGATGCCGTCGGGCACGGCGAGCCGACCCCAGCCCGGAATCCACGCGCGCAGCGACGCCGCGATCGCGAGCAACACCGCGATCGAGAGCGCGTTCGCGACGGTGGAGCTCTGCCAGTAGTCCACGTCGATCAGCTCGGGGCCGTGACGTCGCTGCTGCCGAGCCGTGCGATCGCCGGCCAGCGTCCGCGCGCGGTCATCCACTCGACCCACGGCATGATCGGTGCGGGCGCATCGGCGCGCCCGTGCAGCACGTCGTCGACGACCGCCGCGAAGCGATCGACGACGTGGGCGGCGAACACCGCCCCGCACTCGCGGCTCGCGAGCGCGGGCTCGCTGGTGTAGCCGGGGAACGGGCGCAGCGCGCTCCAGCCATACGCGACGGCGCCGTAGTCGAGCTCGCGCGCGAGCGCTTCACGGCCGATCGCGCGGGCCCCGGCAGCCGCGCGGGCGAGGGCGGCATCGGGTGTGATGGCCGGGCAGGGCGGCAGCTCGCGATGGATCGCCGAGACCGTGTGCGGAGCCCAGTGCAGCGCGAGCGAGGTCTCGAAGAACCCGGCGTGGAAGTCGAAGCGGAGCTGCGCGGCCAGGCGCGCACGATCCTCGTCGTCGACGACGGGCGCGAACGCATCGGCGTACGGCGCGGCATCGGTGAGCGCGAGCATCTCGTGCAGGAGCAGATGGAACGGTGCGAGCGCGGCGATGCCCCGGCTGCGCAACCACTTCACGCCGGCCTCGAGCGCCACGTTGTGCAGCGGGGCGCCGTGGAACGTCATCAGCACGACGCGCTGCGCACCGAGCTCGGCGAGCGCTCGGCAGCTCTCGACGACGGCGTCGCGCACGATCGCGAACGGCAGCGGGCGCGAGCCCGGGCCCGGACACGGATCCACACCGAGCTCGAGGTGATCCGCCAGCACGATGGGCCAGCCGTGACGCGCCTCGAGCCGGGCCCCGACCTCGTCGATGCACCCCAGCGACAGCACGCGATCGTTGTGCAGCGACAGATGCGGCCCGTGATACTCGACCGGGTTCACGCACAGCCACACCGGCATCCCGCGCGCGAGCAGCTGGCGCGCCTCGTGCTGGGGGAGGTCGAAGAGAGCGATCGTCACGCGGCGATGATGCGCGCGCCCGCGGCCTGCGATCGCGTCCCCGGCGAATTCGCAGCACGGGGGTGCGTGCGCGCCGGATTCCACGGTGATGCCCGCGCCTTCGGGTCGCGAGGCGTGAGTCCGCTCCGGGTGATGCGGTCCGACCGCAGCCGTTGCGGCGGACCCGACCGTGACGGTTGGCTAGACTGCACCCGCGATGAGCACACCGTTCCGCGTCGACACCGACGACCTCGACTTCATCTTCTTCGATCAGCTGCGCGCGCACGAGCGTCTGGCGCAGTTCGGTCCGTACGCGGAGCTCGACGCCGACACCTATCGCGCCACGTTCGCCGAGGCCGCACGGCTCGCGACCACGGTGCTGCACCCGATCAACAAGGTCGGCGATCGCGAGGGCTGCAAGCTCGACGACGCCGGCAACGTCACCACGCCGAAGGGCTACAAGGCGGCGTGGCGCGAGTTCGCCGAGGGCGGCTGGATCGCACCGTCGGCGCCGGTGGAGCTGGGAGGGCCGGGCCTGCCGCGCTGCGTGACGATGGCGGTCAACGACATGTTCGACGCCGCGTGCCTCGCGTTCATGATGTACCCGGGCCTCACGGCGGCCGCGGGTCGCGTGGCGCGTGCATTCGGGCCCGAGCACCTGCGCGAGCTGGTCTCGACGAAGCTGTTCTCCGGCCAGTGGTCCGGCACGATGTGTCTGACCGAGTCGGGCGCGGGCAGCTCGGTCGGCGACAACCGTGCGCGTGCGAAGCCGGGTGACGCCGAGGGCGAGTGGCTGCTCGAGGGCGAGAAGATCTTCATCTCCGGCGGCGACAACGACCTGGTCGACAACATCGTGCACATGGTGCTCGCGCGCACGCCGGACTCGCCGAGCGGCACGAAGGGTCTCTCGCTGTTCATGGTGCCCAAGTTCATGTTCGACGCGCAGGGCAAGCTCGGCGAGCGCAACGGCGCGAAGGTCGTCGGCATCGAGCACAAGATGGGCATCAACGGCTCGGCGACGTGCACGCTGGCGCTCGGCGCCGACGCGCCGTGTCGCGGCTGGATGGTTGGCAAGGAGCGCGAGGGCATCGCGCTCATGTTCCACATGATGAACGAGGCGCGCATCGGCGTGGCAGGACAGGGCACGGCGGTGTGCGGCGCGGCCTACCAGTACGCGCTGCAGTACGCGAAGGAGCGCACGCAGGGCACGAAGCTCGGCAAGCGCGACAGCGAGGTCGAGCGCGTGAAGATCAGCGAGCACGCCGACGTGCGCCGCATGCTGATGACGCTGAAGGTCGTCGCCGAGACCACGCGTGCGGCGTGCATCCGGCTCGTGTTCCTGCACGACATCGCGCGCAACACCACCGACGAGGCCGAGCGCACCAAGACCGAGGCGCGGCAGGAGCTGGTGATCCCGGTGTTGAAGGCGATCTGCACCGATCTCGGCTTCGAGATGGCCGCGCTCGCCGTGCAGATCTACGGCGGCTACGGCTATATCGGCGAGTACCCGGTCGAGCAGCTCGTGCGCGACGCGAAGATCCAGTCGATCTACGAGGGCACCAACGGCATCCAGGCGCTCGATCTGCTCGGCCGCAAGATGCGGGCGCAGGGCGGGGCGCTGTTCATGGGCTGGATGAACGACGCGCAGGCCGAGCTCGCGGCGGCGAAGGGCGAGGGCTTCGAGGCGCAGGCCGACACGATCGGCAAGGCGGTCGGCCAGCTCGGCGCGTGTGCGATGCACCTCGGCAAGCTCGCGGGCGGCGGCAACGTCGATGGCGCGTTCATCCACGCGGTGCCGTTCCTGAACACGTTCGGGGTCATCCTCCTCGCGTTCGAGGCGCTCGAGCAGGCGCGCGTCGCCAAGCGGCTGGTGGCCGAGCGCGGCGAGACGCCGCTCCTGAAGGGCAAGCTGCTCAACCTCGACTTCTACGTCGCGCACATCCTGCCGAAGGCGATCGCGACCGCGAAGACGGTGCAGTCGGGCGACGAGAGCTGCCTCGACGCGTCACTCTTCACGTAGATCGACTGCGTCCAGCGTGGCCTGCTCGCGCGAGGCCGACCACCGCAGGCCTCACCGCGTCCCTGCGGCCGTCGACGCGGCCACCACGTCGTGCGCCCGAGCCCGCTGCGCCGCCTTCGTGCCGCGCACGAAGGCCTCGAAGTAGCTCGCGCGGCGCGTCACCAGGCCCTGCGCATCCGGCATGCGCACGCTCGTGTCGCCCGCCAGCACGCGCATCACGTCGTCGAGCCGCCGCTCCAGCTCCGCGTCGTAGGACTTCTCGTCGAGGCTCGTCACGATCGGGCGCGCGATCGCGGTGAGCGCCGACGTGGCATCGCCCTTCGCGATCGCCAGCGCAGCATCGAGCCGCCGCACCGATCGTGCGTACTCGGCGTTGCTCACCCCGTCGCCCGTGCGCACGCGGTGCGCCGCATCGACCATCACCTGCATCCGGCCGATGTCACCCATCGCCCACGCTCCCCATGCGCCGGCGATCCGCGCGTCGGCGAGGAACTCGTCCTGGCGCTCGGGCAGCGCATCGAGGCCTTCGAGCGCGCGATCGATCGCCTTCGCCGAGTCCGCGAAGCGACCGGCGCGCCACGACACGTCCGCCAGCGTCAGCTCGTAGCGGATCGTGTCGGCGTGGGCCTGGCCGTAGGCCGTGACCGCGAGCTCCCGCGCCTCGGTGATCGAGGCCAGCGCCTCGTCGATGCGGTCGGCGTCGACCTGCGCCGACGCGAGCCCGCAGAGGCCCACGCCGACGAAGGGATGACCGTGGAGCCGCACCCGCAGGTGGTCGACCGCCTTCGCGTAGCCGCGGATCGCTCCCTCGCGATCCTCTTGCTTGTCCGCGATCCCGCCCTCGAGGTAGCTGATCGTCGCGTAGTTGAGATCGGTCGGCAGCGAGAGCTGATCGAGCTCCTCGCGCGCCTTCGCCAGCATCGTGGTCGCGCGCGGGTAGTCGCGATCCTCGATCGCCGCGCCCGCGAGCGCGAGGCGGACGCGCGGCTGCTCGCGCGCGAGCTCGGGCAACGACTCGTAGGTTGCGAGCGCACGCTGGTAGATCTCCAGCGCACGCGCCTTCTCGCCGGACTCGATCGCGATGTACGCGAGCGACATCTCGCAATCGGTGACCTGCTCGCGCGAGTCCTCGAGGTGCTCGCCCATCACCTTCGCGTGCTCGAACAGCGACTCGGCTTCGTCACGCTTGCCGAGGTCGCTGCCCACCGCGAGCATCAAGAGCGGCATCAGCCGCAGTGCCCGCGAGTAGTCGTGGGCCGCGGCGGCGCGGAACACCGCCGTGTGCATGTGTGCGGCGCCTTCCTCGAGGCGACCGGCGGAGCGCGCGACCTGGCCGAGTCGCCACGCGATCGTCGAGGCGAGCGCCGCATCCCCGAGCTGGTCGGCACGCTCGAGCGCGGCGACGGCCCACGCGGGATCGTCGAGCTGGCCCTTCGCGTCGACCTGCACGTTGACCTCGTCCATGCGCCGCCACAGCTCCGCGAGCTCGGCCTGCGCGTCGGGGCTGCGCGCTTCGTCGTGCTCGGCGACGAGACACTCGGTCGGCTGGCGCAGCCCGTCGAGCAGCGGCGAGGCCTGGGCCAGATCCGCGGCGGTCAACGCCGCCAGCGCACCGCCGACGTGCTCGACCTGGGTGAGCTCGCGATCGAGGCACTCGAGCTGCGCGACGACATGCTCGCCCGCGCCCTCGCGTCCACACACCTGGTCGTAGGCCGCCTGCCAGCGGCGCCCGTGGCGATCGACGTGCTCGAGCACGCGTGCCGCCATCGCGTCCGCGTTCGGATCGTCGAGCCCGGCGAGCGTCGTCGCCACGCGCTCGCGCTCCTCGTTCGACCATGTCGACGACCACGACAGCGGGG
This sequence comes from uncultured Nannocystaceae bacterium, assembly GCA_964519175.1. GTDB lineage: Bacteria > Myxococcota_A > Polyangia > Nannocystales > Nannocystaceae > Xiheibacterium. The sequence goes on from CAZFKC010000051.1 coordinate 22,430, forward strand.
TGTCGTCGCAGGGATGCTGCGGGCGCCCGATCACGAACGCCGCCGCGGTCGCGCTGGCCAGCGCACCGGCGGCGAGCACCGGCGCGAACCGACGAACACCAGCCGTGGCACGCAACGTCGCACGCAACAGCGCGGCGAGATCGGCGTGGCGCGAGCGCGGCTCGACGCGCAAGCCACGGGCCAGCACGCGGTAGAGCGCACGCGGTGCCGTGCCCGAGACCGCCGGCAGCTTGCCGCGGAACTTGTGGGCGACGATCTCGTCCATGCTGTCGCCCGCGAACGGCTGGCGGCCGTAGAGCGCACAGAACAGGCTCACGCACCACGCGTACTGATCGGCGGCGGGCCCCACGTCGCGGCCGAGGTGTTGCTCGGGCGCCATGAAGAGCGGCGTGCCGACGATGCGGCTCTTCCGCGTGACCGACAGATCGCCGCCGTGGTGCGAGTCGGAGACGTCGAGGCTGGCCGACTCCTCGAGCTCGCGGGCCTCGTCGGCGAGCCCGAAGTCGATGAGCACCACGCGGCCGTCGTCGGTGAGCAGCACGTTGTCGGGCTTGAAGTCGCGGTGCACGATGCCGGCGCCGTGCGCTGCGATGAGCCCGCGCGCCGCCTGCACGTGCACGTCGACGATCTCGCGCCAGCTGCGGGGCTGCTTCGCCAGCCACTGCCGCAGCGTGCGTCCGCGCAGCCGCTCCATCACCAGGTACACGCCGAGCTGCTGCTCGCCGGTGTCCTCGTCGAAGTAGTCGGTGGTGCCGGCGTCGAACACCTCGACGACGTTCGGGTGTCGCAGTCGCGCGAGTGCACGGGCCTCGCGTTGCAGCGCCGCTTGCCACTTCGAGCTCGAGCCTTCGTGCACGCGCGTCGGCAGCACCACCTTGATCGCGACCTCGCGATCGAGCTCCGGATCCTCGGCGAGCAAGACCAGCCCGCATCCGCCGTGGCCGAGTCGCTCGCGGATGCGATAGCGGCCGAGCTGGATCTCGTGCGAGCGACCGATCACCCCGGTCATCACCGAGCGCAGGGCGAGCTGCATCGCGAGGTCGGCACGGCCGAGACTCGAATGCAGATCCAGCCCGGCCGGCGTGGGGGCGGTGGTCATTGCCCCATTAGGACACGGGATCGGGCCGCGCAATCCGCGGCGCGCGTGTGTCGACGCGCAATTGCCCGGCGCGGCCGGGGCCGTGTGCGGTGACTCGCTTGAAGGGCGGCGGTCGGAGCCGCGCGAGTCGAGGCTGCGCATTCGTTTCGCTTCGTCGGCGGCTCGGGCCGAGGGGTTCCGGAGGCTCTACAATCGCGCAGATGCTGCGGATCTGCGCCGCGCTCCTCGTGCTCTTCGCCGGCTGTGGCGGCGCCCCGCCATCGGCGTCCCGGCCGACCGCGACCACGAAGGCCGCGTCGTCGGAAGCGACGCGCACGGCTGCCCCCGCCGAGGCCGGCGGGGCCGCGACCGCGCCGAAGGCCGCAGTCGCCGACGCGCCGGTCGTCCCCGCGCCGCCGCTGTCGTGGACGCTCGTCGCTCGGCCGGAGCGGCTGAAGCTGTCCGACGCGGACTCGCTCGAGCTCGAGATCACCGTGACGAACGACGGCACGACGCCGGGCTCCCCACTGGCGCAGCCGCTCGACTTCACCGTCGACGGTGCGCGCGCGACCGCGCTCACGCTCGCGTTCAACAACGGCGCGAAGGCAGCGGCATGGCGCTCGCTGCCCCCAGGCGGCAAGGTGAGCGATCGTCGCGTCGGCGTGGCCGTCGCCGACACCGCGGGCGATCACGTCATCGTGCTCTTGCACGAAGAGGACGAGCTCGCGCGCACCACCGTGCACTTCGAGCCGTGAGATCGCCGGTGGGCTCGGCGTCGTGCGTGGCTTGATCGCGTCGCGGCGTTGGCGTACTGCATGAACGGTGGGTACGAGCACGAAGCGTCGCCGCACGTGTCTGTTGGTTTCGGCGACGGGGCTGTGGCTCGCGGCCGACGAGGTCTCCGCTGCGCGCGG
>CAZFKC010000051.1:24521-33840 GCA_964519175.1 uncultured Nannocystaceae bacterium
CACGGCATCCGCACGATCGGCTTCGAGCAGCGCTCGGGCGGCGTGCCGGTCGTCGGCGGGGGTCTCGGCCTGCGCTTCTCCGCCGACCGGCTCGTCTACGTGTCGGCGTCGGTGCTGCCGGCAGTGCCGTCGCCGTCGTCGGCCGCGAGCGGCACGTTCGTGCTGCCGATCTGGACCGGGCGCGAGTGGCAGTACCACCACGTCGTGCGCAGCGACGTCGAGAGCCGCGCGCCGCTCGGCCACTGGTGGGTCTACCGCGACGCCGCGACGGGTGCGTTCGTCGCCCGCGAGCAACGCATGCTCGACGCGGTCACGGTGCGCTTCGACGTGCCGGTGCGCCACCCGGGCCTGCGCTACGACGCGGTGGCGCCCCAGCTCGATCTGCTCGAGGGTGGCAACGGCACCACCACCAACCTCGCCGGTCAGGTCGTGCTCTCGAACAGCCCGACCACCCTCGAGATCGCGGCCACCGGTGCCATCGCGCGCGCCGTGAACAACGCGGGCGAGAACGCCAGCACCGGCTTCAACGTGAACGACGGCGACAGCGTGACCTGGTCGCTGGCCGACGACGAGTTCGGCGATGCGCAGACGAGCGCGTTCGTGCACATGTCGATCGTCAACGCCTACGTCCGCAACATCGCGCCGGGGCTCGACTGGCTCGACGAGCAGGTCACCGCCAACGTCAACATCGACAACACCTGCAACGCGGTCTCCGACGGCAACCAGCTCTACTTCTTCCGTGCCGGCGACTGCCAGAACACCGCGCGGCTCGCCGACGTCGTCTACCACGAGTTCGGTCACTCGGTGCACCGCGCCGCGATCATCCCCGGCGTCGGCGCGCAGCAGTCGTCGCTGTCCGAGGGCATCAGCGACTACCTCGCCGCCACGATGACCGGCGACTCGGGCATGGGCCGCGGCTTCACGTTCAGCGAGTCGCCGCTGCGCGAGCTGAACCCGCCCGACTACGAGTGGAGCTGGCCGCAGGACACCGGCGAGTCGCACAGCGAAGGTCGCATCATCGGCGGCACGCTCTGGGACCTCCGCACCGAGCTGCGCACGAAGCTGGGCGACGACGAGGGGCGAGCGCACAGCGATCTGCTCTGGTACGAGGCGATCCGGCGCGCGACCGACATCCCCTCGATGTACCCGAACGTGCTCGTCGCCGACGACGACGACGGCAACCTCGCGAACGGCACGCCGAACCTCTGCGAGATCAACGCGGTGTTCCAGGCCCACGGGCTGCTCGATCCGAGCCAGCTCGGCGAGCTCGCGCACGAGCTCGTGCCGGTCGACGACGGTCGGCAGGTCGTCGTCACGCAGATGCTGCCGGTGTTCGAGGACTGCCCGGTCGAGGCCGGCGACGTCGAGCTGAGCTGGCGCCTGCGCGACACGCCCGACGACGTGACGACGGTGCTGATGGACGTGCAGGACGGCGCGTGGGTATCGACGATCCCGAGTCAGGCGACCGGTGCCGTCGTCGAGTACCAGGTCCGGCTCACCTACTCGAACGGCACGTCGACGATGCTGCCGCGCAACCCGGCCGATCCCTGGTACCAGACCTACTTCGGCGGCGCGCAGCCGATCTACTGCCTCGACGGCGAGGCCGATCCGTCGCAGTGGACGTTCGCGGGCCCCGGCGCGTGGAGCTTCGGGCCGCTCGGCACTGCGGGCGTCGATCCGGGCGAGCCCTACGACGACGACGGCGTGCTGCTGTCGATGGACGGCATCTACATGCCGAACATCGACACGAGCGCGACGGGGCCGGTGATCGATCTGACCGGCCACCAGGACGTGCGGCTGCACTACCGCCGCTGGCTCACCGTCGAGGACGCGACGTTCGACCACGCGAACATCTACGCGAACGATGCGCCGGTGTGGGCGAACCTCGCGACCGAGCAGGCCAACACGCAGCACGTCGATCACGAGTGGCGCTTCCAGGACATCCCGCTCGATGCAGCGCTCGCTTCGGGCGCGGTGCAGCTGCGCTTCGCGCTGACGTCCGATGGCGGGCTGCAGTTCGGGGGCTGGACGATCGACTCGCTGTGCGTCGTCGAGGTGGTCGAGAGCTTCTGTGGCGACGGCACGGTCGACAGCGGCGAGGAGTGCGACGACGAGAACACCGAGGACGGTGATGGGTGCGATGCGTCGTGCGAGCTCGAGGATCCCGATCCGACCGCGGGCACCACCGACGCGGACACGAGCGGCGACGGCACGGGCAGCGCCACCTTCACGACGGGCGCCGATGGCACGGTGACGGGCGGCACGGCCGACGGCACCGACCGCACCACCGGCGACAGCGAGCAGGACGGCACGTCGGACGGCTGCGGCTGCACGACCAACGGCACGCGCGGCTCGGCGATGCTGCCGTTGCTCGTCGGCCTGGCGCTGCGCCGTCGTCGCGCACGCGCCTAGCCGCGGCCGGGCAATCGTGCGCGCAGCAGCGGCGACGGCACGCCGGGATCGTCCGCGTCGGCGACCACGAGCACGGTGCCGTCCGAAGTCAGCGCGATGCCTTCGAGCTTGAGCGTGGGCTGCACGCGCCAGCGCGCGAGCACGACCCCGCGCGCATCGACGCGACCGATCGCGCAGGCGCAACAAGCTCCGTCGTCGTAGGGATCGTCGGTCCGCTCGGCGGCGGCGGTGAACAGCAGCTCGTCGCCGCATGGTGTCGCGTCGGTGAAGCCGTAGGCCGCACCATCGGCGTCGCCGAGCTCGACCTCGACGATGTCCGTGACGAGCGACGGATCGAGCCGGGACTCCTCTGCGTCCAGCGCCGCACGCGTCGCCGCCAGATCGAGCCGCACCATCGCGTTGCGACCGGTCGCGCCGGTGCGGCGCGTGAGCAGCACGAGGTGCTCGCCGAGCACGCTCGCGCCCTCGACGTTGAGCCGATCGAAGCGCCGCGCGAGCGCGTCGAACAGCGGGGCGAGCTCGACGGTGCGCACGCGCTCGCCCGCGACGATCACCCCGCGCATGCGCGTGTGCTCCGAGCCGGAGCCGAGCGCGAGCAGGCGACCGTCGCCGAGCTCGACGAGCGCCTCGAGATCGGGCTTCGCGCGCTTGCGGGCCGCGTGCTCGCGGGGCAGCTCGCCGGCGAAGAGCCGCAGCTCGCCGCGCTTGCGGCCGTCCTGGCCGTAGCGCACGAGCACGAGCTCGTCGTCGGCGACCACGAACAGCTCGTCGCCGACGCACACGAGCCCGCTCGCTGCGCTCACGCCGAGCGTGGCGACGGGCTCGAGCTCGATCGTGTCCGCGGCCAACGCCGCGTAGTCTACGGGATCGGGGGCGCGACGCTGATGCGCTCGACCGCGCTGCCACCCGCGTAGCCGTAGCTGACGTTGCGGTCGTAGCCGTAGACGTCGATCGACGCGGGCATGTCGGAGATCAGCACGTGGGCACCGGGCTCGATGGGGACGTGCACGAAGGCCCAGCCGCTGCCGTCGAAGTCGGCCAGCGGCCGCCACTGCCGAATCAGCTGGCCGTCGATCTCGACCTCGGCGCCCGCGGGCGCCACGACGGTCACGACGTTGGTGCGGTAGCCGGACGGTGCGAGGAAGACGTAGCGCGTCTGCAGCTGCGAGAGCGCCGGCTGGGCGATCATCGCCGGATCGCCGTCCTCGCTGTTGCCGGGGTTCTCGCCGCCGTTCCACAGGAACTGCGTCACGGCGATCGGATGATCCGCGTCGGAGCGCACCATCACCGGGGCGCTCGTGGTGAACACGGCGGTCTGGTTCGCGTCGAGCATCGTCGGCGCGTTGGGGGGCTGCGTGCCCGCGTACGACAGCTGGGTGCCGTCGAATGCGGCGGTGATCCGGTACGAGGCGGGTGCGTCCTGCTGGATGTCCGCGGGCAGGGGCGGCGGCGCGACGATGTAGCTCGCCCCCCACGCGACGAGCGGCAGCATCTGGTGCTCGAGGTGGTCACCGCAGCACTGCTCGAACCCACGCGGCTCGAACCCGACGACGTTGCCGGAGAACAGTGCGATCGGCTTGTCGGAGATCACCCGCGTGCCCGAGAGGTTGCCGAAGGCATCGCCCGTGTCGGTCGCCTCGGGCACCTTCGACAGGATCGTGTACGTCTCGCCGCGCGCGAGCGCGACGGTCTCGGCCTCGCCCGGCGCGAGCGCAGCCGTGGGATAGAACGTGACGTGGGTGCCGTCCTGCGTCGCGATCGCGGTCACGAACGCGCCGGAGTCGTACGTGCCGACCTCGAACGAGTCGACCGACGCGAGCTCGAGTCCGGTCGCGTCGGAGGTGACCGCGAGGTAGTCGTTCTCGAGCACGTGTGCGGGCAAGAGCGCCGACGCGTCGTTGGAGTAGACCGGCACGAGGTTGTCGAGCGGCTGGAACTGGTACGCGGTGATCGGCACGTCGCTCGTGATGTGGAAGCTGGTGCCGGACCCGTTCTTCGTCGGGTCGAGGCTCTGCGCGGGCAGCTCGAACGTGTGGGTGCCGAGCGCCTCGACCGTCGCGGTGGCGATCGGCGTGTCGCTGCCGCCCGAGAACACCGAGACCTCGGCCGACTCGCCCTCCGAGACGTTCGCGATCACGACCGCGAACTGCTGCTCGGCGGCGATGTCGTGGCTGTACGACTGCGACGGTCGCCACGCGTTCGGCAGATCCGCGGCCCAGAACTCGCAGCCCGCGTTCGTGCGGATCGAGAGCGCAGCCTGGCAGGTCGAAGGGATCTCCGGGACCCCGCCGCCGACGTCGAGCTTGATGTCGTCGGGGATCGTCGGGCCCTCGTCGCTCGAGCCCGGCATCGCGCACAGGCCCTGCACGCAGGCCAGCTCGTCGGGGCAGTGCTCGTCGAGGTAGCACGTACCCGCGGGCGCGGACGGGACGCAGCCGATCGCGGGCAACAGGAACGGGCCGAGCAGTCGCTTCACGCCCGGGGAGTGGGACGAGCGCGGAATTCGATCCGATCTCCGGATCGAATTCCGAGTTCGCCCCACTCTCCGGGCGTGATGGCCCGCTCCTTCTCTTCGCGCCCGGCCGTGGCGCTCGTGCTGGCGGTTTCGCTCGCAGTCTCGGCGGACGTGCGCGCCCAGGATCCCGCGGCGCCCGAGCCCACCGTGCCCGCCGTCGCGGAGCCGGCGGTCGCTCCCGCGGGCGACCCGTTGGCAGGTCCGCGCGGGCTCGATCCCGACGCGCTCGTGGCGGGCGAAGACGCGGCCTACCGCTCCTTCATGCGCGGCAAGCGGTCGTTCGAGGGCAACGATTTCGACGCAGCGTTGCTCGCGTTCGGCGACGCCCTGCGTCAGCTCCCCGACGAGCGGCCCTACGCGAAGAGCCGCGGCGCGCTCGCGCTGTGGTCCGCGCGCTGCCACGGTCAGCTCTACGGGCTGCGCGGAGACACGACCGCGCTCGATCGCGAGGTCGAGCTGCTGCAGTCGTACGCGGCGCGGCTCGGCGACATCGCGCGCGATGCCACCGACCGCGCGGCGAAGCAGGCGCTCGTGGACACGCGCCTGCAGCAGATCGCCGACGAGCGGGCGCGCATCGCCGCCGAGCACGGCGCGGTCGACGAGCAGATCGATCGCAGCCTGCGGGGCGAGTATGCCGGCGTGGACACCAAGGAGTGGCAGCCGCGCGTCGAAGATCTCGCGTGGGTGCGGCGGCCCGACGATCCGCGGCCGAAGGGCAAGCAGGATCACGACGACGAGGACGCGCGGCGCAAGCAAGAGGAGCAGGCCGAGGCGCGCACGCGCAAGCCCGGCACGGGGCTCATCGCCGGCGGTGCGGTCGCGCTCGGCATCGGCGTGGCCGCGCTCGCGGTGATGGGCGCCGGCATGGCCCGCGCCCACGCGGCCGAGGACTTCTCCCCGACGCAGACTCCCGACGATCGCCGCGCGCAGATCGGTCGGGGGATTGCCGGCAACGCGATGTCGATCACCGGTGCGGTCGCGGGTGGCGTGCTGGTGGTCACCGGCGCGGTGCTCGTCGGGCTCGGCGTGAAGAAGCGTCGCAACACGTCGCTCGCACCCACGGCCTCCCGCCGCGGTGCGGGTGTCTCGCTCACCGTGAGGTTCGCGCCATGAAGACGGTCCGCTTCGCAGCCTTCCTCTCCGCAGCCGTGCTGACCGCCGGCTGCCTCTACACCGGCGATCAGACCCTCGGGCTGGCCTGCAACACCGACGTGGAGTGCGGCGGTGAGCAGCTGTGCATCGCGCACGTGTGTGGCGGACCGCAGGGCACGAGCAGCAGCGGTGAGTCCGGCAGCGGCGAGGAGAGCAGCAGCGGCGATGGGACCGCCGCCGACGACAGCACGCCCGACAGCTGCACGCCCGCGGACTCGATGTGCCTGCCGGGCGACGTGCTGCGCAAGTGCACCGACGACGGCAAGCTCATCACGATCGGGTGCCCGGGCGCGTGCACGGAGGCGGCGCCGTCGTTCGGTTGCTTCGACGGACCCGAAGGGGCGAGCTGCTACTGCAACGACACGCGGGCCGAGTGCGAAGCGAGCCAAGAAGGCGACTTCCACTGCCGCGACGGCCACAACCTCGACATCTGTGACGGAGGCTTCTGGACGCCGACCGACTGCGACACGATCTGCACCGACGCCGGGTACTCGGGGGGCGCGACGTCCTGCGCGCCGGGCGACAGCAACGACACCTGCTTCTGCGAAAGCGCGAGCTGCCAGGAGGGCGAGCGTCGCTGTGTCGACGAGCAAACGGCGGCCGATTGCTACGGCGGCTCGTGGTCCGAGTACGACTGCGACCAGGCCTGCATCGACAGCGGCTTCTCGCAATCGCTCGGCTGCGCGTTCTTCGGGCCCGACAGCACCGAGTCGTGCATCTGCATCTGACTCACCACGGCTTGAAGACGAAGGCCGCGCCGACGCCGACGAACGCGAAGCCGACGAGGTGATTCCACTTCAGCGGCTCGCCGAGCCAGAACACCGCGAAGAGCGCGAAGACCACCAGCGTGATGACCTCCTGGATCGTCTTCAGCTGCGCGGTGGGCATGCCGGCGAGGTGACCGGTGCGGTTGGCCGGCACCTGGAAGCAGTACTCGAACAGCGCGATGCCCCAGGAGACCGCGATGGCGATCCACAGCGGCGAGCGTTCGAAGTGCTTGAGGTGCCCGTACCACGCGAACGTCATGAAGACGTTCGAGACGATCAAGAGCCCGATGGTGGTCAGCGTCGCGCTCGACACGCGAGCAGGTTAGCTCAACGCCAGCCGCGGAGCCGGTTCTCTTCGGTGCGGTAGAGCGCGAGCGCCTCGCGCACGACCTCGATCGCGCGCACGTGCCCGGAGAACTGCTCGACCTTCACGTTCTTGTGCTCGAGCACCTTGTAGTCCTCGAAGAAGCGCTTGATCTCCGCGAAGGTGTGCTTGGGCAGCTGCGAGACGTCGATGATGTCGGCGAACGCAGGGTCGTGGATGTGCACGCCGATGACCTTGTCGTCGTCCTGGCCCTCGTCCTCCATGTGCATCACGCCGATCGGACGGGCCTGCATCATCGCCATCGGCACCACCGGCTCGTAGCCGAGCACGAGGATGTCGAGCGGATCGCCGTCGCCGCAGTACGAGCGCGGCAGGAAGCCGTAGTTCGCCGGGTAGTGCACCGAGCTGTAGAGCACGCGGTCGACCCGCAGCATCCCGGTGGGCTTGTCGAGCTCGTACTTCACCTTCGAGCCGCGCGAGATCTCGATCACCACGTTGACGTAGCGCTCGGCATCGTCGGGATTGTTGGGCAGGTCGTGCCAGGGATGGGCCATCGCTCTCGGGGAGGGTACCTCAACCCCGCGGGCGACACGAAGCGAGCGCGCGGCGACGTCGCGATCGCAGCGCGATCGCGAGCCCGCCGAAGAGCGCGAGCGAGCCGCGCGCATCGGCGACCGCGCAGCCGCTGGTGGACTCGCCGCGGGGGGAAGTGGGATCCGCGGGCCACGGCCAGGCATCGGTGCCCGCATCGTCTGCGTCGCCGACGCTGCCGCCGTCGCCGCTCGATCCGGCGCCGTCGTCGACACCCCCGTCGTCGCCGCTGTCCGCGGGCGGGCCGCTGCCGCCGCCCTCGCCGTCGGAATCGCTCGGCGGCTCGGGCTCGTCGCCGTATGCAGGCCCGCACGTCGCCGAGGGCGGTGTGACCGGGGCCCCGCCGCAGAGCGCGTCCCAGCTACCCGAAGGCGGCGCATCGGGCCGTGCGGGGAACCCGACGCAGTCTTCGCTCGGCACCCATGTGCCGTCGGCATCGTGGCACGGCGTGATGTCGATGCCGGTCTCCTGCTCGATCCACGGCACGAACACGTGGATGAGCTCCGACTGTCCCGCGTCACCACAGCTCTCGCCGCCGGTCGTCGTGCCGAAGACGCGCCACGTACCGTCGGCGAGCTGGACGTACGAAGGCCCGCCCGAGTCGCCGCTGCACGTGCCCTTGCCGGTGCCGCCGACGAAGAAGACGCGCGAGTCCTCGAGGTAGTCGACGCTGGTGGTGACCATGCGCTTGCGACCTTCGGGCAGGCCGTCGTCGGCGAGCCCGTAGCCGGTGAGCACCGCGCTCGCGCCGGGGGCGATCGCGTCGGTCTCGCAGCCCATGAGGATGGGCACGGTCGGCACGCCGACGAGGGGCTGCGCGAGCCGACAGAACATGAAGTCGGCGTAGTCGGGGTAGTCGAGCGCGTAGCTCGGGTGCTGCACGCAGCCCGCGAGCGGCACCTCGAACGCCGGCGCGTATGCATCGTCGCCGAGGAAGAGCGTGGTGAGCGGACCGCCTTCGAGGCAGTGCCCGGCCGTCACCACGAGCTCGGGATGCACGAGCGATGCGGAGCACGTCGTGGTGGCGCCGTACAGACCCACGTTGGACGGCCACGCACAGACCGGCACCGGCGTGCCGCCGTAGATGCCCTGGGGATCCGGAGCGCTGGTGCGTGCGTCGGGGGCCGCGCGCACCAGGCTCGGCGCGAGCACGATCGCGGCGAGCACGAGGATCTGTGCAGGCGCTCGCATGGCGTGCGCTCCTTCGATCAGCGCCGCGCCGCGGGGAGATTCCACGTGCTCGCGTCGAGCGACGCTGCCGTGCCCGCCTGCGAGAAGCCGAGCCCGATCACTGCCTGGCCGAGCGCCGGGATCGCGGCGCGTCGGAGCGCGCGCGGCTCCGACTGCGGCGGCGCGTAGCCATAGCCACCCTCGCCGCCGTACTCGCCGCCACCGTACTCGCCACCGTACTCGCCGGCCTCGTCCTCGCCGTACTCGTTGCCGCCCTCCGCATCGTCCTCGCCGTACTCGTCGCCGCCGGTCTCGGCGGTGTCGCTCTCGGACTCGGACTCGGACTCGGACTCGGACTCGGACTCGGACTCGGACTCGGACTCGGAC
>CAZFKC010000051.1:33940-36444 GCA_964519175.1 uncultured Nannocystaceae bacterium
CCGCTCATCGACTCGCCACCGCTCATCGACGCGCCACCGCTCATCGAGCCGCCCGTCATCCCGCCGCCGTTCTGGCAGGCGAGGGCGAGCTGCGCGAGGCTGCTCAAGCAGTTGAGCACGTCGAGCGGCGCCTTCGTCATCCATGCCTGCGCGCACGTCGTGACGGTGGGTCCGAGCTGCGCGAGGCACTCGAGCGCGCCGCGGAAGCCCTGCTGCTCGAGCTGCGCCTCCGCGTCGGCGCGGAACAGGCGCAGGAGCTCGTCGTTGGTGAGCGTGTCCTCGACGATCTCGCCCTGCGGACCCAGCTCGACCCAGCCCTCGGAGGGGTCGACCACCTCGATGCGCACGCCGTCGGCGTTCGCGCGGAAGCGGATCCGTGCCTGCAGCGCGGCATCGAGCCCGAGGCCCTCGACGGTCGCGTTGCCGTCGTCGCCGAGGCGCACCGCCCAGGCCGCGATGCCGGCTTCTTGCAGCGACGTTTCCGAGGCCCCGTAGCGGGCGATGATTCCGGCCCCGTCCGCGACGCCATGGTCGTCGCGAGACACGGTGCAGTTGCCGAGCGCGAGCGCGGCGATGATCAGTGCGAGCACACCCGAGCGCGTTCCGGTGATCTTCATCGTGGTCCTCTTCCGCGCCCGCTCGGCGCGTCCCTCGAAACGTGGAGACACGCGCCGCGGGAAGTCGCACCGGGTGACGACGATTTCTCGAAAGCGCCGCGATCAGGGCGCAGCGAGCCGTGCGAGCGCATCCCGCTCGAAGCGGTGCGCGTCCGGCCAGCGCTCGAGGGCCGCCTTCACCTGCGCGAGCATCGCGCGATCGGGCGTCGCTCCGCGGGCCCGCGCGATCGCGATCCGACCGAGCTCCGCCCACGCGATCTCGGCGGGCTCGATCAGCCGCGCGAGCGCCTGCTCGAAGTGCGGCGCGGCGTCGATGGGGCGGCCGAGATCGACGAGCGCCCACCCGGACACGAGCGCGAGCCGCCCCACCTCCTGCAGCCGCGGATGCGTGGCGAGCAGCTCGGCGCGCGCGGCCTCGGCCTCGGCGAGCGCACCCTTCGCATCGCCGGTGCGACGCAGCGCCTCGGCCCGCAACGCACGTGCGTCGACGGCATCGATGCCGAAGTCGATGCGCGGCTCGAGCCGCTCGCCGACCTCGCCGAGCACGCGGGCGGCGAGCGCAGCGTCGCCGCGCGCGAGCGCCATCACCCCGCGGATCGCGGTGATCTTCACCAGCAGGTCGGGGATCCGCTGCGTCACCGGCAACGCTTCGACGCGCGCGACGATCTCGTCGGCGCGATCGAGCTCGCCACGCGCGAGCCGGATCTCGGCTTCGGCGACCGAGCGTCGCGCGGCCTCGTCGGTGTCGTCGTCGTGGCCCCCGAGCTCGTGCGCGCGCTGGATCGAGCGCAGCGCCTCGTCGAGCTCGCCCGCGATCAGCTCGAGCCCGGCGAGGTTCCACATCGCGCGCGCGTAGGTCTGGCGGTTCGGCGTGTACGCGTCCGCGTGCCAGCGCACGAGCTCGCGCTGCTGCGCGAGCGCGCCGTATACGTCGCCGTCGGCCCACGCCGCATACGTGGAGGTGAACAGGATGTCGGGCACGAGCGCGGGCACGTGGTCGCGAGCCGCGGCGGCGGCACGCTCGAAGCACGCGCGCGCGGCCGCCGGATCGCCCTCGTCGATCAGCAGCTCGGCCTCCAGCACCTCGGCCCGCACGGCCACCCGCGAGCGGACCGCGTCGTTGTCGATCCGCGCCAGCTCGCGACGGCCCTCGTCGAGGCAACGGCGGCCGTCGTGATCGGCGTAGTAGCCGGCGTAGATCCACGCGCGCGCGGCGGTGACGTGCTCACCGACCGCGGCGGCTTCCTGCGCCGCCTGTTGGAGCTGCGCCGTCGCCAGGCGTGGGTCGGGCTCCTGACGACCCTGCTCGAAGTGCGCGCGTGCCAGCAACACCGGATCGCCGAGCTGCTCGGCGGCGGTCACCGTCTCGACCGCACGTGCGAGCGCGGCGTCCATGCGCCCGAGCTGCATCAGCGCCGAGGACTCCGCGAGCCCGAGCTCGACCTCGTCGTGCAGCGCACGCAGCTCGGGCGGCGGCGGGCGATCGACGTGCGTCAGGGCCAGGTCGCGGCACCACTCGGCCGGCTCCCACAGCGCGAAGCCCTCGGCCGCGGAGAGATCGCCGGTGGCCGCGAGCTCGAGCCGGTAGGCGAGCGCAGTACGTTCGACGCGCAGGCAGGCGGCGCGTCGCCACGCCAGCTCGTCGTCGAGGTCGCCGTTGCGCTCGGCCTCGCAGAGCGCCCGCGATTCCTGATCGAAGGCGGCGACCACCCCCGCGATCGTCGGCCGCAGTCGCGACCAGGTCATCTGCGCATCGATGTGATCGCGTTGCTCGAACATGTGGCGCTCGACCTCGGCGATGGCAGCCGGCGACCACGCCGCGTGCAGGCGATCGTCGGGCGCTGCGCAAGGTGCTGGACGCGATGCGAGCATCGCGGTCACGCCGGC
>CAZFKC010000051.1:36544-73005 GCA_964519175.1 uncultured Nannocystaceae bacterium
TCTCGACGAACGGACGCACGCCGTACAGCGCCTCGTGCAGCGCCACGCAGAACGCGAACACGTCGACGCGGCGGTCGATCTGTCCGCCGTACTGCTCGGGAGCCATGTACGCCGGCGTGCCGAGCTCCTGCCCGGTCGCGGTGAGCCCGTCGACGAGCGACGCGTCCTCGCGCTCGCGTTCGTCGAGCTCGACGATGTCGTCGGTGCGGGCGAGCCCGAAGTCGGCGACGCGCGGCTCGCCGAGCTCGTCGATGAGCACGTTGTCGGGCTTGAAGTCGCGGTGGATCACCCCGACGGCGTGCGCCGCCGCGAGCCCGCGGGCGGCGGCCACGAAGATCGCGAGGATCTCGCCCTGCGTGCGCCTGCGCTCCGCCAGCCAGCGCCGCAGCGTGGTGCCATCGACGTGCTCCATCGCGACATAGAACTGGTCGCCGTCGTAGCCCGCATCGAACACGGCCACCACGTTGCGATGGCGCAGCCGCGCCATGGCCTTGCTCTCGCGCACGAGCCGAGCACGCGCGCGGTCGTCCGCGCCGACCCCCGGTGGCAGCAGCTTGATCGCGACCACGCGCTCGAGCACGTCGTCGCGCGCGCGATAGACCATGCCCATGCCACCGCGGCCCAGCTCGCCTTCGAGGCGGTAGCGGCCGGCCAGCGTGCGGGTCTCGTCCGCGAGCTGCATGGCGCCCGCGACCAGCCGTCGACAGTCGTCGCACAGCTCGAGGTGGGCGACCATCGCCGCGCGCTCGCGATCGTCGAGCGTGTGCGCGAGCGCCCTCGCGAGCGTCTCGTCGTCGATGCAATCGTCGCTGTCCACCGAGCTCCGGCAGCATCCACGGTAGCAAGTCATTCCGGCAGCGTCTGCAACAGCCGCGCGACCGAGACGTCGAGCTGGCTGTGCACGAGCTCCGCGATGTCCGCCGCGACCGCGGGCTCGACCCCGAGCGCGACCGCGAGTCGCTCGCGTGCACCTTCGAGGATCAGCTCGCGTGCGCGCCCCAGCCAGCGTGCGGCCGTGGCCCGGTGCACGCCGTAGATCCTGCCGATCTGGTCGATGCTCGCGCCGTCGCACAGCTGCAGGCGCAGGAGCGCGCGCTCGCGCTTCGGGAGCTCGAGCAGCGCCTGCTCGCAGGCCCGCTCGAGCTCCGCCCGGTACTCGTGCTTCGCGAGCGCGTCTTCGGCCTCGCCCCCGCGTGGGTCCGCGACGGAGACGAACGGCTGCGCGGCGGTGCGGCGCTCGCTCTGTCCGGCGCGATCGCTCATGCGCACCGCCGCGACGATGATCCAGCCGCGCAGCGAGCCGCGGCCGCGGAAGTCCGCGATGCGACCCGGTCGCTCGGTGGTGCCGACGAGCAGGTGCTCGCGCAGTCGCTGGGTGAGCTCGTCGACGCCGTCCTTGGCGACGCCACGGCGCGCGAGCACGGCGACGATCTGCGGGAACAGCTCGCGCTCGAGCACCTTGATCGCGGCGGGGTTGCCCTGCGTCAGCGCACACGCGAGGTAGAGATCGTCGAGCGCGAGCTCACCCAGCTGCGAGGTCTCGGCGCCCAGCCGGCTACCCAGATGGCGGGCGAACGTCGACGCGTCGAGCGCGACCGCCGGCCAGGCCGTGCGGCCACGGGCATGCGCGTCGGCGAGCGCATCGGCGAGCGCGGCGTCGCCGACGAAGCCCGCGCGCTGCTCGGGCGCGAGCCCGTCGCGGAACGCCTCGATCAGCGCTGCGGGGCCCATCGCCCGATCATGCCAAACTCCCGACCCTCGTGCCGCGCGTCGGCCGTGCGCTACACTCGGACGGCGATGGCGACAGCGGCGGTGTTGCTCGCGACCGGGTTCGAGGAGATCGAGGCGCTCACGGTCGTCGACGTGCTGCGGCGCGCCGAGGTGCAGACCACCATGGTCGGCGTGGGCGCGCGGGCGATCACCGGCAGTCACGGCATCACCGTGCAGGTCGATCGCACCATCGACGAGCTCGACGACGACGGCTACGACGTGGTGGTGTTGCCCGGCGGCATGCCCGGTGCGAGCAACCTGCGCGACGACGCGCGCGTGCAGGCGTTGATCGTGCGGCAGCAGGGCGCGGGCCGACAGCTCGCGGCGATCTGCGCGGGCCCGATCGCGCTCGCGAAGGCGGGCGTGCTCTCGGGGCGCAAGGTCACTTCGTATCCCGGCTTCGCGTCGCAGCTCGGCGACGTCGACTACCGCGAGGACGATGTCGTGCAGGACGACGAGCTCGTCACCAGTCGTGGCCCCGGCACCGCGCTGGCGTTCGCGCTCACCCTGGTCGCGCGCCTGGTCGGCGAGGACGAAGCGGCCGATCTCGGGGCGCGCATGCTCGCGCCCACGTCCGCGGACTGAGCCCCCCGGGTCGTTGCACATCGAAGCGTGGCGGGCCGCAACGCCGCAGCCGAGCCACCTCCCGGATCCGCGCGAGGGCGACGAGATCACTTCGGAATCGCCACGGCCTGGCCCTCGCAAAACGCCGGGCCGATGCATCGCACAGCCGTAGCCGCCCTCGTCCT
Organism: uncultured Nannocystaceae bacterium; assembly: GCA_964519175.1. Lineage (GTDB taxonomy): Bacteria > Myxococcota_A > Polyangia > Nannocystales > Nannocystaceae > Xiheibacterium. The sequence continues at coordinate 39,064 of CAZFKC010000051.1, forward strand.
CGCGCTCGCCCCTGCCGCCGGTTGCTGGATGACCGGCTACGAGACCGCGGTGATCCAGTCCGACGACGTGCGCATCGAGACCCCCGACGACGGGTTCCGTGCCTCGGGACAGCGCGGCGAGGTGTACCAGCTCGCGATGGACAGCGCGCGCGACACGAACGCGTGGGTCTCGGACACGGTCGAGGCGATGGGCGAGATCGTGCTGACCCTGAACGAGTATCCGGAGAGCGATCGCGACGGTGACTGGCGCGTGTACGGCCCGTACCCGGACGAGGACCACGACGACCTGGCCTGGATCGTGCGGATCTCGGGCGACACGAAGGGCTCGTCGATGGAGGTCTACGCGGGCAACGTCGGCGACGAGCACGCGGAGGACATGGACCTGCTGCTGTTCGGCGACGTCGCGGTGGCCGACAGCGCGCGCAACGGTGGCTTCGCGATCGACTTCGACGCGCTGAACGAGCACCCCGAGCTGCTCGAGCGCGACAGCGACGGCCAGGTGCTGGGCGGCACGATCAACGTGGACTTCGCGCGCGACACGGAGTCGCTCTACAAGCTGGTCACGATCGAGTTCGACGGCGTGAAGGTGGACGACGGCGACAACGTGTACGACTTCGACGGCGAGACCTACGAGTACGAGCGCGGTGCGAAGGGCGAGGGCACGTTCCACCTGGCGGCGCAGTCGACGTTCGAGGACGAGAACTGGAGCGGGCCCGAGGTCGAGCGCATGACGATCGACATGCGCTGGACGAAGACGTTCGCCGGCCGTGCGCGCGGCACGATCTTCGAGGGCGAGGACGGCGGCGATCTGCTGCGCGGCGACATCCGCATCGACGAGTGCTTCGCCGATCGCGGCGAGCTGACCTGGCGCTTCCTGACCGAGGCGTACCGCGACCTCGCCGACCCGGACTACTCGTTCGGCGAGGAGAAGAGCTGCGCGTTCACGGACGGCGAGCTCGACGGCGACGTCGTCCGGAAGTGATCACGCCTTCAGCTCGGCGATCGGCTCGGTGGCGCCGTACATCGCGTCGCCGAAGCTCGTGGTCTGCACGCCGATCGCCTGCAGCAGGGTCAGCGGCACCGCGGCCGTGCGCACGCCGGCCTTGTTGATGTGCTGGCCCATCTTCAGCGCGCCGCCGGCCAGACCCGCGACCACGACGGGGTAGTCGGTCACGGTGTGCTGCTGGCCGTCGGCGAGCTCGCTCGTGCAGTAGATCGCGCAGCGATCGAGCACGTTGCCCTCGCCCTCCGGGATCGCGGCGAGCTTGGTCAGCAGGTAGGCGAGCTGCTGCATCGTGAAGGTCACCGAGTCGGTGTACTGCTGCCGCTTGCCCGGGTCGTGCGTGATCGTGTGCAGGCCCTCGTTGACGCCGGCCTCCCAGAAGAACACGTCAGAGATCGCCTGCGAGAAGCGCACGGAGAAGACGCGGGTCAGATCGCACGCGATCGCCTGCGCGAGCACGTCGCACAGCAGCTGGCTCCGCTGCGAGAGCGGCTCGTTCGTGCCGTCGTCGACCGGATCGACCGGTGCGGTCGGCACCGAGCAGGTCGGCGGCTCGCCGAGCAGCCGGGTCTCGAGCGCGTCGATGCCCTCGAGGTGCGCATCGAGCCGCGCCTTGTCGGACGCACCCAGGCGCTGGCGCAGCTCGTCGGCGTCGGCCTTGATCGCATCGAGCACGCCGATGCGCGTGTCGAGCTTGCGCGTGTCCGGCGAGAAGCCGAGGAACAGGCGATCGAACAGCGCCTTCGGCGAGAACTCGGCGGGCAGCAGGCTCGGCCCGTTGAACGAGCACGAGAACTCGTCCATGCCGAGCCCGGCGGTGTACGCCTTCGACACCCCGAGCTCGACCGAACGGAACGTCGTGGTCGCGCCCAGCAGATCGGCGGCGAGCTGGTCGACGCTGGGCATCGACGACGCGGTCTCGGCCTGCGCGCCGGTGTACGCGTTGTTCGTCGAGCCCGAGAGCGCGATCGCCCGCGAGGTGATGTGATCGCCGAACCCGATCCCGAGATCGGTGCCGCTCACCACGCTCACGTAGGGCTTGATCGTCGCATCGGCGAGCGGAGTCAGGCACGGCGACGGCATCCAGTCGGCGCCGGTCGTCGCGGGATTCCAGGTCTCGACCGGGATGCCGTTGCCGAAGTACCAGGTGCCGAAGCGCAGCGGCAGCGCCTCACCGGTCGCGAGCGCGGTGCCGTGGCGATCGAGCATCGCCTCGAACACCGGCAGCCCGATCGCGAGCGACGCACCGCCGAGCATGCCGCGCAGGAATCGACGTCGTGGGAGCGCCTTCATCACTCGACCTCCGCGAAGGTGCGAAACGCCTCGCTCGCGACCAGCTCGGGCACGAAGTCGGCGAGCCGGCCTTCGAGCTCGCCGAAGCGCGTGCCCAGTGCGACGAGCGCAGGCCCGTCGACGTCGTCCTCTTCGAGGTGCCCGGTCGCGTAGCGGTAGAGCTGGCGCGCGACGCAGGCCTCGACCGTCGGATCCTCGCGCAGCATCGCGACCAGCTCCGCGAGCCCGTGGAACTCGGTGCCGTCGAGCTTGCCGGAGTCGTCGATCGCCAGGCCGTTGTCCTCCGCCCGCCACGCGCCGACGGCATCGAAGTGCTCGAGCGCGAGCCCGATCGGATCGACCTGGTCGTGGCAGCCGGCGCACGACGGGTTGATCGCGTGCTCCTCGAGCAGCTCGCGCATCGTCGCCGGCGTGCCCTCGCTCGCCGGATTGTCGGGCAGCTCGACGTCGACGTCGGGCGGCGGCGGCGGGAGATCGATGCATCGCCAGCGCTGCTGCACGTAGATGCCGCGCAAGGTCGGCGCGGTCCGGGCGCGGCGACTGGTCAGCGCGAGCACCCCGGCGCTGCCGAGCATGCCGATGCGCGGATCGTCGTCCTCGCGCGTGACCGGCTGCAGCGTGTCGCTGCCGGGCGCGGGCAGGCCGTAGATCGCGGCGAGCCGATCGTCGACGAACGCGGTCTTCGTGTCGAGCAGCGCGAGCACCGAGTCGCCCTCCTCGAACACCACGTGATCGACCAGCATCGCGACCTCGCTCGACATCGCGGTGAACAGCGCGGCGTCGGCGGTGGGGTAGACCGCAGGATCCTTCGCCTGCGTGGCCATCGCGTCGAGCCCGAGCCACTCGCCGAAGAAGTGACCGAGCCCCGCCTTCGCCGAGGGATGCTCGAGCATCTCGGACGCGATCTCCTTCAGCGTGTCGGTGTCGTCGAGCTCGCCGGCATCGGCACGATCGAGCAGGTCCGCGTCGGGCCCGTGGCCCCACAGGAAGAACGACAGGCGCGACGCCATCTCGACGCTCGTGTAGCGCCGCTTGTCCGGATCGTCCTCGTCGGGCTCGCCGACCTCGGTGATGTACAGGAAGTTCGGCGACGCGAGCATCGTCGCGATCACCCCGCCCGCGCCCTGCCACGGATCGTCGTAGCGAAGGGTGATGCTCTGCGCGAGCGCGACGTAGCGATCGGTCTCGGTCGTGGTCAACGTGCGGCGGAACGCGAGCCGGCCGAAGCGAGCGACGAACTCGGGCGCGCAGGTCGGCGACGTCGCATCGCAGCCGACGACCATCGTGCGGCGCGCGGGGTCCTCGACGACGGCGTCGGCGAGCTCGCGCGCAGCGGTCTCGTACTGCTCGACGTCGAACGCGGACAACGTCAGCGCGGCCGTCCCGACCGACGTGTAGAAGTGGTCCATCGCGTCGGGGGGCAACGCGGGCGGCACCGTCACGTCGCTGCCGAGCAGCTGCTGGATCGTGCGCGTGTATTGCGAGCGGGTGAGCCGGCGGAGCTCGACACGCTGGGCGGGCTCGCCGGCCTCGCCGTCGTCGCCCGCGTCGTCGCCGTCGTCACCGTCGCCGTCGCCACCGTCGCCCACGCTGCCGACGGAGATCCCACCGCCCGTGACTCCGACCGGACGCGTGTCCATGTCGACCGTGCACGCGGCGGGTCCCCCCGCGAGCAATACCGATATCGCGACCGTACGCCGTCGCCGCGCGAGCTCCCCGCACGTTGCTCGCATCCCCTGGTTCCCCCAGACATGTGGTTGCCCCGCGCCTGGTGCAGGTTCCCCGGGCCGTGCGATCGCTCGCATCTCCGGGAATCGGAGTCGTCCCGGCGGCCGATCCGCGCAGGGCACCATCGTCGGCGATGGCTCCGACCATGCGGCGAGCGATGCTCGCGATCTTCGTCGCGCTCGCGTGCGGCGTGCAGGGCAGCGCCCGCGAGCCCGTCGTCGCCTCGACGGCGGTGCACGAGCGCGCGGTTCCGGTCGCGACCAAGCCGGCGAAGGTCGTCGCGACGACGCCGGCACGCTCGCTCGAGCGCGTGCGCGCCGACGACGGTCACGAGCTCGCGCTGCACGGCAAGCTGCCGGCGCAGCCGAAGCGCACGATCCTGCTGTTGCACGGCCGCACGTGGAGCGGCGTGCCCGACTTCGATCTCGCCGAGCGCTCGACGATGGATGCACTGGTCGCGCGGGGCTGGGCCGCCTATGCGCTGGATCTGCGCGGCTACGGTGCGACCGCGCGCGACGAGAGCGGATGGTGCACGCCGGATCGCGCGGCGAAGGATCTCTCGGCCGCGCTGGCGTGGATCGCCGCGCGGCATCCGGACCTGCCGCCACCCGCGGTGCTCGGCTGGTCGCTCGGCTCGCTCGTCGCACAGCTCGAGGCGCAGCGCGAGCCGGCAGCGCTCTCGGCACTCGTGCTCTACGGCTACCCGCGCGACCCGGATGCGCCGGGCAAGGGCGGCGCAGGTGCGCCCGCGGGTGCGAAGCCGCCGCGCGCGACCAACACCGCGAGCTCGGCCGCCTCGGACTTCATCTCACCGGCGGTGATCGACGAGCCCACGATCGACGCGTACGTCGCAGCGGCGCTCGCTGCCGACCCCGTGCGCGCGGACTGGCGCGCGATGGATCAGTTCGCGGAGCTCGACCCCGGCAAGGTGCGCGTGCCGACGCTCGTCATCCACGGAGCGCGCGACCCCTACGCGCGTACCCGCGAGCACGCGAAGCTGTTCGCGCGGCTGGGCACGGACGATCGTGCGTGGGTGACGATCGCCGGCGGTGATCATGCCGCGCACCTCGAGACGACCGGCGACGCGTTCGTGCACGCGGTGCTCGCGTTCCTCGAGCAGCCGCGTACGGGCGCCGAAGCGCCCGCACGCGCGCGATGATCTCCGGCATTCCTCGCCTCGCGTACTGCTCCGCGAGTGAAGTGTGCCCTCGGGTGATTTCGATCCGGGGCGATCGCAGAAATTGGGAAAACCCACGCTGGACGCGCTTGGCGGCGCGATTGGGGGCGTTCCATGATCGAGCGGTCGAGCGATGGAGCGACCCATGCAAGCGGCCGCGCCGGGGGCGGGTCTCGATGTCGAGATCCTCGCGGCGACCGTGCGCGCGCGGCTGTTCGGCGGCGAGCCGTTCCGCGTGGGCCGCTTCACGCTCGAGCAACGCCTGGGCGCCGGAGGCATGGGCGTCGTCTATCTCGGTCGTGATCCGGATCTGCACCGCGAGGTCGCGATCAAGCTCGTGCGACCGGAGCTGCTCACGCGCGCGGCCGGCAACGCGCGCGCCCGGATGTTGCGCGAGGCGCAGGCGATGGCGCGGCTGCGTCATCCCAACGTCGTCGTCGTGCACGAGGTCGGCGAGCACGCCGGCGGCATCTATCTCGCGATGGAGTGCGTGCGGGGCAGCACGCTGCGCGGCTGGCTCGCGGGTGCATCGCGCACGCCTCGCGAGATCGTCGAGACGTTGATGCAGGCGGGGCGGGGGCTCGCGGCCGCCCACGCGGTCGGCCTCGTCCATCGCGACTTCAAGCCCGACAACGTGCTGGTCGGCGACGATGGCCGCGTCTGCGTCACCGACTTCGGGCTCGCCACCATGCCCGCCGACATCGCCGTGCCCACCGAGTCCGACGTCGTCGAGTCGCGCGAGGCGAACGGCATCGCCACCACGCTCTCGTCGGTGAGCAACGGCGGCATCGCGGGCACGGTGGCGTACATGGCCCCGGAGTGCTTCGACGCGCAGCCGGCCACGACGTGGTCCGATCAATTCTCGTTCTGCATCGCGCTCTACGAGGCGCTGTGGAGCGAGCCACCCTTCGGCGACACGCTCAAGGACATCGCGACGGCGCTCGTCGATCACAAGGTGCCCGTGCCGCCGAAGGGCCGCGGGATCCCGCGTCGCGTGCGACGTGCGGTGCTGCGCGGGCTCTCGCACGATCCGCGGCAGCGCTTCCCCGACATGAACGCGTTGCTCGGCGAGCTCTCGCGCGCCTACTCGGTGCGGCGCAGCTTCGTCGGGCTGGGGCTCGGGGCCACCGCCGTCGCGGGCGTGCTCGCGTGGATCGCCGTCCAGCCCATGCCGTGCGTGGGGCTCGATGCCGGGATCCGCACGGCGTGGAGCCCCGAGGTCGCCGACGCGATCGGCGAGCGCTTCGCCGCGACCGGGCTGCCGTATGCCACCGCGGCGTGGGAGCGTGGACGCGCGCGCATCGACGGCTTCGTCGACGACTGGTCCGCGCAGGCGAGCGAGGCCTGTGCTGCGACGGAGGTCCACCACGCGCAGACCCCGGAGATGCTCGACCGGCGCATGGCGTGCCTCGATCGTCGGCAGCGCGAGCTCGCGGCGCTGCTCGGCGTGCTCGCGGGCGCCGACGGCACGGCGGTCGATCGCATCGACGGCGCGATCGCGGGCCTCGGCGCACCGCAGAGCTGTGGTGACCGCGATCTGCTGGAGCGGCGAGACCCGCTGCCCACCGATCCGATCGAGCGCGCGGAGGTGCTGGCTGCGATCGATGCGATCGCGGCGGCCAAGGCCGCACGCGCCGCTGGACAGTTCGATCGCGAGAAGACCGAGGCCGAGCGGGCGCTCACACTCGCGCGCGAGCACAAGCCCACGCGCGCCGACGCCTACTCGCTGCTCGGTGATGCCGAGGACGAGCTGGGCGACACCGCGAAGGCGGCCGAAGCGTTCCAGCAGGCGATCGTGGCCGCGCGTGCCGGTGGCGCGGCCGATCTCGGGGCCGCGGCCTGGGTCGACCTCGTCTTCGCCCGCACAGCGCTCGATCGGCTCGACGCCGCGGACGAGGCCGTGGTGTTCGCCGACGCGGAGATCCAGGCCGCCGGCGATCCTCCCTACGAGCGTGCGGCGCTGCTGCGCATGCAGGCCGAGCTCGCGCAACGCCGCGGCAAGCACGTCGAGGCCATGGGCTACGCCGAGGCCTCGCGCGCGCTGATCGAGCAGACGCTGGCCGAGGACGATCCGGAGCGCGCCGGCGCGAGCATGACGATCGGCCGGGTGCACTACGCCGCGGGCGAGTACGAGCCGGCGATCGCGGCGTTCGAGCGCACGGTCGCCGGCTACACCGAGATCCTCGGCGCCGATCACCCCCGCACGCTCAAGGCGCGCTCGAACCTCGCGGGTGTGCTCGTGCAGGTGCGTCGTCTCGACGAGGCCTTGGCCGAGCACACGGAGATCCTCGCGGCGCGCGAGCGGTTGCTCGGCCCGGATCACCACGATCTCAGCGCGAACATGATCGCGATCGCGGCGGTGCACTACTTCCGCAAGGACATCCCCGCCGCGCTCGAGATGCAGCAGCGGGCGATCGACCTGCTGGTGCGCACCCGCGGGCCCGAGCACGTCGAGACCCTCGACGCCCGCGAGAACTTCGCGTCGATGCTGCTCAAGACGGACCGCCTCGACGAGGCCGTTGCGATCGCGCGTGAGCTGATCGAGATCCGGCACCGCACCCACGGCGACGATGCGGCCGACGTCGGCGAGACGATCGAGGTGCTGGCGCGGGCGCTCGCGATGAAGGGCGATCTCGCGGGCGCCTCGGCGCAGGCCGAGCTCGCCGTGGCGGCGATCGAGCGCGCGCACGGCCCGACCCACGTCTCGCTGCTGGACGTGCTCGCGCTGCAGGCCGAGCTCGCCCACCGCGGCGGCGAGCACGAGCGCGCGGTGACGCTGCTGCAGCGTGCGCTGACGCTCGGCGAGCAGGCCTACGGAGGCGGCCACGAGATCCTCGCGGAGCCCAGGGCCAACGCAGCGCGATGCCTGCGCGAGCTCGGCCGCACCGGCGAGGCCGAAGCGCTGGAGCGCCACGCCGCCGCCGATTGAGCGCTACTGCGTCAACACGCGCAGCCCCACGCCGTCGGTGATCGCGATGTCGGCGTCACCATCTCCGTCGTAGTCGCCGATCGCGATCGAGGTCGCGACCCACGTGGGCCCGATCGAGGTCTCGCACCCGAAGGGCTCGCCGCCCTCCAGCGTCGTCGAGGCGCCGAAGCGGATCGTCAGCGAGCCGCTGTCGCTCGCGACCACGAGATCCTTGCGCGCGTCGCCATCGACGTCGCCGATGGCACTCGCGACGACGTTCGTACCGAGCACGCTCGTGTAGGGGGCCGTCTCGAGCACCGGGCCCACGAAGCTGGTGATCACGCCGTCTTGCGCCACGACGACGAGCTCGTCGATGCCGTCGCCACCGAAGTCGCCGCCGTGCACGCCGACCGCCGCGAATGTGCTGCCCGGCGTGCCGAGCGAGGACTGTGTGCCGGTGGGGCTGAGCACGATGCCGAGCTCGCCCGCGGCGTCGACCACGAGATCGGCGGGGGCGTCGTTGTCGATGTCGGCGACGCCCATGCGGTCGTAGACGCCGGCGCGCCAGGACTGGGGCAGCGCGAGCTCGTCGTTGCCCGACGTGAGCAGCCAGACGCCGTCCGCGGTGCGCACGAGCACGTCGGGTCGCTCGTCGGCATCGACGTCGGCGGTGGCGAGCTGGAGCCCCGCGAGCTCGCGTGATGGTCCGAGCTGGGCGAAGCCGTCGTCGACGAGCGCCCAGGCGCTGATCGTCGGCGCGACGTCGCCGTCGGCGATGACGAGCGCCGCGGAGCTGCTCCCGATGTCGGCGATCTGCAGATCGACGAGCGGCACATCGCGGTCGAGCACCACCTGCGCGACGCCGCTCGACGCCCTGAACACGCCGGTACCGACGATGCCGAACAGCTCGACGCCGCGGCTCGGATCCACCTCGCCGAATTGGAGCGCGCTCACGGCACCCGTGCCATCGGCGAACTCGACGACGACGTCGTCGTCGAACACGGGGATGTCGGTGCAGGGCAGCTCGTCGGGCACGCAATATCCGGCCTGGCAGATCGAGCCCTCGCCGCAGTCGATGTCGGCGTAGCACTCGTAGCCACCGGCCTCGGCGCAGCGGAAGCGATGATCGTCCCTCGGCGGTGCGATGCCACAGCCGCAGTAACACTGGTACACGCAGCGGCCGTCGACGCACGCATAGCCGTAGCCGCAGTCCATCGCTTCGAAGCACTCGCCGCCGGTGGGCTCGGTCGCGCCCTCCGATCCCGACGGATCCGTCGGCGAGCTCGACGGCCCCTCGGCCGAGTCGACGGACACCGCCGGCCCACACGCAGCGAGTGCCGCGAGCGGCCACGACAAGTTCCACACCGCGAGATCCAGCGATCGTCCTACCGTCATGTCACCACCCAACGCCGATGGCACATGCAAACGGGCGGCCGCCGCGGCGTCGTCGAATTGCGGACGGCCACGCGCACGGCCGCGACATCGGTGTCGCGCGGGCCGTGCTCGCCGCGTCATCGGGGTCGTGTGCAGGGCGCGTCGCGCTGCGGCCTCGGCGACCGGCCGCGGTGCGCAGCCCCGTTCGCGCCCATTTCGTGAGCCGACGCATCTGCGCGGCGCCCTGCGGGCCGGTTCTCGTCACGCGCGGGGCTTGTGGCTCGCCCGGCGGTCGGTAGACTCGCCCACCGTCACATCGCCCCGCGCGCGCCGATCCGTGGCCTCGTGCGAGATGTGCCCCCGACAACGATGAGCGAACAGCAAACCGCCGCCTTCTTCCGCGCGGAAGGGGTCCTGGTCAAAAACGGAGTCATGCATGCCGCGCTGTTCATGGCCGGCCAGCGCGCGGGTATGCGCGAGCGTGCGTTGCGGTTCGGGCAAGCGCTCGCATCGGCACCGGTGTTCGGTCTGCTCGGGCAGAACGATCGCACGCTCGGCAACCGCGTCGCGCATCTCTGTTATCGCGACATGACCGAGGACCGCATCACCGTGCTCTCCGAGGAGTACGTCGACGACGTGCTCGACGAGAAGCTGCTCGACAGCGGCATCGAGCTGTTGCGCAAGGCCAAGGCCGACGGCCACCGCACCGTCGTGATCTCCGAGGGCATCTCCGAGATCATGGATCGCGTGCGCGAGAAGTGGCGCTACGTCGACGACCTCGTCTGCAACCACCTCGAGTACCGCGCGGGCAAGGCCACCGGCAAGCTCGTCGATCCCGTCATCGGCGGCTTCGAGGGCGGACGCTGGCTGCAGCAGTACGCGCGCGAGCACTCGCTCGATCTCGCGGGCTCGTTCGCGTACGCGTCGCACGGCCCCGATCTGTTGCTGCTCTCCGCGGTCGGACATCCCTGCGCGGTGAACCCCGACATGACCCTGCGCAAGGCCGCCCGCGAGGCCGAGTGGCCGGTGATGGACTACAAGGCATGATCTCGATCCGCGAGACCTTGGCCGGCAAGCGCATCCTGCTCACGGGCGCATCGGGCTTCCTCGGCAAGGTCTGGCTGGCGATGGTGCTGCAGCACATCCCCCAGGTCGGCCGCGTCTACGTGCTGTTGCGCGGCAAGGGCCGCGGCGTGCGCGAGCGCTTCGAGAAGATCGTCAACGAGAGCCCGGCCTTCAAGCCGCTGCACGACGCCTACGACGGGCGCATGAACGAGTTCGTCTCGCAGCGCGTCGAGGTGATCGCCGGCGACGTGTCGCAGCCGCGGCTCGGCATGGACGAGGAGACCGAGGCGCGGCTGCTCGCCGACGTCGACGTGGTGCTCAACTTCGCCGGGCTCGTCGACTTCAATCCCGACGTGCGCGAGGCCCTGGCCTCGAACGTCGACGGCGCCCGGCACGTCGCCGAGTTCATCGAGAAGAGCGACCACGCCGCGATGCTGCACGTCTCGACGTGCTACGTGGCGGGCCACCGCGACGGCTTCGTCGAGGAGGTGCCGGTCTCCGACCGCACACCCAACGGCACGCCGATCGACGCGAAGGCCGAGATCGCCGAGCTCGAGCGCATCATCGCGGCCACGGCCGCCGAGAACGACGACCCCGCGACGGAGGCGACCCTGCGCGACGACGTGATCGCACGGCTCGCCGAGCGCGGGCACGAGGGCGACACCAAGCGCGTCGGCGACATGGTCAACCGGCTCAAGCGCAAGCGGTTGCGCGAGACGATGGCGAAGGCCGGCACGGACCGCGCCAAGGCGCTGGGCTGGCCCAACACCTACACGTACACGAAGGCGCTCGCCGAGCTCACGCTCGCGCAGCACGACACGATTCGCGATCGCGTCTCCGTGCTCCGCCCGGCGATCGTCGAGAGCGCGATCGACTACCCGTTCGCGGGCTGGAACGAGGGCTTCAACACCTCGGGCCCGCTCGTGTACCTCGCCGGCACCTGGTTCCGCCACGTGCCCGCCGCGGCCGGCAACCCGCTCGACATCATCCCGGTCGACTTCGTGTGTCGCGCGGTCTGCATCGTGGCGTGCGCGCTGCTGCGCCGCGAGGCGCTGCCGATCTACCAGTGCGGCTCCTCCGATCGGAACTTCCTCGCGATCGATCGGCTCACCGAGCTCTCCGCGCTCGGCCATCGTCAGCACCTGCGCAAGCACGGCAAGAGCGCGCTCGAGAAGCTGGTGCTCTCGCGCTGGGATGCCACGGCGGCCGATCCCGAGCACGTGCTCAACGTGACCAACATCCGCAAGGTGATCGGCCAGATCGGCCGCTACCTCAAGCACGGCCTGCCCGAGAAGCTGCCGTCCGAGGTGCGCGACTGGGCGCGCGATCTGCAGAAGACCTCCGACAGCTCGGTCCGCAAGCTGCGGCAGATCGAGGACGTGCTCGAGCTGTTCATGCCGTTCACCTACGAGCACTACTGCGTGTTCCAGTGCCGCGCGCTCGATCGGCACGAGGTCGCCGAGCCCGAGTTCCGTTTCTTGCCCGAGCACATCGAGTGGCGCAGCTACTGGCTCGACGTGCACATGCCGGGGCTGCGCCGCTGGTGCTTCCCGGAGTACGAGGACGAGGCGCGCGAGACCTACTCGCCCAAGACGCCGTTCCGTCTGCTCGATCCGCCGGCACCGCAGGCCGGTGCATCGGCGAGCACGCCGGCGCGCGCCCAGGCGCGTGCGGCCAGCGAGGAGCGCAGCTCGTGACCGTGTTGCTCACCGGCTCGACCGGCTACATCGGCTCCTACGTCGCGAACGAGCTGCTGAACCGCAGCCAGGAGCGCATCGCGGTGCTGGTGCGCGCGAAGAACCAGGCCGAGGGCCGGCAGCGGCTGTGGAAGTCGATGCAGCTGCACATGGACTTCGACGCGTTCGCGCGCGCGCTGCCCCGCTTCGACATCTACCTCGGCGATCTCACCAGCAGCGAGCTCGGGCTCGAGCACGAGGCGCGACTGCGGCTGCGCAACTCGATGACCTCGGTCATCCACTGCGCCGCTTCGCTCAACCGCAAGTCCGACAAGGTCTGCTTCAACGTCAACCTCCGCGGCACGCTCGAGCTCGTGAAGCTCGCGCGCGACGCCCAGGACCACCACGGGCTGCGCCGCTTCAGCGACGTCTCCACGGTGGCGGTCGCGGGTCATCGCAACCACGAGGTGGTGCGCGAGGACGAGGCGGTCGAGTGGGACCGCAGCGACTACGACCCGTACGCGCGCACGAAGAAGTTCTGCGAGTACATGGTCCACGAGCTGCTGCCCGACGTGCAGACCACGATCTTCCGTCCGAGCACGGTGCTCGGCGACTCGCGCTTCCCCGAGACCACGCAGTTCGACATGGTCCGCGCCTTCGCAGGGCTCGCGTACATGCGCGTGCTGCCGCTGCCGCGCGAGGCTCGCATCGATGTCGTGCCGGCCAATTACGTCGGCGAGGGCATCGCGCGCGTGCACCTCGATCCCAATCCGGCGCACGGCATCTACCACCTGTCGTCGGGCGAGGCCTCGCTCAGCTACGGCGAGATCGTCGGTGCGCTGCGCAAGGGCGGCCACAAGCCGCGCACGTTCTTCGCGCCGCGGCTCGAGCGACCGTTCGGGCTCGCGGTCGAGGCGCTGATGTCGACGCCCAAGAAGTACGGCATCGCCCCGGCCGCCTCGCTGATGAAGGTCTTCCTGCCGTACCTCGCGTACGACACCGTGTTCGACAACCGCCGCATCGTCGCGGCACTCGGGCACGCGCCGGCGACGTTCGACACCTACGCGTACCCGCTGTTGCGCTTCGCGGTCGACGGCAAGTTCACGTATCCGTATCTACCGTGGCCCGACGATGCGGACGCCCGCATCGCCCGCGCGGCCTGAAGAGCGATCGATCATGGGCCTGCTCAAGCGCATCAAGAACGCGTTCGATCCCGACCGCGTGCTGCAAGAAGTGATGAACGGCTTCATCGAGGCCGTCGCCGTCGAGCGTGCGCTCGACGTGCGCAGCGAGACGTGGCGGCCGGGCAAGCCGCTCAAGCTGCTGTTCGCCGGCTACGTGGGCACGCGCAACACCGGCGCCGATGTCCGCGTCGAGGAGATGATCCGGCAGATCCGGCACGTGCTCGGCGACGACGAGATCGAGCTGACGATCATGACCGTCGATCCGAAGCTCACCGGCGGCTACTTCCGCACGGTGCGGCAGGTCGAGCTCCCGGTCGTGTTCCCGAAGTTCCTGCACGACGAGTGCCCGAAGCACCACGGCGTCATCGCGTGCGAGGGCTCGATGTTCAAGTCGAAGTTCGCGAGCGCGCTGTCGGTGATGATGGCCGGCGCGCTCGGCATCGCGAACGCCGAGGGCAAGCTGTCGGTGGGCTACGGCGCCGAGGCGGGCAACATGACGCCGGCCTTGCGCGACTTCGTGAAGAAGCACTGCAAGAGCTCGCTGGTGATCTGCCGCAACGAGCCGTCGCGACAGGTGCTCGGCCACCTCGGCATCCGCACCACCGGCGGCGCCGACACGGCGTGGACGTTCGAGCCGGCTCCGCTGTCGCAGGGCGCGGATCACCTGCGCAAGGCGGGCTGGGACGGCAAGAAGCCGATCCTGGTGGTGTGCCCGATCAACCCGTTCTGGTGGCCGGTGAAGCCCGACCTCGCGAAGGCGGCCGCGATGCGGCTCGTCGGGCAGTACCGCGAGGAGCACTACCAGTCGATCTACTTCCACCACAGCTCGCCGGAGTCGCGTGCGAAGTACGACAACTACCTCGACGCGATCGCGACCGGGGTGAACGCGTTTGCGAGCAAGCGCGAGTGCTTCCCGATCCTCGTGGCGATGGAGCAGCTCGACAAGCTCGCGTGCGAGGACTTGCTGCCCAAGCTCGACCGGCCGGCGCCGATCATCGCGAGCGACGAGTGGACCATGTTCGACATGGTCTCGATGCTGCGCAACTGCACGTGGATGCTGAGCTCGCGCTTCCACGCGGTGGTGACCTCGATGCCGGGGCTCGTCGCGAGCGCGGGCATCACGATGGACGAGCGCATCCGCAACCTCATGAACGATCGCGGGCACCCGCACCTGTTCCTCGAGGTCGACGAGGACAACCTCGCGGAGAAGGTCGTCGACGTGCTCGAGGTGCTCGCGCGGGATCGCGAGCAGATCCAAGCCGACATCGGCCGCGCGGTGCCGAAGCAGCTCGCGCTCATGGGCGGCATGGGCATCGACTTCATGGACGAAGTGGTGCGCGTGTACCCCGAGTTCCCCCGCAAGGAGCGCCCGCGCACGTGGCAAGCGCATCTGCCGACGATGGAGCCGGCGCTGATGCGACTGCTCGAGCGCTACGGGTGAGGCCTCACTTCCGCCACGTGCAGGCGAACTCGTGCACGTCGCCGCCCCTGCTCGCGCAGGCGCGCTCGGCTGCGCCCGGGTTCACGATTGCGCCGAGGGTCTGCATCGCCGAGATCATCCAGCCTTCCATCAGGCGGCAGTGCTGCTCGGCCATGCCGGGGAAGTCGCTGATCCGTAGCACCGTGTTCTCCGGACGCGTCGCGACCGCCTCCATGCGGCCGGCGTTCCGGTAGTAGCGCGGCCACACGCGCTCGCACGAGCCGATGAGGTGCTGCGGCGACGCGAGGTAGCGCAGCACCGAGAACGCGCCGCCGAGGTCGCGCTTCGCCGCGGCGCCGCCGAGCTCGCGACACAGCGCGCCGCTGCCGTCGCCGAGCTCGCGCTCCGCACCCGCGAGCAGCTGCGCGAACGCGACGTACGAGTACCACTCGCTGCGCACCACGGGCTCGGCGAGCACGATCGCGAGCTCGTCACCCCAGCCGCGCGCAGCGATGCGGAGCCGCTCGGCGCCGACGCGCGCGCGCAGCTCCTTCAGCACGCCCGAGAAGGCCATGCCGCGCGCCTGCGGACGCTGTACCGCGGGGTCCGTACGACCACGCTACCCCCGGATCGCACCCCGGGGAAACGGGGGGCGTGCATCCCCGCGTGCGCTCCGGTCGCGTGACGGGCCCGATCAGGCACCGCGCGCGCGAACGCGACGTCGGCGGGCGAAGAAGGCGATCGCCACCAGCCACCCCGCATCGGTCGGCGCCGCCGAGGTCATGCAGCTGCAGCCGCTCTCCTTCGGCTCGGCCGCGGCGCCCGTGGTCGTGGTCTCGTCGCTCACCGGACCCTCCGACGACGAGCTGCCGTAGTCGGGGCCCGAGCCGGTCGCCGCGCTCTGCACGTACGCGTGGATCGTGGTGCCGACGTAGTCGTCTTCTGCGTAGGTGGCACCTGCGTACAGCGAGTGGCTGCCGATCATCGCGTCGACGGTCCAGGTGCACGAGAGCTCGTAGCAGGGCTCGCCGAGCGGCACGTCGTCGACGTAGAGCTCGACGAACATCGGCGGCTGCTCGGTGCAATCGCAGCCGACGCGCTGCACGACCGACACCTGGACCTCGAACGGCGAGTCGACCGCGGCGCCGTCGGTCGGCGACTCGAACACGGTGTCGCCGGGTTGCTGCTCGCACGTGCCGCACGGCTCGGTGGTGCTGCTGTCGGTGCCGGTCCCGGTGTCCGTGGTGCCGGTGTCCGTGGTGCCGGTGTCCGTGCCTCCGGCCGAGCTGGTGTCGCCGGACGTGCCGCTCTCGGATGCACCGGTATCCGACGATCCGGTGCCGGACGAGCTGCCACCGTCACCGGCGTGCGCGATCGATGCCATGGCGAGCGCGAGCGCCCCCGATCCCCACCCGAGCCCACAAGCGAAGCGAGTCATGGCCGCATTGTAGAGGGTCCCGGTGCGCGGCCCAAGTCCCTTGCTGCGCAGCGCGCCCGGCGGCGACGCCTGTGGCGAAGGTCCGCGTCGCCGCGCGCCATCAATCGAAGCGCACACGCCAGAGCCCGGTGTCGTCGGTGTCGAGCGACCGCACCTGGTACACGACCTCCTCCGTGTGCCACACGTCGGGCGTGTCGTCGTGTGGCTCGTGCAGCTCGAAGCGGGACGACACGTCGATCGCCAGCCGCGACTCTTCGCCCGTCGAGCCGTCGATCACCCACAGCGTGCCGCGCGGGTCGGGCCGCCACGCGTCGGGATCGGGCTCCGGCGCGTGGAACACGACCCACCGCCCACCCGGAAGCGCGACGTCGCTCCACGCGTCGCGTGCCACCACTTCCGGCTGTAGCGTCGCGAGTCGCATCGTCATCAGGTCGCAGGCGGCGCCGTGCTCCGACGTGGGACCGCCCGCGCACTCGCTCCACCAGAGCGCGCCGTCGTAGGGGGTCGGATTCGCAATGGGACCTGCGACCTGCTGCAGCTCGCCGTCTCGAGCCTCGAAGACGAACTGCGTGGAGGCGGTGGTGTCGAACGGCGCGAGCACGGACACGCGATTGCCGTCCGCCACGCCGAACGGGCGCCACGATCCGGCCAGCGTGACGGACGCGAGCTCCGGCAGCAACGTCAGGGTCGTCTCGGAGGCCGCCGAGTAGCCGCCGACGTCCACCGCCACGTGCTCGGTCGCGGCGAGTCGATCCCCCATCGTCATGTCGAGGGGCACACCGCCGAAGTCGAGGTACAGGCTCCCGGGCCCTTCGCGATCGCTCAGCAGCAGCTGGGTCGGTGGACCCGCGAACGGATCGTCGGGGACTCCGGCCCACCATGCGACGTATCGCGGGTCGCTGTTCGCCACGAATCCGCCGACGTTGCTCGCGACCGAGACCACCTCTGCGGTCGCGAGCCGGATCGCGACCAGCTCGCCGTCCGACTGCAACGCGATCGTCTCCTCGGTGCGAGCGCGCCCGAACACCCCTAGATCGACGAGCGGCCCGACGTCGATCACCGATTCCAGTCGTGACCCGACCCGCACTTCGTCGTCGGCCAGGCGCCACTGCACGAGCTCCTGCGCCTCGCGATCGAAGGTGTACACGAGCTCGCCGCTCGCGAGGTGATCCCACGGCTGCGTCGTGCGGGCCACCTCGCGAGGCGCCCACGCACCGTCGGGGTCGATCCAGAACAGCGTATTCGTCTCGGTGCGATAGCCGAGCCACGGCTCGCCGTCGTTCGGCGGCGGGATCACGACGTCGACGCCCTCGGCGATCACGCGGCGGTCGTCGCCGCAGCGATCGATCGACTCGACGCGCGCATCGAGCTCGGCGTACATGCGTTGCTCGCGATCCAGCCTCGCGTAGTCCAGGTTGGTGATCGCGTGGTCGAAGCGGCGGATGCCGTAGAGGTAGCGGTCGCCGTGCATCACCACCGGCCAGCGCTCCGGCACCACCTCGTCGCGTTCGAGCGGCAGGATCTGCACCGGCCCCGGTTGCCCGCACACCTCGGCGACCTCGGCTTCGACGATCGGCGTGGCGTCGGCGGTGCAGGCCGGCACCAACGCCACGGCGAGCCCCATCCGGTGGGTCCAGCGCTTCGACACCGTGATTGCAAACCTTAGCACGCGAGCCTCGCGCCGCGGTAGAACCGGCGCCATGTCGAAGCTCGGTGCTCGCTGGATCTCGGGACCTGGGTTGCTCTCCGCCGTGCTCGCGCTCGCGGCCTGTCCTGCGTCGAGCGGCGGAGATGCGAAGAAGGCCGACGCGAAGAAGGCCGACGCGAAGACTGCGGATGCGAAGAAGGCCGACGCGAAGAAGGCCGACGCGAAGAAGGCCGACGCGAAGACCGCCGATGCGAACACGACCGATGCGAAGGCACCGGAGCCGGAGCCCACACCGCCGCCCGAGCTGCCTCCGGAGACCGAGCAGGCCGTCGCAGCGAGCATCAATGCGTTCGCGGTCGATCTGCACAAGCAGCTCGGCGCCGAGCCCGGCAACCTGTTCGTCTCGCCCGCGAGCATCGCGATCGTGTTCGCGATGACGCACGCCGGTGCGAAGGGCGACACCGCGGCCGAGCTCGCGAAAGCGTTCCACTTCCCCGCGACCGAGCTCCACGCCGGCTTCGGCGGCACGCTCGCGCGCTGGAACGCCGCGAGCGGCGGGCTCGAGCTCGACGTCGCCAACCGGCTCTTCGGCGAGAAGACCGTCGCGTTCGAGCCCACGTTCCTCGAGCTCACCAAGACCACGTTCGGGGCCGCGCTCGAGCCCGTCGATTTCAAGACCGCGTTCGAGCCCGCGCGTGCGCAGATCAACGCATGGGTCGCGGAGCAGACCCACGACAAGATCAAGGACCTGTTGCCGCAGGGTGGAGTGAGCGACGCGACCCGGCTCGTGCTCGTCGACGCGATCTACTTCAAGGCGCAGTGGGCCGAGCCCTTCCACGCGTTCGCGACGAAGGACGCCCCGTTCCACGGCACCGCGGGCGACGAGACCGTGAAGCTGATGAACCGCATCGACGACATGCGCCTGGGCGTGCTTGCGGACGTGAAGGCGCGCGTGGTCGAGCTGCCGTACACAGGTGACGGCTACGCGATGACGATCGTGCTGCCCGACGACGTGAAGGGGCTGCCCGCGCTCGAGAAGGCGCTCACCGCCGACGCGCTGAAGACGTGGATCGACGGCGCGACCACCCAGCGCGTCGATCTGTTCTTGCCGAAGTTCCGCATCGAGCCGGGCGAGGCGCTGGCGCTGCGCAAGACGCTCGAGAAGCTCGGCGTCGTCACTGCGTGGGACGCTGCCAAGGCCGACTTCACCGGCATCGCGCCGAAGTCCGAACAGCTCGCGATCTCCGAGGCGTTCCACAAGGCGTTCATCGCCGTCGACGAGGCCGGCACCGAAGCCGCCGCGGCGACGGCGGTGTCGATGAAGGCCGGGTCCGCCGCGCCGCCGGCCGACCCGCATCCGGTGAAGGTCGTCGTCGACCACCCGTTCCTGTTCCTGGTGCGCGACACGAAGACCGGCGCGATCCTGTTCATGGGTCGTTTCGCGGATCCCGCCTGACCGTGTAAGCCGGCCGCCCCGCTCGGGCGTTCCGTCCCGCATGCGAACCCGACTCGCCGTCTTCGCGTGCGCGCTGTTCGGATGTGCGGGCACCGACCTGGATACGGACGAGCCCGCGCAGGCCGCCGACGGGGTCGTCGTCGCCGCGCCGGTCGTGCCCACGTCGGCGGCGAAGCCCCGATCGGGCGGCTGGCCGTCGGCGAGCGACGGCGCGGGCGAGCGGGAGCGTACCCGCGCCGACTTCGATCGCCTCGCATTGCAGCGCGATCGCATGGAGTCGCTGGTGAGCCGCGGCGGCTGCGTCTCGCCGAATCCGATCCGCACCGGCGACGAGCAGACCGACCTCCGGCTCGAGATCCGCGGCCCGAAGCGCATGGCGAAGAGCGACTTCCCCGAGCTCAGCGGCACGATCCGCAACGTGTCGCGCAAGCGAGCGCACGCGATCGTGCTGCCGGGTGACGGCTCCGACGCGGGCTGGCGCGACCCGGTGATCTCGTTCACCGCGTTCATCGACGAGGGCGACGGCTGCTGGAAGCCGCTCGCGCCCGCGTCGAACGGACGCTGCGGATTGTTCGACCACGACTGGAGCGACGAGATCGTCGAAGTGCGGGCCGGCGGTAGCAAGTCGATCGATCCGATGTGGGCGCATCCGTTCTTCGAGTGGAAACGCGGCACCGTGCGGCTCTTCGTGCACTACGCGTGGACGGGTGGCACCGCGGCCAAGGGCGGCGGCGGGCCGCCGGCCTTCGACATCGGAGCGATGGCGAAGGAACGCCCCTACGAGCTGATCTCGAACGCCGTCGAGCTCGAAGTCACCGGCTGAGCTCTCCGGCCGCGAAGCCGGTCGCGATTGCGGCTATGCTCCGCGGCCGATGGGCAGCGAAGCCGAGAGCACGGGCTGGCGTGAGGTCGAGACCGACGACGAAGCGGCGCGCTTCGATCGCTACGCCGCGCAGCTGATCGAGCTGCAACGCGGCGGCGGGCGCGATGGCAAGCTCGATCGTGCACTCCATGCGAAGCCCCATGTCTGCGCCGAGGCCACGTTCACCGTGCTCGACGATCTGCCCGAGCGGGCGCGCTACGGGCTGTTCGCGAAGCCGGGCAGCCATCGCGCGTGGGTGCGCTTCTCGAACGGTGCGCCGCGTCGTCAGTCCGATCGCGCCCCGGATGCGCGCGGCATCGGCGTGAAGGTCGGTGGCGTGGAGGGCCGCAAGGTGATCCCTGGCCTCGAGCACGCGCGCACGCAGGACTTCCTCGCCATCCTCACCCCGGCCACGCCGTTCCGCGACGCCGACGAGTTCATGGCGTTCGTCGGGGCCGCGACCAAGCCCGCGCTGCTGCCCGTGAAGCTCGCGCTCGCGCTCGGTCCCCGGCGCGCATTCGCGATCGTGCGCACGCTGCTCGCCTCGGTGAAGCACAAGGTCGGCTCGATGGCGACGGTGCCCTTCTACAGCGCCGCTGCGATCTCCTGCGGTCCACATGCGGTGCGCTTCGCGTTCGTGCCGGTCGATCGCGCCGCCGAGCCCGAGGCCGACGACGCGAAGCTCGAGCGAGATCACTTCACGGCCGATCTCATCCGCCGGCTGCGCGAGGGCGGGCTCGACTACGAGCTGCGGCTGCAGTTCTTCCGCGACGAGGCCACGACGCCGATCGAGGACCACTCGATCGCGTGGGACACTCCGTTCGTGCCGGTCGCACGGCTCTCGATCCCGCAGCAGGACGTCGAGCGCGAGGAGGGCAAGGCGCTCACCGAACGGATCGAGCACTTCGCGTTCGATCCGTGGCATGCGCTCGTCGAGCACCGCCCGCTCGGCAACATCATGCGCGCGCGCAACGTGGCCTATCGCGCGAGCACGCAGGCCCGCGGCGCATCGCCCGAGCCCGAGTGAGGCCTACTCGGCCACGTGCATCTCGATGTCGTCGATGAACAGCTCCGCGGCGGCGCCGCTGGTCCGCGAGCTGTACGAGTCGATCGCCAGCGAGCCGCCGGCGTTCTGCAGGTGACCGGTCTGGTCGGTGCGCTCGACCTGCCAGCTGTCGGGCTCGGCCGCATCGTCACGCCACACGCGGCCCTGGATGCGCGTGGTGCTGTCGTCGACCTGCGTGACGCGCATGCGCGCACGGTAGGCGACGTTCGGCTCGATCGCGACGGGCTCGACCGCCTGGATCTGCATCTCGACGCCGTCGATCTCGACCCACGCACCGATGCCGGCGGGGTCGCGGAACGACTCGATGAAGATCGCGTAGCCCGTGCCGTGCGGGGTGGTGGTCTGCAGGTGCCCGCCGTTGCTGCGGACGTAGACGCCGATGCCCTGCGAGGCCCCGTCGCTGAACGCGAACGAGAACGTCACCTCGGCGTTCGTGCAGTCCATCGGGGTGTACATGCGCGCGAGCGAGTAGGCGTTCGTGCTCGGCACCAGGCGTGCACGACCATCGACGACGTCGGCGGTCGCGACCCCGCCGGCGACCTCCCAGTGCGACGGCCACGAGCTGCCGTCGGCATCGAACGCGTCCTCGAAGTCGCACTC
Organism: uncultured Nannocystaceae bacterium; assembly: GCA_964519175.1. GTDB lineage: Bacteria > Myxococcota_A > Polyangia > Nannocystales > Nannocystaceae > Xiheibacterium. The sequence continues at coordinate 60,962 of CAZFKC010000051.1, forward strand.
GGTCGAAGGCTCGCCGCTCTCGGCGCTGGTGTTGCCGTTCGTGGTCGTGTTGCCGTTCGTGGTCGTGTTCGTCGAGCCGTTCGTCGAGCCGTTGGTGTTGCTGTCGGGCCCGGCCTCGCTGCTGTCGACGGCTTCACCGTCGTCGTCGTCGCCACCACAGGCGAGGGGGAACAGCGCGAGCGCGGCAATGACAAGTCGACGAATCATGCTGCCCGGAGGATGGCACGGCGGCCCGAGCCGGCAACCAAATTGGGCGGTGAACACGGGTCGACGGGCGCTTTCGACCGCCGCCGTCGCGATCGCGTCACTTCCACGCGAGCGGAACGCCGAAGACGCGATCGGCTTCCTTCGCGTGACAGTCGCGACAGCTCGCGATGACGCCCGCCTCGGTCACCTCGCCGCTCTTCGCGACCGTGGCGTAGATCCAGCCGTCGTCGGTGCCGGCCGGCCGACCTTCGAGCTGTGCCATCACGAACAGTCCGATCGGATCGCCCGTCGTGAACAGCTCGTCGCCCTTCTTCGCCGGCCGCACACCGTGGGGACCGAGCGCTCCACCTTCGCCGAGCTTCGCCGGTGCGAACGACTCCTTCACCAACACCTGCACGACGTCCTTGCGCGACGACACCGCGTGGCGTGCGAGCGTGTCGGGCAGTCGCTCCTTCAGGCCCGCGGCGCGCCAGTACGCCGCGGTGTCGCTCGCGTAGAGCATGAACACCTTCTCGGCGTGCGCACCCGGTGCCTGCGCCGCGCTGTAGTGCGCGACGCCACTCATCGGCAGCGCGCACAGCCCCGGTGCCCAGTGCAGCTGGTCGTCGACCATGCCCCAGCTCCGGTAGGCCGACGCGATCTCGCGGACGAGCGGGGCGTGCTCGTCGCGCGCGGTCGCGGGCGTGGTGGGATCGGGCTCCCCGGGCGAGGCTCCGACCGCCGACGCATCGGCGGCCGAGGCTCCGGCGGCCGACGCAACGGCGGGCGAGGAGGACTCGGCCTCCGTGGTGGTGCTCGCACACGCGATCGCGGTGAGCGCGGCATGGCCCAGGAACAGCCTCGTGGCGCAGCAATGCATGCCTCGGAGGCTAGCGCAGCCCGGCGCCGTCGTTGTCACCGGCGCGTCACCGCGTCGGCCGCCGAGCACGGCCCCGGGTGCCGGCGAGCGCACGGCAGGGGCGCGACGAAAAAAAAGACGCACCCACCAAGGATCCGCGGATGGCCGGGCATGTAGGGAAATACTGGCGCCCGTGTCGGGGCGAGAAGGTTGGTCTACATGAGCTTGCGACAGTGGATGGTGGTGGGGCTTCCCTTGTTGGTGGCGGCGGTCGGCCTCGTGCCTGCGGAGGCGCGGGCCGCGTCCGCGAGCTGCGACGACAAGACCGGCAGCTGCGACATCTCGAACGACGGCATGGACTCGATCTCCTGCCTCTGCGCCGACGGCGGTTTCGTCGGCGGCGGAGGCGGCAGCGACTGGGCCGGGCTCGATTCCGACGAGCTCGAGGCGGTGTGCTTCGAGCAGCTCGCGGCGTTCTGCGGCGAGCCGCCGCCTCCGACGGGCGTGCCGTGCGAGACCGACCTCGGTGCATGCACGGTCGACAACGAGCCCGATCAGGTCTTCTGCGAGTGCGCCGACGGCAGCGAGCCCGGCGGCTTCGGTGGCAGCGAGTGGGACGGGCTCGACGACGACGCGCTCTACGATGTGTGTCTCGAGCAGGTCGAGTACTGGTGCACGCCGTCCGAGACGACCGGCGAGGAGACGAGCACGAGCACGACGGATCCGACCATCGGGCCGACCGACACCACCGATCCGACGGATCCCACCGACAGCACCACGGATCCGACCGGCAGCACGACCGACCCGACCGCGACCGGCACGACCGGCGACACGGATCCGGGCACGACGGGTGACACGGATCCGGGCACGACGGGTGACACGGATCCGGGCACGACCGGCGACACCGATCCGGGCACGACCGGCGCGACGATGACCGGCAACGACGACGACTCGATGACCGGCGCGACGATGACCGGTCAGGTGTCCGCGACCGCCGGCGAGGAAGAGAGCAGCAGCGAGGGCACCGCGGGAGCCGATGGCGGCGGCGACGGCTCGGGCTGCAGCTGCGACGTCGATGGCAGAGATCGCTCGGGCCTGCTCGGACTGGGGCTCCTGGGCCTGCTCGGCCTGCGTTCGCGTCGCCGCCGCTGAAGCGGCGAGGACGGCACGGCCCGCGGCGATGGGGGTATGCTCCCGCCGCGCGGCGTGGGCCCACGGTGCCTTCGCGCCGTGGGCGACGCCATGCACTTCCTCGCGCGTATCTTCGATCATCTCGAGCAACAACCCGAGCGCTGCACGCTGATCGAGGTGCACGGCACCGAGCTCCGCGAGCACGATGGGCGTGCGCTGCTCGGGCTCATCGCGCGTGCACGCGCATTCGTGGCCGGCGCCGGCGTGCAACCCGGCGATCGCGTCGCCGTGCTCGCGCCCAATTCGGCGCGCTGGGTCTGTGCCGATCTCGCCGCGCTCGCGTGCGGCGCGATCGTGGTGCCGCTCTACGACAAGCAGGAGCCCAAGGAGCTCGCGGTGATGCTGCGCTCGGCGGAGCCCAAGCTCTTGCTCGCCGGCTCGCGCGAGCTCGCCGAGACGATCGCGGCCGCGTGGCCCGAGCACGGGCGCATCGCGACGTTCGACGAGGTGTTCGAGCACGAGCCCAGCAAGGCCGGCCTGCACGAGATCGCCGAGCACGATCCGGTCGCGATCATCTACACGTCGGGCACCTCGGGCGAGCCGAAGGGCGTCGTGCTCGACCGCGCCAACATCGACTTCATGATTCCGCGCACGATCGAGCGGCTCGACAAGGTCGCCGGCAAGCGCGAGGGCACCGATCGGGTGTTCCACTTCCTGCCGCTGTGCTTCGCGGCGTCGCGCATGATGCTGTGGACGCAGCTGTCGCGGCCGAACCCGCTGATGCTGTCGACCGATCTCGGCAACCTCGTGCAGGAGATGTCGACCGCGAAGCCCAACTACTTCCTCAACGTGCCGGCGGTGCTCGAGCGCATCCGCAACGGCGTCGGTGCGAACCTGCGCGAGCGCGGCGGCATCGCGCTGTCGCTGTTCGAGCGCGGCGCTGCGGCCTGGCGCGCGCAGCTCGAAGGGCGCGCGGGCCTGGTCGACAAGCTCACGCTCGCGCTCGCCCGCCGCGTGGTGTTCTCCAAGATCAAGGAGAAGATCGGGGTCAACCTCGAGTTCCTCATCTCCGGGTCGGCGCCGCTGTCCGAGGAGACGCAGCGCTGGTTCCAGATGATCGGCATCGCGGTGTACCAGGCCTACGGGCTCACCGAGACCACCGGCATCGTCTCGCTCGACGAGCCCGATCGCACCGTGCCGGGTCGCGTCGGCATCGCGCTCGACGGTGTCGAGGCCAAGATCACCGAGGACGGCGAGCTCGTGGTGCGCGGTCCGAACATCTTCAAGGGCTACTGGCGAAAGCCCGAGGAGACCGCGAAGGTGATGGGCGACGGCTGGTTCCACACCGGCGATCAGGTCGACATCAAGGACGGCAACCTCAAGATCATCGGCCGCATCAAGAATCTCATCGTGCCGGAGTCGGGCCACAACATCGCGCCCGAGCCGCTCGAGGAGAAGTTCATGGCCGCGTGCCCGGTTGCCACCCAGTGCATGGTGGTCGGACATGCACGGCCGTTCGTCGCGATCGTGTTGCCGGGCAAGCCGCCCGCCGACGCGGTCGATCGCGCGCTGGAGCAGATCAACGCCGACCTCCCGGCCTATCGCCGGATTCGCCGGGCGATCTTCGTCGACGAGGCGTTCAGCATCGACAACGGACTGCTCACCGCGAATCAGAAGCTGCGTCGCGCCGTGATCGAGAACCATTTCAAGCCGCAGATCGATGCGGCCTACGATGCGGTCAGGGCCGAGCGCGCGGCTGCGACCGCGGGATCCTGATCGATCGCGAGCAGAAAGAGTTGCTGGCGTCGGGGGCCGCGGCTATCCTCCGGCGCGTGCGGCACACGAAGACGTTGATCGTGCTCGGCCTCCTCGGCCTCTTTTCGTGCGACAAGGACACCGCCACCAACGAGCCGCGTGAAGCTCGTGGATACAAGCTCGAGCCGGCGATCTACGGCGAGAACTCGCGCATCGGCGACGAGGCCCGCGACAAGTGCAACTTCGACGCGAAGCTCAGCACGGCGGTGGCGAAGGCGATCGAGGCCAAGGGCACCGGCAAGAAGACCGGCGAGGGCAAGACCCTCAAGCTCGTGATCGAGCGGGTCAACGGCGCCGAAGAGGACTGGGAGGGCGAGATCACCGTCCTCGTCGAGGGCGTGTTGCACCACCACGAGATCGACGAGAAGCACGTCTTCGACGCCCACGGCCACTCCGAGGGTGGGCTCGGCGGCATGATGGGGGTCTGCAAGGGCCTCGACGAGATCGCCGACGAGCTCGGCGATCACATCGTCGAGTGGCTCGCGTCGCCGCGGCACCAGGCCGAGATCGGCGACCACCCCACCGCCGGCTACTAGGCCGCCGTGCCGCCCAGGCGGACGATGCCGGCGACACCTTCCATGTCGACGGAGATGTAGACGCGCATCAGCCCCCGTAGACGGCCTTGACGTCACGCAACGCCGGACCGGCCGGGTCGACCCGGAACGTGATCGTGACCGGGACCATGTCGGGGATCGTCGTCGCCTCGAACGTCATCAGCACGTCGGGGTGGAAGTCGATCACCTGCGAGTCGCCGACGGGCGGATCCGAGAACTGCAGGCCCTCGGGCGAGGAGTCGGTGATCTCGATCCCGAACCCGGTCGCGTCGAGCAGCCCGGAGTCCTGCACGTCGATGACGATCTGCGGCGGTGCGCTCATCAGCCCCATGACCGAGCAGCTCTGCGCGCCGAAGTCGAACGAGATCGAGGCTTGCGGGAGATCGGGTGGTTGCTGGCCAAACGGCGCGTTGTCGGGCACGCACTGGCCGTCGCCCGACGGCCCCGTGTCGGTGCTGCCGCCGGTGGGCTCGGGGCCGGTGCTCGAGTCGGCCACGCCGCTGGTGCTCTCGGCCCCCGAGCTGCTGCTCTCGCCCCCCGAGCTCCCGCTGCCGGTCGACTCGCTGCCGCTCGCGGTCATCGTCGCCGACGCGACGGTGGTGTCCTCGTCGTCGTCGCCCTTGCATCCGGGCGCGAGCGCGAAGAGCCCGAGCACGACCGTCGCACGACCAAGATGGCTCGATGTTCTCGTCATTTAGGCCGCTATCTTGGGCGCCTTCGTCCGACCTCGTCAATCTCTCGTCCGATCGCGTGAGACCAAAACGCCGCTGGCGTTACTGAGGCCTCCGCAGGGACTCATGCACAGGCGCATCGCACCTCGAATCGCGAACGGCCGCGCGATCGCCGGCTCGGCCACGCTGCTGCTCGCGGCCGCGTGCTACCACGGGACCAGCGGGACGGGCGGCGGGTCGGGGGCCAGCGAAGGCAGCTCCGGCGGCAGCGCCAGTGAGGGCGGCAGCGACGAGAGCGGCGGCGACACGAGCCCGTCGGTGTGCGAGGGCGAGCTCAGCGTCTCGCCGCTGCGTCGGCTCTCGGAGGTGCAGTACCGCAACACGCTGCGCGATCTGTTCGCGGAGGACGGCATCGACGTCGAGACGGCCGCCGCGAGCGAGCTCGATCGCATCCCCGCAGACGACGCCGGCTCGACCTTCGGGATCCTCGACGGGCGCGTCTCCGATCAGCACGCGCGCGCGTACTACCGCATCGCCGACGAGCTCGCCGGCATCGTCGCGTGGGACGACGCGAGCCTCGCTGCGGTCGCGGGCGACTGCGCGCTCGAGACCGATCCCGGCGACGCCTGCATCGACGCGTTCCTCGACGACTTCGGTCTGCGCGTGTATCGGCGGCCGCTCGTCGCCGACGAGCGCGAGCGCTACCACGCGCTCACCGACGAAGCCGCCGACGGCCCCGAGCTGTTCCGCAGCGTGATCTTCTCGATGCTGCTCGCGCCGCAGTTCCTCTACCACGTCGAGGTCGATGGCGACGGCGACGACGCCGCGTTCGCGCTCGGCGGCTACGAGCTCGCGTCGCGGCTGTCGTTCCATTTCTGGCAGAGCATGCCCGACGCCGAGCTCTTCGCCGCCGCGGCCGACGGTACGTTGCTCGCGGACGAGGGCTACCAGGCCCAGCTCGAGCGCGTGTTCGCCGACCCGCGCACGCAGGCGACGGTCGATCGCTTCTACGACGAGTGGTTACAGCTCGCGTGGCTGACCGAGTTCCCCACCACGCCGGCGTTCGCGACGTTCGCGGAGGGCACGACGATCGGCCAGGACGGCGCGGATCACCTGCAGGCGGCGCAGGCGGAGATCCACGCGCTCGCGCGCCACTACACCTTCGAGGCGGACGGCACGTTCGCGGATCTGCTGACCAGCGATCTCTCGCTGACGACGTCGCCGCACCTCGCGGCGCTCTACGGGGTCGAGCCGTGGGACGGCGTGTCCGAGCCGCCGCGCATGCCCGACGGACAGCGCGCGGGGCTGCTGACGCGCACCGCATTCTTGCTCACCGGCGATCACGAGAGCCATCCGGTGCACCGCGGCGCCGCGGTGCGGCGGCGGATCCTCTGCGAGGAGCTGCCGACGCCGGATCCGACGCAGCTCCCCCCGGGTGCGCTCGATCCTCCGCCGGTCACCGACGACCAGACCACGCGCGAGCGCTACGAGGCCAAGACCTCCGACGCGGCGTGCCAGGGCTGCCACGGGCTCATCAACCCCGTCGGCTTCGTGCTCGAGCAGTACGACGCGCTCGGTCGCTGGCGCAACGAGGAGATCGTGATCGACGACGTCACGGGCGAGGTGCTCGCGACCCTGCCGATCGACTCGTCCGCCGCACCCGGGCTCGCGGGCGACGATGCGCCGATCTCGACCGGCGCCGAGCTCAGCGCGCAGATCGTCGCGAGCGGCCAGACCGAGGGCTGCTTCGCGAAGCAGTACTTCCGGGCGACGTTCGGACGCGAAGAGGGAGCCGACGACGTGTGCGTGATCGACGAGCTCACCACGATGCAGACCGAGGGCGCGTCGCTCGGCGAGGTGCTCCGCGAGCTCGCGATGCAGCCGGTGTTCCGCCAGAGGAGGGTGCTGTGATCTCCCGTACGAGTCGTCGCATGTTCCTGCGCAGCGCGAGCGGGCTCGCGCTCGGCATCCCGTTCCTGCCGTCGTTGTTGCCGCGCGGAGCGAAGGCCGGCGTCGGTGATCGGCCGCGTCGCTTCGTCGCGATCCAGTCGCAGAGCGGACAGATGGTCGCGGACATCTGGCCGGCGTGGACGCCGGCGGGCTACCAGCTGCGCGACACGGCCTACGGCGGCAACCGGGCCGACGGCACGACCGCGCTGCACATGCCGCTCGCCGGCAGCTCTGCGATGTACGCCCCGCTCGCCGACTTCGCGGATCAGCCGCTGTCGCGTGTGCTCGGCAGCTCGCTCGCGCCGTACTACTCGAAGATGCTGCTCGTGCGCGGGCTCGACTACCTGCAGAACACCAGCCACGGGCTCGGCATGATGCTCGGCAACTATGCGAACTGCGCGAGCGCTGGCGAGTTCGAGTCGCGCGGGCTCGGGCAGCTGCCGACGATCGATCAGGTGCTCGCGTACTCCGATCGCTTCTATCCGGAGCCGCCGCGCACCCGCTCGCTGGTGATCGCGACGGGCAGTCCGAGCTCGATCTCCGACACGAGCTATGGGATCGCGGGTGGACCGATCGAGAACATCCCGGCGTACCTCGAGCCGCTGCACATCTGGGAGGATCTGTTCGGCGACTTCATGGCGCCCGGGATGCCGGTCGAGCACCCGAACCGCAAGCTGGTGAACTCGATCCACGAGGACTACGTGCGGCTACGCGGCAACAGCCGCATGAGCGCCGACGATCGGCTGGCACTCGAGCGCCACATGACGTTCCTCGACGACATCGAGCGCGAGCTCGCGAACGGTCCGGCGGCGGGCTGCGTGAAGCCCGACGAGCCGCCGTTCTTCGACATGGGCTATCCGTGGCAGGAGGTCTCCAGCGTCGCCGACTTCGAGCAGTGCACGCAGCTGCTGGTCGACATCGCGTGCGCGGCACTGCGCTGCGACATGACCCGCATCGTGACGTTCCAGGCGCAGCTGGGGGTGACGCGCGCCGGGGCGACACCGGCGGCCTCGTACCACAGCAGCGACGACGTCGCCGGGGACTGGCACGACTTCGCCCACGACGCGGTCGACGAGCCCGGCGATCACGATCACATCAACAGCCTGAACTCGTGGGTCACCACGGCGATCTTCCAGCGCTTCCTCGAGCAGCTCGACGTCGACGAGTCCGAGGGCAGCACGTATCTCGACAACAGCCTGGTCTACATGGGCAGCGAGCTCGCGATGGATCACTACACGGTCTCGATGCCGGCCGTGCTCGCGGGCAGTGCAGGCGGCGCGATCCAGACCGGCATGTACGTCGACTACTCGCAGCTGGGCAACGACTACGCGAACCCGATCCTGCCCTGGGGCGTGCTGATGCCCGGCATCCCGCACAACCGACTGATGGTGACGGTGCTGCAGGCGATGGGGCTCTCGCCGGACGACTACGAGCAGGGCGCGGCGCCCGGCTACGGCCACTCCGAGATGTTCCTCGTCGCCTACAACTGGCCCGAGGACGCCTACGTGATGGCCGACATCGGCAAGCCGCTGCCGGGCATCTGGAACGGTTGAGCACCGCACGCCGCCCGCGCTGCTAGCATCCGGCCGTTGCTCCGCTCGGAGATCACGCGCTACGCGGTCGTCTACGTCGCGTTGTTCCTGCTCATCGGGATCCATCTGCCGTACTGGCCCACGTGGCTCACCGATCGCGGCATGGATGCCGATCGGATCGGCTGGCTGCTCGGCATCGCGATGTGGGCGCGGCTCGTCACGCCGTGGATCGGCGCGTGGCTCGATCGCACCGGTCGCGCCGCGCAGCTCTTGCCCGGGCTCGCCGCCGGGGTGCTGATCTGCCTGCTCGCCTTCGATCGCGTCGATGGCTTCGTGCCGCTCATGCTGGTCTCGCTCGGCATGGGGCTCTGCTTCGCGCCGATCGTGCCGCTCGTCGACGGGCTCGTGCTCACCGCGGCGGCCGAAGGTCGACTCGACTACGGCCGCGTGCGGCTGTGGGGCTCGCTCGCGTTCGTCGGTGCGTCGGTGGGCGGAGGCTGGGCGCTCGACGGACGACCGGCCTCGATCGTGCTGCGCGCGCTGCAGGGGACGGCGCTGCTGCTGATGATCGTGTCGCTGCGTCTGCCCACGCGTCCACGCCCGCCGACGCGCGGCGTCGCAGTGCCGGTCGGCGAGGTGCTGCGTCGACCCGGCATGCTGGCGTTCCTCGCGACCACGGGCTGTCTGCAGGCCGGGCACGCGGTGCTCTACGGCTTCGCGACGAAGCACTGGCTCGCGAGCGGCATCGACGAGGCCACGATCGGCTGGCTGTGGGCGACCGGCGTGCTCGCGGAGATCACGTTGTTCGGCAGCGGTCAGCGCATGCTCGCGCGCATCGGTGCGCGGCGGCTGCTCGTCGTCGCGGGCATCGGTGCTGCGCTGCGCTGGTCGGCGCTCGCGGTGGTCGACGATCCACTGCTGCTCTTCCCGCTGCAGCTGCTGCATGCGGCCAGCTTCGCGGCGCTGCACCTGGGCGCGATGGGCTGGATCCGCGAGACGCTGGGCGGGCCGGCGACGCAGCGCGCGACGGCGCTGTACGTCGCGATCGGCAGTGGGCTCGCGCTCGGCATCGCGATGCCGGCGGCCGGGTTCCTCTACGATCGCTGGACCGGAGGCGCGTACTACGCGATGAGCGGCCTCGCGTTGTTGGGCCTCGTGTGGGCACTGCGGCTGCCCCGGGTGCCGTCGACTCGAGCGACGCCGTGAAAATCCGCGGCTGCGTGTGATCGATCGTCCGGCGCGCGCATCCCTACGTATGGGGCCCTGCGCTCCGGGAGCTGAACGATGCGTGCATTGGCATGGAAGCTGGTGGAGGTCGCGTTCGCTTGCGCGGCGACCTCGGCGTGCGGTGACGATGGCGGTGGCGGTGGCGGTGGCACGGATGCGGACTCGAGCAGCAGCTCGGCGGGCGAGGACACACCCGACCCTGATACCGAGTCGACCGGCGGCGAAGGGCCGATCGCGACTGGAACGTGCACCGCGTGGAGCACCACCGGCAGCAAGGCCGACGTGTTCATCCCCGACGGTGCGCCCACGTCCGATACTTGCGCGGAGGCAGTCGCCGCGTGCGGTGGCGATCCGCACGGCACGTGGACGCTCGATGCTTCGTGCGGCCACGACCTCGCGCCGCTGGCGAATCCGTTCACGCAGACGTGCCCGGGCGCGAGCTTCTCGGCGGGGATGCCGACCCGCGCCGGCACGTTGACCGTCGACGAGGTCGGGCACTTCACGATGCACGTGGCGACGACGCACTCGTTCACGTTCGGTGCTGCGGTCGACGAGTGCTTCGGCACGTTCAACTGCGACGCGAGCGTGGTGACGGTGCTGACCCAGGCGGCCGGTGGCGGCACCGGCACGTGCACCGGCGACGCGTTCAGCTGCAACTGCTCGATCGAGGGCATCGAGAAGGACGCCGTCACGGCCGAGGGGCAGCTGCGGGGTGGCGACGCGCTCTCGCTCGTGAGCGACTCGGCCGCGTATCCCTACTGCGTCGGGGACGGCCGGCTCGAGGTGTGGTCGCTGGGCGGGGTCGCGATGCCGACGAGCACCGCGTGCGCGACCGACGACGACTGCAGCGATATCGCGCCCGGCACCATCGGCGCCTGCCTCCCGAAATGAGCTCTGGTCGCGCCGTCCGGCGCTCTTCCTGGTGCGCGCGGTCGTGCTCGCTGTCCGCCGTGGCGAAGCCACGTCGGGCTCGATGGGCTGCCGATGGTCGCGCCGTCCGGCGCGCTTCCTGGCGCGCGCGGTCGTGCTCGCTGTCCGCCGTGGCGAAGCCACGTCGGGCTCGATGGGGCTCTGCTCGAAAATCCGCACCGCCCGTGATCAACTGGCCTGCTCGCCAATCTATCGCTGCGGAGCTCTGCGCTCCGGGGGTGCGAAGATGCGTGCATTGGCATGGAAGCTCGCGGAGGGCGTGTTCGCCTGCGCGACGATCACCGCGTGCGGCGACGGCGGTACGGGCAATCAGGGCGAGTCCGGCGGCTCGAGCAGCGAGTCGACCGAGGGCGAAGTCACCGATCCCGACTCCGATCCCTCGAGCGAGAGCGGGCCGATCCCGACCGGCACCTGTACCGCGTGGTCGACCGTCGGCAGCAAGGCCGATGTGTTCATCCCCGCCGACGCGGCCCCGTCCGACGCATGTGCGCCGGCCGTCGCCGCGTGCGGTGGCGACCCCCACGGCACGTGGACGCTCGACGCGTCGTGTGGCTACGACCTCACTCCGCTGCAGAATCCGTTCGCGCAGTTCTGCCCCGGCGGCGGCTTCTCGGCGACCACGCCGACGCGCACCGGCACGCTCACGGTCGACGAGGTCGGCCACTACACGCTGCACGTCGCGACGGTGCACTCGTTCACGTTCGGCTCGGCGGTCATCGACTGCTTCAGCAACTGGAACTGCGACGCAGCCACGGCCGAGGAGATGGCCGAAGCGGTCGGCGGGGGCACCGGCACGTGCGTCGGTGGCCCACCCAGCTGCGACTGCGAGATCACCGGCATCGAGAAGGACGTCGTCACCGCCGAAGGTCAGCTGCGCGGTGCAGACGCGCTCTCGTTCAGCGACGGCTCCTCGGCGTACCCCTACTGCGTCGGGGACGGGCAGCTCGCGGTGTGGTCGGTGAGCGAGGTCGCCATGCCGACCAGCACCGCCTGCGCGACCGATGCCGACTGCAGCGACATCGCGCCGGGCACGATCGGAGCGTGTATGCCGAACTGATCGCCGTGCCGCTGCCGCCGAGCGTCGCGGGGTGATATCTGACGCGCCTCGAGCGCGGGGAGTACAATCGGGCCACCGCGCATGGCGTGTCGTCACCACGAGCTGCGCGAGGCGGGCTGCGAGCAGGCGTTC
>CAZFKC010000052.1:0-34858 GCA_964519175.1 uncultured Nannocystaceae bacterium
ACGTGGGCCTCGGCGAGCGCTTCGGTCTGCCGTTGGAGCTGGTCGGCCAGCAGGGTGAGGCGCTCGTTCGCCCGCCGCTCGAGCGCCATCTCGGCCTCGACCGCGGCCTTGCTCATCTGCGAACGTACCTGCGCCAAGCTCTTCTCGTACACGGCGAGCTGCGCGAGCTCGGCCTCCTTGCGGGCCCGGTGCAGCGCAGCGAACACCGAGACCTTCGCGCGAACCGGGGCCGGCTCGAGCGGCTTGAACAGGAAGTCGACCGCACCGATCTCGTAGCCGCGCCGCACGGCTTCGTCGCCGTGGCTGAACGCGGTCAAGAAGAGGATCGGAACGTGCCGCGTCGCCGGCCGAGCACGGATCAGCGTGGCCGTCTCGAAGCCGTCCATCTCGGGCATCTGGACGTCGAGCAGCACCGCCGCGAACTCGCGCGTGAGCATCGCCCGCAGACACTCCGCGCCGGAGCTGGCGGTCACCAGCTCGAGCCCGAGTCCGTCGAGCAGCGCGGCGAGCGCGACCAGGTTGCGCCGATCGTCGTCGACGAGCAGGACCGAGGTCACGTCGGATCGGGCCGGTTCCACCGGGGGGAGGGTGCAAGCCCGAGGCGCGACGTCGAGCACATCGCTGTTGGACCGCGTTCAGTGATGCGGTGCCGGTGCGTCGATCGTGCTGACAGCCCACCCAGCGATACGCCCCGGGACGTATGCGTGGGATCCCAGCGACCGATCCGCGTAGCCGGCGGACGCGCCTGGGCTAGGTTGTCCGAGCGCATGCAGCTCGCTGCGTCTGGTCGCCCGCTCCACGCGACGCTCGCGGAGCTGCTGCGTGCGCTCGGCCCGGAGGCCGGCTTGCAGCTGCTGCAGTCGCACGAGTCGATCGCGCCGCGTCGCGCCCTCTTCGGCACCAGAGATCGGGCACGCGCGATCGAGGTGCAGGTCGCCGAGGCATCGCTCGAGGCCCACGAACTCGGCGGTCAAGCCAGCGACGCCATCACGCAGCAGGTCGCGGCAGAGCTCGCCCTACGGAGTCGGCTGGGCCTGCACGTCGTGCTGACCTTCTACGAGGAGGCGGCGGCCGCGGTGCTGCTGGCCGATCCCGACCGCCGCAAGCGCCTCTCGAAGCTCTGCGATCTCGTGCTGCGGCACGAGCCGCGGAAGTCACCGACCGTGCTCGACGCGGTCATGCTCGCGCGCGCCGGCGTGACCGACATCGACACGGTGATCGTGTCGAACGCCGCGAAGCTGACCGTGACCAGCGTGGGCGTGTCGCGACAGCGCATGGTGAAGGACCTGCAGCGCTGCATCGACGACTGCGCCTTGTCGCTCGACAAGCAGGCGCAGTGGTCCGCGATCGCGGTGTCCGAGTGGTGGCTCGCCATCGCCCGCGAGGGCGGGGGCCATCTGCTGGACGGCCAGCGCGTCTGGACGCGGGACTTCGATCGGGTGTTCGTGATCTCGTCGCGCGGGCCGGCGCATGCCCGGGTGATCGAGCTCGCCGATCGCGGACGCTGCACCGCGAGCAGCGGATCGCCGCCGACCAGGTAGCGGAGGACCGGCCCTTTCTGGACCCCTGTTGCGGGCGGGGCGTCCCAGGTTGCCGAAAGGTTTGCGTCCGAACGGCCGAGGTTGGCGTCCATGCTGCGCTCCAGAGCCATGGGTGGACTCATGCTGTGCTCGTCACTCTGCGCCGTCGCTTGCGCGGAGGAGCACGTGGCCGACCCTCGTTTCACCGACGAGTCGGTCGAGATGCGCGGCGCCGCGATGGACAACGGACTGCGGCTCGGCAACGGGCTCTCCTTCGGCAACGGCCTGCGCTTCGCCAACGGCCTGCGCTTCGCCAATGGCCTGCGCTTCGCCAACGGCCTGTCGCTCGACAACGGCCTGCGCTTCGCCAACGGGCTCGATCCCAACAACGGGCTGCTGACCACCGACGCCGGCCGCATCTTCACCAAGTACCTGGTCGAGTGTGCGCTGCCGAAGAACGACAGCATCACCAAGGTGACCGCCACCGGCGAGACGCTCGTGTTCAACGGCTTGGTCGGGCTCGCACCGCAGTGGAAGGACGGCGCTTGCAACGGCCAGTGTCAGGAGTGGCTGTCCGCGTGCCTCATGGCGCGCACCAACGCGAAGGGACAGACCGTGCGGATCGACGCTCGCGCGACGCATCCTGCCCTCGGAACGGGGGCCGCCGATCCACGCTTCGTCGCGCAGGAGGCCGTGTTCTACGGCAACCTGTGGGCCGATCCGCCGCGCGCCTACGCATGCATGGGCACCGACGCGGTGTTCGGCACGTTCGGTGGCCGTGTCTGCTCCGACGGCACGACCTGCGGCTTCGAGCGTGTGCGCGAGCAGTGCAAGAAGCTCTGCAAATGGGAGAACGGAGTCGCCAAGGACTGCGAGGGCCTCGAGCGCAAGTACACCGCGCCGATCACGGTCTACCTCGATCCGCACGAGTTCGCCGGTCCGAACTGTCCGGCCCAGTGCAACGCCTGCGACGAGGAGGGCGTCTGCCACATCGCCTTCTCCAGCGAATTGAGCTGCGCGCACGCGACGGTCGACTGTCCCGGCGGGATGGACTGCGCCGTCTGGTGTATCGGCAAGGACAGCTGCAAGGGCGCGGCGTTCGAGAGCAATGATGGCTACGAGCTCGCGATCGACTGCTACGGAGAAGGTGCGTGCAACGACGTCTCGGTCGCCGCGACTGCCGACCTGTCGATGACGTGCGCGGGCAAGGAGGCGTGCAAGGACGTCGATGTCTCGTGCGGGAGCGGCTCGTGCGACGTGGCGTGCGGCGCGGGTGACAAGGTCTGCGAACACCTGACCGTGGACTGACCGCGTGGAAGCCTCGAACGAGCCCTGGCCCGCGACCGCGGTGCCGGCCGAGATCGGCCGCTATCGCATCCTCCGCGCGCTCGGCACGGGAGGCGCGGGCGCCGTCCATGCCGCGACTGCGGCCGGCGAGCACGGTTTTGCCATCAAGCTCATGCTGCCGCAGTGGGCCTCGAACGAGGTCATGGTGCGTCGGTTCGAGCGCGAGATCGAGACGATTGCGGGCCTCGATCATCCGAATGTCATTCGCATCCTCGAGCACGGACGGCTATCCGATGGGCGCCTCTGGTACGCGATGCCGCGACTGTCCGGTCGCGACGTCGACGCGCTGGTCGAGGCGCGTGGTCGCTTCGCGGTCGACGACGTCCGCATCGTCATGGACGCGGTCTGCGGCGCACTGGCGGCAGCTCATGCGCTCGGCGTCGTGCACCGCGATCTCAAGGGCAGCAACGTCTTCATCGGAGACGAACGTCCAGCGCGGATCACACTGCTCGACTTCGGCGCGGCGCGGGCCGATCCGAGTCGCCGAGGACAAGGGCTCACGGCCGCGGGCGCGGTCGTGGGCACTCCCACGAGCATGGCCCCCGAGCAGGTGGTCGGGCTCGAGGTCGACGCTCGCACGGACGTGTACGCCGCCGGCATGCTGATGTACCGCATGCTCACCGGGCGCTACCCGTTCGAGGACGGCGCCGCCGAAGAGATCATGCTGCAACAGCTCACTGCGCAGCCGCAGCGGCCGAGCACGTTCGCCGCCGTGCCTGCAGAGCTGGAAGAGATCGTGATGCGGTGCCTCGAGAAGCGGCCCGAGGATCGCTTCCAATCGGCCGCCGATCTGCGAGCGGCCATCCGCGATGCACGAGGGACCGCCGAGCATGCACCGGGTGCGGTGGCGATCCACGTCGAGCTGGTCGGCGCGGCGAACCTCGACGACGAGCTCGGCCTCGACGGGCTCGCGCTCGCGGCGGAGCGCCTGATCACGGCTGGGTTCGAGCTCGCGATCGGGGTCGGGGGCACGGTGCTCGGCGTGCGTCCGCTCGCCGCGGCTGCAGAGGCTTCCGTGCGTGTCGCGCACGAGGTCGCGGCAGCCCTGCTCGCCGAGCTGGTCGAACGGTACGACGCCGCCCTCGATCCGCGGATCGTCGTCCATGTCGGCGACTCGGCGGTGCTGGGTCCGGCGCTCACCGAGGCGCGGCTGCTCGAGCTCGAGTCCGTGCGTCGCACGCACGTGCGTACTGGCGTGCATCTCACCGCGTTCGCCCAGGCGGCGCTGCGGTGCGACTGAGCTCACCCGAGCAACGCCAACGCGATCGCCAGCAGCGCTTCGCCGGCCATGCACGCGGCGGCGACCGTGGCGGCGTGGCTGGCCGCGGAGCTCGGGCCCAGCCGTCGCCATCCCGCGAACAAGACGGCTCCGAAGAGCACGGCGTTCGAGAACGCGAGTGGGGTCAATGCGCCGATCGCCAGCGCGGTCGGCGATGGCAGTCGACTACTCGCACGGCGCGCGCGTCGGAACGCGATCGCGGCGCCAGCGACGAGCCCGAGTGCGCCCATGAGGAGCGCGCCTTCCGACGCACCACCGCGTTGTACGGCCTGCGCGGTGGCGGCCCAAGCGACGGCCGCCCATGCGGGCATCGCGTCCGTGCCGATCCCGCGCGTCGCGACGAGGAGCTGGTACACGGGGACCGCGACCGCGGTCCCTACGACGACGCCGAGCAGCTGGGCGCCGACGATGCGACGCAAGTCGCCACGCGCGTGGTGGCTCGCTGCGAGGATCCACAGGCCTTGGGCGGTCTGCGAAGCGAGCCCACAGGGGATCGAGCCGCCGACCAGGGACGCCACCGGGCCGTGCGCGCCGACCATCAGCTGGCCCAGCGTGCCGGCCGTCCCGACCGGCGCGACATCGGTCTCGCCCGCCGCGCGCGCGACCACGACCGAGAGCACCACCGCGAGCACGAGCGCCGCGACGGTGAGTGGCGCGGGAACGTCGAGCGCGCCGCGTCCGACCACGACGAGTCCCACCGCGGCGAGCAGCGTGCCGCAGCCGGCGAGCAGGAGCCGCGTGGGGCGTCGGGCGGCGGCGTGCGCGAGCCCGGAGAGATCCGCCCACGCGCGACGGAACGTGCCGCGCTCGTTCGCCAGCCCGCCGCCGACCTCGCCGACGAGCAAGCCCATCGCGGGCCACATCAGCCAAGTGACCGCGTCGGACAGCTCGCCCGAGGGGATCGCGCCCGCGCGTTGCAGCCACGGCACCAGCCCGATCCAGACGAACGCGCCGCCGATCGCCATCGTGATCGCCGTGCGGACGCCCACCAGTGCGCCCGTGGCCATGACGAGCGGAGAGAGCCCGACACCGAGCACAGCCTGCGCGCCGAAGACGGCGAAGGTGACCTCGACCACGCCGGGCAGCCACAGCGCTCCTTGTTGCGCGTATGCGACCGCGGCGGCCAGCGCGGTAGCCACGAACAGTGTGCGAACCTTCCGATCGCTCGCCCCGGCATCACCCGTGGTGAGCGCCTCTGCGACGCGTGCGGTCGCCGCTCCAGTCGGAAACGGCAGCCGTTCGCGCTCGATGAGTCGAGCACGCAGGGCGTGCGCCAGCACGACGCCGAGCACGCCGAGCGCGAGCCCCCACGCGGCGAGAATCCACGACGGCGTGGCGCGACCGAGCACCTGCATCGCCGGCCATGGTCCGGCGAGACCGATCACGCCGACCATCACGGCTGCACTGCTCGCGGTCGCTTGGACCACATCGAGCCGCTTCGCATCGCTTCCGCCCCTTGCACGCAGGCACGCGTATCCGAGGATCACGGCGGTGATCGAGCCGCCGTCGACGTACGCGGTCGTGAGCCCCGTGTAGACGTTGCATGCGGCGAGCACCGCCCCGATTCCGGCCCCGACCAGCAGCGCGCTCGAATCGGGACGGATCGGCCGCAGGTGCACGGCCGACTGCATCGGTCGCGCCGGATTCGCGCTTGAGTGCGTGCGTCGCTGCCGCTGCGACGTTATGGAGCACCTGCTAGTGCTGCGCTGTCCTCACTGCGGTGCCCGCCCCGACGCGTCGGGGGGATGCCCGTGGCACGCCCACGGACGCAACGCGTTGCTGCCGACCCAGCCGCCGCCGCCCGTGCTCGAGGGCTTCGATCTGCGACATCCGCTGGGGAGTGGCGCACACGCGACGGTGTGGGCCGCGAGGCGCAGCAGCGACGGGCGCGAGCTCTGCGTCAAGCTGGGGCGGACGCTGGGTGCGAGCGAGCAGCTCGCGTGGGAGCTCGAGGTCGGGATGCAACGGCGGGCGTACGCGGTCGCCCCGGCGATCGTGGATCACGGCGTTGCGGCGGACGGCGTCGCGTGGATCGCGATGGAGCGCGTGCATGGCACCACGCTCGCCGAGCTGCTCGCGATGAACCCTGCGCCGTGGCCGTGCGACGAGGTCGCGCGTGCGCTGGCGCCGTTGCTCGCCGCGGTGCAGCGGCTCCACGACGACGACATCGTGCACGGCGATCTCAAGCCGGAGAACATCTTCCTGGCGGAAGGTCGCGCGACGCTGGTCGACTTCGGATGCTCGGCGCCGGCGGGTTCGTCGAGCGAGGTCGCGACCGGCGTGACGGCCGAGTACGCCGCACCCGAGCGCTGCTCGTCACGACCGCAGCTACACGCGGCGAGCGACGTCTACGCGCTCGCCGTGCTCACGCACGAGCTGCTCGTCGGTGCGCCGCCGTTCTGGGGACCCGAAGAGCTGGTGTTGGAGTCGCACCGTGCCCGACGGCCGCGATCGCTCGTGCGCAGTGGGCTCCCGCGCGAGCTCGACGACGTGATTCGCGGTGCGCTGGCGAAGCCACGGGAGCGGCGTCCGCAGAGCGCGGCTGCGTTCGGAGATCTACTGCTACCCGCACTGCGCTCGGCCGGTGGGAGGAAATCTCCCGTTCCGGGCGGCAGCCGCGGCGGATCGACCAAGGTCGCCGTGGAGCGCGAGCCGACGCCGCTCGTGTGGCTGCGCACCGACGGCGAGCTCGCGCCACTGCAGTCCGCGCTGCTGCGCATGGGCGGCGTGGTCGCGCACGTCGGTCCCGAGGGGATCGTCGCCGCGTTCCTCGGCAACGCTGCACGTGGGCCGCTCGCGCGCGCGTGGGTGGCTGCGCAGGCGCTCTTCGACGATCGGCTGTGCACACGTGCGCTGCTCGACGTCCGCCCCGTAGCGATCCTCGCCGCGCTCCAGCCACCTCGGATCCTCGCGCCGGGCTTCGAGCGAGCCGACCGCTATCCGAGCAGCGACGATCCGCCGGTCTCGTGTACGCAGAGCGCTGCACACCTCTTGGCCGATGCGCCGCTCGTGCTCGCCGCGGGCCATTCGGATCGTTGGGTAGCCGCCGACGCGGGTCGTCGGGGCCTGTTCGACGAGCTCCCGACGCCGACTCTGCGCGGCCGCGATGCCGAGCTCGAGCAGCTCGAGCTCGCGGCAGCGCGCGCGAGCGCAGGCGCACCGACGCTGGTGACCGTGCTCGCGGCACCCGGCACAGGTCGCAGTCGCTTCGCGCACGACCTCCATGAACGGCTCGAGCACGTCGGCATGCAGGTGCTGACCGTACGACCGAGCGCCAGCGCGCCCCGTGCAACCGCCACATTGACGGCAAGCGTGCTCGGGCTCGACGTCGGAGACGCCGCGCTCCTCGGGCAGCTCGCCGTGCGGCTCGGGATCGCGCCCCGTGACATTCCGATCGGCCTGCTGCTCGCACTGGACCGGCTCGACGAGCACGATCCGATGCTCGCCAGGCTACGCGCCGCCCCCGGAGCGATTCGCCAGGCGATCTCGTCCGCGGTCGCAGAAGCGATCGTCTCCGCCTCCACCATGGGACGACTGGCGATCGTCGTGGACGATGCGGACCGCATCGATGCCGAGCTACTCGATGCGCTGGAGCTCGCCACCTCACGCACGTCCGGTCGGCTGCTCGTCTGTGCGATCGCGCGGCCGGAGCTCGCGCTCGAGCGCCGCGACTGGGGCCGCCGTGCGAACGCGATGCTCACGCTCGAGCTCGGGCCGCTCGGGGTCGACGACACCGCTGCGCTCGTGCGCGAGGCGTTGCGCCCGGCACTCAACGTCGCCGACGATGCGATCGCCGAGATCCACCGCCGAACGCTGGGCCTCCCACTGCAGCTCGTCGAGCTGCTGCGGGCGCTGCGGGCCAACGGCGCGCTGCGACCGGTGGCAGGGAGCAGCGCGTGGGTGTTCGCTTCGGAAGTGCTCGGCACGCTGCCGGACACGCCCGTGCTGGCATGGGCTGCGCAAGCGGAGCTCGAGCGCCTGCCGCGAACGCTCGCTCGCCACGCTGCAGTGCTTGCCGTCATGGGCCCGGACACGGGTCTCGAGCCGGTGCTCGACGAGCTCGAGCGCCAGGAGCTGGAGCTCCCCACCGATCTCGACGCCGAGGTCGCCCTTCAGCGCCTCGTGCGGACGGGCATCGTCGATGTGCAGCACGGCATTCCGGTCTTTCGGACTGCGTCGCTGCGCGAGCACGCGCTCGCGATGCTCGAGCCGAGCGTTCGTCGGCGCCTTCATGCCACGGCGTATGCGCTCGCGTCGGCGTTGCCCCTCGAGGTTCGGCTCCATCATGCGAGCGGTGCAGAGCTGCACCGGGCCGCTGCGATCCACGCACGCGCGCTCGCGGAGCTCGCCAGCGCGCGTCACGACTACCTCGAGGCCGAGCGCTGCTACGGGCTGGCATGCAAGCACCTCGAGGCCGAGCATGCGCTGGACGCCCAGGTGCTGCACGGCCGCGCGCTCATGCGCTTCCGGCTGGGACGGCATGATGATGCTCGCGTCGACCTCGAGCGAGCGCTCGCACTGATCGACGCTGGGGATGGTTCGACGAGTGCGGTGGAGCTGCTACTCGATGCCGCGACCATCGAGGACTGGTGCGAGAGCTTCGATCGCGCCGCGGCGCTCGTGGTCGCGGCCAGCAGCCGCCACCACGGTGGGCACGCGCCGCTACTCGAGGCTCGCTTCGCGCTCGCGCGCGGACGCTCGCACTTCCGCGCAGGGCGGATCGAAGCGGCGATCGCCGAGCTCGAGAGCGCCGCCTCTGGATCGAAGGCGGTCGGGGACGCGGCCTACGAGGTGCGCGTGGTGACGCTGCTCTTGCTCGCGCCCTTGCTCGGCATGACCGGGCGTGCGGAGGAGTCGCTGCCGCTGTTCGACGAGCTGTTCGCGGTGTGCCGCGAGCACTCGGATCGCATCCACCTCGCAACGGCGCTGCTCAACCGCCCGTTCGTCTGGATCGAGCTCGGTCGCGTCGAAGCGTTGCGCGATGATCTTCGTCAGGTCGTGGAGATCTCGCGTGCGTGCGGGTTTCCGCTGCTCGAGGGCAAGGCGCTGCACAACCTCGGCGAGATTGCGTACCTCACGGGCGCGTACGACGAGGCGCTCCGTCACGCGCAAGAGGCTGCCGAGCTCGAGCGCGGCATCGCGGCACGGGGGCAGGGATGGATGGTCGCGCGCTTGCTGCAGGCGCGGATCCTGGCGCGCGCGGGCGAGCTCGGCACGGCCGCGGGGATCGTGGCAGAGCTACGCGCTCACCAGGCTGAAGCGGGGCCGCATGACGTTGCAGGCCGGGAGCTCGCCGTACCGGATGAGCTGCTCTGCTGCATGGTGGAGCTGGTGTGCCACGCTGCGTCGATCGGTGAATGGCAAGCGCTGATCGCCCGGGCGGTCGAGGCATCGGTGCAGCAAGAGCTGGTCGAGGTGCTCGAGCTCGCCGGAGTGGCGGCGCGGCGCGCCGGTGCGCACGAACAGGCGCGCGAGTGGTTGCATCGAGCGCTCGCGGAGGTCGAGGCTACGACGAGCCTTCTGCGGCCGCGAATCGAAGCGGCGATCGCCTGTGTGCCTGCGGCCGCATTGACCGCGTGAAAGCGAGTGCCCCAGCGCGTCGCTCGCGACCGCCGCGCGCGCCGGCGTTCGGGAGCCATTGCGGTCTCGCGGTTCGTGGATACGTTCGGCCGATGGTCGCTGCCGAAGATCGAGTCCGTCAGGCGCTGCGGGCGTACATCGGGGCCGCGATGGAGATCGCGACGATCGAGGAACCCGGGCTCACGGTGCTCTCCCAGCTCCAGGCGACGCGCGGCCGGTGCCTCGATCTCGTGCGGGCCTACCTGGTCGGCGACGTGTCGCCCGACGACGCCGCTGCGATGCGCACGAGCTGATCGTGCGTCGCTCGACCGCGGTCCCGGCCCGCCGCCCACCCGCCGCCACGTCGGCGGTACGCCTCGAGCCACGACCGTCCCTGCGATCGCGGCCTGCCCCCGCGCGACCCCGCGGAGCGCCGGGCGATGACGGAGGTGCCGAGCGAGGGCTCGGACGGCCCAGATCGCCGTTTCTCCTTGCCGGGGCCCGCCCAGGTGGAAGATTAGCCGGGGGACGGCCGGCGGATGCGGCCACACGACGATGTGAGCCCCGACCCGTACGGCGCAGCATGCACGACGACGACCCCGATTCCCGGATCCGCGTGCTCGTCGTCGACGACGACGACGCCACGGTCGAGATGCTCGCGCTCTTGCTGACGCGCCGCGGCTTCGACGTCTACCAGGCCAGCAACCTGCGGGACGCGTACGACCTCGTGCTCACCGAGAGCCCAGACGTCGCCGTGACCGATCTCGAGATGCCCGATGGCGACGGCTTCGAGCTGCGCGAGGCGATCGCCGGCACCGAGCTCGCGATCCCGGTGATCGCGATCTCCGGCTCCGCCGATCCTCGCGTGCTCGCGCGTGCGCGCACCGTGGGCTTCTCCGACGTGCTCGCGAAGCCCATCGACACCCAGCGGCTCGCCGCGGCGATCCTGCGCGTGCTCGGTCCGCTCGCGTCGGGCGACGTGTATCCGCTCGACTGACGCGTGGCTCGGCCCTCCCATCAGGCGCAACAATCCTCGACGATCTCGATCAGCTCGGCCATCGGGACCGGCTTGGGCACGTGCCGATCGAACCCCGCGTCCGCGGCGGCGAGCACGTCCTCCTGCGTGCCCCGACCGGTGTGCGCGACGAGCACGATCTTCGACCCCCACGACGCACTGCGAATCTCTCGCGCGGCCTCGTAGCCGTCGCACGTGGGCATGTCGATATCGAGGATCATGAGCGCCGGTCGATGCCGATCCGCGAGCGCCACGGCGGTCGTGCCGTCCGCAGCGCCGTAGACCTCGAAGCCCGCCGCCGCCAACGCCATCGTCATCAGCGCGAGCAGGTCCTCGTCGTCGTCGGCGACGACGACACAAGGGACGGCGGGGGCGCGTCTCGACACGAGCGAGCGGTGTGCAAGTGTGATGCCCCGCCTGAACACGTGTTCGTGGCGCGGAGAAGGAGGCCGTCTGCGGGCCCATGGGCGCGAAGCGGCGGACGCGACGGCGCACCTGGGCAGAGCTCGAACAAAACGAGCACAGGCCACCGGGCCCAGCGTGTCTCCTCGCCACGATCGCAGCGGGGCCCATGGCCTCGCGGCGATGTGCTCGCCTGTTGCACCACCGCGCGAGCTCGGCAACCACCGATCCGCGCCGCGTCGGCGAGGCGACGCACGTGCCGTTGCGCGCGCTTCGGGGCGACGCGGCGCTGCGCGTGCTTAGGTTCAGCGCGTGCCACGAGGAAGACCGTTGCGTCCACGCCGCGCCGTGCGGATCGTCCAACCGAGGCACGGCGGCAGAGGCTGGGAAGTGCTGCGGCCGGGCAGCACCGTCGCGGGCGCCTGCGCAGAGTCCGAAGCCCGCGCGACCGAGCGCGCGCGCGAGATCCTCGCGCGAGCCGGCGGCGGCCAGCTCGTGCTCAAGTCTGCCTCGGGCGAGATCGTCGCCACGGCCGCGGTCGATCGCCATGGCGTCGTCACGCCGCAAGGTGGCCCGGTCGACGAGCCCGGCGACGACGAGCTCGGGGCGTAGCCATCGCGATCGCAGTCGACGCTCGCGCACGCCTCGATCGCACAGCGTGGGTGGCTGGTCGCGCATGTGATCACGGATCCGGAGGAGAAACCGGAGCTCGCCGCGGAACCGTCCTTGCAGATGCCCGCGCCACCATGACGAAGACCGCTCACCCCGCCATCGCTCGCATCGCGTTGCTCACGATGGGCACCGTGCTCGCGCTCGGGGCTGCTGCCGGCCCGGCACACGCCGAAGCCAAGCCGGCCTCCGAGAAGGTCGGAGAGCGGGTCACCCGTGGCGTCGTCGACGAGTCCCTGGAAGCACTCGACACGCAGGAGAACCGCGAGCGGCTCGGCCGCATCATCAACTCGCCGCAGCTGCGCACCGCGATGCACGATCTGACCTCGTCGATCGTGCTCGGCGTCGTCGACGGCGTCCGCAAGGCCGAGGTGGGGGCCCTGTTCGGGGACGTCGACATCGCGAAGTCCGTCGGCAAGGGCATGAATGCCCACATCACGCCGGCCGCCGGGAAGCTGACCTACCGCATCGTCGACTCGGCGCTCACGGCCTCGCTCGCCGACAGGCACATCGCGCAGGTCGAGAAGCTGGCCCAGGGCAGCACGCACGCGGTGCTGACCGGCGTCGCGAGCGGCATGCAGGACGAGCTCGGCCCTGCGCTGGCGGCGACGCTCGACAAGGACATCGGTCCCGCGATCGGCCTGATGCTCGAGCGCGACATCATGCCCGCGATCGGCCGCGGGCTCGACACGCCCGAGATGCAGTCGGCGGTCGCGAACCTGACCCGCTCCGTCGCGACGGAGCTCATCTCCGGCACCTCCGACGCGATGCAGGTCGAAAAGGAGAAGGACGAAGCGTCCGGCGAAGAGAGCGGACTGCAGCTGTTCGGGAGCCGGCTCGCGATCGGCTACGCGGTCGCGCTCTTCGCTGCGTTCGCGCTCGGCACCGGGCTCATCGTGTTGACCGTGATCCTCGTGCGCAGCAGTCGCCGCCAACGCAAGCAGCAGGAGGAATCCAAGCGTCGCGAGGAGACGCTGATGCACCTGCTCGACAGCATGGAGTCGGACCACCCGGAGCTGCGCACGGACATGCATCGGCTCGTGCGCGAGCAGCTGCACACCCAGGAATGACGGCGCTTGCCGAGCCGCAGCGGTGGCGCACGCTGCCTCGGCGGCACGGACCTCTCTCCCCGTCGCGCGCGAGGATCGACGATGGCACGCACCGAACCACCCACAGAGGAGTCCGAGAACGGACGCGGACGCGACGGCGGGATGCCCGGACGCACCGGGGGCACGTCCGCGGGCAGCGGACCGGTCGCGGGCGAAGGCGAGCTGAGGATGAGCGGGCCGGAGAAGGGCCCGCAGAACCTCACGCTCGCCGACGAGCGCATGCGTGAGGACGTCACGCTCGCGCTCTCGGAGGCCGAGCTCGACGCGAGCCGCATCGAGGTCCGCGTCACGAACGGAGAGGTCACGCTCGAGGGCACGGTGGTGGACGCGGCCGCGCGCCGCACCGCCACGAGCGTCGCGACCGAGACGCCGGGCGTGAAGCGCTGCCACGACCTGCTGCGCGTGGACTAGCGAGGTCGCGCGCCCGCGCCGGCCGCTTCGAGCTGCGCGGCATCCGTGCAGCGGCGACACGCCCGCATGCAGCGCGGGACCGTGATACGAGCGGCGTCGTGACACCGCAGCTGTGGAGCCTGCCGTACTCCCCGTGGTCCGAGAAGGCGAAGTGGGCGCTCGATGCCAGCGGCGTCGCGTACCAGCGTCGGCGCTACGATCCGCTGCTCGGTGAGCCCGCGATGCGCTGGCGCACCGGCAAGTGGCGCGGCCGCGTCAGCGTGCCGGTGCTCCAGACCGACGCGGGCTATCTCACCGACTCCTTCGAGATCGCGCGCTGGGCTGCCGCGCAGGCGCCGGGCTCGACGCTCATCCCGGAGGCCGAGCTCGCGCGCATCCGCGAGTACAACGAGCTCTCCGAGCGCGGGCTCGCGGCCGGTCGCGCGCCTGCGCTCGCGCGGCTGCTCGGCCACGAGCCCGGCTTGCGCGACATGGTGCCGAAGGGCGTGCGCAAGCTCGGTCCCGTCGCCACGCAGCTCGCCGCGCTCGGCGTGCGTCGCACGCTGCGCAAGTACGCGAGCACCGTCGACGGCGATGCGACGCGCGAGCTGGTCGCCGTGCTCGATCGCCTGCGTCGCGATCTCGCGGCCTCGACCGCGCGCACGAACGGCGTCGCGCACCTGCTGCCCGCCTTCAGCTATGCCGACATCGCGATGGCGCAGGTGCTCGCGTTCGTCGAGCCGCCGCGCTCGCACCTGCGCCTCACCGACGCGACGCGCACGAGCTTCCGCGACGGCGAGCTCGCTGCGCGCTACGCCGATCTTCTGGAGTGGCGCGACGGGCTCTACCGCGAGCTGCGCGAGCGCAAGCCGGCGTGATCAGCCCGCCGGCGGTGGTGGAGGCGTGCTGATGGCCGCGATCCCGCTGCCGCCGACGTAGCCGTAGCTGACGTCCTGCGCGTAGCCGACCACCGTGATCCCGAACGGATCGTCGCCTTCGACGACGTGGCCGCCGGGCTCGACCGCCACGTGGGCGAGCTCGTAGCCGACCTCGAGCGCGCCGAGCGGAGCGAATGCGGCCCCGAGCGCGACGCCGTCGAGCGTGGTGGTGGAGCCCACCGGCCGCACGATCGTGACGAAGTCGCTCGCGTAGCCCTGCGGCACGAGGAACGCGTAGCGCAGCTCGTACTGCGCCGCGGCGGGCACGAGGATCATCGAGGGATCGCCCGGCCGCAGCAGCTCGCCGAAGTACTGGTTGGACAGGAGGAACTGCGCGAGCGCGAACGACTTCGTGTCGTCTTCGGCGCGGACCGTGAACGGCGTGTCGGTGACGAACGCGACCGTCTCGTAGGCGTCGATGCTGGCCGGGGCACCGGGCGGACGCTCGGGATCGTAGACGAGCGCCGTGCCGTCGAACGCACCCGTGATGCGGAACTGGCTCGCGTCGCTGCCACCACCGGTCGCGCCCGCGGCCGGCGCGGCGACGTACGACGTGCCCCATGCCGTGAGCGGCAGCATCTGGTGCTCGACGTGATCGGCACAGCACGCGTCGGCGTCGGCCGGCTCCGAGGTCGCGACGCTGCCGGCGAACACCGCGACCGGCTTGTCGGCGACGACGCGCGTGCCCGAGAGGTTGCCCCAGCGCGGCGCACCGCGCTGCGAGGAGATCGCGGTGAGCACCTGTCCGCGATCGATCACCACGTCCTCGATGTCGCCGTCGTGCAGGAGCGCCGTGGGGTAGAGCGTGACGGTGGTGCCGTCCTCGGTGCCGACCACCGACACGAACGCCCCGGTGTTGTCATCCGACGACGAGAAGCTGTCGACCCCGACCAGCACCGCGTCGCCGGTGATCGCCGTGTAGTCGCCGTCGAGCACGTGCGTGGGGAACAGGATCGTCGCGTCGTTGGAGTAGACCGGGTTCGCGTTGTCGAGCGGCTGGAACTGGTACGCGACGATCGGTGCGTCGGCGACGATGCGGTAGGCCATGCCGTCGGCGCTGGTGGTCGCCGGCGTGATGTTCAACGCGTCGAGCTCGAACACGCGGATCGTGTCGGTCGGGACGGTGCCTTCGGCGACCGCGGTGTCGCCGTTGCCGACGAAGATCTGCACGTTCGCCGCGCTCATGGTCGACGGGTTGCTCACCACGACCGCGAATTGCTGCTGTGCCGGCGGGGTGATGAGCGAGGTGACCGAGACGTTGGGCAGATCGACCGCCCAGAACTCGCAGCCCTGGTTCGTGGTGAGCCGCTCGACGTCGGCGCAGGTGAGCGGCACGATCGTGCCGCCGAGGTCGTGCGTGCCGCCGACATCCAGCTTCGTCGTGCCCGTGTCGTCGACGACGCCGGAGGTGCCCGTGGAGCTCTCGGGCCCGGGCGTGGTCGACGACGGCATGGAGCCGCCGCTCGCTTCGGTCGACATGGTGCCGGGCTCGTCGCGAACGTCGCTCCCGCACGCGATCGCGACGAGCACGAGGGGGAGCACGAGGTCGTAACGGCTCGTCACGCGCGCCGAAGTTAGCACGCGGACGCGAGGCGGGTGATACTGGCGAGGTGGCGGGTACGGGGCCACCGCTCGATCCCGAGACGCTGCCCGACGGGGTGACGGCGGAGGCGCAGGCGCGGACCTCGGTCGTGCCCAGCGGTGCGTTGGGCCGCTACGTCGTGCTCGGCGAGGTCGGGCGGGGCGGCATGGGTCGCGTGCTGCGGGCCTACGATCCCAAGCTGCAGCGCGAGGTCGCGCTGAAGGTGCTGCGCGCGCGCTCGATCACCGGCGACGCGCGCGAGCGAATGGTCCGCGAGGCGCGAGCGATGGCGAAGCTCTCGCATCCGAACGTCGTCGCGGTCTACGACGTCACCGAGGCCGCCAGTGGCTTCATGTTGGTGATGGAGTACGTCGCCGGCCGCACACTGCGCGACTGGCTGTTCGAGGCCCCGCGGGCGTGGCCGGAGATCGTCGCCGTGTTCGTCGCCGCGGGTCGAGGGCTCGCGGCCGCGCACGCCCAAGGGCTGCTGCACCGCGACTTCAAGCCGAGCAACGTGCTGATCGGCGAGCCGCCGATCGGCAGCGAGGTCGTGGGCCCGATCGTGAAGGTCACCGACTTCGGCTTGGCGAAGGCGACCCCGAGCGAGCCGGTGGAGGTCGACGCCGGCGAGGGCGAGCGCGAGGTGATCGTGCTCGACGAGCCGTGGGGCGGGATCACCGAGTCCGGCAAGGTGGTCGGCACGCCGCGCTACATGGCGCCCGAGCAGCACCGCGGCGATCGTCTCGGCCCCGCGACCGATCAGTACTCGTACTGCCTCGCGCTCTGGGAGGCGCTCACCGGATCGTTTCCGTTCGCCGACGCCACGCTGCCCGCGGACAAGCACGTCGGTCCGCCCGCGTGGCCGCAGCCGACGCACGTCTCGCGCCGCGTCGTCGAGGCGGTCCGTCGGGGGCTCGCGGTCGAGCCCGCCCTTCGCTGGCCCGGCATGGCCGAGCTGCTCGCCGAGCTCGCCCACGATCCGCTGCGTCGCCGCCGGCGGCTGTGGATCGGCATCGGGGCCACGACCGGGATCGCGCTCGTCGCCGGGCTCGTGCAGAGCTGGGCCCACGCCCGCGCGGAGCGCTGCAGCGGCGCGCGGGGGCAGCTCGCCGACGTCTGGGACGACGCGCGACGCGAACGGATCGGCGCCGCGTTCGTCGGCACGCAGGCGGTCTTCGCCGACTCGATGTGGGCCTACGTCGCGCCGCGGCTCGACGACTACGCCGATGCGTGGATGCGCATGCACACCGAGGTCTGCGAGGCGACGACCGTGCGCGGCGAGCAATCGAGCGAGGTCATGGATCTGCGCATGGGTTGCCTGCAGCGCGCGAAGCTCGAGCTGCGTGCGATCACCGACGTGCTCGCGGCGGCGGATCGCGAGGTCGTGCAGAAGGGCCACGAGCTCGTCGCCGATCTCGCGCCGCTGTCGCGTTGTGCCGACGTCGAGGGGCTGCAGGCCGAGCTCGCGCCGCCGTCCGCGGAAGAAGCCGAGGTCGTCGAGCGGTTGCGGGGGCGGCTCGCCGCCGCCGCTGCGCATCGTGCCGGCGGTCGCTACGTCGACGCGCGTGCGATCGTCGAGACCACGCAGGCCGAGGCCGAAGCGCTGGAGTACGCCCCGCTGCACGTCGAGCTCGCGCTCGAGCACGCGCGGTTGCTCGCGGCCACCGGCGACTATGCGGGCGCCGAGCGGCGCCTACACGAGGTCGTCCGCATCGCGGCGCAGTCGCGCCAGTGGGACGAGCTCGGCGAGGCGGCGACGCTGCTGATGCACGTCGTCGGCAACCTCCTCAAGCGACCGGACGACGGCCTGCGCTACCGCGATCTCGCGGAGGGGCTCGCACGTCGTCGCGGCGATCCACTCACGATGGCGTCGTTCCACAACAGCCTCGGCAACGTGCTCGAGGTGCAGGGCAAGTCGGTGC
Source organism: uncultured Nannocystaceae bacterium (assembly GCA_964519175.1). Taxonomy (GTDB): domain Bacteria; phylum Myxococcota_A; class Polyangia; order Nannocystales; family Nannocystaceae; genus Xiheibacterium. The sequence goes on from CAZFKC010000052.1 coordinate 17,733, forward strand.
TCGCCGAGGAGGCGTTCCGTACGGCGCTCGCGCTGCGGATCCCGGTGCTGGGCGAGGGCGACCCGGACGTGGCGCGTTGCCGCAACAACCTGGCCAACTCGCTGATGTCGAAGGGCGCCTATGCGCAGGCCGAGGCCGAGTCACGCGCTGCGCTGGCGATGCAGGAACAGGTGCTCGGCCCGCAGCACCCCGACGTGGCGCTCAGCCGCAACAACCTCGCGACGATGCTCGAGGCACAGGGGCGCGTCGACGAGGCCGAGACCGAGTATCGCGCGGCGCTCGAGCTGTGGGAGGCCGCGGTCGGGGCGACGCATCCCGATCTGGCGCTCGTGCACAACAACCTCGCGAACCTGCTCGCCGATCGTGCGCGCTACGACGAAGCCGAGCTCGAGTACCGCACCGCGATCGCGATCGCGAGCAAGGCCGTCGGCAGCGACCACCCGGACCTCGCGCTCTACCGCAACAACCTCGGTACCGTGTTCCTGTCGCGGGGCGACTACGATCGTGCCGAGGCCGAGCACCGACGGGCGCTGGAGATCTGGGAGCGCGCGCTGGGGCCCGAGCATCCCAGCGTGGCGACGGCGGTCGCGGCGATCGGCAATGCCGAGCTCGCGCGCGGACAGTATCGCGAGGCCGAGGCCGAGCACCGGCGGGCGCTCGCGATCTGGGAGAAGGCCTGGGGGCCCGAGCATCCCAACGTGGCGATGTCGCACAACAACCTCGCGATCATCGCGACGGCGCTCGGTGACTATGCGGCGGCCGAGGCCGAGCACCGGCGCACGCTCGCGCTGCGCGAGCAGCTGCTCGGCGACGATCACCCCGACGTCGCGATGTCGCGCAGCTCGCTCGCGGCGGTGTTGCTCGAGCTGCATCGTCCGGCCGAGGCCGTCGTGCTCGCCGAGCGTGCGTGGGCGATCCGTCGGCGCGAGGGCACACCGCTCGAGCAACAGGCCGAGACCGCGTATTTCCTCGCACGCGCGCTCGCGGAGACCGGTGGCGATCGTGCACGCACGCGCGAGCTCGGCGAGCGCGCGGCCGCGGCCTACGCAGCGGCGGGACCGATGTGGACGAAGCACCGCGCGCAGGTCGAAGGCTGGCTTCGCGAGCTCGACCGACGCCGCAGGGTCGAGAAGCTCGAGAAGCACCTCGACCCCGGGTGAGCTCGGGTAGCATCGACTGCGATGGTCGATGCCACGGGTGTGCGCCAACGTCAGGGGAAGATCGCGAGCTCGATATGGTGGACGCTGCCGCTCGCGCTGCTCGGCGTACCCGCGCTCGATGTGTGGGTCGTGGCGCCGCCCGCGGTCGATGGCATCGCCGAGCGGCTGGCCTACGCGGCGCGCTGCAATGCGATCGCGGTCGTGCCCTACTTCGCGGTGTGCGTGAAGATCATGCTCACGCGCTTCCTCTCCGGGGCCCACGATCCGCTGAGCCACGTCGAGGATCACTCGCTCAAGGTCGACTGCCGCGTGATGCAGAACCACCTCGAGCAGCTCGTCGCCTTCGCGCTCTCGGCGTTCGCGCTCGCCACCTTGCTGCCGCGCGAGCACCTGCAGCTGCTCTGGCTCGCCACCGCCGTGTTCGTGGTGGGGCGCTTCGTGTACTGGTGGGGCTATCACCGCGAGGGCACGCTGGGTCGCGCGCCCGGCGTGCAGCTCACCGCCGCGATCACGATCCCGATGGTGCTGTTCGCAGCGGTGCTCGTGCTCCGCGCCGCGGTCGCCTGACTCAGCTCGTGCAGCGCGGCGTGGGCAGGCGCTCGGCGGACGCGAGCGCCGCGGCCTCGGGTGCGCGACCGGCCTTGCACAATGCGGCGACGCGCACCGTGGTGGCTTCGCCGCGCATGCGGCCGTCGGAGAAGCGCGCGGCGTAGCGGTCGAGCTCCGCGAGCGCGTCGTCGGCACGCCCGGTGGCCAGGAGCTCGCGCGCGCGATCGATCGCCGCGACCTCGTCGGCGAGCGAGCGCGGTGCCGCGGGTGGGGGATCGCTCGCCGGGCTCGGCTTCGACGGCATCGCGCGTGGCTGCGGTGGCGCGACGGTTGGAGTCGGGGCGACATTGCCGACGATGGGGGGCGCCGCCGCGCTCGGAGTGGGCGCAGCGCTCGCGACGAGGGGCGAGGGCTCGACGACGCGCGCCGGGGCAGCCGCGATGCTCGGCTGCGGCGGCGGTTCCGGGATCGCGACCGTGATCGCCGTGGCCACGGTCGCCGCGAGCCCACCCGCGATCGCCAGCTTCGCCACGAGCGACAGCCCCGTCGTCGCGAGCACCGGCGCGCGCACGGCCTCGCCGGCCAGCGTGGCCAGCACGCCGGCCCACACCCGTGGTGCGCGCTCGGGCGTGGGCACCGGCCGCGGCCGCGCCGCGGTGATGGCTTCGTCGAGCCCGAGCTCGGCCGGGAGCTGCAGCCGATCCAGCTCGCTCGCGACGCGAGCCCGAGCCGCGCGCAGCCGCGAGTACACGGTGCGGGGATTCTCGCCGACGATGCGAGCGATCGCCGGCACCGTCATCTCCTCGAGCTCGGCGAGCACGAAGACGACGCGCTTGTGCTCGTCGAGCCGATCGAGCAGGCCCTCGAGGATCTTCCGCGCCTGCCCACGCGCCGCGAGCTCCTCGAGATCGTCGGGGATCGGCCGCGGCAGTCGCACGAGCAGCGCGTCCCGACGCACGTGCTTGCGTCGGCGGTTCGACGCCACACGCACCGCGATCGAGTAGAGCCACGTGCGGATCTCGGCGCGACCCTCGAAGCTGCCGAGCTTGCCGTGGGCGACGACGAACACGTCCTGCGTCGCGTCGTCGAGGTCACCCGCGGAGACGCCGAAGCGATGCAGCGCGCACGAGACGAACTCGAAGTGCTCGCGATAGATCGCGTCGAGCGCGTCCTCCGCTGCGATGTCCACCTCGAGCTTGGTGTCGCGAGCCACCCCGATCTCTCATCGACCCGAGCAGAATGCTCGAAACGTCACGGTAGCACGGCTTGCAGGCCGCCGAGCGCGGTCACGCTGGTCGCGCCGACGCGGTGGACCGTGCCGATCGCGTCGAGGTGGAAGCCCGGACGACGGGCATGCACGTGGCCCTCGGCGCGCGCGAACAGCTCGATGCGACGACCGAGCGCGATGCCGAGCCCCGCCGCGGCGCTCGCCGAGGCCCACGCCTGGACCACGTCGCCGGGCCGCATGACCGCGCTGCCTCGCCCGCGACCGCCGATCGCACCGACCGCGAAGCCGGCGCAGCCCATCGGGCGCACGCGACCGACTGCCGGCGCGAAGCAGGCGCGCACGATCGCGGTCGCGAGCCACAGCTGCGCACCGGCATCGGTCGCGACGGCGGTGCGCTGACGGGGGATCGCGAGCACGCCGAGCTCGCCGCGCAGCGCACGGCGGGCTGGGAGCACCACGTCGAAGCCGATCGTCGGTGCGACCCGCGGCAGCGCGCCGAACCACGCACCGACGCTCGGACGCAGCCCGATGCCGAGCGCGCGCATCGTCTCCCGCCGTGGGCGTGGTGCGCTCGTGCGCGGCGCAGACGTGGGCCTGGGCGAGGTCTCGATCCGCCCGCGCGGCGCGACCACGACGCGGTCGACCCGCGTGGGTGTGCTGCCTTCGACCGCGCGCTCGATCGCGGGGTCGACCGCGGCGAACACCGGATCGAGCGCGACCGCGACGACGAGCGCGGCCGCGTCGACGAGCTCGTCGCACAGCGGCGCTTCGAGCTCGCGCCGGGTCGGCGGACCGTCGGCGACCACCAGCTCGAGCGTGAGCGCGTAGCCCGATGCGGACGTGCGCACCTGCCCGCGGATCGCGGCCGGGCCGCGCGCGTGCTCGGGCAAGCGCGCGCGTGTGCGCTCGAGCAGCGCTTCGCGGTCGGGGCACGCGGCGGGCGCGTCCCACGTGGCCTCGATCGCGCCCCTCGGGGGCGTGACCAACGCGCCGAGCAGGAGCGCCACCGCGGAAGGACCCATGCCTCGGGCGGCAGGATAGCCCGCGATCGCCTTCGTCGCGCCGACGTTTGATACTTCCGCCGGGGTCGCGACACCAAGGGGCATGACTCGTTCGACTTGGATTCTGATCCTCTCCGCCCTCGTCCCCGCGTGCGTCCCCGCCTCGAAGTCGCTCGGCGGTGCCGACAGCGGCTCCACGGGCGATGGCCCCGAGAGCAGCGAGGGCGACACGCCGACCACCGGTGGCGACGGCCAGTGCGAGCCCAGCCCGAGCTTCACGTGCACCGTGCCCTACGACGGGCAGGCGTTCGGGCCCTGCGACAGCAACGACTTCGACGCGAACTGTTGCCTGCGTCCGACCTGCCACGGCGCGGAGGACTGCGCCGACGGCGAGGCGTGCGTGCCCGCAGGCACGAGCGGGCTGTCGTGCGCCGACGAGGATCGCGACGGCGAGCCGTTCTGCGGCTGCTCGGCGGATGCGTCGGGCTTCCAGCGCAACGTGTGCCTGCCGCTCGATCGGATCCCGGTGGATTGGTGCAACGGCTACTTCGAAGAAGAGGAGTGCGGCAGCGCGCCCGAAGTCGTGCGCGGCGAAGGTGACGAGCAGTTCTGCCAGTGGATCGACGTCCACCTGCTGAGCATCGACGAGGGCACCCAGAGCTGCGAGCTGTCCGACGCGGAGCCGCGCTGCCTGACGATCCAGCGTGGCTTCGATCCGGGCTGCGCGTCGCAGCCGTGCTCGATCGGGCCCGAGCCGCTGGTGCTCGACACTCCGGTCGCGCGGCTCGTCGACGGCGGCACGACGTTCGAGGTGTTCGGCATCAACGACGTCTTCTGCGGATCGGGCACACCGGTCGGCGACTGGATCCCCGCCGACGATGCGAGCCTGGGACCGTGCGCGATGAACTGCAGCCCGGACAACCCCTGCGCGCTACCGTTCCCCGACTACGTCGACCAGCGCGCGCAGGCCAGCAAGGACGCGCCGGTCGACGACTGCGGCGCAGTGTTGCTCGCCGATCCCGTCGCGGACTGGCAGGCCGCGCACGACTGCGCGCTGCAGCACGCGACCGACGGTGCGGGCTTCCGGCTGCTCGCCGAGGGCGAGAGCATCGACTCGACCGTGCAGTTCGCGATCGTCGGCCTGCAGGCGGAGTCGTACGCGATCGTCGAGCCGCACGCCGACTCGGGCCCGGGCTTCTACGCGCTCTTCGAGCGCACCGGCAGCGGACTCGCGGCGTCGGACGGGTGCACCGTCACGGCCGGCAACCTCTGCCTCTCGACGCTGGACGCGAGCGAGAGCCAGCAGCTCTGCCCGCCGGAGTGACGATCAGCCGATCCGCGCGAACGGCCGGTCGAGATCGATCCGCGGCCAGCCGCCCGCCGACGCGAGCTCGCGCAGCTGCTGCTGCGCGAGCATCCGCGTGTGCACGCGCAAGAGCCCGCGCGTGCGCACGAGCAGCTCGAACGCACGCAGGTGTCGACGCCGCAGCGACTCGTGACGCAGCGCGTCGGCGAGGCTGCTCTGGTCGGCGGGTCGCCCGAGGATGTAGCGCCGATCGGGCGCGAAGCGCTTGCGGTGCTCGGTCCACCAGCGCGTGATGCCGGCGGCGATCGGCACGGGTAGCTCGCGTGGGGCCGGGGGCGCGGGCGCAGGCAGTGCGTCGTCGTCGGTCGGCGGCTCGGGCTCGGCGAGCTTCCAGCAGGTGCGATCGGTGGTGTCGATGCCGGTGATCGCGGCGAACGCTTCGCCGGCGAGCGGACCGACGGCGTCGTCGCCGAGCCACGGCAGGCACGCATCGGCCGCGATGACGCGGCCGGAGAAGCCGAGCGCCCACAGCACGTCGGCGCGCGACGCTGCGTGCGTGGTGCGGGCGGCGAGCTTCCCGACCGAGGGGAGATCACCGAGCATCGCGACGGCGGTCATCGCCTCGTGGTGCACGGGCTCCTTGCTCGCCGCGAGATCGTTGGTGAGCTGCCAGGCGTGCTCCGAGCCCATCACGAGCCCGGCCGGCAACGCGGCGTCGCGGACGGTGGCGTCGGGCGACTGCAGCGCGCGCTCGATCCACGGCTGCAGCCGGCGGTCGCCCCATCGCGCAGCGCGTAGCGCAGCGCCGCGGATCGCCGGGTCCTCGGAGAGCAAGAGCGAGTCCATCGCGCCCTGCACGTCCTCGCCACGCACGGCGACGACCTCGACGAGGCCGGCCTGTAGGGGAGGATCGCCGGCGGCGAGCGCCTGCCCGATCGCACGCCCGAGGTCGTGACGCTCGCAGATCGCGAGCGCCTGTAGCACGCCGATGCGCACGGGCTCGGGCAGACTCGGCAGGCGCTCGAGCAGGGCGGGGGCGTGCGTGCGCGTGGGCGAGGCGAAGAGCGCGAGCGCGACGGCAGCAGCCTTCGCGGGCGCGCACTCGGGATCGACGAGCGCGGGCTCGAGCAGTCGCTGCATCACGGGCGCACCGCCGACGTCGAGCGCATCGAGGTGCGCGAAGAGCCGGTGCTCGTAGACGGACTGCAGCTCGTCGACGGTGAAGCTCGCCGCATCCTGCACCGCGTGCCACTGCTCGAGCAGCTCGCCCGCCCGCTCGAGATGCTCCTCGAGCACATCCCACGGCGCATTGCTCACGGCGTGGGCCTCCGCATGGGGCTGAACGCGGCGGACCGCCAGGCGTTGGGATCGAAGACGAACGGGCTATCGGGCCGCACGATCTCGGGGCAGTGCAGGTAATCGGTGGCGGTGGGGATGCCGAGGCGCTCGGCGAGCTTCAGCAACGCGACACCCTCGAGCGCGAAGTTCTGGATCCACGCGGCGGTGTCGACCGGCATGCCGCCGCTCGCGGCCAACTCGTCGGCCTCGCGCTTGCGCTTCTCGAGCAGCGCACGCAGTGCGGTGTCGAAGTCGGCCGCGTTGCGATCGACCAGCGCGCGCAGCAGATCGAGCCGCAGATCGCCGTTGCCGTCGAGCACGCGCTGGTACTTCTTCAGCGTGGACTCGAGCTCTTCCGGCGGAGCGCCCTCGAGCAGCTGCAACCACCCCAGCGCGTAGAGGAAGTCGTCCTCGTACTCCTGATCGGAGTTCCACGTGCGCCGGCTCGCGGCCGCGATCTGCAACGCCGCGTCCCAGTAGCCGGAGCTCACCGCGTCGAAGATCGGCCGCATGAAGCTCGTGACCTTCTCGGCCTCGGGCGTGCGCCGCAGCTCGAACAGGAACGCGGCAGCGCTCTGCATGGAGTTGATGTGGTAGCCGTCGGGGACACCCTCGAGCAACATCCGCGCGACGCCCCGCTGGCGGAAGTACGTGCAGATGTCGTGGATGGTCGTCGCCGGCTGGAGCGGTCCGCGGAGCATCGCACCGATGCCGCGCGGGAGATTGAAGTCCGCGTTGCTGATCGCGGACGGGAGGTAGATTCCGCTCATGTGACGAGGTCGGCCGGTTCGAGCTTGAAGTTCGTGAGCGCGTGTCGTTCGACGAGTGCAACCAAGCGATCGCTGACCAGATACTCGTTCGCGACTTCGGCGGGTCGCAGGAGGTCGGGTGCGTCGACGACTTTCTTCGCACTGAGCACCCAGTGCTCGCAGCCGTAGATCTCACCATCGGCGAAGCGCATGAACTTCGACAGGGGAGATGCGACGTCGTGCGTGTCGACGGGGTTGAGGAACACGTAGTCCTTGCTGTGGGCGCGGCCCTTGTGGTTGACGAGCGTGAACGGCAAGACCTCGTGCTCACCGAGGTCGAGCTCCTTCGCGAAGATCTTCACCACGTCGCGGTGCAGAGCCACGAGGCTCATGCCGTTGCCGATGAGGCTCGGCAGTTGCAGGCCGCTCGCCGCAGAGAAGTGCGCTTCGACCGTGAAGGGATCGGCCGGGTACTCGCCGGTGACCGCCTCGCCCTCGGAGATCGCGAGCTCACAGGTGTCCGCGTGCAGCACCTTGCCGATGTAGCAGTAGTCGGGGTTGTCGAGCGGCGACGTCACGAGCCGCCAGTACTTGCGCACGCTCATAGTCCGAGCTTCGTCTTCACGACGCTCGCGAACGTCTTGATGTTGACGTTCGACTTGGGATCGAGGGCGCAGCGTGCTTTGACCTCGGCTCGCATCGGGCCGAGCACCGCCGTGTGGAGGTCCATGGCGAGCGAGTCGAGCTTCTCGACGATGTTCTCGACCTTCGGCTTCGGGTGCTTCTTCTTGTTCTTGATGGCACGGACGACGGCCTTGTAGGGTCGGAAGATCTGCATGACCTTCGGGAACACCTGATCGCTGTAGTCTCCGTGCGATCCGAGGTGGCTCGGCAGCGAGATCGCGCACCCCACCTTGTCCTCGGTGGGCAGGATCATCATGTTCTTCCAGAGGTTGATGTTGTACTTGTGCTTGAGGAGGCCGCGCACCATTGCGTCCTCTACCTGTAGATAGCCCGACGCGGTCGCTTCGATCGCCTGGCGCAGCGTCGCGTTCGGGAGCAGGTGGTGGACCTGGTTCGACCAGGGCGAGAACCCGGTGAGAAACGGCTTGCCGATGACATCTTGATACTTGTGACCCTCCGTCTGGTGGATCTGCACACCACCGGAGAAGCCCACGAGCAGGCCCGCATCCTTCATCTGTTGGGCGACATCGGGCGGTCGCGCGCGAATGCCGGGGGTGAGATCACCGTACTCGTCCTTGTCGTCGCCCGTTGCACGTTTGACGCCCTGCCACCGATACGAGCAGCTGTTGTTCGGTACGTAGTTCGATTCGTGTCCGATGCAACACGACCCGCCCTCGTAGCCACCCACCTGGTTGTGCGCATCCTTGTTGCGCTCGTAGATGACGTGCTTCTTCTTGCCGTCGTCGTCGTCGTCGGACACGGTTCACCCTCCTTCTGGACGGCCGAGCGCAAGGCCGCCGATCTCGCCGCTCTCCGCCGACCAGGCCACCACCGCCTGGTTTCCCCGCGCATACCCTCGCTGCAGGCTGCGGCTCGCCAACACCGTGCCGACGACCGGAGCAACCGCACCCGTGTCGCCGATCTCCGCGGCCCAGTGATGCAGCCGTACATCGCCGAGTCCGTTGGGTGCCAGGTGAACCATCGCGTTCCCGTACTCGCGCGCGCGCCACACCTCGCCGTTCAGATCCAGGTGTAGATCGCCCGTGCCCGGGAGCGCGAGCGCGCGCAGCACGTCGGCGAGTACGCGGCCGCGCGCCGGTGCGTCGGGATCGTCGAGCGAGGTGTCGAGGCCCGTGGCGACCGCGGTGATGCGCGCCCAGGCCGGGCGCTCGCCCTTCGCCCGCTTTCCGCTCGGCTCGAGCAGCAGAGCCGCACCCGCCTCGCCGGGCATGAGCCCGACTGGATTCAGATCGCCCTTCAGTCGACCCACGAACCCGAGCCAATCGATCGTGTACGGACACGCGTACGAGTCGACCGCGAGCACGACCATCCGAGCGACGCGGTGTTGGTCGAGCAGCTTTCGCCAGCTCTCGGCGAGAAGCGCGATGCCGATCCGATCGGCGGGCTGTAGGAAGATCGCATCTGCGCGCAGCGTCGACGGCAGGCGCCGCACCAGCGGATCCTGGAACGTCGCGCGGATCGACTGCAGCTGGGTCCGCGGGTCGTGGGCGAACCTCTCGTGCCGGACGTCGGGTACGAAGATCTGCAGCGCAGTGGTCGACCAGAACGCGCGATCTTGCGGCGGCGGCAGGCCAGCCTGCTTCACCAAGTCGTCGAATGCGCGCGTGGCCAGCTGCAACCACCGCGCGGTGCCGACGAATCCGTCGGTGATCTTCGCGACCGAGTGGCCGACGACCGGTGTCTTCACCGCGCCCGCGAGATCGTACGCGGAGCTCCCCGCGAGCTCGGACGGCCGCGAGATGCCCGCGCGAATCGCCGCGCACGCAGTGAGTGCGTCGTGGCCGACCGAGCAGATCAAACCGACGCCCGTCACGTCGATCGCGGTCGGCGTGTGTCTCACGCGGCGCCTCGCTGCAGCTGGTCGAGCCGTGCGAGCTGCACGCGCGCGCCCATGTCGGGTCGCAGTGCGACGTCGACTCCGTGGCGAATCGCGAGCTCGTCACACAGATAGCCGCGCAGCTCGAGCGGTACCGCGAGCGTCGCGATCCCCTGCGCACTCGCGGCCACCGTCGCGCGCGCGCCCATGCGTCGAGGCGCGTCGTCACCGAGCTCGCGTACGTGCTCGCGCCACACCGCCGCGTCGCGGCACGGGCGCAGTCGCGACGGCTTCGTGGGATCCTCGGGCTCGCCGATGAGCTCCGCGAAGTCCGGCTCGACATCCGGCTCGAAGAGGTGCGCGCCGGTGACGAGCACGAGTGCGCCCGCGGCCGCCGCAGCCAGCTCGTCCTCGCCGAGCAGCTCGGTCAGCATCGCGAGTGCTCTCGCATCGCCGCGGAGAGCGAGCGCGACCGTCAGGTCGTCGTCGACCGGGCCGGCGAGCTTCGCATCATCGTCGACCAGTGCACAGACGATCGGATCGCTGCTGGTCACGTCGCGCAGGCCGAGCTTGAGCGCGGCGATCGTCGCCGCGCGACGCGTCGAGGGCTCATCCGCGGTGTCGGCGAGCACGCGCAGGCGATCGCGAGCGGGCCGATGGCGCAGCTCTCCGAGCGCCCACAGTGTCCACGGCTCCGGGCGCTGCATCGTGGCCGAGAGCAGCGCATCACCGAGCTCGAATCGCCGGTAGCCGATCGCACGTGCGATCACGGGCTGGAGCGATGGCACCGCCAGAGTCGGAGCGATCGCACCGCACCATCCCATCGGCAGCTCGGCCGCGAGCGCGAGACCCGATGCGCGCTGGGCCGACTCGTCGTGGCGCGCGAGTCGATCGCCGAGCGGAACGAGCAGCTCGGTGCGATCGTTGCGGCAACCCACCGTGATCGCCGCGTGCAGCTCGCCGGAGTCTCCATGCGCGAGCGCGTCGCGGCAGCGCGGCCACGCCTGCTCGCTCCCGACCACCAACCCGTCGAGGTGCGCTTCGAGCCGCTCCTCGAGCCGTGCGACGTCGGCGAGCTCGAGCGTCGGATCCTCGAGCCACTGCAGTCGCTGCTCGAAGAGGAACGACGCGTCCTCGAGGTGCTCGCGGTAGAGCGAGTCGTGCAGCTGCGAAGGCGCCGTCACTCGAGCGGCTCCCCGCAGAGCGTGCACTTGTCCTCGTCCGGATCGCTGCCCTCCATCGCCATCACCGGCCCCTGCACCAGCGGGAACGGCGGCGTGTTCTTGTCGTTGTGCAGCATCAGATCCGTCGCGCGCACGACCCCGGTCCCCTCGGCCTTCACGTCGAACGACGAGTTCACGAACTCCGCCTTGCCCTTCGTCTTCGCGGAGACCATGCCGCCCATCGTGCCGGCCTCGTCGCCCGTGCTCGTGCTGAAGTTGCTGTCCTTCGTGCACACCGGGTTGCCGTCGGCGTTCACCTTCTTCGCACCCTTGTCGGCGTCCGAAGACTTCGCGATGTTGGGATACGGGATCGGTGCGAACGGGGCCGGGGGGGCCGGCGTCTTGCACACGTCGGGGAAGCTCGGCGCCACGCCGCCGCTGTCCTTGTGGACCATCGAGAGGAAGTTCGCGCCGACCGTGATGCCCATCGCTGACTCCTACCTGACGTTCGCGGCGACACCGGCCGCTGCCGAATGGCTGCGCGGGAACGCGGCCGCGACCGGCGAGCGCACGACGATCGACCGCAGATCGTTCGCGCCTTCCTTCACGCGCAATCGCGTACGCCACAGCAGCGTCACGCGCATCATGTCGAGATCGACGATGACCGTGTCGAGCTTCGGCTCGGGCGTCTTGTCCTCTTCGCCGAGCAAGCCGATGCGCAGGGCCGGCGGCGGGATCGCGGGCAGCCGGAAGCTGAGCCGCCCCGACGGCACCATGCCGATCGCGTGCACCGGCTCGTCGCCGCGCAGGAACCCCGGCGCCACGAGCCCCGGCGAGCCGGCGTTGAAGTAGCGCGCGTCGAAGTCCTTCGGCAGCCGCGGCTTGCGGTCCTCGGCCCACTTCGCGTCGTAGGTGCCGGCGAGGCTCGCCCGTGGCAGCCAGTGCGGTGACGTGAACCCGATGCCCGCCGGCGCCGGTCGATCGCGGTACCCGGAGATCGGCGCCGCGGGATCTTCGATGTTCGGCAAGAGCTCCTGCTCGCGCATCCGGTTGTGCTTGCCGTGGAAGCCGCGCCCGCTGGGGTTGCGACGCTCGTAGTCGTGCTCGACCGGATTCGCGGCGGTGCGATCCCACCCGCCGAATGCGCGGTCGTAGCTGATCGGGATCCGCTCGAACGGCAGCGGCTTCGTCATGTCGGCCGCGGCACCCGCCGAGAACCACACGCGATCGCCGAACACGCGCAACCCCTTCGACAGCGTGCCGACCTGGATCCCGACGTCCATCGAGGTCGTCCGGGCACTCGGTGCCCACGCCGAGGCGATCACCGCGACGTCGGTCGCGAGCTTGAGCGGTGCGACCTCGGGCTCGTACTTGTAGCTCGACACGTCCGGGTCGCCCCAGAACTCGCCGGCGGCACACAGCGGCGGCTGCGATTCCATCAGCGCCAGCACACCGCGATCCATGATCTCGAAGCACGCGCGCAGCACCACCGTCACCGTGGGCCGTCCGTCCTCGTCGTCGAGGAACAGCGGCGTCACCACGATCAGCGAGTCGTTGTCGACCTTGGGGTGCGGCATCGCGGGCGGCCCGTGACCAGAGCTAGTTGAGCTGGATGGTGCCGCCGCGGATCCGGTTCACCGAGGTCGCGCGGCTGAGCAGGTGCTCGCCACGGATCACGATGCGTCCGTCCTGGGTCAGCACGATCGAGCTCTTGCCGCAGCGCAGCGTGATCTGCTTGTCGGCGACGAGCTCGAGCTCCTTCGCGTCGAGCTCGAGCTTGGCCGGGCGCTCGCGGGGCTCGCCGGTCGCCTGCAGCAGCCCTGTGACGATCGGGCGCTCGGCGTCGCCGCCGAGGAACGCGACGGTGACCGCGCGCCCCGCATCACGGGCCGACAGCGACACCGTGGCCCCCGCGCAGACCTGCTCGCGCGCGTCGAGCAGCACGCGCGGGCGACCGTCGGCGTCGAGCCCGACGAGCTGCGCGAGCGCGGTATCCCAACGCGGCTCGCTCGCCCGCTCGGTCCGTCCGAGCGCGATCACATCGGCTCTCCGCTGCCGCTTTGCCATGTGCGGCAGGATAGCACCCAGGGCCAGCCGCTCGCCGCTTAACGCGGCTTGCGACCCGGCAGAGGCGGCGGGATCGTGGGCGGAGGAGGGATCAACGCGCGGATGCGCTGCAGCGTGTCGCCGGCGCGCCGCGGTGGCTCTTCGTCACCGGGCTCCTCCTCGAGCTCGTCCTCTTCGAGCTCGGTGACCTCGTCGCGGGGAACGGCGAACTCGAGCACCTGGTCGAGCAGCGCATCGAGCTCCTCGTTGTTCCGCGTGACGGGAAGCGGCTGCTCGAGCAACGCGAAGATCGCCTGATCCTCGGCGGACAGCGACATCGACGACTGCGAGGCCGAGGAATCGCCGAGCACGATGCGCGGCTGCTCGGGCTCGCTCGGCGCCTCGGTGTCGATGTCGATGTCGACGTCGAGATCGGCGGGCGGCGAGAGCATCGCAGCGCGCTCGAGCCGCTCGCGCGCCTGCCAGAGCGCGTCGAGCTCGGGCCAGCGGCGCCAGTACTCACCCGCCGTCTCCGCGGCGCCGTGGGCCGCGGCCGCACCGGATACCGGCACGCGCAGGCGCACCAGCCCCGCGACGACGGTGACGGCGAGCACGTGGCCGGCGAAGTAGGTGTCGATCGATTCCTTCAGCCGCCAGAACAGCTCCTGCGGCTTGCCGGACTCGCCGATGATCGACTTCCACAGGCGCAGCGGGCCCAGCTCGACCACGGGCGAGAACAGGAACTCGCGCCCGCTCGAGAACAGCAGCTCGAAGCGGTCCTGCTCGATCACGAAGTGATCGGGACGGATGCCGACGTCGCCGAGCGCCTTCGCGAGCTCGAACCCGGTGGGTCGCAGCCCGGCGAGCCGACGCAGCCGTCGCACGACGTCCTTCAGCTTCGCGTCGCGCAGCACCTCGCGGTAGAGATCCTCGGCCTCGGCCCACGTGCCTTCGAGCGGCAGCGTGGCGAACACCTGCCCACCCGGCTTCGTGACGCGCACGAGCTCGCGCAGCACCTCGGTGGTGTGGGCGAGCTCGTCGAGCACGAGGTTCGCGATCACGAGGTCGTAGCTCGCGGCGGGCAGCGTCGCGATGTCGGCCAGCTCGCCGGCCTTCAGGTACACGCGATCCTTCCACTCCGAGGTGCGCGCCTTCGCGAGCTCGCGCAGCGTCGGGTCGGGCTCGATCGCCATCACGCGCGCGCCGGGGAAGCGCTCGAGCACCTCGGCGGTGGTGCGCCCGGCACCACAGCAGACGTCGAGCACGAGCTGCGGCCCCTCGGGTCCGTAGGGTCGTGACGACAGATCGCCGCCGAGATGGCGCCAGATCATCCGCGCGAAGCGGTCGTGCCACAGCGGCGCGACGTCGCGATCGATGACCCGTGCGATGCGCTCGTCACGGAGGTTCTGCGGGGCCGGGCTCACGGCGGCATCGGGACCATGATGACCGAGAACTCGAGGAAGCCGTTGGCGTTGGCGCCGATCGCCGCGCCGTCGCAATCCGCCATGTTCGGCGACAGGCAGTAGTCGAGATCGAGGTTGACGATCCAGGGGCGGATCTTCAGCTCGTCGGGCACCACCGGCCCCGCGATGCTGAAGCGGTGCTCGAAGCCGATCGGCTGGTCCATCATGTCGCGCACGAGCGCGCTCATCTCGAGATCGACGGTGTCGGCGTCGAACGGCGAGGCGTTGATGAAGTAGTTGTAGCCGTACGAGCAGAAGTTGCCGGGGCAGATGCCCGGGTCGGTGATCGTGAACAGCGGGTCGTCGCCACCGCCGACCATGAGCGAGCCGTCGGGGTTGAACGTGCGCATGAGCGGCACGAGCGTCTGATCCGTCGCACCGGTGTGATCGACGACGATGCCGAACGTGCCCGGTGCCGGCGTCGCCTGCGTGACGCAGTAGGGGATGTACACCTCGGCGCCCGACTGCGTGCCGCGCACCATGAACGCCCACGTGCCGAGCCGCGTCTCGGTGGTGGTACCGACGACCGCGCAGGTGCTCGCATCGATCGAGACGCCCGCCGGGATGCTGCCGTTGCCGGAGCCACCGGGCGTGTCGCAGGTGATCGGGGTGCCGTCGCCCGTGCCGGGCACGAGGTGGGCCACGAGCGTGTCGCCGCCGGTGAGGCAGTAGGGCACGGCATCGAGCGCGAGCGGCGTGACCGCGAGCTGCGGGCCGATGTCGAGCGGACAGGTCGCGGTGCCCGAGCCGTCGTTCGCGTCGGTGACGGTGACGTCGATCATCGCGCTGCCGACCGTGGTGGGCACGCCCGAGAGCGCGCCGGTGCTCGCGTCGAGCGCGAGCCCGTCGGGCAACATCGTCGCGGTGAACTGATAGGGCGGCTCGCCACCGCTCGCGCCGATCGAGCGCATGTACGTGGCGCCGACCGCCGCGCTGCCGAGCTCGCTGCAATCGACCTGCAGCGGGTCGCCCGTGGTGGCGCTGTCGCTGTCGGTGGCGAGCTCGTAGTTGAACGGCGCGTTCAGATCGTCCGTGCACGACACGACGAGCGCGGTGCAGGCGGCCAGGACGAGGGCAGGGACGCGCATGGAGACGCCGAGCCTATCACGTTTGCCCGCGACCCACGCGGGCGGCGACCTCGTCGGCCGCCTTGGGGATCGCGGCCGTGAGCACGACCGGTTCGGTGGGTGTGCAGAGCACATCGTCTTCGATGCGAATGCCTCGCACGTCCGCGAAGTCGCGCAGGCGTTCGCGATCGAACGAACGATCGCGGATGAACGGGCCGGCCAGCGCCTCGTCGTCGAGGATCGCATCGACGAGGTAGAGGCCCGGCTCGATCGTCACCACCATGCCCGGCTGCAGGTCGCGATCGAGCCGGAGATAGCCGAGCCCGAACTGCGGGCTGCGGGTGCGCCCGCGCGCGTAGCCGGCCCGATCGCCGAGGTCTTCCATGTCGTGCACGTCGAGCCCGAGCAGGTGCCCGACCCCGTGCGGGAACAGGAGCGCATGCACGCCGCGCTCGACGAGTCCGTCGGGATCGCCGCGGAGGATGCGTTCGTCGACGAGGCCGCGGGCCAGCACGCGCGCGGCGGCCAGATGGGCCTCGCGATAGCGCACGCCCGTGCGCACGCGCGCGATCGCGGCCTCGTTCGCGGCGAGCACGATGTCGTAGAGCGCGCGCTGCGTCGGCGAGAAGTGGCCCGACACCGGCCACGTGCGCGTGACGTCGCTGGCCCAGCCGTGGTGCTCGCCACCGACGTCGGCGAGCAGCAGGTCGCCCGCCGCGAGCTGCCGGTGGTAGCTGCCGTTGTGCAGGATCTCGCCGTGCACGGTGACGATGCTGCCGTAGGCACACTCCATGCCGGAGGCGACGAGCTCGCGCTCCATCGCGGCTCGCACGTCGTGCTCGAACAGCCCTGGTCGCGTCACCGCCATGCCGGCCAGGTGCGCGCGCGTGGTGCCTTCGATCGCGGTGCGGATCATCGCGAGCGCATCGGCGTCGTGGGCGAGTCGCAGCGAGATCATCGCGTCGGCGAGCTCGAGATCGACGTGGGCGAGCGCATCGACGTGGGTCGAGGCGTCGTCGGGCCACGAACGCACGAGCCACGCACGCTGACGGCTGCGGGTGTGTGGGTCGAGCGATGGCAAGGTGGCGATGTGCTCTGCGCCGCGCAGGCCGATCTCGACGTGGATCTCGCCGAGCGGACGGACGCGATCGACCCCGATCGCCGCGGCGATCTCCGCGAAGCCCGGCACCGCGCCGTGCCAGAGCGCGTCGTCCGGCGCGGGCTCGGGCGCGAACAGCTCGCACTTGCCGGGCGCGACGAGCAGCACGCAGTCCGCGAGCTGGGCCCCGACCAGGTAGAGGAAGTGGCTGTCGACGCGCAGGGGATACGGGTTCGCCGCGTAGTTGCGGGCGCGTCGTCCCCCCGCGAACACGAGGGCCGCGCGCGAGCCGAGCGCGCGTGCGAGCGCGGCACGGCGGCGCTGGAAGACCGACGCTGGCTGGACGGTGAGCGGGGCCGACACGGGAGCCCAGTTGTAGCAGGCTTCGCCCATGTCCCGCTCTCCAGCCGAGGGCCTCGGCGACGGCCTTGGCGAC